>CAYFSS010000016.1:0-49618 GCA_964345975.1 uncultured Oscillospiraceae bacterium
TACCTACCCGTGCAGGGGACTTACACCCCCATATGAAGCGCCATGCCCGGCGCACCAAGAAAAACGCTCCACATAAACGTGAAGCGTTTGTTCATGGCGCGCCCGGAAGAACTTGAATCCACAACCTTCTGATCCGTAGTCAGACGCTCTATCCAGTTGAGCTACGAGCGCAATAATAAAGAACGATCGCGATATTAACCTCTGCAAAAAAACTTGTCAAGTCATAAATTTTCTTCAACGAGTGAAACTATCGGAAAAAGGCGGTGCCTTTTACTTGATCCAGTCGATTGGAGAGACTAAGCCATTCAGGAGCAACAAACTCTATCCGCTGAAGCTGCTGCTGAGTGCCAAAAACCATCCTTACACCTAAATCGGAACCTAGACCTGCTCGATAATCGTATACATCAAAAAACGGATATAAACCTAAGAGATCCTCTCGACTCATCGATATCTCAACATTAGACTCGAAGCTCCACGTTTCACTCTTCTCTTTCAAGGAAAGGAAGATGAGCTTGCCTTGTCTATCTTCTGTTCTTGCCTGAGCACTGGGATAACTGAAAACAATTCTTAATTTATCTTGATCCAAAGATCTAATGTAGTACATTTCCGGATCTTCGACGGAACGTTGAGCTTGTAATTCGATGGGATCATAGTCCAGACCAAAGGTCTTTAAATCAGGCGTCAGCAAAATTTGTCCGGCAAGATCGCTGGAATCCAATTCGTCCAATTCAAAACGTTGTTGGTTCGTATCCAACGGTTCTCTCGCCTTGATGTACTTCAGCTCCATGAGCTCGGGCATAGGGATAAGGTCTTGTACTACGATCCCTTCTTCCGTTCGTCGAAAGACTAAATCATGTTCTGCTCTGTTTGAAGACTCACCGGAGACACGCTCGCTGTCATTTAGGTAATACGTGGAGGTAGAGGTAAGGCGAAAATGCAAATTGTCTGAACTGATTTCCAGTGCATTCGGTTGAAGCGAAGCATCGAATCCGAATTCCTGATAGAAAGCTAAAGTCTCTTGGGCTTTTCTACGCTTTAGATCCGGCTCATCGATGTCCGAATAGACTAATTGTGTAAGAGCTTCAAGATTTGTTTCTGATAAGGCAGAGAAATATAACTCTGCATGTTGGTATAGGTCCAGCGTCGATTGCATGAACTGCCCGTCCAGCATAGCCTCACCATCCTTCGAAAGAATCCGGATGGTCAATCTTTCATTTTCCGGGACCGTAAGCTCATCGAGGTAATAGTACTTTGCTATGGCACCATTTTCGGGGAGTGATTGGGTGAGTAAGCGTTCCTCATATGATTCAACAGCACGTTGAGGTAGAGGGGTCAGACCCTGGATCTGTCCGGTTTGATAGGTGCGCAAGAGATCCAGATACTCGACGAATACCTCGAAACCAACCTCATTCCTCTGCTTAGGACTGAAACTGTGGTAAGTATCCTCTGCACTTTGAGGATGATTTAAGACATCGATGATTGCCTGGAGGAATATTCCATCTCTTGGACTACTATCCGTATCCGACACATGTGAGCCGTTAGCTCGCAGTATTGCAAACTGCTTATCTTCTTCTATTCTCTGTTGAGCCAGGCGCGAACTAAAGAGAAGCAGAAACAGAATTCCGACTAAGAGCAGCCCCGCTAGGATATACAGACGACGGTCTTTGGCAAACATCGCGTCAACCTCTTTGTCTTTGAATCTCAAAAGCCAGGACGGCAGCGGCAACGCTGACATTCAATGAATTGACTTTACCCATCATGGGAATCTTTAAACTCAAATCCGCTGTTTCGAGAATTCTTGCTGAAATACCATCTGCTTCATTCCCTAAGACAAGCGCTAGCGGCTGGCTGATTAGATTCTGCAGAGTATCGCTGTGGTAGAGATCATCGCCATCCATATCGGCTGCTATCGTCCAGTATCCGGCTTCTTTGAGAGTCTCGATGGTTTGCTGTAAGTTTCCTACTTTCGCGACCGGCACGTGTTCGATAGCGCCGGCAGAGGCTTTTGCTACGACTGCATCAAGACCTGCTGAACGACGTTTGGTCAAAATCAAGCCTTGAGCTCCCACAGCATCGATCACACGAAGCAGAGCTCCCAAGTTGTGAGGATCATGTAACTCATCACCGATGATGAGCAATGGGTGTTCGCTTGTTCTAGCGTGTTCAATTAAGTCGGTGAGCTCAACGTAGTCACGAGCTGCGATTTGAGCAACGATTCCTTGGTGATTTCTACCATCGCTCATGCGATCTAAAGCAACACGTTCAACGGTAAGAACAACGGCTCCACCGTTCTTTGCTTCGTCTAAGGCTAATTCCAGCTTGTTATCAAAGTGCAAATCTTTTTGAAGCCAGATCTTGTCGACCGTTCTTCCTGCATTAACAGCTTCGATGAAAGGATGACGACCTTCAATCCGATCTTCTCTCGGTTCATCACGGAAGTTGGCCCTGTCTTGTCGTGGCCGCCTGCCTTGATCTTTGGACGCATTATCTCGTCGCCTATCCCCTTCACGCCTTCCTTCTCCCGATCGACGTGAAGTATTTCTTGAATCTTTGTCGTCATATCGTGATCGTCTATCCTCGCGACCACCCCTGCGGTCGGATCGATAGCCACCTCGCCCGCTTCTTCCTGGGCGGGTGTTGCCTTCGTTACGTTCTTCCCCACGGTCCCATTCTCGATCGCCTTGACGACGAGCCGGCCTATCCTGTGACGTATTTTCATCCCGGTATCTCCGCCGACCGGCGCGACCTCGTTGCTGCCCTGAACGATTTTCTCTTGATTTATGGTCACCTTGTCTATTTGTCATCTTGGACCTCTCTCGTTATAAACATTCGTTTTGACTCGGACCATGCCGCTGAAGCATCTGCCCAGGCATTATGCAAGAGTTTGAGTGCTCTTTCTTCCTTATCGCTCAAGACCCAGAAACCCAACAAAGCCTCTACTGCAGTTGCCAGCCGATAAGCTTGAATTTCACCATGTTTTGGGGTCGAACGGCTCTTATGGTTTCTCGCACGTCTAAGCAAGTTCGCTTCCGTTCCATCGCAGGCTTTTTCAAAGCTGTCAAATAAATAGGCTTGAAACGATGCACTTGAAAAAAAAGCAGAGGCTTGATTTATACCGCCACTTGGTCCGCGATGTTCTCTCAACAATGCTCTGCGCAACTGCCATTCATACCAAGCATCTCCAACATAAGCCAAGGTCGTTATCGGTAATTGAAGCACTTGCTTAGCATCACTCAATGAGTTTGTTTCATCAGGACTGCCACCGGTAAGTGCAGGCAAAAATTCATGGATCGCTTTGATACGATGCGATGGAGGCTTTAAGCCGTCAGTGGAGTACACTGTTGTCCCTCAGCTGTGTCTCTTACATCAAATCCAAGATCACGGATCATGTCACGAATTTCATCGGATTTTGCCCAATCTTTCGCCTCACGGGCATCTGCGCGTTGAGCCAATAGCTCGATGACGTCAGACGGGATCTCATCATCTACAGCGAGATCCAAACCCAAGATGCTAAAGAATTCTGTGAGGAGATCTAAGATCCTCTTCAGTACTCTGTGTGACCTATATGCCGGATCATTCTCATTTTGATTAAACGTATGGATGAGTATGAACGCTTCACTAAGCGCATCGGCGGTATTGAGGTCATCATCCATCGCTTGATATATCGCTAGTTTCTGTGTCCTTACATACTCGAAAGCCCGTTCAACCGCTGAATCTTCAGCCAATTCTTCCGGTTGCTCGAGAAGAAACTTAATTCTGGACACTGCATTCTTAACTCGTTCGAGAGCCTGTTTAGCCGCCAACAAACTATCATCATCGACGTTTAAGGCACTCCTGTAATTGGCTTGTGCAATGAAGAAGCGCAGAACCGGGTAAGTCCAATCAGCCGCCAAGTCCCGCAATTTAATGGAGTTTCCTAACGATTTTGAGAGCTTCACACCATCGATATTGATGTATGCATTGTGCATCCAATAATTTGCCAGCGGAGCATCATGCAAAACTTCACTTTGGGCAATCTCGTTCTCATGGTGAGGAAAGATTAGATCTTGGCCACCGGCATGAATGTCGATCGTCTCACCTAAGTTCTCACGAATCATAGCAGAACATTCAATGTGCCAACCGGGTCTCCCCTCACCGCCGGGTCCATCCCATGAAGGCTCATTACCACGCTTGAATTTCCAGAGAGCAAAGTCTTCGACCGCTTCTTTCCCTTCTGCGAAGTACGCTTGATCTCGTTCACCCGTTTGAAGGCTTTCCAGGCTATGTCCGGATAAACGGCCATAGCGAGAATTCTTACTGACATCGTAGTAAACGGCATCCGATCCAATGTAAGCATAGTTTTTATCAAGCAAGGCTTGGATCATGTCGCGAATAGAGTCCATGGATTTGGTAGCACGGGGTGCGATGTCTGGCATCTTCACACCTAAATTTTGTGAGTCTTCCAAGTATGCAGCAATGAAATACTCAGCAATCTCCGGCACAGTCTTGTCTTCTCGTGCCGCTCGATGAATAAGTTTATCATCGATATCCGTGAAATTTTGGACGAAGGTCACCTCATAGCCAAGGTGTTCAAAATAGCGTCGGAGGATATCGAAACAAACAAGAGGACGTGCATTTCCAAGGTGTATGTAGTCATAGACGGTTGGGCCACAGACGTACATTTTTACCTTGCCTTCTTCTAACGGTACAAACGTCTCTTTCTTACGTGTCAGGGTGTTGTAGATAATCACGCTGGACTCGAACCTCCTATTTTTAAATGAAAAAGCCTAGAGTCCGTATCCACATTTAGACACCTCGCGTTTCCGTAAGGTGGGTGCTCTGCGGAGCGCTTCCGTCGTCCATGGCAGCCGAAGCTGAAGGATTGACGTATGTACTCACTAACCCGAGCTCCCGTTTAATGTCAATTGCAAGCCCTAAATAAAGGACATCGGCTCTCTAGGCAACGTCAGTATATCACAGCCAAATTATGTTAGGACATGATACTCCGTCTGGCTTGTGAATTCTTCTCCCGGGCGAAGGATTGTCTGAGGGAAAGCTTCTTGGTTGGGACTGTCAGGATAATGTTGGGTTTCCAAACAAATCCCAGCAAAACGATCGTACGTTGCGCCTTGTTTACCGGTACGGTTTGTAAGTTGAACGCCCGTATAGATCTGAATGCCCGGTTCCGTTGTACGAACCACCATTCTGATATCTGTTGCCGGAGAATAGAGCCCTACTGCATTCTTGAGGCCTTCTCCAAGAAGGATGAAATTATGATCGAAGCCGTCTTTCACTTCTCCATGCTTCGCAAAGTGATCTCCCAAGATAACCGCATCCCTCAAATCAAACGGTGTTCCTTCGACAGAGTCCATAGAACCAAGTGGAATGGAGCTTTCATCGATCGGTGTATATCCTATGGCTTGAGAATTTAATTCATGATGTAAGATTGTTGGTTCCAAAGAACCTGAGAGATTGAAATAGCTATGATTCGTGAGATTAATGACGGTTGGAGCATCCGTTGTGGCATGGTAGGTGAACGTCAAGCGTTGGTCATCTGTCCATTCCAAGTCGAGCGTCACTTCAACTTGACCGGGATAACCCATGTCCCCGTCTTCTGATATCAGATGGCAGCGCAATGTTTTTGCATCAACTTCTTCAATGGTCCACAGTCTTTTATCAAACCCGCTGCCTCCGCCATGAAGTGCATTATCACCTTCGTTGGCATCGACCTTATACTCCACACCGTCAATTAAGAATTTAGCTCCACCGATGCGGTTCGCATATCGTCCAATGGTTGCTCCGAGATATCCATCGTTTTCGAGATACTCTTCCACGCTGTCATAGCCCAGCACGATATCTCGTTGGATTCCCTCTTTGTCGTAGACAACGATTGAACGAATGGTGATGCCGAGATTCAAAACTTCAACGTACGAACCTCTCTCATTGATCATTCGATAGAGATCTACCGCTTGTCCATCCGGCATTTTCCCAAATGTTTCTTTGACTATTTTGCTCATGACTTTCTCCAAATCTCGTTTTGTAAAACCTTGTCCAAGAACCTATGTTGATAGGATAGCGCTAAGCTGCATCTTCTAAAGATTCATCGAATCCCCGACGATCACTCGCGAAGACTAAGCCTAAGACAGCATAAGCACCCGCATCCAATAGCGCTTCAGCAGCAGCTTGGAGGCTGGCTCCTGTCGTGCTGACATCGTCTACCAACAAGATCTTTTCACCTTGCCATTTAGACGCTTGTACTGCAAAAGCATTTCGAACATTAGTATATCGCTCAAGACGACCAAACATCTCGCTTTGGCGCTTGGTTGCTTTGACACGATAAAAGCCCTCCGTCTTTAGCGGTATTCCCAAGCCTAAGGCGATCACTTCTGCCAATTCCAAAGCTTGATTGTACCCACGTTCTCGTTCTCGCTCCGGGTGAAGGGGTAAAGGCAGAACCGCTGAAGGGTTCATGAGATCCAAATGATGTAAACCTATGCGACCACTGTTTATGTCTGCCCGATATCGTAAGAAGGATTGACTCATAGCCTGACCCATCCACTTGGCGTGACGCACTTGCTCATAAAACTTGAAGTGGCGAACGATGCGTGGAATAGGCGTATGATAATGAAAAGCCGCAACCGCCATGAGCTCACCATACATAGGACTCTTAAGTAATAAGCGTCTGGAAAACAAGGTTCGATGCGGCAAAATGCCATAGCATGCGGCACAGATGGTCTTTGAACTCCTCTTTAAACATAAAGCACAAAGTTCAAAAGGCTCTTTCATCTCAAGCCTCTAGCAGTTCTTGAATCTTATCGGTTTGCTCCCAAGGCAGATCCAATTCATTCCGACCGAAGTGACCATAATTAGATATCTGGGCATAGATAGGACGGTTAAGCTGCAAATGCTTGATGATCCCACCGGGTGTTAAATCGAAAACGGCTTCGACTTTACCTGCAAGTTCAGCATTACTTAATTGAGACGTACCAAAGCTATCGACATGGATCGATACGGGCTTGGCTAAACCAATGGCATATGCAATTTGAACTTCACAACGTTCACATAGCCCGGAAGCTACCAAGTTCTTCGCGACATAACGAGCTGCATAAGCTCCGGAGCGATCGACTTTGGTCGGGTCTTTCCCGGAAAAGGATCCGCCACCATGGGAAGCCATCCCGCCATAGGTGTCGCAGATAATTTTTCGCCCCGATAAGCCTGAGTCCGCCTGGGGACCCCCAAGCACGAAGCGACCGGTGGGATTGACATGGAGAATCAGCTCATCCGTAAGGAGCTCCGGTGGAATAATCTGCTTGACCAGATGCTCTTTAATGTCTTCACGGATTTGTTCTAGTGATACTTCCGCATCATGCTGCGTCGATACAACGATCGTGTGGACAAACTTTGGCTTTGAATCCTCGTCGTAAGCGACCGTCACCTGTGCTTTCCCGTCAGGCCTTAAGTAAGGTAAGACTCCCTCATGACGCAGTCTGGCCAGCCCTTGGGTCAATTTATGAGCCAATAAGATCGGCATCGGCATGTATTCAGCACTTTCGTTAGTGGCGTAGCCAAACATCATCCCTTGATCGCCTGCACCTAAGATTCCGGCTTGGGACTTTCGACCTTCTAGAGCCTGTGTCACGCCTTGGGAAATGTCCGGAGACTGATCATCGAGGGCCGTCAAAACAGCACAGGTTCTGCCGTCAAAACCATATTCCGGCCGATTATAACCAATACTGCTTAGCGTCTTGCGGACGATTTGAGCAATGTCGACATACGTCGTTGTCGTCATTTCACCCATAACGAAAACCATGCCGGTTGTGACGATCGTTTCACACGCGACACGCGCAACGGGGTCCCTCTCTAAAACAGCGTCCAAGACGCTATCTGATATCCTGTCACACACCTTGTCCGGGTGACCTTCAGTGACAGATTCAGAAGTAAATAATGTGTAATTCTGCTTCATGCATACTCCTCGATCCATGGGAATTGAATGTAATGAATCGTAACAGTGACGAGGGGTCAATTCAAGCTGAACAGACCCGTCATAAACGGTGTATTTCGGCGAAAGATCCACGATATTCGATCAGGCTATCCGTCATCTTATAGCTTAGGAGGTCAATCATGACGAGTAATTTAGATCAATTATTATTGTATCTACAGAAGGCTTTTTTAGCGGATCAAATAGATAGTTCGACCTTGAGCACCCAAGACCTACAACGATGCATTCAGCGAGAACTTGCACCACACTTGATTGGGTCGGGACTGAGCTCATCTGAAAGAAAAATCCTCTATCAGGAAGTCTTCGACATTCTTAGAGGCTATGGACCTATCCAAACCCTCATGAACGATCCTCAGGTTACGGAAATTATGGTGAATCATCATGAGACGATATTCTATGAAGTGCGAGGCAAGATCCACGTCAGCGATTTAAAATTCACCTCTGAAGAACAACTCTTAAATCTCATTCAACAAATCTTCGGAGCCAGAAATCGTCAACTTAGTCGTCAATACCCCATGGCTGAGGTTAGACTCCCGGACGGTTCAAGAGCTCATGCAGTGATACGACCCGTCTCTCCTGAAGGCCCGCTCTTGACGATCCGTAAATTCACAGGCATTCGGCCGGACATAGAAGCTCTCATAGATAGCAAATTCCTAACGAAGGATCAACTCAAATATCTTAAGTTCGGGGTCGCCGAGCGGCAGGCTATTTTCATTGCCGGAGGTACAGGAACAGGGAAAACAACGCTCTTAAACGCACTATCATCCTTCATACCGTCAACTGAAAGAGTCATCACAATCGAAGATGCGTGTGAACTCCAACTCCAAGGTTTACCCAACCTGGTTCGGATGGAAGCACAACGATCCGGCCCGGATGGTAGAGGTGAAGTCACAATATCCGAGTTGATCCGCGCAGCCCTTCGAATGCGACCGGATCGAATCATTGTTGGCGAAGTCCGAGGAGCTGAAGCCGTGGATCTCATGCAAGCGATGAATACCGGACATCCGGGTACGTTATGCACCGGTCACGGCAACAGTCCCGCGGGTATGTTGAGGCGTTTGGCACAGCTCATCTACTCCCATGCAAATCTACCATACGAGACAGTCATTGAAAGTCTGGCGGAAGGGTTCCAATGGTTAGTTCACTTGGAAAGAAACCCTGCCGGTCATCGTTATGTAAAGGAGTTAGTTCGCTGTCATGGAATGAAGTCAGGTCGGCCACAGTTGGAGCAAGTCGCATGATCAGGTATCGACGGAAGCTCATCCTATGGGCTGTTGGGTTAATTCCGGCGAGAATATTCCTTCCCTTTGGGTTTGTTTGGCTAGCGCTAGGAAGTCTCGCATATTTTCCGCTAAATGATTATTACCGGCAATTAGAGCAACGTAAGAAGATCAAAATCCAAAACAAACGTTATCTACATCTCTTAGAAGCAGCAAACGTCTATTTTCAAGATGCTTATTCTGTGGGTCAGTTTCTGCAAAAACTAAAGCTACAGTCTCCACCTCAAGATCCCGAATGGTCTAAGACCATCTTCTGGATGGAGCAAACCTATCGCTCACAGACTGACCAACGGATTTATCTCGACTTTCTGCTAACAAAATTGCCTCCTGAAGCAAGATTCTTCCTCAATGCACTCTTTGGACACGAAGCTTTCAAGGAACAACTGGGCGAAATCAGCTTGACGTCCTTACGCTACTTTCGCCGTACACTAAGGATGGATCTGGAATTGGAAGCCGGTATAGCTGCTCAGAAAACCGAAGCACAAGTGATGCTTGTCTTACCGTTTATCTTTCGCTTCTTTTTACCGCGCTTGCTTGTAACAGGACCTTCGAATTCACCCATCGGACTGCTATTGGCCTCTTTTGCTTGGCTCTTGGCTTTGGCGGCAGGGTCATTATTCCTAAAATCCAATCAAGCAAGTAATTCATTTGAAGTTGTATCAAAACATCTGAGAGCAGTCTTCCTTCGTATTCCGTCTCTGAAGTTATTTCAAAAGATATGCTCACGCTTCATTCATTCGAAGCATTCTATGCCTTTGCTTGAAGCGTGGAATGTGAGCTGTAGTACAGGCCGAACAAGGCCTGACTCGAGAACGTTCGTACCTTCCTTAGAGCAGGTGCTCGTGCAGAACATGAGTCGAATATTACTTCTATCTCTTGGCCTCTTCGTTGTTTTACTTTGGCAAAACCTCGTAGGAGCGTTAAGTCTAGTCGTCCTCATCCTAACAAGCTGTTACTTTAAAATAACGACTGATGCCAAGAACATCGGCAATTCCATCCGGCAAGATTTTCCTGAATTTCAGCATCGCTTATACCTTCACCTTATAGCAGGCTTTTCACTTTCAAATGCATGGAAAGAATTGCTGAAGGATCTCCCTCCCGGTCCCCTCTCTGATGATTGCAAGAACCTTCAGTTTTTAATCCAAGGCGGTAATCCTATCTTGGAAGTCTTAACCATCTGGAGTCACAACATAAAAATCACCGAGATCCAAGAATCCATCGCCCTGCTTCAAAGGTATTGCGAGAGCGGTTCGCGAGAGAGTCTCTTACGATTTGGTGAGCAGATGATAGCGGAAAGTAGCAGTAGTCAAATGCGTCAGCACATTAGGAAAGCCCAATTGCAGACCGGTCTGATGATTCCCATCATGCTGGACCTCGTAGCAATAATACTTATCTGTTTGAGCTCGGCTCTTGAGACGTTCGGCAGCTTTTGATGGAAGACTTAGCAGGCTTTTGGATGTTAAAGGATGTTTTAGGGAAAGATCCTTACGTTGCATGCTCATGGGATCGATAGACTCTTGGTGTGTACCTTAAGCATAAAGAGGAGGATGAAATGAAGATCAATAGAAGGATAAAATTTGGTTTCAAACCAATGGAGAACATTAGGGGATTCAGGGCAGCCGTTGTCTTGGAAGTTGTTCTTGTCATTGCAATACTCATCGCGATCGCAGTTTTGTTTAATAACGAAGCTCGTGCGTTTGCCGCAGAAATGTTTTCCACAGTCTTTGGTTCAAGCCCTGCTTTGAGCATCGTAGGATGATAGAGGAGATTCAAGGACCGGGAAATCAATCCCTGCTAAAGCTAAGCTTAGACTTGGCAGGCTTCGAGCAAGAAGCTGGGATTTATCAGCATGGGACAGATCTCGTTCACTTCCAACAGTCACCTCTATTCGAAGGAGCATGGGTAAGTTCTTGGGGTGATTGGATCACGCTTGAGCGAGTATTGGACAGAAATTTATCACCGAAGATACTGGCTCATTTGTTGGAAACCTTCGCCAAGATCTATGATCGCCACTTCGGTGGTTCAACTACGCTTCAGTGGAATATGCGTTTTGTTTATTTCCAACTAAGCGAATCCGAAGGAGTGTTTGAGCTTGATCTAAGGAAGCCCTTGTTCGTTCGTTGTAAGCTCGACGAGGCGGAGGATTTCTTTCAAAACCTGCTTGAGATCTATTTGAAGTCTGACGATTTGAACTCAAAGCAAGCGAAGCTGTGGTTGATGGCTCGGGACGAAGAATGGCCCGGTCTCGTGGAAGGGATCTTAGGGCGAGAATTGGATACGATGATTTCGTCACAAACAGATGGAACACTTAAGATCAAACGAATCGATCGTTCTATGTCGCAAGAACATACGACTGCGATGTTTTTACCGCCGGCGATTCCCCTTGCATGCTTGACGCAGGCTCCTCCGGGAATGACTCGTCTTGAAGCCCACCAGATCTTCTGGGTTGAAGGAAGATGCGTTTTAGGCTCAAGTCCGGAGCTGGCCGATTACTTATTGAAGAGCTCTCATGTTTTGCCGGAGCATTGTGCACTTATGGTTGAAAACAATTCATATGTTATAAAAACCATAGGATTAGGCACAGTTCGTGTTGACGGCAAAACAATAGGGAGAAACGAAACGTTCGTCCTCCCCTCTTCATGCAGATTAGAAATTGCCGATGTGAGCCTTTACTTTTTTATGGAAGCAGAGACAGATCGACGGGTTGCTTAACTATTTCGTACCAAATAAACGGTCACCGGCATCACCTAAGCCCGGGAGTATATAACCATTCTCATCCAGTTTCTCATCGAGGCTGGCGCAGAAAACGGAAACATCCGGATGATCAGTATGCAAACGCTCGACCCCTTCCGGTGCAGCAATCAGACACACGAATCGAATGTTGTTATACCCTCTTGCCTTGAGGAATGAGATGGCAGCACTGGCAGAACCTCCGGTAGCAAGCATCGGATCTAAGAGAATGATGTCACGTTTGTCGGAATCGGCAGGCAATTTGAAGTAGTAATCAACGGGTTCAAGCGTTTCAGGATCGCGATATAGACCGATGTGCCCAACCTTCGCCATCGGGACAAGATCCAGCATACCGTCGACCATACCTAAACCGGCTCTGAGGATAGGGACAAAGGCAAGCTTCTTCCCTGCAATAACCCGAGCAGTGGTTTTGCGCATGGGGGTTTCGACTTCAATGGTCTCGAGTGGAAGATCACGCGTGACTTCATAGGCCATCAAGGTAGAAATCTCGCGGGTCAACTCACGAAACTCTTTCGTTGTCGTATCCTTCGAACGTAACATCGTAATCTTGTGGACGATCAAGGGATGATCAAAGATCATTACATTTTGATAGTCTTCAATGCCTTGTTTCTTATTATTGTCAGTCAAGTTTTTCCTCCAAACCTCGGCTCTTAACCTGCGCACGGTATGCAATCCTAATGTTGGATCGCCGGATCTGTTTTCTGCAATCTATCATAACAGTTAATGCAAGCGATCAGAAAGATCACGATGAGTGAATTTCTTAATTCCCTCTGCATAGGGTGCCACGGTTTGGCCGCTCCCATAGAGTCTATACTGATAACTTAAAAGCCCTTCAGGACCTACCGGCCCGCGAGCATGGATCTTTGCGGTCGATACACCCACTTCAGCACCGAAACCATAACGGAATCCATCCGAAAATCGAGTGGAACAATTGTGGTAAACATTGGCTGAATCTACTTTCTTCATGAATTGCTCAGCGGCGTTCCTATCTTCAGTCAAAATAGCATCCGTGTGCCCCGACCCATAGCGATTGATGTGTTCTATGGCTTCATCTAGGCCATCGACCAGCTTCACACTTAGGCCAAAACTTAAGTACTCATGATGCCAGTCCTCTACGATTGGCAAGTCAAACATTACAGCTAGCTCACGATCAGCAAATATCTGTACATGGACTCGTTGCAAAGCTTCAATAATGTGTGCAAGATCTTCCTGACTCCACGCAACATCGATCAGCAGGGTTTCCATTGCGTTGCATACACCTGTCGCCTGCGTTTTTGCATCAAGAAGGATTGGTAAAGCTCGGTTGAGATTCGCTTCATTGTGCAGATAGATATGACAAATACCGTCAGCATGCCCCAAGACCGGTATCAAAGAATTCTCCATACAATATCGGACAAACTCATTTGAACCACGAGGAATGAGGAGATCAATATCTTCATGCAACGCTAAGATGGATCGTAAGTCTTCTCGACTTTCTATGGCTTGAACCGCTTCGCGAGGGAATCCTTCAGCTACAAGCACATCTTGGATGAGTTCGACTAGAAAACGATTGGTAAATTGAGCTTCACTCCCGCCTTTCAAGATGACGGCGTTACCGGTTTTCAGACAAAGACCAGCAATCTGAACCAAGGCATCCGGCCTGGCCTCGAAAACAACTCCAATAACGCCGATTGGGCAAGCAACACGGTAGAGCTCTAATCCTGCATCCAACTCACGAGCCAAGCCGATGGTATCGAGTAGGTCGTCCATTGCTGCCAATTGATCCAGGCCCACTTCGAGTGCATGAAGTTTAGGTTCGTCGATGATCAATCTATCTTGGAGAGCCGAAGATAGACCTGACGATTTGGCTCGCGCAACATCCAAGTTATTGTGCTTCTTGATTGCATCACGTGAAGCTACCAATTGCTTAGCCAATGCTTTGAGAATTCTGCTGCGATCTTGAGCCGAACAATTTTTAAGAGCATGAAATGCTTTCCGACTCCTGCGCGTCAAATCCTGAATCATCGACTTCTACCTCCATAAGCCTTCGTTCTACCGGCTCGATGATAGTGATACATGGGGGATAAGATCATTCCGTTATATAGCTTTCGTCTCTTATCAGCGACAAAGGTCATATCGGCTTCAAATTCAGGTGCTGCTGTGATGACAGTAAGACGACGACGTGGTAACAGCCCCCGTCCATCGAAGAGTTCTCTCTTTAACGCTTGATGAAGCGGTTTAACTTCACTATCCATCCTCTCACCATAGGGTGGGTTGGTAAGAATGAGCATAGGGCGTTCTTCATCAAACTCAGGAATCGCCAGAAAAGAATCTTGCAATATATCTGCCCGGAAGAATCGAACCAGATCCGATACCCCTGCCCGTTCGGCATTGCGCTCCGCTAACCTTAAATTCCTCGGATCAATATCGGATCCTAGGATCGGTCCGGCGTTCAATTCCGGTTTTGGGATCGTGAGATATGCATCACGCAAGGTGGGATTGTTGTCAGGCCAATCTTCAAAGCGAAAGCGTCGTAAGGATCCGGGGGCAATGCCCTCCATCGCCCGTGCGGCTTCAATGATGAAGGTGCCGGAACCACAGAAGGGATCATAGAGCCCTTCACCTTTACGACGAGGCCACATGGATAGGCGAATAAGAGCAGCAGCCAATGTTTCCTTTAGCGGTGCTTCTCCCTGTTCTAAACGATAGCCTCTCTTGTGAAGGCCGTCGCCTGAGGTATCAAGCCGTAAGCTCAAGATATCATCTTGAAAAACCATTTGAATGCGTACTTCACCAACATCTGAGTCCTCTTCAATGATTGAGTCAGGATTCAAGCGGCGCACTTCGAGCAAACGATCTACAATCGCTCTTTTGACAAGGCTTTGAGCAGCTGAGATACCGAATATTTTGGATTTCCGAGACCACCCGCTGATATGGATGAAGTAGTTTTCAGGGATATAAGCTTCCCAAGGTAAGCTCCGGGCAAAGTCAAAGACGGCATCGAAGGTCTCACAGACATCCCTTGCAAGCTCGACCTGTAGCCGTTCCGCAGTAGCCAAGCCCACGTTACCGAGATAAAGCGCACGATTTAATCGTTCCGCCCAAACATCAGCACTGCCGGAAGGGTCAAGATCCCAATACACTTGACCGTTCTCTTGACGGATATCTTCAGAAGCAACCCCCAACGCACGCAGTTCATCTCCAACGACGGATTCCAGACCTAAGAGACAAGGTATAACGAGTGACCGCGGCCTGCTTCCCGCTTCCAGCTTAAATCTCAATGTATCACCTTCCTTTGTTCGAGGATCTTCAGACATGCTTGTTCCAAATTATCTCTCAATGCTTCAACTCCTTCACCGGATCGTGCCGATATTAAATGCACTTCATCCGGAGAGCTTGTACTCCTCAAACTAGGCATGAGCTCAGGGTCAATAGCTTCTCCATCCGTCAATAGATCTATTTTATTAATGGCATAGTGACAAGGGATTCTGTCAGCACCAATCTCAGCTAAGACTGCCTGTGAGGCTGCAAGCTGTTCAGCAGCTTCCGGATCACTTGCATCGATAACATGGAGGAGTAAGTCAGCTTCAGCGACAACTTCAAGCGTAGATTTAAAAGCATCAATCAACATATGAGGTAGTTTGCGAATAAATCCTACGGTATCTGATAAGAGGACATCGACAGGGACCTGTGGCATATAGATACGCCTCAAATGAGCATCTAAGGTTGCAAAGAGTTGATCTTCAACATAGAGTTCGCTTTTACTCAAGCGGTTTATCAGGCTGGACTTTCCCGCATTCGTGTACCCTACGATAGCGATCGTCAAAGTGTTTTTTCGTCGTTGATTTTGACGCTGACGACGGTCACTCCAAGCAGATAGTTGCTTCTCAAGTTGTGTTATCCGTCGCCTGATATGACGTCTATCGGTTTCAAGTTGCGACTCACCCGGTCCGCGGGTACCGATACCCCCCGCCAGTCTTGATAGGCTTCCTTTTTGTTGGCGAAGGCGAGGTAACATATAACGCAATTGCGCCAATTCAACTTGCAGACGTCCTTCATGGCTGATAGCTCGTTGCGCGAAGATATCCAAGATCAAGTGACTTCTATCAAGAACTGCACAATCTAAGTACTCTTCGAGGTTCCTCAATTGACTGGGACTCAACTCATCATCGCTGACCACGAGATCTACCTCGAGTTCATCCACATAATTCTTCAACTCGTCCAATTTGCCTCGGCCCATTCGGTAAGCAGGATCAATCTGTGGTCTACGCTGGCTCATTTCACCAACAACGTCTGCACCTGCCGTTGAAGCAAGCTCTGCCAATTCTTCTAATGAACTTTGCAATTCAGCTTCACTCGTATCTTGGCTGAGTGCAACAGAAAATAAGAATGCTCGTTCTTTCTTCCTTTGGGTATCAATACTCAAGCGGATGCCTCCTTTTAAGCTCAGTCTAACACCCGTTAGACTGCTTAGATACAGGATCAAGTCCCTGAAAATATCACATTTTGTTATATTCTATGCTTTTCACTCATTCTTGGAACAAATCATGTAACTCTTGTGCTAAGCTTTGCTAAAATCTCTAAGATACAAACTATTGATAATGTGGCTATCCAATAGATTTGAACCTTAATTTAACAAGTGCTGATAGGCTATACGCCTTAGAAGGAGAAGCCGATAAAGTTAAGAAGGGATGGTAAAGGAATGAGAGAAATCGATCAAAAACTGGGACAAGTATTGCGGAAGCATAGGGAGAAAGAACAGTTAAGTCAACTTCAAATTGCGGAACAAGCTGAGATTACACAGCCATATTACTGTGCAATCGAAAATGGTCAACATCGAATCTCTTTTACGAATCTCCTCCATATTATGGAGGTCTTGGGTTTCGAGAAAGAAAAAGTCATCGATCGCATGTTCAAGGAAAACTAAGATGCATTTGTTGCTCAAAACCTAGGGCTCGGAGGATCTCGGTGGATTCTTCACCCATCATCAAACGACCCTGAGCTACTTTGTCTCTTACACCCCCGTGAATTTCAAAATATTCACTGAAGGTCTTAACCAGCGTTGCCACATCTGTAGCATATAGCTTGAAACTAAAGACATCTTCACCGATGGCACGGAGCAGGAGGAATTGATCAACTTCCTGTTTCCCAATCAAGTGATCCTGGACCCGCATCACATCGTCATCATCGCCGGAGATAAAGATCACCAGAGGTTCATCGAGATGTTCGATTTCAGTTAGACGATTCTCAATGAATGAGTTACGGAGCATCATGACCTTCTGTTTCAGGTCATAGATCTCAGTTTCATCTTTATGAAGTCTGTCCGGAAGATTCTCATAATGGCAAGATTTTGCACGGGCAAGAGTCTCACTCACATGAGCTCTTGCCTGAAGTGCCTCCAGAGCTTCCTCGCCAACCAATACCGTTAGTCTGGAGCCACCACGAACTTGCTTGTCCTGAACGACTTGTAGGACTCCTAATTCTCCCGTCCGTTTAACATGAAGCGATGAACAAGCACAAAGATCATAGCCTTCAATTTCAACAAGCCTTAAGGCCCCCGCAAACTCAATCTTTGATCTATAGGACACATCGGAGAAACGTTCAGCGGTTCCATAATGTGTTCTTACCTGAGCATTTGTGCGGATTCCTTCGTTCGCCAGCTTCACAAGACGGTCTATTTCTTCTGTCGTTAATCGACGATCAAAATCCAGGGTAAAGAAGGACTCATTCATATGAAAGCCACGATTGTGTACACCATAGTGTTTAAGTGCCAGGCCTGAAAGCAAATGTTCAGCTGTATGTTGACGTCTGAATTGTTGTCGCCGAGGTGCATCGATCGAAGCCGTGAAACGTTCTCCGGGCAAAACCTTTGCGTCACGGTCCAAGACGAGCCAGATGGCTTCATCGACCCATAGAGTGTCTTTCACCTCCCATGGACCTAGTCGACCATGATCTCCCGGTTGACCACCACCTTCAGGATAGAATATCTGCCGATCTATCCTTACCTGATGACCGCGAACGTCTAAGACTTCTACATCAGCGGTCAATATCTCCGGCTCACTGTAATAAAGTCCCGAGAAAGCTCCACGTTGCCATGTATCGAAAACGGCACGAAAGGAATCTTCTACTCGGCCCGTGACTTCCCGGCCCCAATGGAATGGCGGAACAAAAGATCTAGCCGCTTCTTCTGTTTCAAACTCTAACTCACCGTACGTTCTATCTAGATCCGGAATATACGAAAATTGCAGCACCTCACCGGTGGGTAATCTCAAATGTCTATCTTCACGCCTCAGGAGTTCCCTCCCTGCCGTCATGCGCACAAAATCGTCATCGGTAATTTGAGTTTCAATTTCTTCTCTTACTAGGCCTGAGCTGTCGACCGGCCACTTCAACGTGATAACGGTCTCTCGGTCGCCACGCTTTCGAACTCGAAGTTCAGGCTCATCAAGGATGTATGTTGTCCATACATTTTCTTCAAGTAAAACCTCCCAGTCTTCTGGGAGGTCTTGATCTATCATCCATTTACGCTCAATTTCCAAACTCATTTAGGACTCCAAGATATCCACTAAACTTTGCTCTATAGCAGATGAAAAACCGGAATGATACCCCTCAACTTGGCTCATAATATTTCCTTCACGGAAGATCAGAAAGAAGGGCAGCTCCCGAACCAGGTAACGGCTCAAACTTTCTTTGGGTAAGCTATCAGCATCAACCATGATAAAGAGCACATCACCATAGCGCTCCGCCAGGTCTTCTAGAAGAACTTTGAGCTCTTCTTCTTGCCCGCGCCAAGATGCATTAAAGACGGAATAAATAATCGGGTCTGCTTCTTCGATAAACTCCTCGAGGGTAATCGTTGGATATAAATACTCTACTTCCTCCAGCTCATGATTATAGTAAAGAAGCTTGTAAGCAGTTTCCTCTGGGCTTGTAATGCTCAAATAGTATTCCCAATCCACTGAATACTGTGTTGTATCGACCATCTCGTCTGAATTTTCAGCCATAGGGGCTAAGGATTCTGCTTCATTTTTCGTCTCTTCATTGACGTTGCGTTCTTGTTGCTCTTCTCTCTTCTGTGCTCTCAATTGAACCGGACTCTGATTTGTAACCGGCGAGATCCAAAGCCCACCTTGACGATTCAAAACCGTTTCATGGACATGCTCGAATGGGGCGACAACGGACGAATTCTCGGCTTCGTTCCCAAGGGCAGGCGTGTCCGCACGTTCCGCACTGATAGAGAAGCTGAAAATGGAAAGAAAAACAAACACTAAAATCGGCAAGCGTTTCCTCATGTAAAACCCCTTCTGAAATAATCCTGTTACAGATGTATTTCAATATTTCTTAATGAATCTATCATAGCGAAATCTAAGCGGAGTAAACTCCTATTCCAATGACTTGAGTGAATCTATCATGTCAATTTTCTGTAAATTGAAATGCATAGTTATGGCAACTAAGAGGGTGAAGATTTGGGTAAGGACGAAAGCAATAACAAAGCTATCCCAATGGATATTACGCCCGAACATAGTATTATCCGTTTCAACGGTGAGAATGATGTAAATATGTAGCACGTACCCTAATACAAGGCCTATAAAGGAAGCGATGGTTGTTAAGACGAAGACTTCGGAGAATATATAGTTCGACACTTCGCGGTTAAAGAAACCCAACACTTTAATGGTGGCAATCTCTCGTTCCCGCTCACCGATGCTTATACTTACAAGGTTATAGAGCACAACAAAAGCCAAGAGTGCTGCAGTAACAATGATGACCACGACCACCAAACCGATGGGTTCCAGCATATTGTCGATTGTATCGACCATCTCGTGCATCAATGTTACAAGGACGACCTCATCGTTTTCTGCAAATTGTCGACTCAAGTCTTCCAGGATCGCATCTTTCTCAGCTTGCGGCATATCATTTTCCGCTGCTCTCAATAACCATACATTCGACTCAAAATCATGCAGCGTCACATGCTCATATGCACTTTCACTCATGTAGAGATAGTGTTCGACATAGTTTTCACTGATACCAATGACCTTATCTACGTAGACCCTACCGTCGACATCCATCCACTCCAACGTGTCACCCACGCCAACGTCAGCATTTTCAGCTAATTTCTCTGTTACAACCACGCCTTCATCCTCCAGGCTCTGAGGTTCACCGGTCAAACGGTTCTCCAGACGAATGAAGGGCTTTTCATATGGGGTCGTTGAGTCTTCAAAACTCATCCAGCTAGCCGGAACGAGTTTACCTCCGGGCAGACGCACTCTCGCCGGTTTAGTATTGAGCGATACACGCTCCATTTCCAAGCTGCTTTCATCAATGATGCCTTCAACGTCTCGCTTCGCTTGATCCGTTTCTTGGCCCATTGCATAGGTCATTAGCATGTCGTAATTCCATATTTTCTTTGTCTGGATATTTAGAATATCAGTGATGGAATCCCCTATACCTAATCCTGCAACAAGTAGTGCTGTACATCCCGCAATACCGATCACGGTCATAGCTGAACGCACTTTGTAGCGGAAGATATTTCGAACGGTGAGTTTTTGTGAGAAACCTAAGACCCGCCACAGAGGCTTGATCCGCTCAAGGAGAATTCGCTTACCCGGTCGCGGTGCTTTTGGTAACGTAAGCGTAGCGGGCTTTTCTTTTAAGACCCGTACGAGAGCGATAACCGTTACACTCAACGTGATTGAAATCTGGAGCAGGACGGATGCTGTTAAGTATTCGTTTTGGAACTGCAAGTGGAACGTCGGGATGGTATAGAGGATTCTGTATGCCCAAGTAATGATCGTTGGAAAGGCCCATAGACCCGTATAACCGCCTACAACAGAGCCTAAGATCGTGGCAAGTAAGGCATAGGCCAAGTATTTTGTAGCCGTGGCAAATCGCCCGTACCCCAAGCTTCGCAGAAGGCCCATATGTTGGCGTTCATCTTCGACCATTCGGGTCATCGTCGTGAGCGAGACTAACGCCGCGACCAAGAAGAAGAACAAAGGGAAGATCTTTCCTACCGCGCCGATGCGTTCAGCATCTGCAGCATACCCTGCGAAACCGGGGATATCCATATTGCGATAGACAAACCAGGTTCCGGGAAGTTCTCGAATCTGACGCTCAACTCCGCTCAATAGCTCTTCTGCATCTTGAATCATATCTTCTGCATTGAGTCTTTCAGTCGCTAAGACACCTTCAGCATTCTCCAGCTCGATCCATCCGGCATCGATGAGGGCTTGACCCTCAGCCTGCTTCTCCTCAAGCTCTTCCCATCCTGCAGCGATTTCATCTTCACCGTCTCGGATGGCCAGTTTACCGTCGGTTATTTCGCGTGAACTTTCCCGAAGTTTTGTTCTTCCCTCCGCCAGAGCTTGTCCACCGGCGCTATACTCGGCAGCACCGACCTGATATTGAGCAAGCCCTGCTTCATACTGAGCTTTTCCTTGCTCATACTCTGCCAATGCCGTGCTATAGATAGGGATTAATTCTTGGGCTGCAGACTCCCACTGCACGGCAAGGGCATCCATCATCCCAACCGTACTTTGGATAATGGTCATGACGGTATAAGGGGTTGTTACACTTGTTGGATCCAAGAGGCGTAATTGGGCTGCACCGGCAGTTGAATAGATATCGATCACCACAGCTAGCTGATTGAGATAATTCTGATCCACAGGGGCCGGTAAACCGGCTAAGACTTGTTCAAGCCACTCCCTATCCGTAAGCATTTGGGCACGTTTGGTTTCATTTTCATCGATAAGATCCGCTATTCCATTGAGTGCTTGACGCGACATCTCAAGCGTTTGCCAGGCTTGGCTTAACTCGGATCGACCAAGGGCAATCTCAATACCTGCGGACATGTATTGAGCTTCTCCTCTTGCAAGTTCCAACTCGCCAGCCAGTAATTGCGCTTCTCCTTCTGCCAGATCCTTCTTCGCTTGTTCGATTTCTGCAGCCGCTGCTTCCAGTTCCGCTTTACCTTCTTCTATGCCTTGATCAAGTTCTTCTTGCGCATCGATTAATTCTTGGCGGGCTGCAGCAATCTTCTCATCAGCTTCAGCTAGCGCTATATTACCTTTCTCTTTTTCATCTTCAAAAAGGGCACGCTGCGCTTCAAAACGATCGCGCAGCTCTTCCGTCTTAGCGGCGTAAACCTCTTCACCCCACTCTTGGAGACCCTCTTGGCAATCTTCCGAACGCTCTTCAAACTCTGCGCTATTGAAATCAAGCCCTTCCAAATCACGCATCCTGAGCTTAAGATAATTGGTCTTCTCACCTAAGAATGCCCCGGGCATCGCAAAGACATTTGCTGCAATCGACCCGCTTCCCAAGATGGTGGCATCTCTTTCATACGTTAGATAGAGTGGAGAATGTGCTGTGCCGACGATCTCATAACTGCTAAACCTCAAGTCATGTCCGGTATCTTCAGCCTGAGGCTCATAGACCTTAATAGTTGCCCCAATGCCAACGTCCTGGCCACCTAAAGTCGACACCGAGGCATCCATAAGGATTTCTCTTGAATTTTCCGGCAGTCTACCTTCAACTAATTGAAGTCGGTCTAGGGCATTACTTCTTGGAGGTGGTAGCTCAAAGAAACGGACCGGTAGATTTAAATCTCCGGACTGCATATAGACATCAGCAAAACGCGAAGGATCAAGGTCAGCGACGTTGGGACTTGTCCTCAAAGCCATGATGTCTTCTTCATTAAGCGGCAAAGGACTGATGATCGTGATATCGGACAAGTTATTGGCATCGAAATACGTCTGGGCCGAATCGATCATGACCGGCTCAACGGTATTGATTCCCGCAAAGAAACCTACTCCCAAGAAACTGATAAAGAAGATAGCTAAGAATCGGGTGATGCTGCTTCTTAGACTTCGAATAAAAGTCTTAAAGAGACCTTTCATATTACCAACTCAGTTCCTCAACCAGCTTCGGTTTCTCGTTGAGATAATTCTCACTGATTTTTCCTGAGCGCATCCTTAAAACTCGATCCGCAATTTCTGCAATTACGGCGTTATGAGTGATGATAATCATGGTCATCTTATGTTGTCGGCTCATTCTTTGGAGCAAAGCTAGAACAGACTTACCGGTCTCGTAATCCAAGGCACCGGTGGGTTCATCACATAGCATGAGTTTTGGGTTCTTTACCAAAGCACGAGCAATCGCCACTCTTTGTTGTTCACCACCGGAGAGCTGGGCCGGGAAATTTTGACTTTTATCTTCCAGGCCAACTTGCCGCAAGATATCTAGCGAATCAAAAGGGTTCTTTGCAATTTCTGCTGACAACTCCACATTCTCAAGCGCTGTAAGGTTAGGTACCAGGTTGTAAAATTGAAAGACAAATCCAATGTCGTGGCGTCGATAACTTGTAAGATCTCGCAATGAAGCCTCATGCAAATCTCGATCTTCAATCCTCATATATCCACTGGTTAGGGAATCCATCCCTCCCAAGAGATTGAGTAAAGTCGTCTTGCCGGCACCGGACTGGCCCACGATGACGACAAATTCACCTTCTTCAAATGTAAAATTAACTTCATCGACAGCAACAGTTTTAACTTCACCGCTTTGATAGATTTTTGAGACGTTTCTTGCTTCGATATAGCTCAATAAATACTCCCCTCTTTACCGACGCAGTAAAAAGAATGTCATTATCTTAGCATAGGTAGAAACGAGGAAGAGCATGAGAAAGAAGCAAGCTTAGAACATACTGTTAATTGATGTTCGCTTGAAAGAAAGGTAATGAACCATGCATAAAGGCCACGAAGCAAACCATAATCACAGCATTCATTCATCTAGTCCTTTAGATCTACTAACGTATCTCAAAAAGCAATTCCCGACCCCTCCTACCTTTAACCGTAACTATTGGGATAGCCTCCAAGGCGAATACTGGCGGGTCATCGAGGAACTTGCCACATTGTTTGAGGACCTCATCTTAGAAGTAAATTTCACAACCCTTCATCCCCTTAGTCGACCGGATGAGAAAGTCGTCATCCATAGCGAGGCTAAGGTTCATCCTACGGCTGTTATCAACGGTCCGTGCATTGTTGGTCCGCGAACCGAGATCAGACCCGGAGCCTGGATTCGGGAAAATGTACGCATAGGCGCAGATTGCATCATCGGGCATGCCTGCGAATTTAAAAATTGCTGGCTTGGAGATCAGGTTCAGACCAGTCATTACAACTACGTTGGTGATTCTATCTTAGGTAACAAGGCGCATTTAGGGGCCGGTGCCATAACCTCTAATTTTCGCTTAGACCATAAACCCATCCGTCTTCGCTTAGATAATTTACCGGTGACCCATGAAAACGTTCCAACGTTTCCTAAATGTGGCGCAATTCTAGGTGAGGAAAGTGAAGTGGGCAGCCAATCTGTCCTAAATCCGGGGGTGATTATCGGGCGTAAAGCCATGGTTTACCCATTGGTGAGTCTAAGGCGTAGCCTCGACACGAACGAAGTTGCAACAAATTAAGACACCTCCCAAGAATTGCTCAAGAATTGCTTAGGAGGTGTAAGGATTCTAATCAAGAAAATCAACTTAGTTTAGCTAAGACCAACGATCTCGTTATCGACGAGATCGATGCTTCTGGCTTGAGGAACTTTTGATAACCCCGGCATCGTCATAATGCTTCCCGCTAAACAGACAATGAATCCGGCTCCCGCACGAAGCCTCAATTCCCTAATATGGAGATCGAAATCTTCCGGCGCACCTAAGAGCTTAGGATCATCGGTGAAAGAGTTCGGTGTTTTAGCAACACAAACCGGGAGATTGCCATAACCCAAGGCTGAAATTTCTTCAGCTTGCTGGCGTGCTTCATCGGAGAATACAACGTTTCTGCCACTATAAACCTTGTTCACAAGCACTTGGAGTTTTTCTTCAATAGAGTTTTGGATTGAATATAGGCGTTTGGGTTCAGACTCTTCTGCCATAGCTTCCAGCACTTTATTTGCTAGATCTTGGCCGCCGAGAGAACCTTCAGCAAAGACTCTTGAGTGAGCTAGACGGATCCCGCGTTCCGCACAAGCATCTGCTACGACTTCGAGTTCTTCTTCTGTATCTGTCGCAAAATGATTGAGGGCTACGACTGTAGGAAGTCCAAATTCTGCCATTATCTGAAGATGACGTAAGAGGTTTGGCAGACCACGTCGCACGGCATCCGGATTGGAACTCTTGAGATCGACCGCACCCCCATGATGCTTTAGAGCTCTAATCGTCGCGACAACGACAGCAGCGGACGGCCATATCCCCGCTTGCGGCGCTTTGAGGTGAAGAAATTTCTCGGCTCCCAGATCAGCACCAAAGCCTGCTTCCGTAACGACAATATCGACCAATTGAGCCGCAGTCTTAGTCGCAATCAAGCTGTTACAGCCATGTGCAATGTTGGCAAACGGTCCACCATGGATAAACGCAGGAGTTCCTTCGAGCGTTTGCACCAAGTTAGGATCGATCGCCTGATCCAGTAAAACACCCAGTGAACCTTCAATCCCGAGATCAGAGACTCTAAAAGCTTCACCGTCCACCGTATACGCAACGATGATTTCCCCTAATCTTTGCTTGAGATCATCTCTGTTTTTAGCCAAACAAAATACAGCCATGATTTCTGAAGCAACGGTGATATCAAAGCCCGTTTCATAGACATATCGATCTTGCTTAATCCCACGCATGACTTCTATATTCCGCAAAGAGCGATCATTCATATCAACCACTCTGCGCCAAAGAATTCGTTCAAGATCCAGTTTTGGTTCGTTGTTCCAGTACATGTGATTATCAAGACATGCTGCGATGAGGTTGTTTGCAGCGCCAATCGCATGGAGGTCACCCGTAAAATGTAGGTTAATCTCCTCCATCGGAATGACTTGAGCATAACCGCCACCCGTTGCACCGCCTTTCATACCGAACACGGGACCCATCGAAGGCTCACGAAGGCAGACCATGCTGCTATGACCTAGAGAACGCAAGGCATCGGCTAAGCCAATCGTTGTCGTCGTCTTGCCTTCTCCAGCTGGGGTTGGGGAAATCGCCGTAACTAGGACTATTCGACCCTCTTCTTTTGGTTCGAGGCGCTTGACATCCACCTTTGCCTTCGTGTGACCGTAAGCCAAGAGAGCTTCATTGGGGATCCCCAATTCTTCTGCAACCGCACTAAGGGGGCGTGGCATCGTTTGACGGGCAATTTCAATATCGCTCAACATGTTTGATCCTTCTTTCTTTGCTACTTAATCCATAGAATCCATAATAATGAGCCTAACCCATCTATGGTTTAGGCTCACGATTTAAATAATGTCTTGCTATCTAATATAACGGTAAACGGTCCATCATTGACAAGTTCAACTTGCATGTCAGCCCCGAAGACACCCCATTGTACTTTCCCGGGAAACGTAGCATGGGCTAATTCTTTTATAGCTTCAAACAAGGCTTCGCCCTCTTCGGGTCGGGCAGCTTCCGTAAATGAGGGACGATTACCTCGTCGGGCATTTGCATATAATGTGAACTGAGGAATTAAGAGAATTTCACCTTCGACTTGCGAGAGACTCAAGTTTGTTTTGCCTTCTTGATCGGCAAAAATTCGCAAGCGCTCCATCTTAGCCCAGAACGGCTCGATGAGGTCTGCAGTGTCTTCTGCACCGGCGGCAAATAAAACAACAAAACCATGACCAATCTGTCCACGCACGACCCCGTCGATCGATACTGAAGCCGAGGTCACTCTTTGGATGACTGCCCTCATGCCCTTTCCTCCACAATCCAGTAGTCAGCATCTTCGTCAATCCCAAGCTCATATAAGGATTCTATGGTTGACTCGGTGTACAACGAAAGATCATGCAAGGCGCGTGTTGCAGAGACATATAGAGCTTGTCGATGTTGTTGATCCGATGGGCCAGGAATCGTAGGGCTATAGATCCATACGCTATCGAACTCCATCCCCCGAGCCATGGTTGGGGTTAAGATCAAGGTCGATATCTCACCCTCTACAAAGGTCGGTGTACTCTTCAACATCGGTCCTTCGAGTTGTTCCGCTAAATCCTGAAGTCCTTCGACGACATCCATGTCGGCGCAAAGGATTGCATAGCTGTTATGCTCAGCCATCTCCACAGCAGCGGCAAAGTCTCGGATCAATTGCTCATCAACCTGATCACCTAGAACAACTCTAACTGGTTTAACATGACGTTCCAGAGACTCAATTTCCTCTGCACCCACGATCCGTTTGCTGAATTCGGAGATCTCCCACGACGAGCGGTACGCAATGTGGAAGTCATGATGGAGCACTCTCTCCGCACCACCATAGATCCGGATAAGATCATCGAGATAGGTTTCTTCCGCTATAAATGTCAAAGCTTGGTGCAGGTCTCCCAGAATGGTCTTCGTTGCCGGGAAAATTTCTGCCAAGAAAGCATGCTGCCATAGCATAAGATCTTGCATTTCATCGACCATGAGATGTTTGACATCATAGTCCGACGGTACGCCATGAAAGACCAGGACCAAAGATGCCAGCAACGATAGATCCAATTGATCCAAGCGTTGTTTGCCGGGTTCTTGGCCTACAGCTGCCAAACCCAGATCCAAGAGTTCACGCAGATTATAAACCGGCAGCATTGCTTCAATTTGTTCCAGAACTTTATCGCGATGCCAAAGTATTCTGCGGTGACGATAACGTTCAAGAAGAAGTTGGAGGACCGCTTCGGCTCTCTTATAGAGGGGTAAGTGCGATGTGTTTTCTTCCCAGAGCTGAGCTATCTCCTCTGACGAGACTTGATGTCTAGCAAAGGATACGGGCGCGGGGTTGAAACTCTCCGCGACAAATTTGTCGATAAATTCTGTCCACTTACGCCAAAACTCAGGTTTACCCATTGCATTGGCACGCTCCCACGTTGGCTCAGGATAAGTGTAATTCCTATAACGACCTTCAACTCGACTCACCACATCTCTACAAAGTTGCTCGAAGGTCATCGAGCGCAGAGGATCTCCTTGAAGCGTCGGCAGGATGTCGGCAATGTATTCGGTAAACTGGCGATTAGGTGAGATAAGAAGAATGTCGGAAGCTTGAAGTTTAGGATTACGATAAAGGAGCCACGCTGCTCGGTGCATAGCAACAGAACTCTTTCCGGAGCCGGCAACCCCAACCAAGATGAGATCGCGCTCGGGCGAGGTCCGTATGACGGCATTTTGCTCTTTCTGAAGCGTCGCAGCAATTGCTTCAAGTCGTGGCGAGGCATGTTCGGAGAGCACTTCGTGAAGCATACGGTCGTATCGTTCATCGGATTGACGATAGATCTCTTCAATTTCCCCATCGCGGATGAGGAACTGGTACTTATCAACGAGCTCGACCTCGCGTTGACCACGGGGCGTTTCATAGTGATTGTGACCTATTTCACCTTCGTAATATAAACTTGCAACCGGTGAGCGCCAGTCGACGACCCATTGAGTCATGGCTCGCTCATCGACGAGATCTCTTAAACCGATATAACAAGACCTGAGGGTTTCATCGGGCGTCATGCGGAGATCAATGCGAGCAAAATAGGGTTGTGCCAAGAGACTCTTTAAGAGCGTTAGGCGCGCTTCCATCTCTTCTTGTCGATGAAAATTACGGCGTAAACTATCTTGGACTTGGGCGGAATCAACGAGTCCTCCGCCTTCTTTAAACTCAAGGCCCTCAGCATAGGCTTGTGCCTTCGTCTCACGATCCTCTTCCTTCTGCCTTTGGAGGCGATCGGTTAGAGTTTCGATTTCACGACGCAAGTACGCCTGCACATCTGCTAAATAGGCTCGTTCCCTCGTATAGAGTTCATTCTTCATGGACAATACAGCACCCATTTCTGTTCATCAGACGGTAACTATAACCCAAGGGTCGATTGATCTTTCAAAGGGTACCCTTGGGTTCGAAACTTAAGTCTAACGCAAACAGCGCTACTTGTCCTTAGATGGGAATGTAGCATGGCCTCGGAGCGATCAGGTCTTATTTATTAGCCAAGCGCTCATTCACTTTGCGACGAAGATTCAAGAGATAGACCTCGCTGTTCGGGAAATTTTCAAACGTCACTTCTTCTTCGAGTCCCTCATCGATCAAGGCAACGACGTCTTCATGGGATGTCGCATCAGCTAATGCTTGAAGAGCTCTTAGATCCTGAAAAGCCTCCTGCATCCACTTTAGTCTCAATGAACCCCAAGCCTCATACTTATTACCGGGGTAAACCAAGTAAGGGTCACCGGCATGGAATCCGCCATCCGCATCCGAATTGCAGAATGGATTGATCATGTGAGTCGAATACTGAGCGTTATAGAAGTTATATCCCCAATGGAGGAACCCTTTGATGTTGTACTTGAACATCTGGATCCCAATAATGCGAGTGCGTACGCCCGGTAAACTAAAGTAGCGATTGGAAACATCCAAGGCTTGGCCCGTACAATAGTATGTCCAGAGGTCTTTCACTTCACCATCTAAGAAAGGCCGGATATGATTGTTTGCCGGAATCGGATGCTCAACCAAACCTTCTTCATAGAATGCATAGTCAGATAAAGCATCGATCCTCATCTCATCTTTCAGGATATCGGCAACAACATTAAGCGCTGTACGATAGTTCTCCAAGTTATGCTTTGATGGCTCATCGGAAACATGAAAGAAGGATTTCTCTCTGATCCCGAGCTCATCGAGCTCTTTCAAGAGTTCAGGTAAGAAAGCATGGAGGAAATCAGCATATTCACCGTTAGCCGGTGTATCCCAGAAGAAGCGACGAATGAGTTCGCCATCTTTATTTACCATGATCTTCGGAGCAGCTTTCGCACCCCACTGCGTGAAGAGGTGGCATAGTTCGAAGCCTTTGACGCCAAGATCCAGCGCCAGATTCACCCAGCGGTGAAAACGGGTGAAGTCAAACGTCCACTCTAAATCCCCGGTTTCCGTGATGTCGACAAGCTGAACCGTCGTTCTTTCACCGCCTTCAGCGGTATCGAGCGGAGGTGTAAAGAGCGGCGTCAAGAGCAAATTGATCCCATGATCGACAGCCATAGCGATTTGACTCTCAATGGCTTGCCAATGTTCTTCAGACCACACTTCAACTTCGTAGTAATCAGCGATACAGTCCGCATGGAACCATTCCGTATGCCAGACCTTCTCTTCGGCTAAGGAAACCTCGAGAATTTCCATCGTTTGTGTTACGTCTGCCGAAGCATCAACAGCTTCTTGCGTCGAACTGTAACGGACCCGGACGCGGTACTTTCCGGGTTTTAGATCACGCGAGGCATTGAATTCAACATAGATTCCTTGCCATTGGTCCGGAACCAAGAGAATCGTATCGCCGGAAGATAATGGTAGAAGTAGATCAGGGTACTGTCCTTCGTCACCTGAAAGATAGCTGCTGTCTCGCATGGTTTTAGGAAGGACGGTGAAGTTAGCCGGTGTGTTCTTGATTTCATAGAGCTTCACCGCAGAGGGTTGGTCGATTTCTTCCCAGTCATGATCGTTTTTTTGTTCAATGATGACATCAACTTTGTAATGACGCATCCATTGATGAAAATTACAAGCTGCCACTTGAAAAGCCAAGCGTTCGTCTGCAAGTCCACTTAAACGAATGAGTTCTGAACCTTTAAGAGGAAGTTGTTGGGGAAAGATCTTCGCCATAGAGCTAAGCCTACGAAGTTGGATGAATTCATTTCTGTCTGACATAGGTGATTCCTTTCATGCTTTTGTTTATTAGTATCGCCTGAATAATAGTGAGTTCGGACGATCAATTCCAGTCTTTGAGCTCCCAAGGAACCCACTCGTTCTCAACCTTGCGATAGAGTTTTTGGTTAGCACTGCCACGAAATTGGAGACTCAAGTCTCGCTGTGCCATGATGAACGGCCCATCGATGAGGTAATCTGCAGCCTCGAGGAGAGCGGCCACGGGTGGATCTGTTTGGGCTTTTGTTTGTAATGTTTGAAGGAGATACCCGGTATAAACCAGGACGTCTCCCCCTGCCTCATGCACTAGCTTGGCAATCTCGGCTGAAGCTGCGGCTTGTTCAAATGGTTCACCGCCACTTAGCGTCAAACCGCGCAAGTGAGATCTTGAACGATAATCATCGTAAATCTCTTGAATGCTCATAAGGTTCCCGCCTTCCATAGGCCAAGTCTCGGGATTATGACAACCCGGGCAGCCATGGGGACAACCTTGTGTAAAGATCGCATAACGAAAGCCCGGTCCATCAGTGATAGACTCGGGCACTATTCCGGCTATTCGTAACGTTGACATTAGCGGTTAACGGAATGCTTCACGCGATCTTCGACTTCGGAACGCTTCGCATCGTTGAAGCGATCTACCGTGCCAACGAGATACCCCGTGATGCGACGGATTCTTTGAAACTTAACACCTTGTCCAATACTCTTCTCTTTCATGTTCTTAACCTCCCGTCGGACTTAGCCGACAAATAATCTCTGATGTAAATAAACAGCATTAACAACTGCAAAGGATCAATCTAAAGTAAAGCCCGTAGGTTCTTCCCAATTAGTTTGCCACTATATCTTAGCTTGGAACGCTTCAGGAACATCCGGATAACGCTTGATGAGGTCACGCATTTGCTCAACCGAAATAGCTTCACCATCGCGACGTCCACAACGCGGACAAACTTCATCGATAACGCCTAGGTAACCGCAAATGGGGTCTCGATCGACCGGATGGTTCACGGAGCCATAGCCAACCCCGGCCTCTTTCATAGCTCGAATAACTGCTTCAAAAGCATCGAGATTCTTCATTGTATCCCCGTCGAGTTCAACATAACTGATATGGCCGGCATTCGTCAGAGCATGATAAGGGGCTTCTAAAGCAATCTTCTCAAACACGCCGATGGGATGGTAGACAGGGATGTGGAAGGAATTCGTGTAGTAGTTATGATCCGTCACACCGGGGATCTTCCCGTAACGTTCACGATCCAGACGGACAAAACGTCCACTGAGGCCTTCTGCAGGAGTTGCGATGAGGCTGAAATTCAATCCGGTCTTGGCGGATTTCTCATCACAACGCTGACGCATATGGCTAACAATTTCGAGACCTAGTTTCTGTGCTGCTTCAGACTGACCGTGATGTTCACCGGTTAAAGCAACCAGGGTTTCAGCCAAGCCGATGAAGCCTAACGTCAACGTCCCATGTTTCAAAACTTCTTCAATGGGTTCATCGATGTCTAACTTCTCGGAATCAAGCCAAATGCCTTGTCCCATCAAGAACGGATAATTTCGTGCCGTCTTACGTGCCTGGATGTTAAAGCGCTGAAGAAGCTGTCGGAAGATGAGGTCGATCTTTTCATCGAGGTCACTAAAGAACTTCGTCTTGTTTCCCCTGGCTTCGATTGCAAGCCGAGGTAAATTGACCGAGCTAAAGGACAAATTGCCGCGGCCGCTGGTCACTTCTCGCTCCGGATCATGGACATTGCCCATCACCCTAGTGCGGCAACCCATATAGGAAACTTCCGAATTATAGTCTCCTTCCCGATAATACTGGGCATTAAACGGCGCATCGAGGAAGCTGAAATTCGGGAAGAGTCGCTTAGCTGATGTTTTCATCGCCTCGCGGAAGAGATCATAGTTTGGATCTTCAGGATTGTAATTGATGCCTTCTTTGACCTTAAAGATCTGGACCGGGAAGATGGCTGTTTCACCGCTTCCTAAACCTTCTTGAGTTGCTTTAAGAAGACTGGCAATGGCCATGCGTCCTGCCGGACTGGTATCAGTCCCATAGTTCAAAGAGCTGAAAGGAACTTGAGCACCGGCTCTGGAGTTCATGGTATTGAGGTTATGGATCAAAGCCTGCATCGCCTGATCACTCTCACGCTTACACATTGAATAGGTTTTGCGATTAACGGCTTCTGCTAAGTGCTTTGTTTGGGATTCATCCAGGAGATCGTGTTCGATAAACCACGTTGTCAAACGTTCTGCAACAGCTTCAGCATTATCGAGCGACAAGTCCAAGGAAGGATTGGCTGCGACGAAGGCGTCTTGGACGTCTTCAGCTTTCGTCATGGCAGCTTCGAAATCCATACCTTGCTCCATCTCAAGGATCCAGGCATAGAGGGTTTTCATGCTGTCAACCCAAGCCTTGCGCCAACTCTTATTGACACCCTTTGCCATGGCATAGTCAAAGTTCGGGACGGACTGTCCGCCATGCATTTCATTTTGGTTGGCTTGAATTGCAATACAAGCCAGGGCAGCATAACTTGCAATAGATTGAGGCTCTCGCAAGTAGCCGTGTCCCGTCGAGAAACCGTGTTCGAAGAGTTTGATTAAATCGATCTGGCAGCAGGTTTCCGTCAGCATGTAGAAATCTTTATCATGAATATGGATATCACCAACTCTATGCCCTTCGGCCATATCCTGCGGCAAGATGAAATGATCGACGAAGTACTTGGATGCTTCTGAACCATATTTCAACATCATACCCATCGACGTGTCACCATCGACGTTGGCATTTTCACGCTTAAGGTCCACATCGGCGGAAGAGGCAAAGGTGATATCCTTAAATAGGCTCATCAAGTCTGCTGAGCTCATCCTCAATTTCTGACGTTCTTGGCGATAAAGGATGTAAGCCTTTGCAGTCTGAACCTTCTCGGCCAACATCAGCGTTTCTTCAACCACGTCTTGAATTTCTTCCACCCCGGGGGTATCCGAAGCATTGAAATGAGCTACTACGTCGCGAGTGATTTGATCAAGTTCTTCTTCACTGACCGCTTCATAGGGAATCGTTTGATTCGCTTTACGGATAGCTTCACGGATCTTATAGGCGTCAAAGGGCATGCGGGTTCCGTCACGCTTGATGATGGCTGACGGGATATCCTCGAGGCGATAGAGATCCTCACGCATTTGGATGTTGCTATAATCTTCCATGTTTATCTCCTTATTTCTCTGCTCACTTAGCTCTCGAAGGGCAGGAAGCCATATTATCTCTTATATTTAACACAACCACAACATCTAGTGGTAGGTCATTGGCAATAAGCATGCATATGGTATACCTAACGTGAACCTCTACGCAAGTCTTCACAATTTCAGCGATGTCCGGTAACAACGCGGAATTCCAAGGAAAGAATAGCGAACACTCAACACTTGTTATTTGAACGTTATATTTTGTAACATTCTTGAAACATCAAAACCCGGACCGATAGATCCTATTATTTTACTAGTATTATCTAGGAAGTCGGATTAAAGTAAGTAGGAAAATACAGATAAAGTACGTTTGGAGGAGATGATTATGACCGTTCTTGTGAGTGGTGGTGCCGGCTATATTGGTAGCCATACCTGTATCGAGTTAATTGAAGCAGGTTATGACGTTTTAATCGCAGATGATTTTTCAAACTCATCGCCGGAGGCTGTGCGCCGGGTTGAGAAAATTGTCCATCGTGAAATCCCTGTCGTCGAAGTAGACCTAAGTAAGCCCGAGGCATGCAAGAAACTCTTTGATGATCATCCGGAAATCGATAGTGTCATCCACTTTGCAGCCTTCAAGGCCGTAGGCGAGAGCGTCTCCAAACCGCTTGAATACTATACAAACAACCTCGTCTCTACATTAAATCTCCTCAATTGCATGCGCGAGTACGGTGTAAAGACTTTTGTCTTCTCTTCCTCGGCCACAGTATACGGCGATCCCCATACAGTTCCGATCAAAGAAGATTTTCCTCTTTCAGCTACAAATCCCTACGGGTACACCAAGCTCATGATTGAGCAAATTCTCTTGGACATTGCAAAAGCCGATAAGACCTGGAACATTGCTCGACTACGCTATTTCAATCCGGTTGGTGCTCATAAATCAGGCCTTATTGGTGAAGATCCTAACGGTATCCCCAATAATCTCGTCCCCTACATCACACAAGTTGCTGCCGGTAAACTCGATGCTCTTAAGATCTTCGGCAATGATTATCCGACACCTGACGGCACCGGCGTTCGCGACTACATTCACGTGGTCGACTTAGCGAAGGGCCACGTGGAAGCGCTCCATTATATGGAGAATCATCCGGGACTATTGACGATTAATCTGGGAACAGGTCACGGTTACTCCGTCTTGGACATGGTCAAGGCTTTCTCTGAAGTCGTCGGTCGCGATATCCCATATGTCATTGCGCCAAGACGACCGGGTGATATTGCAACGTGTTACGCTGACCCCACCCTGGCAGAAGAACTCATGGGTTGGAAGGCAGAATACGAACTCTTGGAGATGTGTGAAGACAGCTGGCGCTGGCAGTCAAACAATCCTAATGGTTACACAGCATAATTGCCCATCGCTTGTTGGTGTTTGTTAGAGGATTCATCGTCTCCTTACGGAGATAATAGATAAGCACATTTGAAAGGATTAAGAGAAAATGAAAGATCCAGTATTAGTCATTTTAGCAGCAGGTATGGGGAGCCGGTACGGAGGTTTGAAACAGATTGATCCGGTGGGTCCAAACGGCGAAATCATCATCGACTATGCCCTCCACGATGCGCGAAGAGCAGGATTCAAGAAAGTTGTTTTTATCATCAAAGAGATGATTGCTGAAGATTTCAAAGAGGTTATCGGCAATCGAACCGCCAAGAAAATGGATGTGGCGTACGCTTATCAGGAATTAGATAAGATCCCTGCCGGATTCTCTGTTCCTGAAGGTCGTGAGAAACCTTGGGGAACAACGCATGCTGTTCTATGCGCTGAGGAAGCAATCGACGGAGCGCCTTTTGCGGTCTGTAATGCCGATGACTATTACGGACCTCAAGCCTTTGATCGCATTTACAAATATTTGGTTGAGAATCGTGACGCCTTGACGGATGGTACGACACCTGCACCCTTTGCTATGGTTGGTTATCGCTTGAAGAACACCGTGAGTGATCATGGCAGCGTTGCACGCGGGGTATGTAATGTAAATGATGCCGGTCAGCTGACCGGAGTCACGGAAATGACGAAGATTGAGAAAGTGGATGGGCAAATCGTCAATAATGAAGACCCCGAGAATCCAATCGTCCTTGATCCGAATAGCTTGGTCTCGATGAATTTCTGGGGCTACGGTCCTGCCTTCATTGAAGACAGCAAGGCAAGATTTGAAGAATTCTTCCGCAAAGAAGTCCCGGCCAATCCGCCTCGCTCCGAGATCTTCCTCCCTACCACAACCGATCAAATGATCAAAGAGAATGTAGCGACCGTCGATGTGCTCGAAAGTGAAGATCGTTGGTTTGGAGTTACCTATCGCGAAGATAAAGAACACGTCGCAGCCCAACTCAAAGCTCTGCACGATGACGGAGTGTATGAAGACGTTCTTTAGTTTCTGAAGCCGGAAAATCGATGAAAGCGGGGAGTTTGCGTACTCCCCGCTTTTTTAGCTCTTTATTATTTCCTCATCGAGAGCATGCAGTTTCATTTGCAGCGACTCAAGTTCACGTTGAGCCTTATCGATCTCTCCAAGGACGCGAAAGTCCGTGATAATGTTATCGAAATAAACATCAAAGGCAATTCGCCCCATTGACTGGTCAAACTCGGTGAAGTCGGCCGTAGCCAATTCATGATCGAGTTCAGAGAGTGTTTGATGGATGTGATCAATATGAGTTTCAACCTGCTTCATTTTTGATCGCTTCATCAAGGATGATACAAGTCCTCCGCCGAGGGTATCGAAAATCCCCCAACGCTTAGCCTTCTTTACAGCATCAAGAGCTACTTCAATGTCGCTTTGTGCTCTATGACTTAGGTCTAGAATCTTCCGTTTGTCTTGCATGTTCCTGGGTCCTCCTTGTTTGAATTGACGGACTATGGTGTCTGCAGCAGTGGGTTAATATAGAGGCTTTTGAGTGGAAAAATAGGGAGCCATCGGACTCCCTACCTGAAAATCTCGCAATAACCTTACCTATGCTCTTTGCTCCATCGCAAGGAGTTGAGCTTTCACACAAAGTTCAGCAGCCTTAAAAATATGTTCTTGCGTCATCGCGACTTCTGTCCCGTCGATACAATCACGAATTAACTCACCAAAGAAAGGGAATCCTACCTTACCGTGAACTTTATAGTGATGCTCGCCTTCGTGATCGACCACGAACACATGGTCACGCGTTTCTTCGGTTGCAACGTTGACGTACTTGCGAAGTTCAATGTAACCGTCCGTGCCTAGGATGATGATTCGTCCGTCACCCCAGGTTGAAAGACCATCCGGAGTAAACCAATCGACACGGAAATAACCATTCGCACCGTTATCGGCAAAGAGCTTACAGTCACCGAAGTCTTCTAATTCCGGATACTCAGGATTGTTGTAATTCCCTACCGTAGCAGCAAGAATTTCCGCATCTTTAGCCCCGGTGTAATAAAGGAACTGTTCGATCTGGTGGCTACCAATGTCACAGAGGATACCGCCATATTGCTCATGCTTGAAGAACCAATCCGGTCGACTGGGAGCATTGAGGCGATGGGGGCCTGTCCCGAGAACTTGGATGACTTTACCGATGCGACCTTCTTTGATCAACTGACCGGCATAAACAGCCGCTTCAACGTGGAGGCGTTCACTGAAGTAGCAAAAATAGCGTTTGCCGGTGCGTTCAACCGCTTCCCGGACGTCGGCCAACTGTTCTAAGGATACAAGAGGAGCTTTGTCCGTGAAATAGTGCTTCCCTGCTTCCATGACACGGATCCCAAGCGGTGCTCTTAGGTTTGTGATAGCTGCTGCCGCAACCAATTGAACTTCATCGTCGTTAAGAATCTGCTCTTCAGATTCAGCGACTTGAGTATCGGGAAAGCCTTGGAGAAATGCCTCCACTTTCTTTGGGTCCGGATCGTAGACCCATTTCAGCGTGCCACCGGCCTCGACTAGACCATTACACATACCACCGATATGACCATGATCCAAAGCTGTAGCGGCAAAAACAAACTCACCCGGCTCTACGACGTGTTGGGCAACGCCTTTCGGTGCATAGTTCATTCCATCTTTCGCGCTCATCATTCTTCCTTTCCACGCTTCATAATTATTCCCTGAAGCCAGTCTTTGAATGGATTCTTTTAAACTTGCCTAACTTTAGCATAAGTCAGAAGTGACTGAACTTTTATTAGGTGCGACCTATACTTTTCCAGAATGAGTTACCTTAGATTCATTTGCTTCAAGCTGTAATCTAAATTGGCTTCGCTGATCATCTGGTGAAGTCCTATGAATAGAATGAGGTAGACGAATGCAAAAACGCACTAGAAATCGTTGGCTTATCACCCTCCTTGTCCTCGCGCTTATCGCTTGGGTTCCTCAGAGTTTCCTACATGCAGAATCAAGTGAAGTGATTGTCAACATCGGCATGTCCGATCCCATTTCATCGATCAACCCGATTAATATGGACGCTACAGAAGTAGCCCGTTATGCTCAAGTTCTTGCATACGATCCAATCGTAGAACTTAACCAAGACCTTGAAATGGTACCGGTCCTCGCAGAATCGGTTACGACTGAAGATAATCAAACCTTCGTGGTGAAACTTCGCGAAGAAGCTAAATGGTCTGATGGTGAACCTGTCACGGCCGATGATGTTATTTTTACGGTTAAGAAATTGACCAGCCGTGACCTGGCCAATCCTTCGATGAGCACTTGGTACGGTGTCAAAGGCTTCGGAGACGATGGCTTCTTAGAAGAAGGCGTTGAAGAGGTTGAAGGCATGTACAAAGAAGATGACAAGACAGTCGTCTTTGAAACCAAGAACCCCGTCCCGCTTGTGAGCTTTGAGAATACGTATTTGCGTTACCTCCTCCCTGTCCCAAGTCACATTCTGGGAGATCGTGACAGCAGAACGTTACAGACAGATCCTTGGTTCTTAGCACCTGAAGTTGTTTCAGGCCCGTATATTCCGACAAGTTTCGATAGCAACAATCACGTCACGTATGTAGCTAATGAAAACTATTGGCGCGGTGCCCCGGTCCTTCCTAAAGTCAATATCCGTGTTCTGCAAGGATCTCAGATCCTCACGGCACTTCAATCCGGTGATATAGACTTTGTCCAACAGACCACAGGTAATATTCCACAGACAGATTATGAAGCAATTGAAGAACTTGAAAATGTCACCGTTAACTACGGTCAGCCGGTGACCAATGAAACGACGTTCATCAATACGGAAAATGTTCCTGATGTCCGTGTACGTCAAGCCATCCTTCATGCCATCGATCGCGAACTGCTCTTGGAACAGTTGCTACGTGGCAAAGGTGTAATCGTCGATGGATTCACAACATCCGCTAGTCCATATTATGATGAAAACTTAGAACCGGTAGCCTATGATCCGGATCGTTCACGGGAGCTTCTTGAAGAAGCCGAGTGGGATGGTACACAAACACTCTCCTTCAAAATCAACTCCGGGGATCCAACCTTCATGCAGGCAGCAAACGTTATCGAACAACAACTCAGCGAAGTTGGAATTGATGTTGAAATCCAGACCCTTGATATCGGGAATCTCCTTGCTGACGTTGGTTCAGGTGACTACGATATCTTCTCCGTCCAATATACAGTCGCTCCCGTAGACCCCTATCCGGACGTCATTTGGCTTGTCGGTGGAGATGGACAAAACTGGCCACGCTACTCCAATGAAGAGCTGACGGCTCTCATTGAGGAGACTCAGACCACGGATGAGCTGGATGCGCTTATCCCGCTATATCGCCAAATCGACGAAATTCTCCAGGAAGAAGTTCCTATGTTCTCCAGTTACGTTATCTCTGCGCTCGGTGCGGTGAACAACCGTCTAGAGAATGCAGTGCCGGATGTTTATGGTAGTTTCCTCAACATCCATGAATGGACCGTTACCGAATAGCACAACGATCATCGATGACGTCTGTGTAGACATATCGTTTAGAGCCTACAGCTTCTTATAGGAATCTGTAGGCTCTACTCTTATTCGAAAGAGAAAGATGATTCCAGTGGCGCTTCTGAATGAAAATGAATCTTTCATCGTTAGAGGAATCACTTATCCAAAGCGATATTGAGCAAGTCGCCCATGACTTCGAACTAAACTGTTAAACTATGAACATAAATTTGAAAGTAGGAATGTCAGTGAGGGATGTACATGAGCCGCTTCTGGAAGTGAGAGGCATAAAGACACAGTTTCGAACTCAAGAGGGAATCGATCGCACGTATTTAGACGATATTTCATTTCGAGTTTATCCGGGTGAGATCCTTGCATTGGTAGGAGAATCCGGCTCCGGCAAGAGCCTGACGTCGCTTTCTATCATGGGTCTTCTAAGTCAAAACGGTAACGTCGCCGCAGGGGAGATTCTCTTTGACGGCGTTGATTTACGTCAATTGAGCGAAGAACAATTGGATGACTACCGGGGTAATCGAATCAGTATGATCTTTCAAGACGCACTCACCAGTCTTAATCCAAGTTTCACGATTGGCAATCAGATTGTTGAGAGCCTTCGGGTGCATAAAGGGTATAAGCGTCGGGAAGCCAAAGAGAGAGCCCTTCAACTTCTAACGCGAGTGGGGCTTCCATCAGCGAAAGAAATCTATAACGAATACCCTCATACTCTTTCCGGTGGTATGCGCCAGCGTGTCATGATAGCCATCGCCTTAGCTTGTAGCCCGGACCTCTTGATTGCAGATGAAGCGACAACGGCGCTGGACGTTACGATACAAGCCCAAATCATGCGCTTCTTTCGGGAGTTACGTGATGAAGAAGGTATGAGCATCATCTTGATCACACATGATATGGGCTTGGTTGCTGAGATGGCCGATCGAATCGTCGTGCTTTATGCCGGCCAAATTGTCGAAGTCGCATCAGTCCATGAGCTCTTTGCTGCGCCCCATCATCCTTATACCGCTGCACTCATGAAATCCATTCCGCATCAAGGGATGGATCCTGATACCAGATTGACGGCGATCCCCGGGATGGTGCCGGAAGACTACGATCAAATTGAATTTTGTCGCTTTGCGCCGCGTTGTGACTTTGCAAATGACAGATGCTTCAATGAAGCGCAAGTTCTGGAGACAGAAGAGGATGGTCGGAAAGCTCGCTGTGGTCGGTGGAGTCGAGGTGAACTCAAAGACGAACTCGGTGAGCACCTGATGGGAGCCGTCAATTGCTAGACAATAACTCTATACCTAATTTGCCGAATAGCCCCGTACCTTTTCATAATCAGCCCTGCCCTGAAGAGCAAACCGGAGAGAAACCGCTCCTTGAATTACGGGGTGTATCACGTTTCTACCCGGCGGGTGAAAAAGACTTCTTTGGAGGGCAGAAAGATCGTGTTCATGCTGTTGTCGATGTGGATCTAAAGATTCACCAAGGTGAGACTTTAGGTTTGGTTGGCGAATCCGGTTCCGGTAAGACGACCATCGGACGATTGATAGCCGGATTAGAAAAGCCATCTGAAGGTGCCCTCTTTTATCGCGGCGAGCCACTGAGAAACATCAACGATCCTCATAGGCCGGATCTGCGACGCGAAGTTCAAATGGTCTTTCAAGATCCTTTTTCTTCCTTGAATCCTCGGCAGAGCGTCTATGAGATCCTTTCCGGCCCTCTCCAACGGCATAAGATCGTAGCGCGAAATAAGATTGAACAGGAAGTCAATCGCCTCTTGGAATTAGTTGGACTGGCTTCGGATGTGAAGTATCGTTTCCCCCATGAGTTTTCAGGCGGTCAACTCCAGCGCATTGCCATTGCAAGAGCTCTTGCCGTTCGACCTAGCTTAATTATTGCCGATGAACCGGTCTCTGCTTTGGACGTATCCATCCAAGCTCAAATCCTTAATTTATTTCTCGATCTCCAAGTTGAATTGGGGCTTACGTATCTCTTCATAGGTCATGGCTTGACTGCCGTTAATTATGTCAGCACGCGGGTTGCAGTCATGTACTTAGGACGCATCGTTGAGTTTGCTCCTTCACGGATTCTCTTCTCAGAAGCTTGTCATCCCTATACACGAGCCCTCTTGGGAGCCATACCGGTCCCTGATCCTATGGAACGAGATAAGCATAGAATTTTACTTGAAGGTGAGTTACCTTCGAATATTCATCTGCCTTCCGGTTGTTCTTTTCATCCTCGTTGTCCCATGGCTGAGCCTTCATGTAAGGTTTATATACCGCCCATTCGGGCTGCAAATGAGTTCCCATGTCATTGTCGCCAAAGTCATTGTCTGGCCTGCCCGATAGCGCTACGGGATGGAGGGATCATAGCCCCGGAAGAAGTTGAAGGCTACGAGCTAAATATCGGGTTCGATAGAGATCTTTCGGAGACAGAATCTGATCCTGGAAATCCTCGCAGCAACTCGACTTCACCGGTGCAAAACTCGACCACGGATGCGGCCTTTCAGAATGATGAGATCTCACCTCGAAATGGAGGCAACTCACCTCAGCCTGATCCAAGACTGCCTCTAGTCGGGCAACCACCATCTCAAAAGGATGGCGCTCCCCTGATCAATACGGATCCCCGGATCAATACGGATCACCGAAACACCGATAACCCGGAGAAAGGAAACTGAGATGAAACGTTACATACTTAGGCGTCTGCTCATTGCGATACCGGTGCTCTTCGGCATAACCATCATCGACTATTTCCTCATGAGTCTCAGTGGTAGTCCACTCGAGATGCTCTTTGGACCACGTATAACGGAAGCCGGGATTCAAGCCAGAGCATCAGCGTTAGGTTTAGATCAACCGATTCTCGTGCAATATTTTTATTGGTTGAAAGAAGTAGTGCAAGGCAACCTTGGGATTTCGATGAAACTCCATCAACCGGTTACTGCACTCATCATGAAACATATTGGACCTACCTTGCTCCTCATGGGTGTATCGCTCTTAATTTCTCTCCTGATCTCTCTTCCGGCCGGAATCTATAGTGCAGTAAAACAATATTCAAGAGCTGATTATGCAATAGTCACCGGGTCCTTCATCGGATCGAGCATCCCGTCTTTCTTCTTAGGGCTGGTCATGACCTATATATTTGCGGCGCGTTTAGGTTGGTTGCCATCTTCAGGTATGGGCACCTTAGGAGCTCAACCGAGTTTTAGCGATCTGGTCCGCCATATGATCATGCCTGTTACAACATTAGTTGTATCAACAACGGGGAGCATGACACGGTACATAAGGTCAGGCATGTTGGAGATCCTACAAGAGAATTACGTCAGGACGGCTCGGGCTAAGGGCTTAGGCCGCTTCCTGGTCATCAATAAGCATGCGCTTCGGAATGCGCTTAACTCAGTCATCACGATCATTGGTCTACAAATCCCTACACTCTTTGGTGGCGCCGTTGTCGTAGAGCAAGTCTTTGCTTGGCCGGGTTTGGGACTTCTGACCATGACAGCGATCAGCGGTCGAGATTACCCTCTCATCATGGGAGTAGCACTTCTATCTGCAGTGGTTGTTTTGATCTCAAATCTGGTCACCGACCTGCTCTATGCACTAGCTGACCCGACGATCACATATGAATAGGAGACTCGACGAACATGTTTACTGATTTCTTTCATCGTGGCCGGCAAGTCGAGCTCAATCCCGCAAGTCGATTACGACGAGATTTATTCATCCGTTTTAAACGACATAAATTGGGGTACTTCTGTGCTTATGTCCTTATCTTCTTGATCATTGTTGCTCTTCTAGCACCTCTTATTGCGCCTTACGATCCCGATCGGATCGTTGGCCCTTTTAATGGACCGCCTCAAGAAGGCCATATACTTGGCCTGGATCAAAGTGGACGCGATGTCTTTAGTCGACTGTTATATGGCTTAGGAACATCCCTCACCGTCAGTGCTGCGATCACCGTTTTTTCTGTTACGATCGGTATTATCCTTGGTCTTCTTGCAGGATATTTTCCATCTTGGGTCGACACAATCATCATGAGAATCGCAGATATCGTTATGTCCTTCCCTTATCTGCTTCTTGTGCTGGTAGCCTCAGCTATCTTTAAACCCGGCTTCTGGAGCATCGTCCTTATCTTGGCCTTTGTTAACTGGCCTGGCGTTGCTCGACTTGTTCGTGGCAACGTGTTGAGTTTACGGGTTACAGCATTCGTAGAGAATGCAAGGATTGCAGGCTTCAGTAGAGCACGAATTCTATTTAGAGAGATTCTACCGAATACAATTGCTCCCCTCCTCATTTATGCAAGCAATGTCATGGCATTCTCCATGCTCGATGAAGCTGCTCTATCTTTCTTAGGACAGGGTATCCAGCAACCCGATGCATCTTTGGGCAATATGCTCAATGCTGCTCAATCAGCTAATATCCTTCAACGACATCCTTGGCTATGGGTGCCACAAGGTCTCCTCATCATCATTGTCGTTGTATCGATCAATTTCGTTGGAGATGCATTACGGGATGCATTGGATCCCACAAGTCAAAACTAAGACAAAGAGGACAGTCTACTGACTGCCCTTTCTTTCTACTTGACCTAGATTAATCCTCGTACCCTAATCCACCAAAGCTTCCATTGCAACGGTGCCACCACGCACGAGCTCGACACGATTCGGGAAGTGGCGCATGAATCGGCGTGCCATTTCATTGTTCTTCTTCATCGTGGTCACACTACGAACGATAACTCTATTTCGATTGTAATCGATGACTTTGAGCCCGAAAGTTTCACTTAGACGAAATGCTTCATCGATATCTGCTTCGCTTTCTGTCATGACCTTTAAGAAGAGGATCTCTAACTTATGAAAGGACGTATCGGTCAGATCCACGACTTTGATGACCTCGACGAATCGATGCAACTGTTTGGTGACTTGTTCAAGCGTCCTATCATCACTCATTAGGACGATCGTGATGCGTGAAAGACTTGGATCCTCTGTTTCCCCTGCAGTGATGGATGTAACATTGTAGAGTTTACCGGCCAGAAGACCCATGATCTTGGCGAGGACACCGACAGAGTTTTCTACATAGAGCGATAACCAACGTTCGCGATTCTCATCCCTAGATTTCATCCGCTTCCTCCTTGAACATCATGATGTCGATCGGTTGACCCGGAACCGTCATCGGATAAACATTGCTCTCAGGCTTGATCAAGAACTCCAAGAGTGTAGGGCCTTCACTGCGAGACTTTGCCCATTCGAGCGCGGGGATCAGTTCATCCAGGTGTGAAATCCTTCGTCCTTCCAAACCAAAAGCCTGCGTAACCTTCATAAAGTCCGGCAGATACTTCTCTTGAGATACCGGGTGTTGCGCAACATCTTGAATATCCTCAGGCATTTGCTCATCCAAACCCAATTTTGTCCAAGCATATCTTCTTTGATAAAAGAGAGTTTGCCACTGTCTAACATTCCCCAAAAAAGCATTGTTGAACAAGCAAATGATTATCGGTAATTTTTCCATCACTGCAGTGGTTAATTCCTGGATATTCATCTGGAATCCACCGTCGCCTGTGATACAAATAACTTGAGAATCTTTATCCGCTAAATTAACCCCGATAGCTGCCGGCAAACCGTACCCCATCGTCCCCAAGCCCCCGGAACAAAACATCGTGCGCTTCGGATTGAGCTCAAGATACTGCGAAGCCCATAATTGATTCTGCCCAACATCCGTTGTAAACCGGGTGGGGCCATCGAAAACACCGTTCAAAGCCTTGATGATATTTTCAGGTGTAAGATGATCCGGCTCATGCATGGTTATGGGCTGATCAACCTTGCGTTCGATGATTTGTTCATACCAAGTCGACCAATCCGGGATACCCTCCAATCGCTCGTTGATCTTTTCGAGAGCATCTCTTGCATCTCCGACAATAGGGACATCGACGTCCAAATTACGAGAAATAGATGCCGGATCGATATCGATGTGAACTATCGTCGCTCGTGCGGCAAACGTCCCATCTTTACCAAGAATTCGGTCACTGAACCGACACCCGATCGATAGGAGCAAATCGCAACGGTTTACCGCCCAGTTAGCGGCATAGAGACCATGCATGCCAATATTTCCTATGTAATAGGGATGCTTTGTATCGATCGAACCCTTCCCCATCATGGTCGTCACGACAGGAATATGACTACGCTCGACAAATTCAAGAAGTTCTTCCTCTGCCTGCGCAATTTTCACGCCACCACCGATGAGCAACAAGGGTCTTGCGGCCTCTTGCATGAGAGAAATTGCGCGTTTAACTTGACCCACGTGCGTATTACTATTGGGGCGGTATCCTTTGATATGTAAAGTTTCAGGATAATCGGGTGATCCCAAGGTCGTTTGAATATCTTTTGGTATATCGACCACCACAGGTCCGGGTCTACCGGTTCTAGCTACAACAAAAGCCTTCTTTAATTCAGTCGCCAAATCCTCTCGCCGCTGAACCGTCGTCGTGTACTTCGTGATACCCCTTGTGATTCCCACAAAGTCAACTTCTTGAAAAGCATCGTTACCTATCAGATGCGTAGCAACTTGTCCGGTAATACAAACCAATGGAACACTATCAAAATAAGCCGTTGCTATGCCTGTAACCAGATTCGTAGCACCAGGGCCGGACGTCGTTAAGCAAACGCCTACCTCACCTGTCGTCCGTGCGTAACCGTCCGCAGCATGCGCAAGTCCTTGTTCATGTCGAGGCAAGACAATGTCGTAGTCTTTTGTTTCATAAAGAGCATCGAAGAGGTCCATAGCCGCACCTCCCGGATAAGCAAAGATCTTTTTAACACCTTCTTGCTTTAACGCTTTAGCGATTAGTTCAGCACCAGATATAACCATAGCCAAGCCCTTTCTACGCAAGTTCCGGATTAAACTTCGCCCGAGGTCCTCCCGCATAGGGAGGTCGAACTCTAGCTGCCGTCAGGTGAGCTTCAAGCAAGTGATCTTCACTGAGACGAACCGGTACGACGATGGGCATTAAATGCATCCCAATGAAGGTATCGCCGATATCAAGTCCAACTTGCGCCTGAATGGATTCTACAAGCACCGGATCTTCGAATTGTTGATAGCAATGAGTGGCCCAAGCCCCTCCTGCATCTGCAGCAGGGATGGCATTGACGATCTTCCATCCATTTAACCGTTGAGCAGATCGTTCAACAACTAAACTTCGATTCAAGTGCTCACAACATTGAGCAGCTAGGCTTATGTCTTTGCCTTCAAGCGCAGAGCTGATCCCCTGATAAAGGGCTTCAGCTAATTCCGGGCTGGAATCTTTCCCGATGACCTTGCCTCGCAACTCGCTGGTAGAACAACCAACAACAAGAATAGAGCCGGGATCCAACTTCGCATGTACCAGGAGCTCAGAGGTAAGTCGCTCTGCATCCTGAATTAAATTATCTATTATCTTTCGATTCATGCTCTGTCCCTCCTCATTTTCTAAGGTGCTGTCATTAGGTATAAACCTCATGATATCTCAATCCGTCGCTGGTACTAGAATAAAGATTCAAAAACTCTCAAGATTCCGGTTAACTTTGAAACGCTATGCATACTAAAAAGCCGCTCCTTGAAAATTCAAGAAACGGCTTAAACTGGTAGAGGGTGGGGGTGTTGATACAATGAATTTTAAGCAATAAAAAACGGGCAACGCATAAATGCATTACCCGCAAAACTTTCGTTTTCAATTCGTGCCTTTATTTTAGACCATGGGCAATCACTGCGTCAAGTACTTTTTTACAGAACTCATAGGTTTGGCTTATAGCCGGAGCAGATTTATACAGATAAGCCTTTCTTGTCATTCTATCAGTAAATAGAATGGCAAATTCTTCCAAAAGTTTTGTTTTAAATGGATTACTCATAACTACGATATCTAATCCAATTAACAGTGATACAAAATCTTGCACGGACTGGTTTTTTAGCCTATCACGGATTGTCCTCAATCTCAGTTCTGGCAGGAGTGCTCGCACTATAGTCACAACTTCATTTTTATAATAACCACTCTTATCACGAAGATTATGAATAATGCAATTATTATGGGCAGCAGCATTTCGAATATCTCGAACACCATATAGAATTTCGTAATCTAAGGAACCACAGCTATAAGTTTCACAGTAGTACCGATAGAGATTTACGAACTCACCAAACGAAATCACCTCGAGAAATACCCAAATAGGATAATCAGGGTGTGGGTATTTAGCTAATAAGTTCTTCACGTAACTGCTATTCCGTCTGGCATTCAATTCGCCTAAAACTCTATCAAACTGGGATAAGTACTCTTTAACTATCTGAAATTCATTAATATCTCTTTCTTGAATATCCTTAAGCATATTAACTTTTAGAGAATGTTCAATCCCTAGTGTAGCCTTTAAAATTAGATGTTTTAAATGCATATCGATAGTGGAAAGGTCTTTTAAAGCCAGAAAGTCTAACCCTACATATTGATTATTATGTTTACTAAAATTTGATCTGTAGGCAGTAAGCTTTACGTAATAGTTATGGTAATTAAGAAAATCAATTGCATCCTTTTCAGTGTACAATTCAAACTTTACGCCTTTGCTTTTTAATTTTTCGATTAACTGTTCCGGTAAAAGTATTTTTATCACCTCAAATCTTGTAAATGTAGCAATACTGCAATCTTATTCCTCCAACTTCAAGAATCCTTTAATAAATGCATCCGGAAATAAGAACCTCTTCTCACCAGCCTCAAACTGAATTCTCATGTATTTTTTTGCCTTATCAATATTTACCACAGTCCCTTTTCTAAAGCGTTTATGGTATACAGTAGATCCTTCAACAATCTTAGATAAATCAATTTTGGCTTCTGTTATCTCCGGATCCGGTATTGATGGAACTACTGATCTAGTAAAAGGCTTTCCTTGCTCGGCGACCTTTGAATACTTTTGAAGGTCATCATCAGACTGGATTGGATAATCAAGCTCTTTTCTTTTGACTGGTTTCAACTCAGAACTATTCACCTTATCTTCTGTCTCTTCAACTTCATCAATATTATTTATTGTGTCTGCAAGCATAGTAGCTTGTTGATTATAGTAGAGTTGATCGTATTCTTCTCGCTTAATAACGGTATCCCATCCACCAATATCTTTACCCACATGCTTATCAATACCTGTATACGAAAGGCTGCTATCCTCGTATCTTTTAAATTTGAAAATTGCATCGTTCATGAGACTCGCATTAAAAACACCTAAGGAACATAGCATTTCAAAATCATGAACATCAAGCCCTGTTACTTTCTTAAATAGCCCAGGCTCCAGTTGAGTAATGACATCTTTTAGAGCACGCTCACGATAGTCTGTTAAATACATGAAAATTGGAATTCTTGTAGCAAATTTAATAAGTTTCTCTTGAATCTGTTTACGTAAACTTTTATATTCTTTCTCTTCTTGTGAAAGTTCCTTCTTTTCCTCATTTGTAAGATCCTCTTTTTCCTTCTTCGCTTGCTTTACCTTTTCAGACTTATTGATAATTGTTTGAATATCTTGATTTAGGGAGCGGAATCCCTCTATCTTCATTAGAGCATCTAGTGCTTCTTGGTTAGCTAGTAACCGGCTAAGTGTCTCGTTATCGACATTAACTAATAGTGCAGATTCCCAGCGCCTTGCAAGTAAAGTCGCAGATGTCCCTGCAAGTGCAATGTCGAGGACATCTTGAGCAGAAATTTGCTTCATGGTCGCCCCATCGTAAGCAAGCACTGGCAAAAACTTAATGAATTCAGCAACTTTCGCTTCAGGATTACTTTCGCTCACATTTAGTCTTACGGAATAGTCGGCGATTTGTTGCAATGCCCTATCAAGAGCAAAGTCAAAGACATAGCATTCTGACTTCATTATTTGCTGATTGCCAAAATCATCCGTAATCGTCCACGGGGATTGCACACGGAAAGCCGTTTGAAAGTAC
>CAYFSS010000016.1:49628-51442 GCA_964345975.1 uncultured Oscillospiraceae bacterium
AGTCCAAGGTTTAACTGTCACACCAGTCGTTAATTTCCCACATGATAAAGTAATTGTTTTTTTTTTTTTTTGATTTTCCATGGCCGCTCTCACAGGACCTAGGGCATCTAAGCCTATACCTGCCTTGGTACCAGCAGCTACAATGATTTTATAATCTCTGAAAAAATTGTCATCCATCAGTAGGTTATACATTGCATAGCAGGAAGCGACATTAGGTAGAAACCAAAAAGTATGATTCAAAACATTAAGTAACCTTGCATCCGAAAAAGGCATAGGTGGTCGTTTATCTTGACCTAGTTTTAGATCATCTAGGTTGGAAGGAAGATAAGACCCTCTTATTAGTTGAACCCATTTTGAAACTTCACTTTCATTCGTGAAACGAGCGTCTTCTACTTTTTGACCGTCCTGAACTTTTGCTTCGAAAAAATAATTTAAGTCAAATTCATTAAACTCTCCTCGCATGGCAATCTGACGAATACTATCAGGGATTTGATAAGTCATCATCACCATCCGCGGCAATGAAAGATAAGGATTGTTAGAGCCAATCCATTCTTCCTTTGCTCGTTGCTCATCAGAATAGGTCCAATTAAAAATTTGGTCTTCAATAAACTCACCCGAGTTGAGGGCACGGAAAGGCGTTCCGGACAAAAACAAATAATGTGAGGTCGTTATTGGTAAAAAAGTCTCATTGTAGGCATTGTCTGCCTCATCTTCTTTATATTTTTCCATGTCAAAATCGGCATCTGCCTCTTCATCTGGGTTTTCAAACAACTTTTTAGCATTTTCACGCCAAGCACCGAAGTGGTACTCATCAAAAACAACAAGGTCCCAATTCGTTGTGTGAATAAACTCATTTTTAGCTTTAATTCCACCATTTGCATTCGTGCCAAGCAAATCCTGAAAAGAACCAAAAACTACAATTGGACGGCTCTTATCTGCTTGATCATAAGCTCGATCAATATTAATGCCTGTGCCTTGAACATCCTTATTAGAAATAAATTGCCAGCCTTCAAAATCGACATGTGTCATTAAATCTTCTGCCCACGCCGATTCGACTGCTGGCTTAAAGGTCAGAACAAGAACTCGGGAAAAGTTTTCTTTTTTAGCAAGTTGATAGGTAGCAAAGGTTTTGCCAAAGCGCATCTTGGCATTCCAGAGAAATTTAGGGGCTCGGTTCGGTTCGTCTATTTTTGCCTTTTTAAAATAATCTTGTGTCATTCGAACAGCTCTGGTCTGCTCAGGACGCATCTTGAAGGTTCTCGTACGATTTTCGATATTTTGTGTATTGTTTCTTACAGCAATAATTGCAGCTTTTACGGCATCAAGGTTGCAATTAAACCATTCATTCCTATCTGCACCTGAATTGAGTTGTAAATAGCCCTGTTTTCTTAAAACTACGTGAATATCATGGTCAGAAAAACATGAACCATCTGGCCTCATCGCTGATTCCTTAAGAACAATTCTATAGGGCACAGCTGAAGTATGTAATTGCTCAGCGACACGTGTTTCTGCATCTCGGTCTGTGTAACCAATTTTTAGATAGCCTTTATGACTTGGAACATCGATTAATTCATACGCATAGATTGTAGGGGTAAGTTCTGGACGAGGAGCGAAGAATTCTTGAGGTGCCATAGTCAATCCTCCTCAATATCCATAGGTTTAATCATTGATTCAATGAACTCTATTTCTTCATCGGAAAGATTATACTTTGCGTAAAGTTCCTCATCTGTCCAAGGTTTGGAGAAATCTTGGATAGGGACTAATTTGTAGACATTTCTAGTTGCATGCTGTGTGTTTTTCAATAGAAGAATGAG
>CAYFSS010000017.1:0-50161 GCA_964345975.1 uncultured Oscillospiraceae bacterium
TAGCTTTCGTCCGAGACATTGCTTAGTTCTAAAAAACTCCAAGCTTTCAACGTAGATCGAGTTTCGATGATCATAATTCTCTATAATGAGCGCAGTATATCCATTTCACAGAGATGATCCAGGTTGCGTAGGTGAATTATGGAATTTGTTCGACCTAACAATAAACATTTGGCTTCCTATATGACAGCCATTCTGGAAGAGAAACGGCATCGCCCGGATATCGAGCCTTATTACACGAATCCCTTAACGGTCGTCCGTCGCTCGAGGAATGAAGAGGTCGGGATAAATCTTAAGCCCGGACGAGTGCCTTCAACAACGATCTGGCTGGTGGATGGCGATCGATTCATTGGGACGACGAATATTCGCCACAGACTCAATTCTTTCCTGCAATCCTACGGTGGACATATCGGCTATGGGGTTCGGTATTCTGAATGCAACAAAGGGTATGCAACGCAGCTCTTAGCGAAAGCGCTTGAGTATTCGAGGGATGTCCTGAAGCTAGACCGTGTGCTCGTGACTTGCGACGACGATAATTTGGCATCGGCTCGTGTCATCGAGAAGAATCGTGGAATCCTGGAGGATAAGCGAGTGAATCATCTAGAAACCGGAACGGTTCTCACGCGTCGTTATTGGATCGATCTGCCGGAAGATCAGTAAGTTCAAGACCCTTAAGAAAGTTCCGGGAGAAACGTCATGGAGCTAATCCGTCCGCAAGAAAAATTGCTGGCTTCCTATGCAGAAGCGATTAAAGAAGATGAGCTTTATCGTCCTCATCGCATTTCATCTTTTACTCATCCAAGCGAAGTCCTTCAGGTCTCATACAATCGTGAGCATGACATCCATTTGAATCCCAGAAGAGTTCGATCCACCACTTTATGGCTTGTCGAAGGGGATAAATTCATTGGTGAGGTCCGCATTAGGCATGAATTAGTACCCCTCTTACTTAGGCATGGAGGACATATAGGCTATAGCATTCGCCATTCTGAAGAAGGCAAGGGCTATGGGAGAAAATGCTTGCGTTGGCTCTGGAGTTTTGCCGAACGGAAATGTAATTTACGCAGGTCCTGATTACGTGCAATGACACCAACATCGGTTCGATACGAGTGATTGAGAAGAACGGTGGCATCTTGGAGAACAAGGTGGTGAACAACTTGGATACCGGTAAGGTTCTGACCCGTAGGTATTGGATAGACCTTTGAGGATCGAACGATGAAACACAATGACTTTAACTGAGAATTTATCGTCACGGATATCGGGCTTCCGAAGAATTGTTGGATGGCTTTTGGGGGAAGATTAAGCAAAGACAGCAGATTTTGCTTAGAGTTTTAGAGAAAAATAGATTTTGAAATCGAGGAACCTATCATGGATTATACAAAGATCAACGCTGAGACGATTGACTCGTGGGTAGAAGGCGGTTGGGAATGGGGTATACCTATTACTACAGAGGAATACCAAAATGCACTTAACACGGGAGCGTTTGCCATGCTCCTCACGCCCACGAAGCACGTACCACGCGATTGGTTTGGCGAGCTAAGCGGGAAGAAGGTCCTGGGTCTAGCCAGTGGAGGCGGTCAGCAAATGCCCATCTTTGCAGCCTTGGGGGCAGAGTGTACCGTGTTAGATTACTCGGACAAGCAACTTGAGAGTGAAGCCATGGTGGCGGAGCGTGAAGGCTATCAGATTCGGATCATCAAGGCTGATATGACGAAGCCCCTGCCATTTGAAGATGATGCCTTTGATCTTATCTTCCACCCTGTTTCTAATTGTTATGTCGAAAACGTTCAGCCTATTTGGCACGAGTGCTACAGAATTTTAAAGAAGGGTGGCATCTTGCTGTCCGGTCTGGACATTGGCATCAACTATCTCTTTGATGACAGTGAGAAGATTCTGGTCAATAAGCTCCCCTTTAATCCTCTGAAGAACAAGGAGCATTTGAAGCAATTAGAGGAAAGTGATGCCGGGATTCAGTTCTCCCATACGTTTGAGGAGCAGGTGAACGGGCAATTGCTGGCGGGCTTTTGTTTGACGAGTTTGTATGAGGATACAAATGGAGAGGGGAATCTCCACGAACACAACGTTCCTTCGTTCATTGCGACAAGGGCTATCAAGCTGTGAAGACTAGGTTGTAAAGAGTCATAGATACGAGCCTCGTAGCTATTCTTGTGTGAGCTAATCCACATTTGAAATTCATCGATAAGACCTTAGGGTCTGTGAAATGGATATCGTGATGGGCCTGTTTCGCATGATCCGCTGAGCATTGGACCAGTGCTCCATTCCTTTGCGGGAGCGTCATCGTTTTTGCGGCATAGAGAACGCCATCGTCCACAATGAATGGGGCTCGGTTTTCATGGCGATCGTGAGGCTCGTGCTCATCTGAAGATTCTCTTCTTGCTTGGTTCAAACAGCTCTGTCACATCGAACAAATTCCTAAGAGTAAGGCAAATATCCTTATTGGATAGCTTTTGCTCCGTCAGGATAGAAAGCAAGAAACTTCAAGGCAAACGAACCTCGTAATGGATTGAAAGAGAGTGAAAGATGAATCAAACTACAAAACTCCAGGCAATTTCAGCCAAAGATATCGTCATGGATGGGGTTATTCTACGAGATCAAGCGAAGCGACAACGACTCTTCAATGGCCTTTGCCTCATCGACAAAGGGCGTAAGAACCCTGAGGGGCCGGGGCACCTCTTTATCCCTGATCATTGGCCTGCGGATCTCATGGAGCAATTAGCCGCTAGAGGGATTAATCTCATTCGTCTAGGCATGATCTGGGCCGGGCTTGAGCCCGAGCCCGGCAAATACGATGAGCGTTATATTCAATTCTTGGAAGAACAGTTAGACAAGGCGGCGGATCTTGGGATAGCCGTCATCCTCGATATGCATCAGGATCTCTATGCTCAGCGATTTTCGGATGGGGCACCCGATTGGGCGGTTTTGACGCAACACACTTTCGAAGATACGGAACTTTGGTCGGACGCATATATAACGTCCAGGGCTGTTCAAGAGAGCTGGGATGCTTTCTGGCGCAATGACGTCGCTCCAACGTCAGGTAAAGGCTTGCAAGACCATTATGCGGAATTATGGGCATATCTCGCTGCCAGATTCAAAGATCATCCGGCCATCCTGGCGTACGACATCATGAACGAACCGGCACCGGGTTCTGAGATGCCTGACCTCTTTACCCAATTGCTGCAGGGATTCATGGAGAATGTTTCCCCGGAACAGGCTGAGGCACTTCACTTAGCAGACCTGCCATCGCCGGAAGCAATCTTCTTTGACCCTGAGCTCAAGCTTCAATTCTTGGAACTCCTCAAGGACGAGGACTTCTTCCGCAAGATCAGTGACAATGCTGCTGAAGGCGTTGCACGCTTAGAACAAGAGAAGATTGGCCCGTTCTTTGACCGCGTTGCAAGAACCATCCGCCAAGTTGACTCGGAGACCCTCCTCTTTAGATCCCACAATTATCTTTCCAACATCGCTGTCCCTCCCGGACTCGAACCGATCAAGGTGGACGGTGAGGTCGACCCGCGCCAGGTCTTCACCCCCCACGGCTATGACCTCTTGGTGGATACGGAAGCTTATGCTCACGCAAGCGACGAACGAGCAAGATTCATCTTCAAGCGCCACCGTGAGACCCAGGAACGTTTGAACGTGCCCGTCATCGTCGGCGAATGGGGCGCACTTTCGGGATTTGAAAATGCTTATACCCACATGCCTGCGATCCTCGAACGCTTCGAGTCTTATGGTTGGTCAGCGACCTATTGGTGTTGGGAAGATGATTTCCTTGAGAAACCGGCTTCGCGAGTTTTGGATAGGGATTACCCCGTCGCTATTCAAGGGACGCTTCAAGCGATCGATCGGGCGGAGGGCTTTTGTGTGACATGGGAGGAGAATCGTGGAGAAGGTATGAGTCTCTTTCGTTTGAAAACCAAGCCCAGCAGTATCCTCCTCGATGGCGAAGCGCTGACAAATATAGCTGAGCATTTGGTGGAAGCAGACGGTGAATCGTATCTCTTACAAATTCCGGCAAGCGGTAAGGCTAGAGTTCTGGAGGTATATCGCTAAGACCATGACGGCGAGCTTCGCTGTAAGTTGAGAGCTCAGTCTCACGCTCCTTGTCGATGGGGAAGAAGATGAGCGGGATGATCCCGATGAAGACGAAGACGATGGGGATGATACAGGTTGCAATCCGAATCCCTTTCATAGCTTGAGCCGTTTGGATGCTGCGTTCCGCATCGTAGCCGTAATAGCTGATGATCCACATGAAGATTGCAAGCTGGGAACTCACCGCAGGAGCTGCAAGGAGAGCCAACAGCGCATTGATAAGGCCGGGGCGACGTTCCCCGGTCATTTCTTCGTTCTCATCGATGAGGGCTGCTGCAAGCGGAGCATTTGCCGTACTCATCCCATATCGTCCCACCATGATCGGGATGTAAGCTAAGAGGGCAGCGATCCAATTGCCTGTGAAATAGAGCCAACCATGGCCGATGATATAGGGGACGACCGAAGCAAGGATAGTCGTCTTGCCCCCGTAATGCTTGATAAATTTCCCGATGAAGGGTAGGAGTGCGAAGACGACCAACATCGGTGCAACGTCTGCGATGGTTGCCTGGAGACTCTCGGCGCGAATCACGTGATCCATGAGATACAAGAAGGCGGTGAAGTAAATGCTCCCCGGTGCCAAGGCAAAAATGCTGTAAAGCGCCCAGGTCGTAAACGACTTTGATTGAAATAGAAGTTTTAGTTCCTGAAAGAGTTCTCGTAGTCCGAAGGCTCGTTCAATCGTGCCGTGTCGATAGTATTCTTCTCTATCCTCAAGTTTCCACAAGGCAACCCCATAGATGGCAGCATTGAACAAGATGACTCCCATCAAGATAAGTGCCACCAACGTTCGGTTGTTGTCTCTTTGCCCTACTAAGAGAAACGTTGGGACGAGCGTAGCAAAGAAGGAGATGACATTCGCAACATAGGTTTGATAGATGTTGACGTCGACGCGCTCCTCACGTGTTGGAGCGGCCAGCAAGATAAATGAATTCGAAGAAATGATGTAGATCGTCGAGAAGGTGTCGTAGATAAAGAGAGAGAAGGTTAGAAATCCAAAGATGACCCACTGAGGCCACGAGGGTTGACTCCAGAGCATGCCAATCAGACAGATGATCATGAAAGGGGCGGAGACACGCATAAGGTAAAGAAATTTCCCCCTATCCCTCTTAAAGGGGCGTCGATCGATCCAAATACCTATCATGGGATCGTTCGCAAAGTTCCAGATGTTGTAGATGAGATACACGACCCCCACGTAATTAGGATGGAGCCCAATGAGATCCGTATAAAACTTGATATAGACATTATGGATGAGGACGGAGCTCAGCGAGTTGGCGGGGATAGGCAGCGCCAGAAAGAATTTCTCCAAGCGATTTAATTTCTTGCCGGTGACCGGTGGATTCAGCGGTATACCATGCATTTTTCTTCCCATTCATTGATTCTGCTTGCTTCATGTTTCATTTATTCTACATGAACGAAAGAGCCTGAGCATCAGGTATCGGATGATCCGGAGCGTCAAGCCGCATACCTCATATATCACCCCACAAAAGCCCCCCCGCCTCTTCATAAAGCGAATTCTCATAACTTTCATTCACCTTGCGAAACCGTTTAATGCTTGAACTTTGGCAATCGTCTTTCTCGCGCCACTAGTCTGATAAACTTATCGATAATTGTTTTTTCGCCCGCATCAAAAGGAGGACATCACAATGGGGAACTCCCTTACCTATAAGATCTTGCAAGACAAACTTCTGAGTGGAGACCTCAAGGCCGGAGAAGAAATCGCAATCCGGATCGATCACACCTTGACGCAAGACTCCACCGGAACCATGGCCTATCTCCAACTCGAAGCCATGGAGGTCGATGAACTTGCTACCGAACTTTCTGTCGCCTACATCGACCATAACACCTTGCAAGCCGGATTTGAAAATGCAGACGACCATGCCTTTATCGCATCCGCTGCAGCGAAGTACGGCATTGTCTTCTCCAAACCCGGCGGTGGAATTTGTCATCAGGTTCAACTGGAGCGATTCAGCAAACCCGGCGCAACGCTGCTGGGATCAGACTCACACACCCCAACGAGCGGGGGACTGGGATCTTTGGCTATCGGAGCCGGTGGACTCGACGTTGCAGTCGCGATGGCCAAGGGTTTCTACTACCTTACGACGCCCAAAGTGTTCAACGTCTATCTCACGGGCGAATTGCCGCGCGCCGTCAATGCGAAGGATGTCATCTTAGAAGTCCTCCGCCGTCTCACCGTTCGCGGTGGGGTTGGCTACGTCATGGAATATTCCGGTCCCGGTGTTGCCTCGCTCTCTGTCACGGATCGTGCAACCATTTCCAACATGGGTGCAGAGCTCGGCGCTACGACCTCGATCTTCCCCTCGGACGAAAGAACCCTCGATTACCTCACTCGTCAAAACAGGGCTGAGGTCTACAAGCCACTTCAAGCCGACGAAGATGCCGTCTACGACGAGCGCATTGAGATCGATCTTTCAAGCCTCATGCCGCTCGTGGCCAAACCTCATAGCCCGGACAACGTCGTCCCGATCAGCGAGATCGAAGACCTCAAAGTCGATCAGGTGATCATTGGCTCTTGCACAAACTCATCCTATGCCGACCTCATGAAGACGACGGCCATTCTCCGCGATAAGAAAGTTCATCCCGACGTAAGCCTTGTCGTAGCCCCCGGCAGCGCAAATATCCTGCGCCTCATCATTGAAAACGGCGCTATGGCGGACATCATCAAAGCAGGCGGGCGAGTCATCGAATCGGCTTGTGGTCCTTGTATAGGCATGGGTCAATCGCCTCGGTCCGGGGCCGTCTCCTTGCGTTCTTTCAACCGCAACTTTAAAGGTCGTTCCGGGACCGCTGATGCCTCTGTCTATCTCTTGAGCCCTGAAGCAGCCGCCTATTCTGCCGTTACCGGTGTCCTCAGCGATCCCCGCAATTTCGAAGGATCACTCGAGGTTGAAGAACCGGCCAACTACGGCTCCGTGGATGCGTATTTCATCTGGCCGCTTGAAGACAAAGAGGACAGACCTACCACAGTCACTATGGGACCTAATATCAAGCCCTGTCCAACAAACGTCGCCTTGCCGGATGAGCTGATCCGTACCGTCATCTTCAAAGCCGGCGATCAGATTACGACGGATGACATCGTCCCCTCAAGCGCTAAGTATCTCCCTTATCGCTCCAACGTGCCTAAACTTGCGGACTTCAGCTTCTCGACCCTCATCGATGACTTCGCAGATCGCGCCAAAGAGCACGGGGGGGGGATCATCGTCGCAGGCGAAAACTATGGTCAAGGCTCATCAAGAGAGCATGCAGCTCTCGTACCGCTGTATCTGGGAATCCGTGCCGTAATTGCCAAGAGCTTTGCCAGAATCCATCGCGCTAATCTCATCAATGCCGGGATTCTCCCTCTCACCTTTGTCAATGAAGCTGACTACGAGGCCATCAAAGAAGGTGATGAATTGGTTTTCACCAATCTCCTCGATGGCGTTTTAAATGCCACGACGCTCGAAGTTCAAAACAAGACGCAAGGGACAAGCTATAGCGTCGCCCTCAATGCATCGCCACGTGAGCGCGAGGTTCTTAAGACCGGCGGGTATCTACGCTATGCAAGAGAGCAGGTTTTCGCATGAAGATTACACTCATTCCCGGCGATGGTGTTGGACCCGAATTAGCAGAATCGCTCCGTGCGATCTTCGCTAAGCTTGTACCCGAAATCGAATTTGATGAACAAGGAGCAGGGGCTGCGATCTACGAAGCGACGGGGGAATATATCCCACAAGCTCTCTTAGACAGTCTTGAGGCCAATCGAGTTGCGATCAAGGGTCCTATTACGACGCCGATAGGACATGGTTTCCGTAGTATCAACGTTGAACTTCGTAAGCGCTTCGATCTATACGCTAATGTGCGACCTGTTCGCAATCTAGGAAGCATTCCTACGAAATACCCTCCGATCGACCTCGTGATCTTCCGCGAGAATACGGAAGATCTTTATGCAGGCATAGAAGAAGAGGTTTCTCCCGGTGTCGTCCATGGCACGAAGGTCATCACCTATGCTGCGTCCGAACGCTTGTTGAGGAGGGCTTTTGAGTATGCAAGGGCCCATAACTACCCTAAGGTTACGGTGGTCACAAAAGCCAACATCATGAAACTGGCCGATGGCCTCTTCCTCCAAGCGGCGAGAGAGGTTGCGCAAGACTTCCCGACCATCGAACTTGAGGAGATCTTGGTCGACAATATGTGTATGCAATTGGTTCTAAGGCCCGAAGATTACGGGGTTATAGCGACCATGAACCTCTATGGCGATATCCTCTCAGACCTCTGTGCCGGTCTCATCGGAGGTTTGGGAATCGTGCCCGGCGCAAATCTGGGTCAAGATATGGCGATCTTTGAATCTGTCCACGGTTCGGCGCTGGACATTGCAGGGAAAGGTCTCGTGAACCCTACAGCTTTCCTCTTGAGTGCAGCGATGATGTTGGACCATTTGGGATATCAAGAAGCAACGAACTTGCGTCGAGCGATTGACCTCGTGCTCCAAGATCCGGCGAATTACACGAAGGATTTGGGTGGGGATCTATCGACGACGGAATACACACAGAAAATCATTGAGGCTTTGTAGAAGCATTACGGAAAGGACGTAGGGATGAACGCCAAAGAAACGACGAAATCAGAGGCTCTGAATTATTTTAAGAAGCTGATCGTTGAGAACTCACAGATCGATCCTTCGATGTATGAGCTGTATGACATCAAGCGTGGGCTCAGAAATCAGAACGGTACCGGCGTCCTCGTTGGGGTTACCAAAGTCGCAAACGTCCATGGATATGACATTGTGGACGGCAATAAAGTCGCCGCTGACGGTAGGCTTTCCTATCGTGGTTACGATCTTGAAGACCTGATCACCGGAGCTAAGGGCGACGGTCGTTTAGGTTTCGAAGAAGTGAGCTATTTGCTCCTCTTCAGTGAACTTCCAACGGACGAGCAGCTTGCAATGTATAACCAACTGATCCGTGAGTATCGTGCGTTGCCGCCACGCTATTTAGAGGAAGTCATCTTGCGCTATTCCAGTCGAAATCTCATGAATAGGCTCCAGCAGTGTGTGTTGAGTCTCTACGACTACGACGATGACCCGGACAACACTTCAATGCCGCACATCGTTGCCCAAGCCATGGGTCTCATCGCTAAGTTCCCGCTCATCTTGTCTTATTCGTATGCAGCTAAGAAGCACTATATCGATGGCGAGAGCCTGGTGATCCATCACCCCGTGGATGATTATTCGACCGCAGAAAACATCCTGCATATGGTGCGCCCGGATCAGGATTTTACGCAGCAAGAAGTTGAGATTCTCGACATGATGCTCGTGGTTCACGCGGACCACGGTGGGGGTAACAACTCAGCCTTTGCGACGCACGTTGTCTCATCTTCCGGCACGGATATCTATAGCTGTATTTCAACGGCCTTGGGTTCTCTCAAAGGACCGCGTCATGGTGGGGCTAACATCAAGTGTGCTGAAATGCTTTGTGATATTTCTGATCATGTACCGCATTGGCAGAAGGACTCCGAGCTCCGCGATTACTTGATGAAGATCTTGGCGCGTGAAGCTAATGACGGTTCCGGACTAATTTATGGTTTAGGTCATGCAGTCTATACTCGTTCGGATCCTCGTTCTACCGTGATCAAGGAAACGGCTCGCAAATTGGCGAAAGTCAAGGGCATGGAGGAAGGCCTTGCCATGATCGAATCCGTGGAGCGTGTGGGCGGTGAACTCATGCAGGAACGTCGCAACCTTTCCTATCCGCTTGCTGCTAACGTCGACCTCTACAGTGGTTATGTCTACAAGATGCTGGGCATCCCGGAAGAACTCTACACCCCGATGTTCGCTCTGAGTCGTACCAGCGGTTGGTGTGCCCACCTCTTGGAGCAGATCATGGACGAGAAGATCATGCGTCCGGCGTATGTAAACCTCTATTCATCACGGAAATATATCCCCCTTACGGATCGTTAGAACCAAATGAAACCAAGACAAGAAAGCTCCGATCCTTCCGGTCGGAGCTTTCCTTGTTTATCGGTGTGGTCTAGTGGAATCGGTGTCCGGTCTAAGCGGTGTCCGGTCTAAGCGGTGTCCGGTCTAAGCGGTGTCCGGTCTAAGCGGTATCCGGTCTTTAGTCTTCGTTGTAAACTACTTTAGGCTGTTTCAAGGAAAGACGGAAGAGGAATAAGCCTATGAGGAAGATCACGAAGATGGCGACGATGCCATAGTTTTGCACCCCGGTCACTTGTGAAATGAAAGCGACCAATGTGGTACCCATGAAGGCTGCACCCTTGCCGAAAATATCGTAGATACCGAAGAAAGAGCCGCTCTTGTCAGGCGGAATGAGCTTCGCAAAATGTGAACGTGAAAGAGCCTGGATACCACCTTGGAAGAGTCCGACGGCCACCGCTAAGACCCAGAACTCCCACTCTTGATCGAGCTGGATCGCAAAGCCGGCGATCGCTGCATAGCCGATGATAGCAATTGTGATGAGTCGATCACTGTTGAATTTCTTGAGGAGGATGCTGAAGGCTATGGCGGAGGGGAAGGCAACCACTTGGGTTAAGAGGAGGGCGAGGAGCAAGGACGAACTGTCAAGACCTAAGGATCCACCGTAGGCGACAGCCATATCGATGATGGTGTAGACACCGTCGATATAGAAGAAGAAGGCTAGGAGGAAGAACTTTAAGCGCGGGGTCTTCATGATGACGCTCAACGTATCCCCTAGATGGGCAAAAGTATTACGGACTGCGGTGGTGCCCTCTGTACGATGCTTTTGTTTGTAAACGCGGAGAAGCGGAAGGGATAATACGATCCACCACACCACATTGATGACGATCGCAATCGCCATTGCCGTACGACTTGTGATGCCGATCCGTTCGTTTCCCAAAACCACCAGTAAACTCAAGATGAAGGGGATGACTGAACCGATGTATCCCAGAGCGTAACCGTAGGTCGAAACGTGATCCATACTTTCTTGACTTGACGAGATATCGGGAAGCATTGAATCGTAGAAGATAAGACTCATTTGATAACCGACCCGGCCAATGACAAAGAGGATGAGGAAGCTCAGCCACGTGACTTGAACCGTGAGACCGAGAAGGGCTAAAGAACCAAAGATGAGGGTCAAGAGAAACAGCTGTTTCTTGGTATGATTCCTGTCGCCAATCGTCCCCACGATAGGGCCAAGGATAGCAACAATAGCGGTACAAATACCGATAGCATAACCCCAATAAGCCAGGTAATCGTTGGGAGCAATTCCGGCTGCTTCCGCAATGCTGTTGAAGTACAGAGGCATGAGGGTTGTAAACAAGAGCGTAATCGCCGAGTTTGCAACGTCGTAAAGGATCCAGCGTTTCTCCAGCTTCGTAAAACTTCGCCAGTAAAGACTCTTCGAGCTCATAAGTAAACTCCTTCATTGTTTCCGATAACAAACTCGCCTAGGAGGCTGTGACAGATATCTCAGACCAAAGATTAAGGCATATCAAATCCATCACGCTTCCTAATCTAAGCACGATTATAACGACTTTCTTAAGAAGTTTCGAAAATATATCGGTTCGGAGGATCTTGCATCGGGTTGTGTTCGTTTCTTCGACTTGGTCTATGTTTAAGAGCAAAGAATCTAGCAGGCAAAGAACTGTTCCGATGTCGAGGGTCAACAAATGATCCTCAGCACTCCCAAAGTCATGTGAATCCGCTATGATGAAGAGCGTGCTGATGGCTCCGGCACGACTTCTATGCAACATCCATAGCGAGCATCGATCCATTGAATGAATAGAAGAGGTCATCTATGCCCCCAATGACTCTTATGATTAAGCCATCCTCCAGTAGCTGTAATTTGCGCTGTGATTATTGTTTTTATTTCGATGAAGCAGCGCATCGGGAAATCCCCAATTACGGGATGATGTCGTATGAAACGCTGGAAACGCTACTTCGTCGAGCCATTGCCTATGCCGAGGGTCAGTTGAGTCTCGTCTTTCAAGGCGGTGAACCCACAATCGTGGGGATTGACTTTTTTAAGAAGCTCCTTGAGTTTGAAGCTCGCTACAACACCAAAGGTCTCAAGATCAGTCACTCGATCCAAACCAACGGTTATGATCTCTCAGACGACCTGATCGACCTCTTAATATCCGCCGACTTCCTCTTTGGCATCTCCATCGACGGTCACGCAGCGATCCATGATCGATATCGGAAGACAGCGAGCGGAGAGGGAACCTATGAGACGGTGAAGGCAAGCCTCGATCGTATCATTGAGCGTGGCGGGGAAGCCAATGTCCTCTGCGTCGTCACCCAAGACATTGCAAGGGAAGCAAGGACTGTTTTTGGCGAGCTCAAGTCCTATCAATATATGCAGTTCATCCCTTGCCTCGATCGTTTAGACGGTACCCTTGCACCTTATTCCTTGGACCCTGAAACCTATGGCCGGTTCCTCATCGAAACGTACGACCTCTATGAAGAGGCCCTCCTCAACGGTGAAGAGGTTTCCGTTCGCCACTTCGACAATTACCTGCAGATGGTCCAGGGCTATCCCCCCGAAGGTTGTGCGATGTCCGGGACCTGTGCCCCCTATTTCCTGGCGGAGGCTGACGGCTCGATCTTTCCCTGCGACTTCTATGCGCTGGATCAAAACAAACTAGGCAATATCCACGAAGCATCCTTCTTCAAACTAGCCAAGACAGATCGCGCGAAGGAATTTCTTGCTGAATCCATCCAAAAGCCCCAACAGTGCATGACGTGTCGTTGGTTCGGCCTTTGCCGCAACGGCTGTAAGCGAGAGCGGCCTGAGGGCGAAGACATGTTCGGAGTTAACCAATGGTGCGACAGCTACATGGCGTTCTTCGATGCACGGGGTGAACGCCTCATTGATCTGTCGAACCGATTGTTCTCCGGGATGAGGCGCTGAAAAATTTCGCATTAAGCTTGTTAAGTATTCTTGTGTGACTTGCTTCGACGATGTGGCAGAACTAATTGCGGGAGCTATTGCTTGCGTTTTGGGAATCTAGATCCAACAAATGATCTATGGCAATCACGACTGCTACGATGATATCCTGAATCGATTCATCATGAACTGTGAGTTCATAGACATCTCCCCATGAGATCCATGTTTTCTTGATTTCACCAACAATCTGATCGCCGCGGAATAATGAGAAGTTATGCTGCATCAAACTTCCTTCAACATGGAGACCTAAATCGGCTGGGTAAATATCGATCTTCTTGCGGAAGATCGACAGGCGACTCTTTAACTCTATGGTATTACCATTTTCAAATTCAATGATGAAAAGAGGCAAGAACGTCAAAACCTTCCGCTTAATGGTAAAAAGATGTGCTCCGTTTGGACGGGTTACATGGACTCGATGGCCGATAAAGGTAAAGTCCTGATCGACGCGATAAACGACTTCTTGACTTTCGCCCAGAATGTCATAGTGGTCCGTGATCTTGAAGACTTTCTGACGAATGTATAGTTTGCGCATCGGGTATCCTCCATTGTATTTTCTGGCAAATGAATGCATCCGTTTCAGGATATTCTCTCACGCTCCGAGGAACATGCGTATGATGTTTAAAATACTATGGGTTTTAGTATGTTTGTGGAGCTGCTAACGAGCAAAAATGACAGGGAGAATTTATGGACTATCGTAAACAAGGCAATGACGTCATGGTACGCTTGGACAAAGGTGAAGAAATCATCGCTTCAATCACAAGACTGATGGATGAACTTGAGATAAAGTCAGGCTCCTTCAATGGGCTTGGTGCATCGGATGATGCCGTTCTGGGAATCTATATCCCGGCTGACAGTCAATACTATCGCCAAGAGTACAAGCAGGACGTCGAGATCGCATCGCTCTTCGGGACGCTTTCTCGGATGGATGGCAAACCTTATATCCATCCGCATGCCGTTCTCGGAGATCCGGTTCATGGAATCATCGCCGGGGGCCATTTAGAAAGAGCTGTCATTTCTGCTACTTGTGAAATCCATCTCAAGATCTCGGAACTTAATTTAGGCCGCAAATTCTCCGAGGAAATTGGTTTAAATCTAGTCACCTTCGAGGACTAGAGTCCTCCGGAATTCTTAGACGGTTCGGCGATCAATCGGGTAGAAGGTAAGACGTTTGTCGGCAACCTTCTGCCTGATTTTATGCCGGCAGATCTTCCTCAGGGCATCCGGGTGACGGCAGACGGATGCTAGATGCTTCTTCGCATCTGAGGTATTGCGCAATTTATTCAGAACCCGTGATCTTTGATTCCTGTTTACCTTATTAGAGGCCAATAATTCACCATTCCTTAGCGGATTCCAAACCGTAGCTGACGAAAGAAAAGGAATGAACCATGGACATTAGAATACAAGCTGAAGACTATGGGATACGCCCGGGCGACCATCTCCTGAATACAAATCACCTGATGCACCTTCTGGACGAAATTCGAGAGGATCAAAATCTAATCCTTTGCTTTCGTGCAGAGACGTATCACTTCTATCCTGACTATGCACTAGAGCGTAATCTTTACATCTCAAACCATGACAACGATGGTCCACGCCGGGTCATCTTCGATCTCTCCGGACTGGAGAACTTTACCTTGGACGGCGGCGGTGCAACGTTCCTGTTCCATGCTCAATGTCTGCCGTTTTATCTACATGAGACGAAGCACATCACGCTACGGAACTTTACGTTGGATTATGTGCGGCCGAACCACACTGAAGCAGAGATTACGGAAGTCACTGAGAGCGAAATGTCACTACGTATAGATCAGGAAAGCTATCCGTATACCGTCAAGAATGGGGTCATCACTTTTCCGTAGGGTGATAAAACCTACCCGTTAAGTCATATGCTGGAGTTCGACCGCGACACGTATGGTCCAATCGTTGGTGGTAATGACTACTGGTTTGATTCACCCTGGAATCCCGTTGATCTGACGGTAGCGGAAACAGAGTCCGGCCTGATCACAATCACCCTAAAGAACGGGCTGAGCTTCTATGAGAGCTCTCGTGCCGGTAACATCATGTGCCTTCGCTACGCGCCAAGGAATAATCCCGGCATTTATGCGACCTATTCACAGAATCTAGCCCTTGAGGGTGTGACGGTTCTGACGTCAACGGGCATGGCTTTTCTTGCAGAGCATTCCGGTGATCTTACGTTGCATGAATTTGATGTGCGCCCGGGGGAAGGACGTTATGTCTCCTCAGGCTCTGATGCGACGCACTTTGTGTACTGTTATGGATCGATTGAGCTGGACCACTGTCACTTTGAGAACCAACTTGACGACGCTGCCAATATCCATGGGATCTATGGAAAGGTACGGGGTTTCCTCGATGACGATACTACAATGGTGGTCGAGCTCGTGCATCATCAACAAAAAGGCGTCCCGCTCTTCCACGTTGGAGACACACTATCTCTCTTGGACGGAGTACGGATGACCCGTATTGATGAAAGCCGTGTGGTCAGCACTGAGTTTCTAAATGGAGACTTTCAACTGGTGACGACGGAGCACTCACTCAAGTCGAACGTGGGCGATGACGTGCATAGGGTCGTTGAAAACCGGTCCTATGTCCCGGATGTATCCATCCATGACTGTACATTCATCAACAATCGTGCGCGTTCACTCCTGATCACGACGCCGGGCAAAGTTTTCATTGAACGAAATACCTTCAGCGTGCGGGGAGCAGCCATCCTTCTGGAAGGAGATGCGACGCATTGGTTTGAGAGTGGGGCAACCAAGGATGTCGTGATCCGCGATAATCTCTTCACCGATTGCTCGGATGGGGCGGCTTGGGGTCGAGCCGTCATCCAGTCTTCGCCGGGGGTGGATGCGCAGTATCCTGAGGTTGTGTTCCATGAAAAATTGTCGGTGATAGGGAACACCTTCCGTCGTTGCGGAAAGACCTTTGACCTACGGAATGTCGGGACACTGATCGATGAAGACAATCATTACGAGTTGGAATGAACATACGTTCAGCTTGCCTGAAGGTCAGTCGCAATTAAAGGCTACATCTCGTTCAAGAAGACCCCAAGAATTCAAAAACTCGGTTTGTACATCAAAAAACTCCGCTGCGATATTCTCGTAGCGGAGTTTGTGCTTGGAGCCACTTATCAGAATCGAACTGATGACCTCATCCTTACCATGGATGCGCTCTACCGACTGAGCTAAAGTGGCATTTCTTGAACTTAAGCGATTATAGTCAGAGAGTGATGGCACGTCAAGGGCACATAGCGTTAGGTCTTAACCCTTAATCTGTAAGTCAACGTTCCCTCGGAATGGATCTAAAGGGTTCCGGGCATCACGCTTAGTATCTACGATGCTCCTTGCGATAAGTCGAAGGGCTCATATGGGTGTGCTTCTTGAAATAGGTCGAAAAATAAGAGTTGCTTGAAAAATTAAAGCGATGGGCAATCTCACTGAGGGGTATATCCGTCTCAACGAGATAGCTCTTAATAGAGGACATTCGTTCGTTGTCGATAAATTGAGAGAGCGTGACACCTACCTCTTGAGAGAACTTCTGGCTCAAGTAATTGGGATGGACTTCAGCGTGTCTAGCGATTTGGCCTAGGCTTAAACGGTGCTTGGTGTTCTGCCGCACATAATTGACCGCCCTTTGGATCGGTGGGCTGAAGTTGCGTTCCCGGTGTTTTTGAACTTGATTGAGATAGACCTGCAGCATGTGATAGTGATAGGCGAGGAGACTATTGACTGAGCGTAAGGCATTGATTTGTTTATTGAAGAAATCCAGGAGGAAGAAGGCAAGGTCTACGCTGATTCCAAGATTCAAGAGAACTTGGGTGAAGAAAGCCAGGGCCTGGACGCTCAAATATCTAAGGTTTCGTTCGCTTTGGGCACTGTCATCGGTTCTGATGAAGTTCTTTTGGATTTCCGCTGTGAGTTCATAGACTGTGTGAGCATCGCCGCGACTCATAGCATTGAGGACCTCGATCTCAAGTGCGCGATGCATAACAGGTTTTTCTTGATTTTTTCCATCGTCCCAAACAAACTTCTCGGACAAAATGCCGGGGTCGGTTAGAGATTCTAGAGCTCTTACAACTTGCTCATGAATGTCCAGGACATCTTTATAGGCTTCCATGGCATCGCCTTCATCCGGGGGGAAATCGTGAAGGATATGCTCTTCATATTCATCTTGAGGTTTTGGGTAAGCGCCGGAGGTTTTTTCTGCTGTCGTTTCGTGGGAAACGTTAGGGGTGAGGCTGTGGGGGCTTTTGTTTGAAGAAGCAAAGCGCACAGGATCTTCGTTGATGACCTCATCGGAAGAGAATGCAAGATCCGGTCGGTGAGTAGCGGTTGGATTAATCATGTTAAACTCCATAATTATTGTATTCGTAGTTTTCATCAGCAAACGCAAATAAGCTCAAAAAGCCGGTACAGTCTTTTTCATGTATAATACTATGGTATCGAATCTTTAAGGTATCGAATCTTTAAAACGTTGTGAACCCGCGTGAACAACTTAAGAATTTACAAGCGAAGAATTCTTCATCTGACATCAAAGCAAAGCTGCGGAAATCTAGTTTAGCTTACGATTCCAGTCGGACTCTGCCCGTTGACTTGGTGGGACATAGGCATCACGAGCACGTTGGAAAACTTTAGCTGCCATTTCGCGATCTCCAACTTCAATGACGTCCGTGCGGATGCCTTCGAGCTCTTTGTAGACTGTGAAGAAATGTTGAATCTCCTCGAACAAGTGAGTGGGCAACTGGCTGATATCCTGGTAGCCCGACATCTGGGGATCCTTGAAGGGAACCGCAATGATCTTCTCGTCGTTCTGATTGTTGTCTCGCATCGTGAGAACGCCCAATGGATGACAGCGAACCATACAGAGAGGGGCAAGGATCTCCGAGCATAGGACTAAGACATCGAGCGGGTCGTCATCGTCTGCCAAGGTTTGAGGGACAAAACCGTAATTTGCCGGGTAATGCGTTGAAGTGAAAAGAATTCTATCCAGTTGCAAGAGTCCCGTACGTTCATCCACTTCGTATTTTTGTTTGCTTCCTTTGGAAATTTCAATGATCGTAACGAAGTCGTCCGGTTTGATCCAGTCCGCCGGTAGCCTATCCCAAGGATTCATAATGGTCTTCCTCCAAAAGTATTGCCTTCATTGTTCTTTGCATGTAAGTATAGCAAAATAACTATCATAAATTTGATAAAGCAGAAGTGAGGATTATATGAAGCGAGGACCGGCAGAGCAAACGATCAATGAAGCAGTTGCTGCATACCCCCTGGAAGGGATTCATGTAGGGGCTGTGCGTTATGGCAAAGGTCACATAAACGACACTTTCTGTGTGTATAGGCAATTAGAGACCGGCGATACGAAGCGTTATATCTTCCAGCGAATTAACCGTGAAGTATTCAAGCATGTTGAAGGCCTCATGTCTAATATTAGAGGGGTCTGTGATTGGGCTGTCGATGCGGTTAAACGTCGCGGTGGCGATACGAAGCGCGAGGCGATGAATCTGTTAAAGACAGAGGACGGCAAAGATTATTTCACGGATTCTACGGGTGAAGCGTGGCGTTGCTATCTCTTCGTGGAAGATACTTACACCTTACAAGAGGTCCAAACCCCGAAGCAGTTCGCTGAATCAGCCCGCTCTTTCGGTGAATTCTTCAAGCTCTTGGAAGATTATCCCGCAGAAGACTTGCATGAGACGATCCCCAATTTCCACGACACCCGTGATCGTTATCGCTTATTCCTGGAGGCTATCAAAGCCGATCCAATGGATAGGGTTAAGGACGTTCAAGAGGAGATTGCTTGGGTATACGCCAGGGAAGAAGACACCAAGGTCCTAATGGATGCCCTGGAAAACGGTACCTTACCCCTTCGTGTAACCCACAATGATACGAAGCTCAACAATGTCCTCTTCGACAAGGCTACGGATCAGGGAATCTGTGTCATTGACCTCGATACCGTCATGCCGGGTCTCATCGTGAATGATTTTGGGGATGCGATCCGCTTCGGTGCGAACGACAATGCCGAGGACGAGTCCGATATGTCCAAGGTCAACTTCCGCCTCGATCTTTACGAAATCTACCTGCAGGCATATCTCGAAGCTTGTGGGGATCGCCTGACCGATGCTGAGCGTGACCATCTAGCCTGGGGCGCTCGGATGATGACTCTGGAATGCGGCATCCGTTTCTTGACCGACTTCATCTTGGGCGACACCTATTTCAGCACGCATCGTCCGGGGCATAATTTGGATCGTGCACGCACCCAGTTCAAATTGGTTGAGCAAATGGAAGAACAGTGGGATGGGATGAACGGCATCCTCGATTCTCTGACCCCCTAGGATTTCGCCGGCTCTCTCATCGTCCGCATCAATTGTATTAATGCTTCATAGGCTCTTTCGTGATTCTCCTACACGGACGAGCTTTTTTTCTTGATCCGAGAGTTTTTCTGACATTTGTTGAGGATTGGGGTAAATTAAACGATGAAGTTAGAGAGTGCAATAAAGTCACGAAGGAGTATTCAATGTTGAAGGTCGCCATCATCGGTCTGGGCACCGTAAGCCCCATCCACATTATGGCCATTCAGGAAATGGTCGAAGCAGGTCGCGTCAAGTTTGTCGGAGGTTGTGATATCGATCCTACGCGTGCTGATAAACTCCCCGAAGGCGTCCCTTTCTACAATAACGTGGCAGACCTTCTCTCTGAAGCCAAACCCGATGCCGTCCACACGTGCTTACCTCATGATCTCCATGGTTCCATCGGTCGCCAAGTCTTGGAGGCCGGCTGTCATCTCTTTACTGAAAAGCCCCTCTGCCACACCCTCGCCGACGCTGAAAACCTGGTTGCTTTTGCAGCCGGTCACCCGGAACAAGTCTCAGCCGTCTGCTTCCAGAATCGCCTTAACCCTTGCTCTGTTGAACTTAAGCGCAGAATCGACTCCGGGGAAGACGGAGCTGTTATCGGCATCAGAGCCCATGTCTATTGGGACCGCAATGCTGCCTATTACGAAGCGGAACCTTGGCGCGGCAAGATCCACAGAGCCGGGGGTGGAAGCTTGATCAATCAAGCCATCCATACCTTAGATCTCATGCAGTATTTTGTCGGCTCCTTGCCTATCTCGCTCAATGCAGTGACGAGCCAATTAGGCGAGATCATGCCGGGGGTTGAGGTTGAAGATAGTGCCATGGCACGGATGGATTATCCGAACGGCGTCTATGGATTCTATACATCTACCAATGTCGCAGGGACGAATTACCCGGTTGAAGTCGTGGTCCAGTGCGAGAAGGCAAATTATTTCCTGCGTGGCACCGAGCTCCTCCGTGAGTGTAGCGATAGAGAAGACGCCGTTTGTGTTTCTCGCGACCATCGATTTACCGGCGAGAAGTTTTATTACGGCATGAGCCATAGCCTCATGATCCAAGCTTTCTATGATGCAATCGAAGGGAAAGACGCTCCGATTGTTACCTTGGAAGAGGGACTTGCAAGTCTTCGCATGATCGATGCGATCTTCCGCAGTAGCCTTTCAGGACGCAAGGTCGACGTCTAGAGCCTCCTCAGCAAACTTTAATTAGTTTTACCCATGAAGAAGTGGCCGAACCCCATAGGAGTCCGGCCACTATTACATTTAATGACGGTTGTGAGCTTACTGATTCAACGTCACGTAATCCGCTGATACATAGCCGGGAGGGAAGCTGCCGTCGAGGGAGAAGGCAATGTACATATTATTGATGGGAGGTGAGAAGATCTGAAGGGTTGTTCCGTCTGAAATGCTACCTACCTGTTCACTTTCGGTATCTGCATACGCACGAACATTCAAGTTTGCACCGCCGGTATTCACGACACCCGTCATCTCGCTCATGTTCATGACACCGGGAAGACCTTCGGACATCCCCGAGTTCCATGTCTTGGAATGGAGGTAATAAGCACCTTCACTATTCGGGACTAAATGATACTGCGCTTGGGCGATGATCTGTGCCTCGGGGAAGTAGAAATCTCCATTAGGATTAGCATCACCGGCAAAGTTTGTATCGTAGTACCCGACAATTCTATCTTGAGCTGTGATGAGCCCTGCATTGCTACGCCCACTGAGGGGGAGATACTGGAACTCGGTGACTTCTACGGTCCGACTTCCATCCTGATTGATATAGGTTTGCGTGATCCGTGTATCAGCCAGGCCGGGTCCAAGGTTAGGCAGGCCGTTGGAAAGATCAAAGGTAGCGGTCGCGGGATCATAACCGGTACCGTAATCCGTCGCCGGATCTAAAGTAACGTCCGGATTCATCTCTTCTCTAGCTCTAGCTTCAATATCTCCAAGCAGTACGGTCGTTTGCCCGTTGGCGTAAAAGTCATCGAGGTAATAGTTCACGATCCAGTTCGAAGGTATAGCCCCGATGTAATCGAATGGCGGGAGCAAAATAGTACCCTGAATCCCGGAATAATCGATGAAACGACTGACATAGCTCGTCACAACCTGATCGTCTTCTGTCTGAGCGGCGAAAGCAGGTTTAAGTTCCGGCTTGACCTCTACTCTGGCCGGACCGGTTTGACCTGCCGGATCATCGGTCGGGACGGACGCTGTCGGTTCCGGGTCGGTCGGGGGCGCCTGAAGATTCGCATCGGTCGTGGCAGTCGAAGCTTCGACCCAGCCGGCATCCAGATTGTAGTTGACCCAAATAGAGTTGTTGAAATCATGCTCTATGCCCATGCCGGACAAGTACCACCCCGTGAATTCATAACCCTCACGGACGGGATCTTCCGGTTTCTGAGCCGGGGTTCCGGGTCTAATCGTTTGGGTAGGGACTTCTGTCCCGCCCATACTGTCGAACATGACGGAAATCGTTGCTTCACCTTCTTGGACCGGCGCCGGCGTCGTCGTCGGATCCGTCACCGGCGGCGGAGGTATCGTCGTCGGATCCGTCACCGGCGGCGGAGGTATCGTCGTCGGATCCGTCACCGGCGGCGGAGGTATCATCGTTGTCGGTGCACTCGTGCCACCCGGTTCGTCGGCATTCGTCACGGCGCCGATGTTCTCGCGTTGCCTACGTAACTCTCCCAGGTCAAGCTGCCCGGTTTCAGCGGTACGATTTCTATCGCAACCGGCTAGAATCGGTAGACAAATAAACAGGAGAATCATCAAGACTCGAGTCCATGTCGATCTATTTAATACTGAGCGATCTTCTTTCACGGAGACCTCCTTCAAAAGACTGTCGCATGTTCGTTCACGTACTCATCAACTTACATGCTTTCCTAATTATAGAAAAGGAAACAGTTGTGGTGCCAGATAAATAATAGGGATTAAGGTCAGAGGGCAAGCCAGCGTGGTGACTAAGACAACTTGAGCAGCAAACTCCGGTTGATTCTTGCACTCAGAAGCCAAGAGCGCCGTGTTGACGGCCGTCGGGACGGCACTCGAGATAAAGAGCACCTGAGCCGTAATTCCTTTGAGCCCCAGGATAGCGATGATCCCTAAGGCAATCAGGGGACCACCAACCAAGCGCATGATTGCAGCTAAGAGAACACGCCAGTCAGCAATTTTGAAACTAGTCCTACTCAATTGGACACCGAGCGTCGTGAGCGCTATGGCAACCAAGCCGTCCCGTGCATATTGGAGGACCGGCCAGATCGGGGTTGCCGTTAGGTTTATCTGGGGAATCTGACGCAAAATCAGGACGAGAGCGATCGAATAAACCGTAGGCATCTTCAAGACCTTCATGAAGGCAACCCGAGCAGACTGTCCTCGACCTCTCCCTGCATTGTAGAACCCTAAGGTGTTTGTGAAGAGGTTTTGAACGACCAAAACCATCACCTGAATGGTCAGGGCCATGGCAAGGATGCCTTCGGATCCCTCGCCTGCATAGAAACCTGTCGCATAGACTAATGTGATGAGCGGTACTCCAATATTCCCACTGTTATAGAACATCAAACTATTTTGAAAAGCCTGCTCAATCCCTTGCTCGAACTTCAGGATACGTCCCAAGATCATGGCAATTAGGTAACCCGCAAAGAGGATGAGGATTGCCCCCACAAAAGCCATCCGCTGATCCTGCCCAATGTTGGCCGTATACAAATAAGTAAATGTAAAGGCGGGGACAAAGAGATAGAAGTTAATCTTCGTCAACGTGTTCAGATCCAAATTAAACTTCTTGTCCAAGACAAAGCCTATGAGCACCATCAGAAGGATGGGCACAATATTGTATAAGAGGATATGTAGGATCGGATGCATAGGCCCTCCAGGCTCAGCGAAGCTCAGCTCACTTATTTATTGAACCATGATACACTATTAAATCTTGAGTTCTTGTGAAGAAACAGTGACAGAGAGGGGGAAGTTATGATGTTGGACAAAACACGTTACCTCGTTTTAACAGCCATAGTTGCAGCCTTATATTTTGCTCTGACGCTGATCAGCTATCCTATCGCCTACGGTCCTATTCAATTGAGATTGTCTGAAAGTTTGATGCTTGCCATCCCCCTGATCCCGGCTGCGATCCCCGGGGTTACTTTGGGCGTGTTTCTCGCCAATTTCTTCAATCCCGGTAATCTGGGGCCTGTCGACTATATCGGCGGTACGCTAGCAACCTTGCTGGCGGTTCTTTGGACTCGGAGACTTCATGCACGATTTGTGGGCGGTTATGAGGGGCAAGAGAAACTTTGGCATAACCCTTCGTTATATCTCTTACCGCTGCCATCGGTCTTAGTGAACGGAGCTATCGTGGGGGTATACCTCCCGTTCCTCATTACTGCGCCTGAGTTACCGACAGCTTCGTTTGTCATCACCTGTATCGTTACCTTTTCTATCAGTGAAGCTATCGTGGTTTATTTCCTCGGTCTTCCGCTTTATTTGAGTGTGCGTAGGATTCCCTTCATGCGCCAGATGAATACCGGCTGGTCCGAACTTCAATAGTTTATGAATGATCATTACTTCAGTGAGAGTCCTTCGAGCAAGAGCGAACCTGAGACGTTAAGCGTCATCTATAAGGATGAGACGTTCCGGTTTTGGACCGATCATGGGGTTTTCTCGCGCAAAGAATTGGATCCGGGATCTGAACTGCTCATTGAGACGATCGAGAGCGAGTTAACCTCAACATCACCCTCGAAATCTATGGATTTCTTGGATCTGGGGTCCGGCTATGGCCCGGTCGCCTGTATTCTCGGTAAACGACACCCCAAACTGAAACTTCATCTTTCCGACGTCAATACTCGTGCCATTGACTTATGCCATCGCAATTTAAAGGCTTTGAATTTAGTGGGAGATGTGCGCTTAAGTGATGGGATGTCCGCTTGGGATAACCACTTATTTGATATGATAGCCTTCAATCCACCGATCCGAATCGGAAAGCAAGCGGTCTTTCGGCTCTATGACGAAGCAATCGAGCATCTCGCAGATGTAGGAACCCTCTACTTAGTCATCGGTAAGAAGCAAGGTGCTGACTCACACCAACGATACTTGGAAACCCATGATTTGTTGAAGGTCCGGCGATTAGTCCGCGCTCGCGGCTACGTTGTCCTTCGATGTCAGAAGAATTATTCTGATAGATAATCTGAATACAGACTGTAAGGAGATCTTTTATGAGCAAATTTGCTTACTATGATGTTCGTGAGATCAAGGATCTACGCGACATGCTCTACCAATCTTCCAGACTCTATGCTGATTCCACAGCACTCAAGATTAAGCGCGAGCCCGGAGCCCCTTACGAGGATATCACCTATCGTAGGTTGCGTCAGGAAGTCGATGCTCTTGGCACAGCTTTGATGAAACTCTTTGATGAAGGGCATCAGTATCGTATTGCCATTGTCGCTAATACACGCTACGAATGGTATATCAGCTACCTTTCGACCATCATTGGCAATGGTGTCATCATCCCGATCGACCGCCAGCTTGAAGCAGAAGAGATTCATGGCATGTTTGAGCGTGCCAAAGTCGAAGCTGTATTCTTCGGTCGTGCTGAAGAGACCAAAGTTCTGGATGCCGTGCAGAATCTGCCTTCGCTCAAATATCTCTTCCCATACGATGAGTTTAGTGCTGAGGTGCCTGAGGGAGTCGAAGTCCGTACCATCGTTCAATTGATGCAAGAGGGTGAAGCGGCTGTTGAAGCGGATGACACGTGTTTCTTCGATGTCGAGATTGACCCCAATGAAATGCGTCTCATTTATTTCACATCGGGTACGACAGCACGTTCCAAAGCGGTCATGCATTCTCACAAGACGATTTGCAGCAATATGATGGAAATGTGCCGCATGGTCTACACCGGTTCTAAGGATACCTTCTTGTCCATCTTGCCGCTTAATCACAGCTATGAAGGCACTTGTGGTTTCTTGGTGCCCCTGTACCGTGGGTCTACGATTGCAATCTGTGAAGGCTATCGTCACATCATGAAGAACCTCAAGGAGTCCAACGCGACCATCATGTTGTTGGTGCCTCTCATCGCCGAGGCGATTCACCAGCAAGTCATGCGCAAACTGAAGGCGGATCCAGCCGTCTACAAACGATTCAAGCGGGGTCGTCTTCTGTCCGACACGCTCTTTAAGGTTGGGATAGACATTCGTCGCAAGATCTTCAAGCAGATCCACGAAGCTTTCGGGGGTTCACTCCGCTTGATCATCAGTGGCGGCGCAGCGATTGATCCTCAAGTCCTCGACGATTTCGAAAGCTTGGGTCTCCTGGCGATCCAGGGCTATGGCCTCACGGAATTTGCTCCTCTCATTGCTGTCAACCGCGACATCAAGAAGAAGAGCCACTCTGCCGGTTTAGCCACCCCTCTGACGGACGTCAGAGTCGATGAACCCGATGAAAACGGCATCGGTGAAATCGTGGCGACAAGCCCCAGCCTGATGCTCGGCTACTACGAAGACGAAGAAGCAACGGCCAAAGCCATGCGTAGTGGCAGTTTCCATACCAGTGACCTTGGCTACATCGATGAGGAAGGCTTCATCATCCTCACCGGTCGCAAGCAGAACGTGATCGTCAATAAGACCGGTAAGAATATCTATCCGGAAGAACTCGAGTTCCACTTCGGTAAGAGCGATTGGATCCAAGAGTGCATTGTGATGACTGAGCCTGCGCCGCGTGGTGAAGATCTCCTGGTTCTCGAGGTATATCCCAACGAGACCTTGGCCGCTGAAACGTTCGGTCAGGGCATTGCACTTGACTCACCATTCATTGAAGCAGAGATCGACGCAATCATTCGAGAAGGTAACGAAACCCTGCCGGTCTTCAAGCGGATCCGCAAGGTGAACATCCGCACCGAACCCTTCCCGAAATCGACGAGTCAGAAGATTCTCCGTCATCGCATCGGAGACTAGTCAGCTGTGGCTTTTGTATCGATTGGGTTTGGCAATCTCATCAATATGGATCGTGTCCTCGTCTTGACCGGCCCTGATTCTTCTCCGATCAAGCGCCTCATTCAAGATGCGAGGGAGCGCGGAGTGCTTATCGATGCCAGCAGTGGTCGCAAGACCAAAGCTGTGCTGGTCTTAGATAGTGATCACGTCGTGCTTTCGTCGCTTGTCCCGGATGATATACTTCGCAAATCGCAGGATAATGTAGAAGGAGAGAAGAATGTTTAGAACGCATCGTGAACGAGGTATTCTTCTTGTTATCTCCGGCCCGTCAGGTGTCGGTAAGGGCACCGTGATTCATGAACTCTTGGAACGAACACCTACCCTTAAGGCCAGTGTTTCAGTGACTACCAGACAGCCGCGCCCCGGAGAGATCGATGGGGTGAGTTACCACTTCCGAGATCATGACACGTTCATGAAACTCATCGGCGAGAAGGAAGTCCTTGAATACGATGAGTACTACCATAATTACTATGGAACGCTCAGGACGCCTGTCATGGAGCGCTTGGAGCAGGGATTAGATACTGTCATGGACATCACGGTGCCCGGAGCCCTTCGCACCTTGGAGATGATCCCGGAAGCTGTCAGTGTCTTCCTCTTTCCGCCCTCTTTGGCAGAACTTCATAAGCGGCTTGCCGGTCGAGGAAGTGAGACCGAGGAGAGCTTGCGTCATCGGTTCGATAAGGCCATCGAGGAAATCAGTATGTCTAAATACTTCGACTACCTTGTAGTCAATGATTCCGTGAAGCAGGCAGCCGACGTGCTGTCGAACATCCTGGAAGCTGAGAAACACCGCAGAGTCCGTCTTTCCGGGCTTGAAGACTTCATTGCTAACTTGTAGTATTGAATATTGTTATTTCGTCTAGGCCTTATGAATAGGAGGCGTCATGCTCACGAAACCAACTTTAGAAGAACTCTTAGAGCGTACAGAGAACCGCTACACCTTGGCTTGTGTCGTAGCCCGTCGGGCTCGTCAGCTGGTTGAAGGTGGTCAGCCCCTCGTTGACCGTGATTCTGTCGGGTCCAACAACATTGTTTCCGTTTCCGCGGAAGAAATCTCGCAGGATAAGGTTGCTGCCATCCCCGGCCTCCATGAACCTTATTTGCCATTGCGTCGCGATGTGCGTGAGAAGCTTCTTGAAGCTGAACGCATAGCCGAAGCTGAGATGCTTGGTTTGGACGATATGATTAATCCGACTCGTCCGGCCCTCACCGATGCTGAGATTGAAGACATCAAGGATCGCGGTCGTGTCAATGTCATTCAGCGCTTATCACCGGATGAAGCAACCTTTGCAGTTCCGGATCCTCATAGCGATGCGATCGGTTCCGAGCCGGCAAGCCCGTTGGCTTATGATCTTCTGGCTGCGGTTGAGCGAATTGGTGGCTATGATGCAGTTGAAGAAGACGAGATTGATTTGGACGACCTCGTCAATCTCGATCGCTTCGGTGCTGACGATGAAGACGATGACTTCATTGAAGATTTTGCTGATGATGACTTCGTTGACGATGACGACCTGACCCTAGGCATCATCGAAGATGATGACGATGAAGATTTGGACGTTTAGGAGGAGTCGATGCCGAATTTAGAGGACATGGAAACCCTGGTTTCACTAAGCAAGACTCGTGGCTTTATTTTTCCCGGATCTGATATCTACGGTGGACTCGCAAACAGTTGGGACTACGGTCCTTTAGGAGTCCAGCTTAAACAAGCGGTGAAGAATGCTTGGTGGAAGCGTTTTGTTCAAGAACGCGAAGAAAACGTGGGTTTGGATGCAGCCATCCTCATGAACCCGAAAGTATGGGAAGCATCCGGTCATGTCAGTAATTTTGATGATCCGCTGATCGATTGCCGCGCCTGTCATACCAGGTATCGCGCCGACCAGATGATTGAAGATGATTTTACGGCTCGCAGAGATAAGGGTGAGACCCTTCCGGAGGAATCCCTCGATGGGAAGAGCGATGCCGAGCTGGAAGCCTTCGTCCACGACCATGACATCCACTGTCCTTCCTGTGGTGAACATGATTGGACGTCCGTGAGACGCTTCAACATGATGTTCAAGACATTTCAGGGCGTAACCCAAGAGTCGGGCACTGAGATCTATCTTCGTCCGGAGACGGCTCAAGGTATCTTCGTGAACTTTCTCAATGTCCAGCGTTCGATGCGCAAGAAGATCCCGTTTGGCGTATGCCAGATCGGGAAGGCTTTTCGAAATGAAATAACGCCGGGGAACTTCACCTTCCGCACTCGTGAGTTCGAGCAGATGGAGATGCAATTCTTCTGCAAACCGGGCACGTCTTTGGATTGGTTTGAATTCTGGCGTGGTTTCGCTATGAGATTCTTGGAAGATTTGGGTCTTCCGGCAGATGATCTGAGATTCCGCGACCACAGTGAAGATGAGCTATCGTTTTATTCAAAGGCGACGACGGATATCGAGTATTTGTTTCCTTTCGGTTGGGGAGAGCTCTGGGGCATAGCAGATCGTCAAGACTACGATCTCGGCCAGCATCAGGAACATTCCAAGCGTGACATGACGTACTTTGATCCTGAATTGGAAGAGAAGTACATTCCGCACGTTGTAGAACCATCCCTTGGGGTGGATCGTCTGACCCTTGCACTGCTTTGTGCCGCGTATGAAGAAGAGACGATGGAAGATGGGAAGACCAGGACAGTCATGCATTTCCACCCGGCCATTGCACCCATCAAGATCGCGATCTTACCGCTTTCAAATAAGCTCAGTGATGAGGCGATGAAGGTCTTCGAGCTCCTAAGCAAGCATCACTTCTGCGAATTGGATACCCGTCAGAGCATCGGCCGTCGTTATCGTCGCCAAGACGAGATTGGGACACCCTATTGTGTCACCTTCGACTTCGACAGCTTGGATGATCAGGCTGTGACGATCCGTGAACGTGATTCCATGGAGCAGGTCCGTATCCCCATTGCCGAACTCGTCGACTATTTTGCGGATAAGTTTTACTTCTAGATACGAAAGACCCTAATCGATTTAGACAATATCCCGTTCACTCCTGATCCGAGGGCGGGATTTTTCTGTTTCTGAGATGAACGATCATGAGCACTTAGGTTTTGGCGAAGGATGGTCGGACGGGCTTTTGGATGAAAAAAGAGGCTCACAATCGCTGTGAGCCTCATGAAGAGATGTATGTAGTATCTTATCTGCGCCAACGACCTCGTCGTGTTTGACTCCAAATCCCAAACGCTGCAAAAACTACGATGAGGATAAGGATGAGGATGTTAGTCCCTCCCGAGAAGACTTGGATGTTCAAGCGGATCACGTAGCCTGCAGGCGTGAGCTTGAAGATCGCAAGGAGTGCATCGGTCAAGAGGAAGGCGCCGGTGATCGCTGTTGCAACAGTGGTAAAGAGGTTGCGGAACTGCGAAGCCAAGGCGCCTCCAATGACAGCCGCGATGATATAAAAATAAAAGACTGGCTCAATACCGATCAGCTCAAGGAGGAAACCCAAGACATAGATGGCTCCCACCGCTCCGGCCAGAAAGAAACTAAAGCGGAAACCGACGCTGAAAAGGAGCGCGAAAGCGAAGGCCAGGACAGCAAGGAAAATGAGCTGAGGATTATCGGTTAGCCCCAGCCATCGAGTGTTGATTTCCTTGCCTATGCTCCAACCTGTAAGAAGTCCCATGATGAGGAGCCAAGCTCTAAAGATGATCTTGCCCCAGAACAACAAGAGGATACCGCCAAGAGACATGGCCGCCAACTCCAAGGGAGTACCACCTACTTGAAACTCATTCAAGTATTCACGCCCTTGCTCAAGGCTCCCGCGAAGAGGAGCCAGAAGATCCACCGGTTTGGCTTCTTGAACCGGAGGCACGGTGGTTGCTTCCGTCTGCGTGTTGAGTAATTGATTGACCTGGTTGACCGTATTGAGCAAATCCATATCAGTCTCCTACAAGGAGTTTGCTTTGAGCCAGTCGAGGACTATATCGACGGTTGTGAAGGCGACACCTGTCACGGTATCGGCACAGCCATAGTACACGGCAATGCGACCGGTATCGGCATCGGTGAGCGCAGCACAGGGGAAGGTGACGTTCGGGACATCTCCCACCAATTCATAGAGTTCAGCCGGTGCAAGGAGATAGTCTTTCGAACGATGCAGGACTTTCCAAGGTTCCTCAAGGTCCAAGAGTGCCGCACCGATGGAGTAGACGAAGCCGTTACAGCTGGTGAGAACCCCGTGGTAGATCATGAGCCAACCTTCGTCGGTTTCGATCGGGATTGGACCGGCACCAATCTTGGTGGATTGCCACGCCGAATCGTTGCCCCTCACCGTACTCATCACATGACGATGTCTGCCCCAGTACTCGAGGTCAGGGCTGGCAGAGACAAAGATATCGCCGAACGGCGTATGGCCTGTATCGGACGGACGACTCAGCATGTAATAGAGATCGTTGATCTTGCGAGGGAACATGACCCCGTTTCGGTTATAAGGGAGGAAGGCATTTTCCAATTGGTGGAAGGTCTTGAAATCGTCGGTATAGCCCACCCCGATGGTAGGACCGTGGTATCCGTTACACCAAGTGATATAGTAACGACCATCGATCTCGCAAACGCGGGGATCGTAGCGGTAGTCTTTGTTGAGGATCTCCTGATCTTCGCCTTCGAAAACAATCGGATCGTGCTCGATGTCCCAGTTCAAAGCGTCCTTGCTGAAGCCGGCAAAGATATCCATCGAACGAGATCTACTGTCACAGCGAAAGACACCTGCATAACCGTCTTCGAATGGGATGACAGCGGAATTAAAGATACTGTTGGAGCTTGGGATTGCATATCGTTCAATAATAGGATTCTGATCATAGCGCCACATAGGATCATTAGATCCTTCGGGCCGATCTTGCCAGGGGATCGAGGGTAAAGAGTTGCCAATAATTCTTGCCATGTATACCTCCACATAGGTTCTTAGGGTTTGTGATTTCCTGTCTTGCGTGAGTATAGCAAAGCCAACCAACCGTTCCCACAGTTTTAAGCGCTCTCATGTAGAATCATGAAACATGTTAAGAAAGAGGGATTCTTAATGGATGAAGCAAAAACACTGCTCAACAAGTCTTTAAGCCCTGTCGAATTGGCTGTACTGAAGGACTTGGATTTTCCTTGGGATAGCTTGGAAGCCTTTGTGGAAGCGGACATCTCGCCCGATCAAGCTCTGGTCTCGACAACGATCTTGTGTTTCCCCGCCACGTTGGTCCTCGTTCGCTGGGAGCCAAAGGAAATGAAGCGTAACGGCTTAGCACGCCTCGGACGAGATACCACGCCTCATCGATCGATTGAGAATGTTCACGAGATCCCACGCACGGCGATTCGCGAGTTGCGGATCGACAATCAAGTGATTGGCGGTCTCTTAGTCGCAGATATCGACCTAGCCGGTGACGGTGAATTCGAGACGATTCGATTAGCACATTTCACGGCAGGCAAGCATAAATCTATGGCGAACTTTCTGGCCCAATGGGAGGGAAGAGACGTCAGTGAAGAGATTGAAGAGACGCATTGTCCTTCATGCGGTAGACCCTATCCTCAAGGCGAACGCAAGTTTTGCCCCTATTGCTTAGAGCGCGGTTCCATTTTTCGCCGTCTGGTCGATCGTTTCTTACAAAAGCCCGGACCGGTCATCCTCTTCTTTCTGATGCTGGTCGCTGAAGGCATCCTGCACTCCGTTATCCCATGGATCACGGGTACAGGCCTTTACGACATTGTGCTGGGACAAGATTTCTCGGGCGTTGGTACTTTTGCTCCTTTCCTTGAAAATCTCTCATCGCTCAGATTATTGTTCTGGCTCTTAGTCGCCCTCACGGCCACCCGTATATTCCAAAGTCTTACATCCCTCATCAACGGCCGGATCACAAGTCGCCTGGTTCCGGGCGTTATTGCAGGGCTTAGGGCAGAGGCGTTCGGGAATCTGCAACAGCTCTCGTTAGCCTTCTTCTCACACCGCCAAACCGGCAGTCTACTCCAGCGCATCAATCAGGATGCTGACGAAGTCACCGTGTTCTTCACGGAAGAACTTCCATATTTCATCTTTAACGTCATGACGCTCCTGGGCAGTGTCTACTTCATGTTCCAGATGAATGCCAAGCTGGCTGTCTTAGGTTTATTCCTCTTGCCGCCAACCTTCATCATCAGTTTCATCATGTTGCCAAGGCTGCAGGTCGTACAGAGCCAAAGATCATCTTCAACACGCCGCGTCTACGACGTCTTAAACGATACGATGCAAGGCGCCAGAGTCCTCCGTGCCTTCGGCCAGGAGGAAGAGCAGGGTAGACGTTTTGAAGGTCGAAATATAAATCTGCGAGACTCCGAGCGCAATGTCGTGCTCTATCAACTTCGCTTTCAGCTGCCGTATTACATCACGCGTTTCTTGCCACAAGCCCTGATCTGGTCGGTGGGTGCTTGGATGATCTTCCAGCCGAATAGTCAACTCTCATATGGTGAATTGATCTCATTTACGGTCTATCTCAATTTGCTCCAAGAGCCACTGACCAGCATGAGTCAGGCCTTCATCATCTGGAGTAACAGCATGAATGCCGCGCAACGAGTTTTCGAAATCATCGATGCTGAGGCGGACATTCAAGAAGTATCCAACCCGATCTCCAAAGAACTTGAAGGGAAGATCGAGTTTAAGAACGTGAACTTCTCCTATGAAGTGAATAAGAGAATTTTGAAGGACATCAACTTTACACTTGAACCCGGCGAAATGGTCGGCATGGTCGGTCGATCTGGGGCAGGCAAGTCCACCTTCGTGAATCTCATTGCACGCCTCTATGATGTCGACGACGGTGAGGTCTTGCTCGATGGTGTGAACGTCAAAGATTTGACCTTCAAGAGCCTTCGAGGGCAAGTCGGGATGGTCAGCCAAGAGAGCTACATCTTCATGGGTAGCGTCAGCGAAAACATCGCCTATGGTCGTCCGGATGCATCTAGGGACGATGTTGTCGAAGCAGCAATCGCAGCTCACGCTCACCCTTTCATCAGTCATCTGCCGGATGGCTATGACACCTTAGTGGGCACCGGTTACAGAGATCTCTCGGGCGGTGAGAAACAAAGGGTCTCGATTGCCAGAGCAATCCTTATGGACCCGAAGATCCTTGTCCTGGATGAGGCGACGAGTTCTGTTGATACCGAGACTGAGCGTGCCATTCAAAATGCTTTGGATGAATTGGTCAAGGATCGTTCCACCATCTCAATTGCCCATCGTTTGTCGACTTTAAGAGATGCTGACCGCATCATCGTTCTTGATGGCGGTGAGATTGTTGAAATTGGAACGCAAGATGAACTTCTTGCCATGGAGGGTGAGTATGAGAGGCTTTACCGCCTCCAAACCGAAGCTCTATCCTTGCGTGAAGAAGCGGAATTGCTGCTGCAAGAGCAACGCAGTTCAGATCGTGATCACGTCGACGATGAACATGAGGAAGATCTGAACAGGTCTGCCGACTCCGCCGGATCAAAGATTCTGCGTAGCAAGGACGACTACGAGAAAACGAATGAGTTCGCCGTTAAGGATGATTTCCCTAAGACAGATCGCGATGCTGAGAAAGCCGGAGTGAAGAAAATGACAGATAAATTAATAAGCACAGATTCGACTCGAACCAACACGGAACACCGGGGTTCCGGCCCCATATCAACCGGCTCGGAAGAGCGTGGAGCCGATATTGTCCAAGAAAGCCTCCTCGCCATTGAAGAGAAGATCCAGGTTCGCAAATTAGATCCAACCAATGCAGTCTTCCGTGCGACACCGGGGGGCTTTGTGAGTGTAGAAATAGACGGTCACGTAACACCTCGTATCCAGGTGCATCGCTGTTTCCCCTTCAGTGCTCCGGATGAATGGATATCCATTCGTAAGAACAATGAGAACGATGGTGAGCTGGGTTTAATTGAGAGTTTGAGTGCATTTGATGCTGAGACTCGGAAACTGCTCGACGAACAGCTTGAGTTGCGCTATTTCATGCCGGTCATCACCAAGATTCATCGCGTCAAAGAAGAATACGGCTATTCGTACTGGGACGTTGAGACCGATCGAGGGGACTTGGATTTCGTCATGCAGACGCGTTCTTCATCCATCATGAGGCTCAGTGCCGTGCGCATTATCATCATCGACATCGATGGCAACCGATATGAAATCCCGGATCTGACGGCTCTGCCTACGACAGAACGTCGCCGCATAGAAATGTACGTTTAGGAGATTTCGGTGGAATTACAACTGAAACAAACCATTCCGCAAGAACTACGCGATGCCTATGTCTTACCGCCCGAAGAAGACATTCTGTATGCCGTACTCCATCGTCTCGATCAGGCAGGGAAAGTGGATGAGACTGCAGTCTTCATTGCAACCGATGAAACCATCACCATCGTGGAAGACGGTGTTCAAACGAAGTGGGGTCTTGATGAGTTTGCCTCTTATGGTGCAGAGCAAGGTGTCTATAGTGGGTATCTCTGGGCTGAGCATATAGATGACGGAGAACCTGTTTTGCTCTTGCGTTTTGCGGCACGAGATAAGGAACGATTCAATTACATTGCCCGAGCCCTGACCATGCTTCACAACGGTGAGGTCAAAGAGATCAAGGTCAAAGAGCGTGAGAAGCGTTGCGATGTTTGTGGCAGTGCTTATCGTGGCGCGAGCTTCTGCATGAATTGTGATGGTGGAACGTGGAACAACCTCCGCGGGGTGGTCAAGATGCTCAAGCCCTATCGCAAGAGCATGATCCGGATCGCTATCCCTGTCCTCCTCATCGCAGCCATCAGTGTTGGCCAGCGATTCTTGGAGCGTCATCTCATCGATGCCTATCTCATCCCCGGCGAGGGATCGTGGGTCACCGCGCTCATCATCTTCCTCGTCGCTGCAGGGATCTTGGGCGTCATGCTTGCCTCATTCATGTACCGCGATTACGTCTCTAACCGCTTAGGCACGCAGCTTGCTGCAAACCTCCGCCAAGAAGTGTATGAGCAGGTCAATCGGATTCCTCAAGCCCAATTTGAACTCTATCAGGGCGGTGAGTTGATGCACCGCATCATGCATGATACGGCGATGATTCGTCGTTTCATCGAGATGTTCCTACCGATGGTCTTGAGCCAGGGAGTAACCCTCATTGCGACCTTCGTGACCATGATCCTCATCAGTCCTCGTTACTCGCTCATCGCCGTCCTTCTCATCCCGCCGGCAGCCATTCTCGTACGTTGGCTCCATTCTCGAGATATCCGTCTCTGGCGAGCTAGATGGCGGTTTGAAGATCGTTTGAGCTCACGCATTCAGGATGTCATCAGCGGTATCCGCATCGTCAAGAGCTATGGTCAAGAGGATAGGGAAAGTGAGCGTTTTAGAAATGAAGCATTCCATCTAGGTCGCTTGACCACCAAATCCGAACTCTTCTGGGCGACGATTTACCCCTGGGTGACCTTGCTCATGATGGGCGGAACGATCTTGGTGACAGGCTTCGGTGCCATCGATGTTCTGGATGGCAAGATGACTGCCGGGACCTTGAATCAGCTCTTAGCTTATACGGGGATGCTTTTTGGTCCCATTGGATTCTTGACGCGCTTGCCTCGAATGCTCATGCGACTCAACACATCGCTCAATCGTATCCAAGACATCATGGATGAGCCGCTCCATGAGCAAGAAAAGTGGCTTGACCTGCCGGAGGATGTTGCCGGTGAATTTGAGTTCGACGACATGAGCTTCGGCTATGCAAGCTATGAACCGGTCTTGGAAAACATCTCAACAAAGATTCGACCCGGTGAGAAGATCGGTCTGGTCGGTCGTTCCGGTGCCGGTAAATCGACCTTCGTCAATCTCGTCATGCGGCTTTACCAACCCGATGAAGGGGTCATCTTGCTCGATGGTCAACCTTTGAATGAAATCAATCCCGAGAGCTATCACAAGCACCTGGGGGTCGTTCTCCAAGAGAGCTTTCTCTTTAGCGGGACCATTGCCCAAAATATAGCGTATGCAGACCCGGGAGCCTCCCGTGAACGCATCATTGAAGCGGCCAAGATGGCCAATGCTCATGATTTCATCGTGTCTTTTCCGGACGGCTATGACAGCCGAGTCGGAGAACGCGGTCAACGTCTGTCCGGGGGTGAGCGCCAGCGCATAGCCATTGCACGTGCGATCTTGCACAAGCCTTCGATCCTCATCCTCGATGAGCCAACGAGTTCGCTCGACATCGAGACTGAGTTCCAGATCCAAGAGGCGATGGAGCGTTTGACGAAGGGTCGGACGACCTTCATGATCGCTCACCGTTTGGCGACCTTAAAAAACAGTGATCGGATCATGTTAATCGATGGTCATAAGATCGCGGAGTTCGGGACACACGATGAATTGATGCGTCGCCAAGGTCTCTACTATGACTTGGTTCTGGCCCAGCTTGAAATGCATAAGGTTGAACCTGAAACTTTGATCCTTGAAGAAACTGAGATGGCAAAGGCTTGACCCCTTGGTATGTCTACATCCTAAGTTGTGACGATGCGAGTCTGTATACGGGGGTAACGACCGATCCCCATCGTCGCTTGCGTGAGCATCGAACAGGGATAGGGGCTAAATATACCCGGGCTCGCCACGTCGACGGTCTGGTTTATTTGGAGCACTTTGCAGATCGTAGCAGTGCCCTCTCGCGCGAGTGGGCGATCAAGGCTTTATCACGTCACGAGAAGGATGCGCTCATTGCCGGTGCTCACAATGAACTTGCTGAGCACCTCGATGCAGAGATTATCGCTCGGGACGACCTCTGCGCTGACGATCTCTGCTCTTAAGGGTAACCGTTAGCTCTTACCCTTAAGACTCAAAAGCCCTCCGCATCATCTTTCTTCTGCTGAAATCGGCAGGAGCAAACTGAACCCCGCCCCGAGCACTGTGATGATAGCGGTCACCATGAAGCCCAGCTTGTAGGTATCACCGGCAGCAGCAACAAGGAAACCCATCAACTGAGGTCCTGCAAACATCCCTAGACTATAGATGGACTGGAACGTGCCCATCGCCGTCCCACGGCGACCTGGTACGATGCGCCGTACGGCGTTTGCCATGAGCAGGGGGGTCATGACGCCGCGTCCAAGGCCCGATATGGCGTAGAAGATTGTAAATGCAGCCACACCCTTAATGTAGGGAAGGGCAAACGCATGGAGTGCGAGCGCTAAGAAACCAAAGACCAAGAGGATCCTATCGCTCTTTACTGAGCTCGAGCGCTTAGCGATGTAGGATTGAGCGACTAGCCCCATGGCAGTGAAGATAGCCGATAAGATCCCAAGATAAGGTCTGGGAAGTCCGGCAGCGGTTGCTACATTGGCGGAGAAGCCTTGGACGGTAGCAAAGACGGTGAAGAAAGATACCGCCATCAATGCGCTACTCCAGAGTAATTCTTTCTGAAAGAAGACGGTACGAAAAGATGGCAGCTCATCTTGATACTCTTCGATCACATCATAGCCGGCCATGTCATGTGAAATAAGAAAGATCAACGTTGCCAGGACGCCCAGGACACTCGACACAATAAACAGACCGTTGATCCCGATCCAATCGACCAAGACGGAACTCATGAGGTAGGCGAGGAGTAAACCTGCAGAGTTTGCGGCATTGATGGTCCCCATCTTGCGATTCGTTTCGCCTCGCGTGGTGTTTTGATAGAAGACGGTGATGGATACCCAAGTGCTGGAGGCTACGCCGGCTAAGAAGCGGGCAAATAGGATGGCCATAGGAACTTGGACATAGCGTAAGAGCAAACCCGGGATTACCACGATGATCAAGCCCGCCAAGATCACCGGGCGATGCTTGCCGTTTCTATCGGCGTAGGCTCCCAAGGGGATTCTGATTAAGAGTTGGCTGAACCCGTAAGCTCCCGTGATGCTCCCAATGAGTTGAGAAGAGATCTGTAGACCCTCGAGCCAGGGCGTGAAGTAGGCGGTGTACATATACTGAGAACACCAGAAGAGAACGGTCATCAGGAGATAACGCGTATTCAAGGAGAAAGGTGGGCTACCGGATCTCTTGAAGGATAGCTCCGGATCGGTCATAAGAACCTACTTTCCAAATCGACTTGCTCTCGATCTTGTTTGCTTCGATGGTGGATCGAAGTTTACTTATTCTGCGACGATAGATCATTCCATCGATTCAACGATTTCAATGCCGTTAAATTTACAAAGTCACCGTAGTTTACCAAAGCCATCTCAAAACTTGTTACAATTTTAGACAACCTAAGAAACACGAAGAGGTGACGAATGAAACTAGAACTAAAGGACAAGCAGTTTTACCTGGAAGGGGAAAAATTCCAGCTAATCTCAGGTGCGATGCATTACTTCCGTATCCATCCGGAGTACTGGGAGGATCGCCTGCGTAAACTCAAGGCATGCGGCATGAATACAGTCGAGACGTATGTGCCTTGGAACATGCATGAACCGGTGGAAGGTCAGTTTGATTTTGACGGTATAGCCGATGTCGAGCGATATATCCAAATTGCTTCCGATCTTGGCCTCTACGTCATCGTCAGACCCAGCCCCTATATCTGTGCGGAGTGGGAATTTGGCGGTTTGCCTGCTTGGCTCTTGGCTGAGCATGACCTCCGTCTCAGAACAGCCGATCCTCTCTACCTTGAGAAGGTCAAGGCTTATTATGAGGAACTTATACCGCGCTTCGTACCGTTTCAGACAACAAACGGTGGCAAACTCCTAGCCTTCCAAATTGAAAATGAATATGGCAGTTATGGCAATGACAAGGAATATCTCGGATTCCTCCGTGATACCATGATCGATCTTGGGATCGATGTCCCACTCTTCACCTCTGATGGCGGATTAGAGCTCATGCTCACCGGTGGGACCATAGACGGCGCCTTTGCTACGGTAAACTTCGGTTCACGCCCGGACGAAAACTTCGAAGCCCTTGATACTTATTTCCCGGAAGCACCACACTGCGTCATGGAATTCTGGAATGGTTGGTTCGATCACTGGAAAGAACACCACCATACGAGAGACCCCCAGGATGCTGCAGATACGTTCAAGAAAATGCTGTCTGATGGCACCCACGTGAATTTCTACATGTTCCATGGCGGGACCAATTTCGGATTCTGGAACGGGGCAAATCATGGAAATGGCTATGAGCCGACCATCACGAGCTACGATTACGATGCGCCGCTTAGTGAAGCGGGTGATCTGACGAAGAAATATCACTTGGTACGAGACATTATCACGGAACATACAGGGAAAACCCCGGAAGAACCCCCGGCAGATACGCCCAAACAAGCCTATGGCAAAGTGGACTTAACAGAATCTATCGGTCTCTTTGATGTTTTGGAGCAGATCAGTGAGCCGATCCATGATGCTTATCCGCGTTCCATGGAACAGTATGGCCAAGGCTATGGTCATATTCTCTATCGCACGAACGTCAAGAATGTTTCGGGCAAGCACAAGCTACGGATACAAGATGTCCATGACCGTGCCGTCATCTTTGTCGATGGCGAATATCAGGGGGTTATCGATCGCTGGATGGAAGATCCCGCACTTGAGATTGAAGTTAAGCCTGGAGGCACGAAGGTTGACATCCTGGTTGAAAATATGGGCCGCGTTAACTACGGTGCTCATCTCTACGATCCCAAGGGAATCACCTATGGAGCCCTCCTCGATTATCAGTACCTCTCGAACTGGTGCGTGTATCCCTTGCCGCTCGACAATCTGGAAGCCATCGATTGGTCAGGCGCCGGTGACCCCAAGGAGCGAGGTGCTGCTTTCTATCGCGGAACTTTCACCGTAGACAACGTCGCGGATACGTTCATGACCTTTGCCGGATGGGAGAAGGGCCAAGCCTACATCAATGGCTTCAACCTCGGACGCTATTGGGAAGCCGGTCCACAAAGAACCCTTTATGTCCCGGCCCCTATTCTCAAAGAAGGTGAGAACGAACTCATCCTCTTTGAGGTCGGTACGGTAGAGAAACCGGAAGTCGAGTTCTTAGCTGAGCCTGACCTCGGTCCAACAGACCCCCCGACTGCATGAGTTCCATCCGTCTAATCTTAGCGAGCGCATCAGCTCGTCGTGCTGAATTATTGGATGCTGCCGGAATTGATTTCCGGCAGTATGCCGTTCCACATGAAGAAGCTATGGATGAGCTTTATAAGGAAGCTCTGAGAGTTCATGAGCCGATCGAAGCAGCGAAAATAGCGATCACGGCTGTGGCTGTCGATAAGTACAAAACTGCATCGCAGCATTTAAAGACGAATGATCTTATCTTAACGGCCGATACGATTGTCTTCTATCGAGGTAAGATCCTGGGTAAACCAAAGGATCTCGAAGATGCAAGAGCAATGTTGCAGGAGATTGCAGGACAAGAACACCAGGTCTTGTCGGCAGTCTGTATAGGTCGAGCAGATGGCTATGACTCTTTTGTAGTAGAAAGCTCCGTCATCTTTCATCCTTATGATCATGATCCGGAAGCGCTTGAAAGTTACCTCTTGCAAGGCAGAGTTTTGGAATATGCCGGGGCCTATGGAATTCAGGATCCCGACTTCCCACTTGTCTCCGGTTATGTTGGAAGCTTGACGAACATCATCGGCTTACCGATGGATGAAACCCTGGGGTTGCTCAAGGACTTGATCTCCTCCTGATGAAAATATGATGCATATTGCCTAGTATATGAAAGAGACATACTCAGAGTGCCTAGCAAAATGCACAAAGGAGAGCGCAAGCTTTGGTAATTAAGTAGAAGTGGGCTTGGTGTGCTTGACGTTCAAGATCAAAGATATTAATCTTCAGTCGTACTCTAGGGAAAACGAAAGGGAACCCGTACCACAACGCCACTGCATAATCGTAGTCGTGAAATGGTAGAGACAGCGAACCGAGAAGAGAGATCTTCGAACAACTGCATATAATACGTAGGACTTAGTGATACCTTGAAAACCATGTACTTGCGAACGAATTCGCTAAAATGTTTCCGAGAAATGACCATTCGGATCAGTAGTAGAACCACCGATCGAAGAGTACTATAAGAGACTAATCATTAAGTAACAGCTCATACATCGACTTGCTCCCAAACAAGTAACTACTAGAGACAAATCCTTTCTAGAATGCATGAGCAAGGCTCATAAGACGACGTCATCTCCGAAACATACTCTTGAATTGGAAATTGAGACGTTCGCAGAGTCCAAAATAGATAGTGGGGATCGAAGACTTACGTAAAGATGCAAAGAGACCTATCTCTGCAAGTCAAACTGAACATTCAAAGTGTGAGAGACATTTACCTGGATGAATTAGATTGATAAAAAGAGTTTCGCAAGATGGCGAAAGTCGTGCAGGAGAACTCAAGATTCGTTAGAGTACAGAAGCCCGAACCTTAAAAAAGTTCGGGCTTTGTTATGTCTATAATTAAGGTGGATTAGCCGCGCAGCAAGCAGCTTTAGACCTCACGGCTTTGTTTCAAGTTCTTGAATAATCCCAAAGTATATTCAGCGATAAAGGGGAGCTGACGCCCCTTTTCTTTGATGTCCATACCATAGCCTACGACGCGACGTTCATCGATCTCGAAGCCTTGATAGGTTACGGGTAGGTCGAGGAGAAGTTGATTTGGATTGACCAGCAAGGTGCAGAGGTTCACGCTTTTGGGATTTCTATCTTCCAAGATCTGAAGCATGTAATTGGTGGTTAAGCCGGTGCGAAGGATTTCCTCGATGACGATGATGTCACGACCTTCCAAGTCAAATTTGACGTCTCGCTCGATGCGTAAGATCCCGGCATCCTGACTGGAAGCCTGGTCGCCATAAATGCCCAGAAAATCAAAATGATGCGGGATGGTGATGGCGCGACTAAGATCTGAAAGAAAGAAGACACTTCCTTTGAGCATGGCGATGAGGATGGGATAGCTGCCCTCATAGTCGCGACTGATCTGCGCTCCTAATTCCTTGACGCGGGCTTGAATTTGCTCAGCAGTGAAAATGACATTGAAATGTTCAGCCGTCAGCATACATACCTCCTTAGATCTCATCCTCATCGACGGCGTTCATCCGATAATGTTGGAGCATCGACTCGAAATCCCTCTTATAGACAATTCGAACGTTCACGCCGGGATACATTTCTTTGAGCTTCTTTGCTTTCTTGTTCTTCTCAGTGACATAGCGCTGATCCATCGTCGTCAGTTCAAGATACAGGTTGAAACGTGGTAAATAAAAGTCAGGGCTAAAAGCCAGCGACACTTGTCCCATATTGTCCCATTCAATCGGGAAGGTCCGTGGCTCGTATCGCCAGTCGACATGGTAAGCATCGAGCAATTGAGCAAACTCCTCTTCGCTCTTGTTCTTAAATTGATGAACGGCCGTCTCACGTTTGATGGATTCCGGGTCATCAATCCGCTGAAAGATCGCCTGATCACGCATTAAGGCCAAGATGCTGTCGGCAGCACCGCCAATGCTCAGATGATCCATATTGTAGACCGCATGATAATGTTCGATGCGACTTAGATCTTCATGGAAGAAAACCGTTGTAAACCGCTGCGCTCTCCTGTCATCTTGAACTCGCCAAGACTCGGCGGTTTCTGTCGGCAAGCGATGTTCTTTTGCGATACGAATTAGGCGCACATCATCTGAAGAGTAAAGCCGAAAGTGGCGAGTTTCTCTAGCATCTTCAAAGAAGAAGGGGCCACCGAAATCATGGTACACAAGCCCATGGGTCCTGCCTCGTTCCACCAGACGGCGAGTTAAGTACTCGCGAATGGTTTCGTCATCGATGTGTAAGCTGTCGAAGAACTTAGGACTTTCTTGCAGTCTACCCCAGGTTCTGGAGTTGACCTTTCGTTCTAACTCTTCTTCCATCAGATCATTGAAGGTGAGGACTTGGCAGCCAAGGCGCATGCCGACACGAGTAGCAACCATGTCGCCGTAACTGCCTATTTGCGATGAAATAGTGACAATTGGCATGATGTAATCCTAGCTATTATCAGGCATTTTCAATTCGATCTTCCCCATAGAATTTGAATCTGATATCAGGAAGCATGTTCTTACTGAGATCGTCATGATGTGCCCCTTGAATTCATGGATTTTGTCTCTTCTATTACAACTAATTTAGCACGAAACGGGCGCTTAGTCTGCTTTGTGCTACTGTGATATACTTCCATGACTTATCGTGGCAGTCATCATTTGGACTGACCTATACGTTTGTGGAATACAAGGAGGAACCTGTAATGGCGCAGGAGAAACAATTGCGCGAAGCTATCAAGGCCTTCGATCTCGGCGATGAGATCATCGAGGTCATTGGAGATTACGGAACCGGCCACGTCAATGATACTTATGTGGTGAAGGTTAAGGCGGAAGGTAAGATCTGCTATTTCATCGTCCAAAGAATCAACACCTTCGTCTTTAAGTCCCCGTCCAAACTCATGGCGAATATCATCAACGTCACGGATTTCATGAGGCAGAAATTAGAACAGCGCAATGAACCGACGGAGCGGGCTGTCTTGGAGTTCCAGCAAACAACGGGAGGCGATTACTACTTCACCGATTCTGTTGGGGAGACCTGGCGCACGTATCGCTTCATTGATAAGTCGACGACTTACAACAGGGCAGATACCAAGGAATTGTTTGGGAAATCCGGCGAGGCTTTTGGACGTTTTATGCTTCTTCTAAGCGATTACCCGGCTGAAGAACTCCATGAAACCATCCGGAATTTTCACAACACGGTTTCGCGCTATGGTGACTTCAAACGTGCGGTCGAAGAAGATGTGAAAGATCGCCTTAAATTGGTCAAGTCTGAGGTGGCGCTGGTCCTCGAGCGTGAAGAGCCGGCAAGCCGTCTTGTACGTCAACTTGAAGCCAATGAGCTTCCGCTACGTGTGACGCATAACGACACCAAGCTGAACAATGTTCTCTTCGATGAGGATACAGGCGAAGTGCTCTGCGTCATCGACCTCGACACCGTCATGCCGGGCCTTGCAGCGTATGATTTCGGCGATGCCATTCGTTTTGGTGCGTCGACCGCCGGTGAAGATGAGCGTGATTTAACGAAGGTTCAACTGGATCTGGATTATTACGAAGCATACACAGCAGGTTACCTCAAGGTGGCAGCCGAAGTTTTGACCGAGAAAGAGATCGAGAGTCTGCCCTGGGGTGCCTATATCATGACCCTCGAAGTGGGACTTCGTTTCCTTCAAGATTACTTGATGGGCGATGTGTACTTTAAGGTCGTCGGACCGGAAGATAACCTTCACCGCGCCAGAACTCAGCTCAAGCTGCTGCAGGAAATTGAAGCTAACTTTGAGCGTATGCAGGAAATCACCCGGCAATTGGCACAAGAACTATTGGCCTAACTTCGCAGAGGAGCAGGCATGGAAATCCTAGACTTACGTGAGGCCCTGGAGGTTGATAAGAAATCTTCGGGGCTCGTTTTCATCAATGAACAGCCGCAGGTAAGAAGTGGCCGGAAGAATGACTTCATGGTCGGCCGTTTCTACCAAAACGGGCAAAGCATTGAATTCAAGATTTGGGAAGAACGCACGTACGAGATCGTCGTCACCAAAGGAACCGGCATCTATCAAGTCGATGTCATGGGTTCGGAGTTCAATGGTGCCTATCTCACGGTGCGACGCATTCAACCCTACGAAGGCGATGATGTCACGGCGACCGACTTCTTGTCCCGTGTGCCGGATGAAACCTTTAACAAGACCTTGGAAGAAGCACAGCGTGCGATCCGCAACTGTGGAGCAAGCGATACCTGCTTCCAACTCATCAAAGAACTGACGCATGCGCCTGAACTTAATGGTCGTTTCTGGCTTGAGGCGGCAGCCATTCGGCACCACGATAACGTCGTTAGAGGACTGGCTTTTCATTCCTTCAAGATGCTCCGTATTCTTGCTGCTGTCCTGGAAGATAATGGGTATTTAAGAAAGAACGTCGACCTCTTAGCGGTGGGGATCCTCATCCACGACGTCGGTAAGGTTTTCGAATACGACATGATCCAAATTTCTGATACCTGGTTCGCCAACCATCGCATCCGCGGGATTGAGTTCCTTGCAAAGTACAAGGATCGCATCGAAGAGCTCTACGATGAGCGCTTCTACCGTCAACTCCAGGCAATCATTGCGGGTCACCATGGTAGTCACGGCGATCGTCCTACGACGCTTGCTGCAACGGTTATCCACTATATCGACACTCTCGAGAGTCAAGTCCAAGGTCTCACGGAAGACTTCATGGATCTCTCCGGCGAAGAAAATAAGATCTACGATAGGGAATGGGGGTTCTTGGAGGGCTTTTAAGCGTTTTATAACAGTCCACTCGGACAAAGAAGAAGCGCTCAGGATCCAAGGATCCCGGGCGCTTCCTGCATTTCATCGCCAACAAAACTAGAACTGTTACTTGCTCAGTTCTTCGATCCGGCTCACAATTCCATCGAGCCAAGCCAAGGTTTCGTCGAAGAGGTCGGAGGTCGAAAGATCAAATCCAACAAGCTTGGCCAGCTCCAACGGTGTCTTGGATCCTCCGGCTTGAAGGAACTTAATCCAATCACCCACAGCAGTCTCGTCACCGGAGGTCAGGCGTTGATAGAAGCCAGTTGCCAAGGTCAAGCCTGCACTGTAGGTGTAAGGATAGAGCCCCATGTAATAGTGAGGCTGACGCATCCAGGTACGCTCAGCACCTTCCGTGATCTCAACATCTTCTCCCCAGAAACGTTCCAAACTCTCACGCGTCAGGCGGTCAAAGTCGTCAGCTCCCAAGTTATACCCTTGATCAACGAGGCGATAGACTTCACGCTGATAATCCGCTTCGAGAAGGTGTGTCTCGAAATTGTGGTAGTAGGTCTTCGAGATCATGGAGTCGAGAACCCAACGTGTCAGACGATCATCATCCTTATGTTTCTCCAAGAGATGACGGGCAAGGAGAAGCTCGTGCATGGTGCTTGGTGCTTCAACGAGGTACATACTTGGGCTGCTTTGCACCCAAAGGTTTTCTTCACGCCCATAGAGTGTTTGAGCGGCGTGGCCTAACTCATGTGCAAGGGTGAAGGCTTCACTCATCTTGCCGGTCCAAGACAAGAGGATGTAGGGATGGGTTTTGACCGGTGACGCACAAAAGCCCCCCGTCGACTTTCCGATATTTTGCGCAAAGTCGACCCAACCTTCCGCACGAAAACGCATGACACGGGTCTGAAAATCCTCGCCCATGATGGCAAGCGCTTGACGGATATCTTCGGTTGCTTCGTCTATCGTAACTTCAGGATCAAGGTCAGGATCGAGCGGTGCCTTGAGGTCCGCATAGGTCATGCGTTCTAGACCCAATTCTTTCCTCAGGAGCTCGGCATAGCGGCGCATGGTCGGTGCAAAGTTCTTTGTGATCCCGTCGATCTGCCTGTCGTAAAGGTCACGACTCACTTCCTGGCGGTGGAGTAAGTAGTCGATGACACTGTCGAACCCACGGAGGCTTGCCTCGACTTTCTCCCGCTGAATCTGGGCATTGTAGAGTGCAGCCATGGTATTGCGCTGCTCGCCAATGGTTTTAGAGAACTGCTCGAAGCCTTTGCGACGTAGTTCAGTCTCAGGTGTCACGGAGTAGTCGTTCTCGTAGAGCACGTAGGAGAGAGGTTCTTGACGATCTGCTAAGTCAAGAGGTTCAAACTTTAGATCGGCAGCTTTGGCCGTTTGGTATGCGCTGTAGGGTAAGGAGAAGGTGCCCCCAAACGCCGCGAGCACGCGCTCTGTCTCGGTGCTTAAGCGATGAGGTTTGTTCCGGAGAATACGAGCAAAGATGCGCTCGAAGCCTTCGGCTTCTTTCATCATATTGGTGAGCATCTCTTCCGAGAGTTCAGCCAGTTGGCTTTCATAGTCACTGAATTTAGCTTGAACCTCGCTCGAGAAACTCTGAACATCCATGAGAAGCGTACGACTTCTTGCGAGCCCCAGGTCCTCGTTGTACCAGAGAGAAGCATAATTCGTGAGATCTCCGAGGCGTGCCATGAGATCGATGCGCTCACGCGTTTGTTGCACGAGTTCTGACGGATCGGCTGATGAAATCGCCTCACTTGGATGCTTGGTAATGTACTCTTCGATGGCTTCACCGAGGGCGGCGAGTTCTTGACGAGCTTCGGTCTCATCGGCAAAGAGGTGGGTGAGATTCCAACAGAGGTCCGGATCGATTTCGGAACGTTTCGGCAATGTACGTGTTTGGCTCATAGAATTGTCCTTCTACTTAAGACTTTGCCCCTTCTTTGCGTAAGGACAAGTCGTCGAGGTGCAGCTACTGCAAGATCCTTTGCGTTTCATCGAACGGACGATGAAGAAGGTGGCAGCTAGTAATGCGATGATAATGAGAATATCAGAAGGAGACATATCCTGTCCTTTCTTCTAAGCAAGAAAAAATACACTAAAGCAGTTAGCCTAGGCTAAGTAGCTTTAGTATATAGAAAGAATACCCTTGGATCAATGCGCTACATCACACAAACTTGTGCCGGTGTAGCCTCTTTAGTCAGCAATCGGACGGCGACGGAAACTCAAGTATCCCAAGGCAAGAAAGAGCAGGGTGTAGCCGAGAAGCACTTGAACTGCATGGTTGAAGTCTAGATTGGGGATCAAAGCAGCAGCAAGGCCTCCCATGGCGCCGGTTTGTTTGATCACCAAGGTCTGGAATGCGGCCTGTAAGGAAACCTTCTGTAAGAAACTGGCGATTTCGTCCCCGGTCCAGGGTCCAAGATTACGGATGAAGCGGATCAAGTTGATGAAGAGGGTTTCAAAGACATAGGTGGATAAGGTAACGCCCAAGATGATAGGGAGGAAGCCACCTCCGCTCATGAAGACAAGACCGTGGAGGATAGCCAAGAAAGCCAAGTAGTAGATCAAGATATGGAGAAATAGATTCCAGATATCGGGATAGATGTCGATCATCTTGTCCGTATTCAACAGGAAGGTTAAGAACGCCGTATGGATGACAAAGAAGAAGAGGAGAATTCCGGCTGTGAAGACCGCGGCATGGAGATATTTCGTGAAATAGAGCTTGGCTCTGGATACACCTGCTGCGATCGTATTGGCAATCGCCCGACCTTGCCATTCGCGATAATACAAGACGACGAGGATGTTGGTGATGACCAGGAAGATTACGCCCATTTGGGCATAGGCAGCAAACATCATACTCAGGGTGGTCCAATTCGGGATGCCGCTACCGATAACCGTTCGAATCCCTCGGGCACTGTAAATCGTATTGGCATCCGACGCGTAGGCATAGGTCAGAAGCAGCGAGAGGAGTAGGACGATAGACAGCGAAATCCAGGTGTAGCGGCTTCTCAGGTAACGGCGACTCTCTGCACGAAAATAATTAAGCATCTTCGCCTCCAATCAAGCTGATGTAATAGTCCTCAAGACTATGTTCTTCGTTTCTTAGCTCAACAATATGAATCCCTTCAGCCGTGAGCATGTAACTTAGCTCGCCGGGCTCGAACATTTCAAGTTGCAAGCGGAAAGCATCGTTCACCGGTTCATAGGGAATATAGCTTGAATCAAAGAATCTACGAGTCGCTTCATGGTCGGTCGTTCTTAAATAAATGGCGCTCTGAGCCTTTGTATGGAGTTCGGCTTGGGTCAGTTCTTCGATCAGCTGACCCTTCTCAAGAATGCCGAAACGGGTACACATCATCGCAAGCTCACTTAAGATATGCGAGCTGACGAAGATCGTGGTGCCGTTCGTCTCTTGGAGTTTGAGCATGGTTTGACGGAAGTGTCGGATGCTTTCGGGGTCGAGACCATTGATGGGTTCATCGAGGACCAGGAGTTCAGGTTCACTCAGCATAGCTGCGGAGAGCGCTAACTTTTGCTTCATCCCCGTAGAGTATTTGCGATACTGCTTTGTATCCTTCGGATCGAGATCCCAATGCTTCATGAGTGAATCGATTCTGGATCGATCTTTGACGCCTTTGATGGAAGCCTGATAATAGAGGTTCTCATAGCCTGACAAGTGAGCGAAGAAATTCGTATCACTGGCAAAGCCAATGCGGCGTCTTGCTTTATCCAAAGCAGAGGTATCAAACAACTTAATCTCGCCGTAGGTTGGCTTGAGACCCCCCATTAATTGCTTGATCAGTGTGGTCTTTCCGGAACCGTTACGGCCGACTAAGCCATAGATGTCTCGGGCTCTTATGTCGAGATTGATGTGATCGTTGGCGAGTTTCTCTCCGAAACGCTTCGTCAAGTTCTCACTGTGGATGACGGTTGCCATATTCTAACCCCATCTCCTTGCACACCAACATTGATTCATATCTTCGAGTTAGTGTGTGCTAAACTACCTTAAACTACGAACCTTAGAAGGGAGGTCATTATGTCAAACTTACGTGAATCAGGTGAGAACTATCTTGAGAATATTCTCATCTTGCAAAAACGTACCGGCGAAGTTCGATCGGTCGATCTGGCACGTGAAATGGACTTCTCGAAACCTTCAGTAAGTCGTGCCGTTCATCTTCTCGAAGATCAGGGCATGATCAAGATCCAAGATGATGGACGGATCGTCCTGACCGATCGAGGCGAGCAAAGAGCTCAAGAGATTTATGCCAAGCATATTTTCCTGACCAAGTTCTTTCTATCCATCGGCGTACCTGAGGAAACTGCAATGAACGATGCTTGCCGCATCGAACACATTCTTTCTCGAGAAACCTACGAGAAGTGGAAGGCTCATGCCGACAATGTCTTTCATACATTGGAGCCTGAAGTCTATCTCAACGACGATGTTATCTTCGACTTCAACAAACGTGCTGTCAAAGGTGAGATCGAAGCCACGCATTAGCCACTAGCATAGTCCATAGCCGTCGGTTAAACCGGGGCAAACGATAAGAGAGCCACGCACGAAACGTGGCTCTC
>CAYFSS010000018.1:0-46898 GCA_964345975.1 uncultured Oscillospiraceae bacterium
GTAGTTTCCTGAATTTGCCGAAGACGGATGAAGCTTGGAACGTGATTGAATACTCCGTGAGTGAGATTGCTGTTACAGGGTATGAGTCGTCCTTAGAGGGTGACACCACGCTTAGGTTTACGCTGACGAATACGCTTATTCCCATAGAGACAACTACGACGACTGAACCGACGACTGAACCGAAGACTGAACCGACGACTGAGCCGCCGACCCCAACGACAACGTCCGAAACTACGACCTTACCTACGCTCCCGACAACTCCAACATTACCAACCACCGGGCCAACTCTCCCGACGTTGCCTTCAAAACCGACCGGAGCACCCACGACGTCTCCAAGCCCGATTGCGTCGACCGGAGAAGATCTTGCTTTGTATCAATGGGGAGGTATAGTATTCATTGCTACCGGCGCTGCGCTCTTGGCACTACGTCGCAGGAAGAAGTCTGAGAGTTAACTACACGTAAGCATCGCTAATCATGTTTAGAAGGGTGTTCACAAAACTGTGAGCACCCTTTCTCTCTAGTTTGTTGATTTCTTCACTCCTCCAGGAAATAGTCCAAGTCTACGCGCTGGACCTTGTATTCTTTTACTGTGGTGAGTCCTACCTCAAACGCAATCATGAGATCCGTCAATTGATCACCATCGATGAGGATGACCGTAAATGCCCCAAAGATCTTCGCATAATTCATTGCTTGCCTTGAGAAGCTCGATGTGGTGATGAAGATGCCTTTATTGGCGTTCTGACCGGAGAGAGCACCCACGAATCGTTGGATATCAGGTTGACCTACCGTTGAACCCGGCGTCCATCTCTTGGCTTGGACATAAATATGATTTAGTCCAAGTTCGTCTTCTTTGATCGTTCCATCGATGCCATCATCTTGCACATATGGCGTCCGGATAATGGGATCGGAGGAGGTACGGCTTCCATAGCCCATGGCATAGAGTAGATCCAAGACGAGTTTTTCAAAGAATAGAGGGCTCATCTGAGCGATTTCGTCTAGGATCTCTTCCTTGAGACTCCTATTCAAAAGTCTAAACTGCTCATCAATGCCTTCTTCAGGATTGAGTTCTTCCGCCTCTGTATGGGTGAAAGGAATGCCTGCATCATTTGCAGTTGAAGGATCCAAATCCCCCTGTCGTAGACCAAGCTTGGCGTAACAAACATATATGACATCGCTAAGGCCTAAGTTCTTGTACGATGTTTCAAGTAATGGAGATTAAGAAAGAGAGGCGAATGGAATGATGAATTTGTATATTGCATCGTATGGAAGCCCTGATAATCCTGAAGCTCAGAAGATTCACGACCGGTACGGTGACGGCATCTATAAGATCAGTTTTGACCCGGAGACCTATGAGATTGAGGTTATAGATTTTATCGCCGGAGAGAACATCTCCTATGTCGAGCAATCGGATGATGGGGAGTACATCTACGGTGTGCACGAGCTTTCAGCGGGAGGTGCGGTCAGTGCTTTTGCGTGTAAAGATAAGCTCACGAAAGTCCAGCAGGTTAGCAGTGGTGGGAATGGACCGTGCCATATTAAAGTCGCAGGAGAGAAGCTCTTTGTTGCTAATTATGGTAGCGGTTCGTGGAGTGCCTACGAGCTCAAAGACGGTTTGATTCAAGAAGGTTTCCAGACGACTCAGCACGAGGGAAGGGGTCCGAATGCAGATCGTCAAGAAGGACCTCATACGCATTGGGTGCTTTGGGATGAGAAGAAGCAGATAGCAAGAGTCGCTGATTTAGGTATTGATCATGTCGTGAATTATGAGAAGCAAGACGATGCATGGGTGGAAGTGTCCAGACTGGATTTAGCGCCGGGGGATGGTCCTCGTTCCCTTGCTTTAAACAGCAATGGCAAGATATTTGTGACGAACGAACTGGGCAATAGTGTCTCCGTCTTTGACCCTGATTCGCTTGAAGAGATCCAAAAGATAGGCACGCTACCTGAAGGTTATGACAAAGAGAGCACGGTCTCGGAACTGCAATTTAGCCCTGACGAGACGTTCCTCTTTGTGGGGAATCGTGGGCACAACAGCATCGTTGTCTTTAAGCATGATGTTGAGACCAATGAGCTTAAGACGTTTACGTGGTTGATGACCGGAGGGGATACGCCGAGAGCCTTTGCCGTGTGTCCGAAGGGTCGTTGGCTTTTCATTGCTAATCAGGATGGATCCAACATCAGGATCTATGAGAATACAGGTGAAGAGTTCATCGAGCGAGTGACCCATGCTTTCCCGAAACCTTACTGTATTCGTCATTTCGATCACTAAGCACGAAGTGCTCGGAGCGATTTATCGACATTTATTGAGACATTCGAGACCTCCGATGATCCTTGATCCGGAGGTTTCGCTTTCGTGATGAACGACAAGGAACAAATTGTGACGATCTTGCTACAATAGATTGAATAGACTTAGCTCATTAGATGTATTTGAATGTATGAAGAAGAAGGATCGATAAACCCTAGGACACGATGTATAAAATATAGGTCGTATCTTGCTCAATGCAGCGAATGATGCAGCACACACATAAACCTCTGGAAACCAAGAAAGCAGGTTAGATATGAAAACCAAAACTCTGACTCTTCTCCTAGTCCTTATTTTGTCCTTTAGTTTGAGCTCTCTCGTTGTGCTCGCAGAATCCACTCCGCTCCCGGACGATATCGGTGCAGAAGAAGCGAGTGGGGGACGAGAGCTCGATGAACCGTTCGACATCCATCTCGCCGACCCTTCAAGCGTCTCCGATGAAGACCAGCTCATCTACTATTTCTACAAAGACGGTTGCCCCTGGTGCGAAGAAATTTCTTCTCTCTTAGCTGCGATCCCGGATGAGGTCCCAACGGTTGACGGGAAGATAACTAACGTCAAGATCGTAGGCTTGGATAAGAACCTCGTAGCTCACGGTGAGCTTATTGAGCAATACTACGAGAACCTCAACCTCCATGAAGAACGTCGTTACGTCCCGATGCTCATCATCGGGCATCAAAACTTGTTCCTCGGCGATGAAATCGTCCCTGCTCTTCTTCCGGCACTCTTTAATGGAGAAGGTCTTGATACGCCTCGCGAGTATTTACCACAAAAGCCCGAACTGATCTATCTCTATGATGAGGTCTGTGCATCCTGCACTGGCGAAGAGAACTGGACTGCGGCCGTCGGTGGGTACCTAAACTTGCACATTCAGGATCATTTTGAACTGCGTTTCATCAATCGTCGCTCCGAGCGTGCTGCTGCAGATCGCATTCTCGATCAACTTCCTGAACCCGTCGATCGTTATCCGGTGGTTATCTATAACAACGAAGTCCTTCTCAGTGGTGAGCAAGCTATCGAGGAAGGGCTCGTTCCGATGTTGCTGGACGTGCAAAGACAAGATGCTCTACCCATTGTTTTCATGGACGACGAACCTTCAGAGAATCTTATGGATGAACTCTATCTAAGGATTCGAGAAGACCGCCTGAAGTCGATTATTCGGGTCATTAAGGTCGAGTCCGACGAAGGTAAAGTGATCCTCCCGCAACTGGTTGAGCTGGTCGGTGAGTCTCCGGAAGGTGTGCCGGCTTTACTTGCAGAGGGTGAATGGATTATCGGCGTGACGCCTATCTTGCAATATCTGGATGCGCAATAGGATTGATCTAAGGCTCCGGTCTGGGATCAAAGAAGGAATGCGATCACCCTTAGCCGTTGGTCGAGCCCCCATCGAGAAAGCGCTGACCGGTAGCATTGAACCTTATCGACGACGTTGTTAAACAAAAGGATAAATGAGGGATTGTGGCATGAATATTTATCTGGCGGTCGACCTTGGTGCATCGAGCGGACGTGTTATGGCAGGGATTGAGTCCGAACAAGAAGGAACGTTCGAGCTCAAAGAACTTCATCGCTTCATCAACGCACCCGAGCGCTCGGAAGGGCGCTTGATCTGGAATTACGCCAGACTATGGGATGAAATTAAAGTAGGTTTGAAGGAAGCAGGCAAACTAGGCGGTACCGTTATCTCTGTGGGCGTGTGCTCTTGGGGTGTTGATTATGTTCTCGTACGGGACAACGGTGAGTTGACCGCCCCACCTTATGCTTATCGCGATAATACGTTTGAGATCTATGACTTACCCTTGGATATGTATGAGCGAACAGGTATTTTGCCTCAATCCATCAACACCATTTATCAGTTGATGGCACAAGAAACAAGAGCCCTCGAACAATCCGCCACGATCCTTTTTACTGCAGACCTCTTTCACTATTTGCTAAGTGGGGTGCCTGTCACCGAACAAAGTCTCGCCTCGACTTCAGGCCTCCTCGACGTCGAAACAGGGGAATGGGCTTGGGATGTGATCGATGCTGCCGGTTTGCCACGTCATATGTTCGGACCCATATCACCTCCCGGAACCGTTATAGGTCCCTTGCGTGAGGACTTGGAAGAAGAATTGGGCTTTTCTTGCTCAGTCACGTTGCCCTGTTCGCATGATACGGCAAATGCTTATCTTGCCGTCCCTATAAGCGAAGAGATTCCCTCAGCAATCTTGAGCAGCGGAACATGGAGTTTGCTGGGATGCGAGCTGCCCGCAGCGGTTACAACAAAAGAAGCGCAGGCAGATGGTTTTACCAACGAGAAGGGCTATGGTGGGAAGACACTCTTGCTCCAGAATCTCAGTGGCATGTGGTTGATCCAAGAAATTAGGCGCCAAGAAGCCCCCGATCAGAGCTGGGATGACTTGGCAGAATTAGCAGCTACCGCGGATGGTTTCACGGGGCGTATCAATCCCGCCGATGAGCGATTCTTGGCTCCTGCTTCGATGGCGGAGGAGATTCGCCAAGCCTGTAAAGAAAGCGGGCAGGAAGTCCCGGATTCTCTGGCGGAGGTCTTGAGCACCGTTTACCATAGTTTGGCTGAGACGTATGCCAAGAAGATCGAGGCCTTGGGAGTTTTGACGGGGCAGGAATTCCGGCGGCTTCACATTGTCGGTGGAGGTAGTAAGGATCGATACCTGAAAGAGCTCACGAAAGCGGCTTCCGGACTCGAGATCCTGAGCGGTCCAACGGAAGGGAGTGCTCTGGGGAATATTCTCGTCCAAATGATCGCCCACGGACGTTTTGAGTCGGAGAAAGACGCAAGGAGGTTCCTCAAACATTGGCTAAAGCTCTCTTAGCCCCATAGATTCAAGACTTACAAGCCATCTCAGAGTGCTTGAAAGAAAACATAAAGAAGCGGCAATTGACTCATCGCCAACTGCCGCTTTCATGATTCCATCGCTTGGAATAGATCTAGATCTTGGTCTTGCCGTAGAGTGGGCCGTAGAAGTCACAAGCACGAATGTCGGCAGATTCATTGTCAGCAGTACCGAAGCCTGACCATGCATGAGGACGATAGACTTTCTCATCCGGGACGTTATGCATGACGACAGGGATACGCAGCATAGACGCTAATGTGATGACGTCAGCGCCGATGTGTCCGTACGTGAAGGAACCGTGGTTAGCCCCCCAGTTTGCCATGACGGAGTAGACATCCTTGAAGGCTCTCTCACCGGTAAGGCGTGGTGCAAACCAAGTGGTTGGCCAGGTGCGATCTGTGCGTTGCTGAAGCTTCTGACTCACTTCATCCGGCAAAATTGCTGCTTCACCTTCAGCGATCTGAAGGACCGGCCCCATCCCGTCAACGATGTTCATGCGGATGAGGGTGATGGGCATCGGACGAGCGGTCTCCCACTGCGAGGAGAACCCGCCGCCTCGGAAGTTTGTGAGATCCGCAGGGCACCATGACGTTGCATCGAGGCAAGCTTGAACCTCGTCTTCCGTGATTTCCCAGAAAGGCTTCATGCATGCTTCGCCATCTTCATTTGTCATCAGACCTGTTCCGTCGAGAGACGCTGCGCCCGAGTTGATGAGGTGCATGACACCGCCTTCTGCTGCACCTTCGGGTTTCCAGCCGGTGACACGCTCGATGGCTTCAGGGCTCCAATACGTACGGACATCGGCAAAGACAGAAGCCGCATTGTTCAAGAGGTTCGTTAAGAGCATGGACATTGCATTGAGGTTATCGTTCTCAGTTGCCAGGTTATATGGTGCACGAAGACCGTTCCAGTCGAAGGAGGAGTTCAAGATGGCTTCAGTAAAGTCATGGTTTGCAAAATGGTCTGTCCATTGACGCTGTCCTTGGATACCCCCGAGGATCGCGTTGCGTCCCATAGCCTCTTCTGCATAACCAAGCTCTTCGAGTTTCGGGTTGCCAATGAGGATATCGCGAGTAATGAGGGCTGCCTTGATGACTCGTTCCCATTGCTCAGCAAAATCTTCATCACTGAACGGCTCAATCTCGGGATTATCAGCATAGTCTTCGACGTTCTTATCAGGACCTTGTTTGCAGTTTTCTTTGGTCCAAGCCCGAGCGCGCTCATATTCTTCGGGATCGTAGATTTCACGCGCAATACGACGCTCAATTTCGACCTGATCCAACGATTCCCAACGAATACCAAAGTAGTTCTGATACATCATCGGTTGGGCGAAGGATCCGGCAATCCCCATGCAACTGCCACCGATGGATGCGTAGGATTTATCACGCATTTGACCCACGGCAATCGCAGCACGGGCAAAGCGCAAGATCTTCTCGGCAACATCTTCCGGAATACTATTGTCGTCTAGGTCCTGGACATCACGTCCATAAATTGCAAAAGCAGGCAGCCCTCTCTGGGCATGAGCTGCCATAACAGCTGCCAGATAGACGGCACCGGGACGCTCAGTTCCATTGAATCCCCATACGGCCTTGGTTGTGAGCGGGTCTAAGTCCATCGTCTCACTGCCATAACACCAGCAAGGGGTGACGCTCAAGGTTGCTGTGACGTTCTCGCCTGCAAATTGGTCTTGAGCCATGGCAGCTTCGGTTGCCCCCCCAATGGAGCGATCTGCAATGACGCATTCAACGGGCTCACCGTTCTGGTAGAAAAGGTTTTCTGAAATGAGTTTTGCGGCAGCTTCCGCCATCGCTCTTGTTTTGTCTTCCATTGCTTCACGAACGCCTCTACGACGTCCGTCGATGATGGGTCTAATACCGATTTTTGGCAAACGGCCTACATAACGTTTCTTTTGGTGTTCTTTCATGGTTCACTCCTATTCTGCTTGAAACTTTCTTCTCTAAATTACATGAGTTCCTATGCGGACTTCAGGCGTTTTACAGGGTTCTTCTAAATCGATTCCATCACGATCTCGGCTTCTTTGAGATCGAAGGCAAAGACCATAAACTCTTCTTGGGGTTCCCATTGAAGCGTCCAATAGCTGTGTCCTTCAAGATCCATCCCATCGTTGAACTTCACCTCGATGTCATGACTCAAGCAGGTTACATCTTGGACTTCGTTACCAATGTTATGGAGCGCCAGGAAACCTCTCTCATGCACCGAAAGTCCTTCGCTTCGATCCGTTCCGGACCCCTGAGGCCCGAGGAGAAAGAGGTAGAGCTTGTTGGGCTTACACGTCAAAACAAACTCATTTTGCTCATAGACGTAGGGTGGTGTCACCCGCGTGCCATAGATGGCCTCTTTCACGGGATCAATCATTTGCCCGACTTGCTCGAGGATCTTGAGGCTTGGCTCGGGTACGCTACCGTCCCCACGCGGACCGATGTTCAGTAAATAGTTCCCGCCACGGCTTACAACCTTGATGAATTCACGGAAGACGTTTTCCGGGTTGCGCCAATCGTGATCACGTTTCTTATAGCCCCAAGAGCTATTGAGGGTGGCCGGAAGTTCCCAGGCTTGGGGGATTGGTTGAGCCGGGAGCATATTGTCGTTGGTTGTGAGGTAGTCGCCGATGGCATTGCCAATTCGACCTGAGATGATGCACTCGGGCTGACGCTCTTTGACGAAGTCACGGAGCTCCGTGGATTGCTCGACGGTCATTTCCATTGGTGTATCAAACCACAGCATGCCGATAGGTCCGTACTGCGTGAGGATCTCATCGACTTGGGGAAGGCATTTCTCGCGGAAGTAACGCTCGAAGTCCTTCTGAGCGTTGTCATGGTAGGCGGAATATCCGTCAGGGTGGTGCCAGTCTTGAGCCTGAGAGTAGTAGAGGCAGAAGACGAGGTCGTGTTCGGCGCAAGCCTCGGCGAATTCGCGGACGAAGTCGCGTTTGGAGAGAGAAGCCTGAACGCTGTTGTAAGGATCGGCTTTTGAGTCAAAGAGGGCGAACCCGTCGTGGTGCTTGCTTGTTAGACAGAGATAGGTCATGCCCCAACGTTTAGCAGCCTCACAGATCGCTTGGGGATCCAGCATCGAAGGATCGAAGTCCGCAGCGAGCTGTTCGTACTCCTCGCGCGGGATATCGAGACGATTCATGATCCATTCAGCGATCCCTTGTGATTCTTGTCCTTTATACTCGCCTCCGAGCATAGAATAAAGACCAAAGTGGATGAAGAGACCGTATTTACCATCGTTAAACCAATGAGATATTTGTGGATTGAGTGCCATTTGAAGCTCCTTTGATTATTCGTTTTGTGTCTGCTTGAGCTTATATCAGGAAAGGCTTCAAGGACAAGTAAATTCTTAATCTTGCAGACCGAGGAATCACCTAGACCGAGGAATCACTAGACCGAGGAATCGCCTATACAGAGGAGTCATTTCTTATAAGAAGAGATGGGATGAGTGTGTGGTTTATCTAATCTGCGCGCCATCCGGAATTCCTTACATATGTAACAGCTTTACGAGCCGCCTATCATTTAAAGACCCTAGAACGATAGGAAACGAAGGTCTAGTGAAGTCATAATTTCGCAAACTCTAATTCGCGCTTGCGTTACATTCTATTTTTGGCTAGTCTAGAGGTGGAACATAATGAGAAGCAATGAAGCAAAGAAGCAAATTACTAGGAGTAATGAAATGAAACGTAAAGCACTCTTGGTTTTACTATGTCTGGGTTTGATCATGGGCTTAGTACCAAACCTTCAAGCCGAAGCAGAAGGTGTTAATCTCACTGAAGTAGGAACCTATCCGATCGTCGAAGAACCCATCGAAATGACGATGTTCCGTGTTGCAATGCCGAACGTTATTGATTTTGAAACGAACGACTTCACCTTGCATATGGAAGAGCTCACAAACATCAAGTGGAATTTCCGTACCGCAAACAGCGATAACGCTGAAATGCAGATTAACCTGGAAATGAGCTCCGCTGAGAAGCCGGATGCCTTCATGTTCGGTACACCTGATATTGCGAAGTTTGGTGTTCGCGATCAGCTGCTTCTCCAGCTCGATGACCTCATTGAGCCAAACATGCCGAACCTCACAGCGTATATGGAAGAAAACCCGGCCGTAAAGGTTCGACTCACACAGACCGATGGTCATATCTACAGCACACCTTCTATTAACCAGTGCTACCACTGTACGTTCCGCAATAAAATGTGGGTCAACGAAGCACATCTCGAAGAGCTAGGGGTTGAAGCTCCTACCACGACGGAAGAATTCAAGGCCGTCCTCGAAGCTTATATGGAAGCCAATCCTACCGGCATCGGTATCGGTGGATCCATCGACGGTTGGGGCCAACAGTTCTATGACTGGATCTCAAACGCATTCTTCCTCGATCCCGGTACGTCTTCAGCAAAGCTTACAGTATCCCCTGACGGCGTCATCGAATCGACCGCTGTGATGGATGAGTATCGTGAAGCCCTGAAGTATATGCGCGAACTTTATGACCTTGGCGCGATCTACGAAGGGTCTCTTACCCAAAACCACGAGCAATACCGTAGCCTCATGAATGAAGCCGGTGAACCTGTTCTCTTTGCTCCGTATGGCACCATCTCGGATGCCTTCGACGCAACCAGCAACCCGGAAGCCTATGCTAATTATCGCGTCCTCGCACCGATCGAAGGTCCTGGAGGCGCACGTTACGCAACGTTCTTCCGTTACGATGGTGTTGGAGCCGGCGGTTTCGTCCTTTCTGAATCTGCTGCCTATCCTGAAGCTGCGCTTCGCTGGATCGACTATTTCTATACCCTCGAAGGCTACCTCAGCATGCAGTTTGGTGCTGACGAAGGTGAAGACTGGGTTCTCAATCCTGAAGGTCTCCAGAGTCTTGGTGGCGGGGATGCCCTCTACGAAGTTCTCAATACCTACAGCTCTGATCCTCAGAACCACGACTGGCAGGACGTCGGTCTAAACTTCGCAACCAACGACATTCGTTTGGGTGCTGCCGTTGAGCAAGATGTTGACCTTGCAAGTCCGGAAGGCCTTGAGAAACTTCTCTATATCGAAACTGAAGAGAAGTGCGAACCGTATGCACAAGGTGAAGGAGACTATGACGTTCTCCCCGCTCTTTACTACACCGCAGAAGAAGCCGATGCACTCCAGTTGATTTCACAAGAAGTCAGTGACTACATCGACCAGAATCGCTTAGCTTTCATCATGGGTACGCAAGACATCAACAACGACGATGAGTGGCAAACCTATGTCGATGGATTCGAGACCTATGGTCTTCCTGAATACCTCGAAATCGCTCAAGCTGCTTACGATCGTCAGACTGATCAATAATTTAATTATCTAACGTCGGCGGGGCTTATCAAGATTCAAAAGCCCCAACCAATCTTCCAACGATTTACCGGCGTGCAAGAGTCCGGCATGCTTCCCAAGGAGTGTGCCGGATTTTCACTCATAGAAGGTATAGACAGAGGATGTGACCATGACAGAATCGAGACAAACGCTTGCGCTGAGTAAGCCAAAGGGCAAGGGGATATCAGCAGCCTATCAGTGGCAATACTGGTTGTTTCTAGCCATTCCATTAGCCTATCTCTTGATCTTTCACTATGCTCCGATGGTCGGTATCATCATTGCTTTCAAGGACTATACGGCGAGAGGCGGTATCTTCGGGAGTGAATGGGCAGGCCTAAAACACTTCAAACAGTTTCTCAGCACACCCTCGAGTTCACGGATTATCGGCAATACCTTAAGGATTGGTCTATATCAACTCTTGGTCGGCTTTCCTTTTCCTATTATTCTGGCGATCTTCCTCAACGAAGTGAAGAGCCTGAGATTCCGCAAGACGGTTCAGATGGTGACGTATGCACCGTATTTCATTTCGACCGTTGTCTTGGTCGGTATGATGATGCGTCTCTTCGATCTTCGTTCAGGCCCGATCAACCAAGTGATCACGATGCTGGGGGGTAAGCCGCTGAATTTCTTCGGCAACAAAGACATATTTCCCCATCTCTACGTCTGGTCGGGGATATGGCAGGGAGCAGGGTATAACTCCATCATCTTTATTGCAGCTCTCGCAGGGGTTAACCCCGAGCTCAAAGAAGCCGCCCGAATTGACGGTGCCTCTCGTTTCCAAAGAATCTGGAACGTCGACCTCCCATCGATTGCTTCGACCATCGTCATGATGCTGATCTTCAACGTCGGTGCAATCATGAACATCGGGTTTGAGAAAGTGTTTTTAATGCAAAATCCCGCAAATCAACCAACCTCGGAGATTATCTCCACCTTCGTCTACAAAGTTGGTCTGGGGAATGGAAACTATTCCTTCTCGACCGCTGTCAACCTCTTTAACTCTATTCTGAGTCTCATCTTGTTTGTCATTGCAAATCAAACATCGAAGAAGATCTCAGACACGAGTATCTGGTAGGAGGTGTATCATGGCCAAATCACGTTTAACCTCGTTCCGTCAACAGAGCTTTGGCGACAAGGCGTTCATCATCGGCATTTATATGCTCCTTGTCCTATTTTTCTTCTTAGTTCTACTCCCGCTCCTCTACGTCATCTCCGCTTCCTTAAGTGATCCCCAAGCGGTCATCGAAGGCCGTGTGGCCTTTTGGCCGGTGGATCCGACGTTTAGAGGCTATACTGCTGTTTTTTCATACAGCAAGATTCAGACGGGCTTTCTCAACTCTTTCATCTATATGTTCATGGGAACCTTGGTGAATATTTCCATGACCCTCATCTGTGCTTTCCCTCTCTCACGGAAAGACTTCAAGCATCGTCGTAAAATCAGTTTGCTCCTCATGTTTACGATGATCTTTAGCGGTGGCTTGATCCCTACCTACATCATTGTGGACCGCTTGGGCTTGGTCGATACTCGGTGGGCGATGATTCTACCGGCGGCTATGTCTGTTTGGAACGTCATGATTGCCAGGACGTACATGGAGAACTCCATCCCGGATGAGCTCTTCGACTCTGCGTCCATCGATGGTTGTTCCCCGTTCACGTACTTCCATAAGGTGGTCATTCCTCTAGCAAAGCCGGTGATTGCCGTTCTCGTCCTTTACTACGGGGTAGGACATTGGAACGCTTACTTCAATGCTTTGATCTACTTGCGCAGTCAAGACCTCATGCCTCTCCAGATGATCTTGCGTGAGATTCTGGTCGTCAATAAGATCGATCCGGCGCTCGTCACGTCTGCTGAAGCCTTGGCTTCACGCCAGGGTATGCAAGATCTTCTGAAGTATTCTGTCATCGTGGTCTCATCCATCCCTGTCCTCATGATTTATCCGTTCGTCCAGAGGTACTTTGTTGAAGGCGTCATGATCGGCTCGGTCAAAGGCTAGAGTGCTAGAAGGCTAGAGTGCTAGAAGGCTAGAAGGCTAGAAGACTTAGATCCAAATCTCCCTCAACATATCTATCAACCGAAGCCTCGACCATCTCTCGGGATGGCGAGGCCTTCTATATTTTGAGGTCTTTTATTGAGACGTCATCAAGACCGCTAGAACTAAAATAGGAAATGTCGGTCCTGTGCTTTTTTGTGATGATCTACTCTGCTTGATTAACTCCTTAAGCGAAAGGGATTGACGTGTAAAAAAAGCAATTTCCTTTCGAAAGACATAGAAAAGCAAATAGGAATTTTGTGTGTGGAAGCACTGAGCTCAATCGTGGCTCAATCGTTCTAGCCGTTAGTTAACGTAGGAAAAACATGAGGGTGTTAAACTACGAAGAGATAAGACCGTTTTGCGGAATGATCTTTGAGATCGCATGAGGTTCCAACAGGTCGTCCGAACGTTGAACGTGTGCTGACAGTTATCGTCTTTAGTAAGGAGAAGAAAATCTATGCAGAAGCGCAATCGTTTTCTAGCCCTCATTCTAGTTTTCGCAATAGCCTTGAGTTTGGTAACGCTTGTCGTGCCAACCGTAGAGGCTGAAGACCGTCCGGAACGCTACGACGATGAAGAACCCTTTATCGCAACCTATGCAGCCGATCCAACGTTCATCTCGCCTTTGGGGGATGTTTCGGCTGAGACCAAGCGTGTGCTACGCAATATGCATGAAGGTCTCTATAAAGTGAATCCTGATGGCACACTGTCCGAAGGAGTTGCATCGTCGATCACCTTTGAGCATGAAGAGCCTTATATAACGGCCGAAATCCAACTGAAAGAAGGCATCACCTTCCACAATGGGGATCCTCTGAATGCTGATGCAGTACGGTATTCTATCGAGCGTCTTTCCGGTTTAGTAGACGGCATCACATCAGAAGATGTCACCGGTTCCGGATATTGGGGTTCGCTCATGAATCCTCCGGTCGAAGAAGGGTCTGAAGAAGAGCCCAGACAAGGCAATATCGAGATCATCGACGACTATCACCTGAAGGTGACGATGCTCGATGACTATGGCATCTTAACAACGATGTATAGTTTGGCAGACGCTCTCTTGGTGCCACCTTCCGTTTCGGAGGATGATCAAAAAGCCCATCCGGTCGGCCTTGGTCCTTATCAATTCGTCGAATACCAAGAAGGCAACTACATCTCTATGTCCCGATTCGAGGATTACTACGGTGACAAGCCCGAAGTGAAGAATGTTGAGTTTCACAAGTATGCCGACACGGCAACCTTGCCGATTGCTTTCGAATCCGGTGCAATCGATATTCTGGGTTTGACACGTGAGACATATGACAAGTATTCAGAACAAGATCTTTACATCCATGAAGGCTACTCGAACGATGTTCGCGCCCTCTACTTCAACCTTAGAGATGACTCCATATTCAACAACAAAGATCTTCGCCTTGCCTTCCAGCATGGGATCGATAAAGAAAAAATGAACGAGACGTTGACCAATGGTCGCGGCACTATCCTCTATACCCACATGACGCCTTTCTTGGACTTGTACTACAACAGCGACCTTGAAGGCATCTATGAGTATGATTTGGCCAAGGCAAAAGAACATCTCGAAGCTGCCGGTTATGCCGAAGGTGATCTGTCTTTGACACTGAAGACCGTTGCAGAAAACAATGTCGAACAGGATATGGCTGTGTTGATCCAGGAAGACTTAGCTGCTTTGGGCATCGACATCACCATCGATTCAGTCCCATGGGCAACCTATTACGAAGAAGTCTATCGTGGTTACAATTACGAACTGGCGATCCTGAACGTTGTCGGCTACCCCGATCCTTCCCGTGTTCTTTCACGGTACATGACAGATGCTAGCGGGAACCTTGCCGGGATTGACTTACCGGAAATCGATGAGCTCTTGAACGAGGCGCGTCAGTCGACCGATCAGGAAGGTCTGGCGGTTGATAATTACAAGCAGGTCCAAGCCATTCTTGCCGAAGAAGCCTACAACGTTTTCCTTCTGGATCCGGGCGTTCAGACCGTTCTCTCGGCTGAATATGAAGGCTACGAGAACTTCCCGTTTGCCTTTACTGATATCAGTACAATCAAGTATCGTTAGGACGGACACTATTTGATTGAAGCTTATGGCTGAATTGCTTAGCCATACCGGCATGAAGCGATGTATTTACTTGCTAAGCGCGAACCATTGAGCTTGCTATGACGAGTTGAACTCGAGTTACACGGGGTATTGTTCGCTGAGACATCCCCGTGTTCTCACCGGAAGGGGAGTAGCGTGTGGTATTTCCTTAAACGCCTTTTCAGCGGAATCCTCACGGTGGTACTGATCTCCGTCGTCGTCTTCTTTATGTTCCAGATTGTGCCGGGTGATCCGGTTTTATCACGATTGGGATCCGAAGAGATTGATCAGAACCCACAACTGGCGGCAAAGATGTATGAAGCCTTCAACCTCCATGAGCCTGTGCATGTGCGTTATGGTCTTTGGGTGAGCGGAATGCTCCGAGGCGATATGGGTGAGTCCTTCAAGTATGGTGGCCAAGCCGTCAATCGCCTAATCTCGGATCGCTTGTCTGACACCATCGTGCTGGCCGTGGCCTCCATGATCGTCATCGTAATCGTTGCGCTGCCTTTAGGATTCTTCTTAGCCCCTAGAATTGAGAAGCGTTCGGGGGTCCTCTTCAATGCTCTGTCCCAATTAGGTTTGGCAATGCCGATCTTCTGGGTTGCGATCCTCTTGCTCTATGTCTTCTCGATGCAACTCAAGGTCCTCCCAATTCGTGCTACGATCAACTTCGCAAGACCGGCCCAGACCCTAAGATCCATCATCCTTCCGGTCATAACCCTCAGTGTGGGCAACATCTCGATTGTGCTTCGCTATATGGTCTCCGCCCTGAACGAGGCATCGGTCCAACCTTTCACTCAAGTCGCAAGGGCGAAAGGTCTGCTCGATAGGGAAGTCCAGCGCAAGCATGTTTTTCGCCATGCCTTAATCCAAGTCATCACAATTCTTTCGATGGTCTTCGTTGGGCTTATCACGGGTTCAGTCCTCATCGAGAACGTGTTCAACATTCAAGGGGTAGGATCGCTTCTCATCAATGCCATCCGTGACAATGATTACCCTGTCGTACAGGGGGTCATCTTCTATTATGCGGTGGTGGTCGTCGTCATCAACATTCTTCTAGACTTCGCCTATCGGATCATCGATCCACGCATCGACTACGCAGGACGGTGAGTTCATGAATCTCCCTACAACACCAAAAAGCCCGGCAGATCAAGCTCTTTCAATGGAGTCTTTAAGCCCCTCGCCCCCCTCGCCGGAAGCCAATGAAGGCATCCCAACGCAAGCTCCAAAGACACGTCCGCCATATTCACTGATCGTTGGACTTACACTCTTAGGCCTCATCACCCTCATGATGCTCGTGTCCCTAGTCTGGACACCGCACGATGCCTATCTCACATCCTCGGATTACAGCAAGCAACTCCAAGGTCCATCGGCTCAACATTGGTTTGGCACAGATCACTTGGGACGCGACGTCTTGTCCCGCAGCATGATTGCCGCACAGACCGTTTTCTTGGTTGGAGCCTCGACCCTGATCATCAGTGGGAGCATCGGGATTACCTTAGGGCTCATTGCAGGCTACCGTGGCGGCTGGGCCGATATCGTTATCATGCGCTTGATCGAAGTCTTTGCAACGATCCCGGGCACGATCTTATTGCTCCTCTTTATCACGATCTTCGGACGAGGGACGCAGCAAACCATCATTGCAATATCGCTCATGTCGTTTACGACCTTTACCAGGATGGTGCGATCTCGGGTCTTATCGTTAAGACAACATGAACACATCTTATGGGCTCAGGTCATAGGGGCGAGGAATCTACGCATTATCTTTGTCCACATCATGCCGGATCTCTTACCCCTAATCCTCATCATTGCGGCAAACCAGTTTAGTAGTGCGGTCATGGCTGAGGCGGGCCTCAGTTACCTCGGGCTCGGCGTTCAAGTCTCCGAGCCATCCTGGGGTAATATGTTGACGAGAGCTCAAGCCGGTCTTCTGACCAACCCTTGGAATGCAATCATCCCGGGTCTCCTCATCACGATCCTTGTCATCGGCTCGAATCTCACAGCGGACGGCCTCTCGCGTCATTACAACTTGAAAGTTCGCTAAGTAAGGAGGTGCACCATGCTTTTAGAGGTCGAAAATCTCAGCGTCCAATTGGATGAGTTTTCTATTCTGGATAAGATAAATTTCACGCTGCAAGAAGGGGAAATTTTAGGGCTCGTGGGTGAATCCGGCTCCGGAAAGTCTATGACTGCACGTGCCATCATGGGCCTACTACCTAAAGACATTCACCAATCTGACGGTACCATCCGCTTTGATGGGCAGGATTTAGCGAAACTTGATCCCCGGGTTAGACGACGCATGCTAGGTCGTGAAATCGCGATGATTTTTCAGGATCCAATGACCTCCTTGAATCCCCTCTATACCATCGAGCATCAACTGGTCGAGGCTCTGCGCATCCATCGACCCGAGATTTCCACGAAAGAGGCAAGAGACCTCGCCCGTAAGCGCTTGGCGGAAGTTGAGATCCAGGAACCGGAATCTTCTTTGCAGAAGTATCCTCACCAATTCTCCGGGGGTCAGCGTCAGAGGATCTGCATCGCCATGGCACTTATGAACGTCCCCCGCATCCTCATTGCGGATGAGGTAACGACGGCTCTCGATGTCACGGTCCAGTATCACATCCTCGAGCTTCTACGCAGTTTGAGCGAGAAATACAAGATGGGGCTCATTGTGGTCTCTCACAACTTGGCGCTCATCAAACATCTCTGTCAGCGTGTCCTCGTGCTCTATACCGGTCGTATCCTCGAAGCGGGCACCGTTTCGGAAGTGCTCGATACCCCTCGCCACCCTTATACCCACGAACTCCTTGCGGCGATCCCCGAGAATGCTGTCAAAGGTGAACCCATTGCAACCATTGCCGGTCAAGTCCCATCCCTCTACGATGCAAAGCCCCCCTGTCCTTTCTATCCCAGGTGCCGTTATGGCCTACCGTTTTGCATTGACGGCGAGCTAAACTACACGCAGTATTCCGACACTCACCTTGTCCTCTGTGCTCGGTCTGAAGATACACCTGCACTCTTCGTTGAGCGGATCTTGGAACTACAACGTGAAAGCGAGGCCAACCCATGAGAGACGTCATTGCCCGCTTCGACCGTGTCACGAAGACCTACCCGCTTCCGACCCGATCGCCGTTTGAGACCAAGCGATCCATCCGTGCCCTCGACGACCTTAGCCTAAAGATCTATCGCAACGAAACCTTGGGAATCGTTGGAGAGTCCGGCTCGGGAAAATCCACCCTTGCACGGATATTGGTTGGTCTCCTGGAGCCCACGTCCGGCCAAGTCATGATAGAAAACCGCACGATTCAGGATCTGGATCGCTTGTCTCGCGCAAAGAAGGTCCAGTATATTTTTCAGGATCCTATGGCAAGTCTCAACGCCCACAAGACCGTCCGCTGGCTCCTGGAAGAGCCGCTTCGTTGCCAAACGAACATGACCGCTGCGCAGCGAGCCGCAAGAATTCGCGAGATCTATCCTATGGCGGGTTTGCCGGACGATTATCTCGATGCATATCCCAACGAGTTATCCGGTGGCCAGGCGCAGAGAGTTTCGGTCTTGGCAGCTCTCATGGGCGGTCCGGAGATCCTCATTGCTGACGAAGCCGTGTCAGCCCTAGACGTTTCCGTTCAAGCCCAAGTGCTCAATTTCCTCCAAGACCTAAAACAACGCTTAGGACTCACGTTGATTTTCATAACGCACGATATCCACGTCTGTTATCACCTCTCGGATCGGATGATCGTGATGCAAGATGGAAAGATCGTCGAAGAAGGCTCTGCTGAGGACATCTTCTATAATCCACAAGAAGCCTATACCCAAGAACTCTTTGCTTCGGTTCTGACCCTTCATCCGCTCGAAGCGAAAGGACAAGGGCCCTTAAATCACATGAATCAACTATTGAAAGGACACGTATGAAGATAGCAATGCTCTCGGATCTACATCTCGACACTCATGCTAAACGGCATCACCGGTCTCTAGTAGGCGTCACGAGCGAGGTCTCGCAAGCTCTGGATACGCTCGATTTCGACCTCTTGGCCCTTGCCGGTGACCTCAGCAACGACTGCCGCTTGACGAAGCAGATCGCAGATCAGTTAAGGCAAGAATTAGGCCGTCCGGTGTATTACATCCCGGGTAATCATGATTTCTACAACATCGACAATCAGTGGGAGACAAACGATATTCTTCAGTTCTTTCAGGAAGACGAATACTGCCTGTTTGCACGTCGACTTCGCTTGGAGGATGGCGGTGACATCGTAGGTCACACCGGTTGGTACGACTATAGTTATGGCTCACCGACATACACGTTGCAGCAGTATGAAACGAAGACGCTCGGTATGGGTCGCTGGCGTGATGGTGATTACATAGATTGGGGAATGAGTGATCAGGATTTTTGTGCGAAGGTCCATGAAACCATCGATGACCTCATCGACCCCGATAACAGGGACAGAACCCTCCTTGTCACCCACATGATCAATCACCCCAAGTTCACGGTGACAGCTCCGGTGGACTCGCGCTGGGACTTCTTCAACGCTTACCTGGGGAGTCGCGAGCTCTACCGTTATTTAACCCAGAATCCCATCCGTGCGGCCTTATGCGGCCATGTCCATTATCGCTTCAACTTTGTCTGGCTGGGGATGGCCTACTAGCGTAACTGTCAAGGAAGAATGAGGGAGGGGCCAAAGATCTCTCTCGATGTACCCTTGACCTTGAAAGATCAGGTCCTAGACGCAACCGAAGTGCTAGATCTCTAATAACTGCAAATTCAAGGAAGATACAAAAGCGAGATCGGGTAGATTACCTGATCTCGCTTCGTTGGCTTTTGTGTGGGGATATTAGCCTTCGTTGATCTCGTGCGCAGGAGCAAAACGATGCTCTTCTCTAAACTTGTCGAGGCGCAGACTCTTTGAGTCAACCCGATCGAGTTGACCTAAACCGGTGACCGGTTGACGGGAACCGTCGAAGGAAGGATCGCTGAACTCGCTAAACCAGGTCTCGAGCTCATGCCGACGTTCAAGGATGAGATCGGCATAGTTAGGGTCGCCAAAGAGGTTATTGGTCTCGGAGGGATCTTTCTCGAGGTCGTAGAACGCATGGGGTCCCCATGGAGCACGATGGATGTATTTGTCCGTCTTCGTCCTCAACATACGGACCGTGCCATATTCATCGCAGATATAAGCATGGTGATCGTGTTCGGCCTCTCCTGCAAGGACGTGTGCAAAGCTGGTACCGGCTCGGTTGAGTTCGTCTTCTTTAGGTTCGACCGCGGCAAGCTCCAGAATGGTGGGGAAGAGGTCGATTTGAGAATAGAGGGCGGAGGCAACTTGACCTTCGTTTATGCCCGGCCCTGCGATGATGCAAGGGACCTTGATGGATTCTTCGTACATGTTTTGCGGGAATGTGCCGTTGCCCTTACCCCAAACCCCGTGGTGTCCCATGCACATGCCGTTATCGGAGATGAAGAAGACAAAGGTCTTGTCGTCAAGTCCCAGTTCTTCAAGTCGATCCAAAAGCCGCCCGACTTCCCGGTCCATCGCTGTCACGGCAGCATAGTAACCGATAAGGTTCTCACGACGAGTCGGTGTGCCGTAAACCGGCGGAACCTGTAGACCCTCGTGATCCGGGACATCGGGATTGTTGCGGAAGGCACAGTCTTTGTAGAGATCGATGATGTCTGCGGGGTGATTGTCTTCTTCCCAAGGGGAGTGAGGAGCCGTGTAGTGGACGCCGAGGTAGAAGGGCTTTGCTTGCATTTCCGTCAGATAGTCCAACGCCTTGTCCGTGAAGAGCGTGGTCACATATTCGTTCTCGATCTTAATCTCGCCGCTCTCGATGATGTCAGGATAGTAGTATTGCGCGCCGCCCTTACCGATGGTGTACCAGCGATCGGCGAAGCCGGCTTGAGGGGTCATGGAGTCACCGAGGTGCCACTTGCCTGAAAGGGCAAGTTGATATCCCGCCTCAGCCAAGCGAGAGGTATAGGTTTGCTCGCTTGCGATATAGCGAATGGGCTTTCGCTCGAAGTGATAGCCACCGTAGGGGTTATTTACACCTTCACGATCCATACGCTCTTTGTCGACATTCCCACTGGCGATCCAATCGAGGACGCCATGCTGCGACGGCATCAGACCGGTCAAGATAGAAGCTCTGGCAGGAGAACATACCGGGGAAGCACAAAAGAAATTTTCAAAGCGTATGCCGCGGTCTGCCAAACGATCGAGGTTAGGGGTTTGAATCTCTTGGTTGCCGGCGGAGTGCAGTGCCCATGGTCCCATATCGTCAACTAAGATGAAGAGAAAATTCGGTTGTTTGCTTGGCATCTTGACCTCCATAGAAGGGGACAGAGCTTTCGCCCTGTCCATTGTTGATCACACGTTTGGTGATGTGAATCGATGGTCATATTTTACTAGGCAAGCGTTGTGCGAGCGACCGGGTCAATCATCAGATAACCGTGGTTTTAGAGCCCTTGTAAAAAAAAGACCCTGCAAGGGCAGGGTCTCAATCAAGTGGGCATTTGATATAGCTTAGTTAATAAGGGTTAGCGGGTCGACGTAATCCAAGTTCCAAGCACTTGCGACCCCTGCGTTCGTGACATGGCCTGCATAGGTATTGAGTCCCATACGTAGTCCTCTATCTGTGAGGACGCTCTTGGCACCATCCTTAGCAATGGCCAAGCCGTACCGGATCGTGGCGTTCGTAAGGGATTTCGTCGAGGTGACAGGGACCGCACCGGGCATGTTGCTGACGCAGTAGAGAACGACACCGTCGACCGTGTAGGTTGGATCGTCATGGGTCGTAGGACGAGAAACTTCTGTACTACCGCCTTGATCAATTGCGACGTCAACGATGACGGCACCGCGCTTCATCTCGGAAAGATGGTGCTTCTTCACAAGCTTAGGCGCTTTGGCACCCGGGATAAGAACCGTTGAAATCACGAGATCAGCTAAGGGAAGTTGCTCGTCGAGAGTCTTCTCATCGGAGAAGAGTGTGCTGACTTGATGTCCGAATTGATTGTCGAGCTCGCTTAAGCGCTTGAGGTTGACGTCCATGAGCGTGACATTAGCCCCGATACCGTTAGCGACAGCCGCCGCATTGGCACCGACGACACCGCCACCCAAGATCAGGACATTGGCAGGACGAACACCGGGGACGCCGGGAAGGAGAATGCCAAGACCACCGCGCGTTGCTTCAAGCGCTTGTGCTCCCGTGAAGACACTGAGACGCCCGGCAATTTGACTCATCGGAGTCAGGAGTGGAAGGTGATTGAAATCATCCGTCACTGTTTCGTAAGCAAAGCTGGTGACCTTACGATCGCGTAACAAGAGGGTTAGCTCCTCGTGGGCTGCCAGATGGAGATACGTGAACAAGATGAGGCCTTCACGAAGGAATTCATACTCGGGCTGTAGCGGTTCTTTGACCTTCACAATGAAGTCCGAGTTCTCCCAAACCTCCCTTGCGGAGTCGAGGATCTTTGCTCCTTGTTCGATGTAATCTTCATCGGAGAAACCGGATTTGAACCCTGCCCCGGATTGGATCTGGACCTCATGACCTGCATTCACATATTGCTTGACGTCTGCAGGGCTTATCCCTACGCGAAACTCATTATTTTGCATCTCAGTAACACAGCCGACTCGCATGGTGTCTATCTCCTTCTAAGGGTTTCCTCGTCATCGGATGGAGTCATCCTATTGCTCAAGCGAAGGGTGAAGATGACGCTGAATACGTTGAATGTCCTGTATTTTATCATTTAGCAAACCTCAAGTCTCACATGAGAGTTGCTAAGCGAAAAAGTAATCTTCCCGTAGGGTCTAGACTGAATTTTTCACAGCGTGTTTGAAGTGCAGCGCTTTATTGCAGCGGTTCTAACCAAAAAGCCATCAGCACACCGGTTCTTCCGGATTTACTTTATTTGCCTTTATCCCCGAATGCCCATCGGTCTAAGCCGGTTTGGTTTGTTTCTCTTAATTGGTCGGGGTATCTCCCGGGATTTCGCCGGCAAAGTTGAGGGCAAAGATGTCGGGTGGCTTTTGTGGACCATAATGCAGAATGGTTTCAAGACTCGTGAGGCACTCAGGGTAGAGGCTAAGACCGGTCTCGAAGTTTTCCTTCAGCTCTGCCAAATCAGGCTCAACAAAGGTATCGGGAATGTTCGGCACATATAAGATCTCTGCCAAAGCAGGATCGAGAAGGCGCAGGATGGCGCGCAGCGTGGTAGCCCACGTTGCATTGGGTGCAAACAAGACGCGGCGGAGACGGTGGAGCCAGCGACCGGCAGAATTTGCATCGATCTCCGGGAAATTGCGATAGGCATGCTTGAACATCGAGCCCAGATCAGGCTCGATGCGCTTGTGGATCTGAATTTCCCACATCTTCTTGCCTTGGACATCGGCGAGGGCTTCGTCAAACCTTCGCTCGAGTTTGAAATGAGCGCTCGAGTCGTTGGTCAAACGGTTGACGGTCGGATGAGCATGGGCGTCTAAGAGGAAGTGACCGAGGTACCCATAATAGTAGGCAAGCACGGAAGGATGATAGGTTGCGGGGGCATTGTCGAGCATCATACGGATAACCAGTTCATCGAACGAATAGGTATGGAGCTCGGATCCAAAATTAGGTTTGCGTTGCAAGAAGTCTTTGATTGCTTGAGGTGCATAGAAGAAAATATCAGGTCCAAGCAGCCCCATATCAAAGCTAGCGCGCTGCGAACGGATGAGCTTTTGTTGTTCCGTTGTGAAATGAGGAATCGCTTCCTCACCAAATCTAAAGTGTGCGTAAATGGCCGGCATTCATAATCCTCCCAAGTCATAAACGTTGCGCAAATTATGCCACACGTCATGAAAACGTATCTTGGCTTAAGACAAGACTTTAGCTAAACTCTCGTAAGAAGCATTGGATGGTGACAGAGTTCACATAAGGTTGTTTGCAAACGGCTCTTCATCCTTTTTCATTCGAAGATTGGCGTGCTTGAAGTTACGCTTAGCCAAGGCTGACTTTAGCCCTTGCGTTGCTCTTTGAATACGTTGGATGCCTCGAATTGAGTGTCATGACCGGCTTAATCCTATCACTGTCGAATTACCTCATAGGTTTACGATTGTGGCGAACATACCCGTATTGATTAGTGTCACAAGATCCGATCGTCTGTCTTACAGAGTTAAATCTTAGAGTACTATGTGGAGTATTCGAGAGTTCAACTTTTTGTTAAGACTTTTTTATTCTTGGTCGAATGATTGGCATGGTTGGCATTCTAGGATCATGCCCGCTTGCTTTCTTTGATAGGAGCTCGTTTTGGTTTTCTCAAGCCTCTTTTTTCTCTATGCCTTTCTTCCACTTTGCTTAATCACGTATCGAATACCCAATAATCTTCGAGCCAAGAATTTGCTTCTTCTTGTTTTTTCACTGTTTTTTTATGCCTGGGGTGAACCCATCGCGATTCTCCAGCTATTACTTTCCGGTGCTACCGTTTATTTCTTCAGCTTGGGAATTGAGAAGTATCGTCATATCGCAAGAATGAAGAAGATCTCCTTGGGACTGGCGGTAGTCTCCGCGTTAATCCCTCTATTCTTGTTTAAGTACAGCGGTTTCTTCATTGAGAATATCAATCGTGTCACCGGATTGGGTATGCCCTTGCCATCGTTCACCATGCCGATTGGTATTTCTTTCTATACGTTCCAGATCATTTCCTACTCTGTAGATCTTTACCGTGACCAATGTGAGGTTCAACGGAGCCTACCTAAGTTTTGGCTCTACCAATCCTTGTTTCCGCAGCTCATCGCCGGCCCCATAGTGCGCTATAGTGATGTCGAAACAGAGCTTAATAAACGGCGAGCCACGACCGATGACTTAGTGCAGGGGATGACACGGTTCCTCATCGGATTAGCAAAGAAAGTCCTCATAGCGAATCAAGTTGGGCAGATCGTTGAGCTGACGTTGGTCAACCCGGATCGTCTCAATAGTTTGTCTGCACTCTTAGGCATCCTTGCGTTTACCTTTCAGATCTACTATGACTTTTCCGCATATTCAGATATGGCGATCGGTCTTGGGATGTTGTTCGGCTTTCATTTCAAAGAGAACTTCAATTATCCCTACATGGCAAATTCCGCTACTGATTTCTGGCGAAGATGGCACATGTCTCTCGGCTCGTTCTTCCGCGATTACGTTTACATTCCTTTAGGCGGAAATCGGAGACACCATTATCGAAACATCATCGTCGTTTGGTTTCTCACAGGATTCTGGCACGGTGCGAGCTGGAACTTTATCTTCTGGGGCTTATTCTTCGGTGTCTTGCTCCTGCTGGAGAATCGCTGGCTCTTGGCTTGGTTTGATCGCAAGCCTCCAATCATCCGCTACCTCTATATGATCCCCGTCCTCTTGATGGGTTGGGCTTTGTTTTATTATGTAGATCTAAGTCAGTTCGGAGTCTTCATCTCAAGGCTCTTTTCGTTTAGCAGCAGCCTAGAGTCTCGAATCATGCTGCGCCAAAACCTTCCTCTCCTGATCATTGCCCTGATCGGTAGCTTCCCGATTGCTCATCTTATCAAGCGACGCGCGCCACAACTTCGAACATTGAGCTTCATAAAGAGCCCAATGTACCTAATGATTCACATCGTAGGCTTAGGTTTGCTCTTACTCCTATCGACGGCAAGTCTCCTGGGTGACAGCTTCAATCCCTTCCTCTACTTCCGCTTCTAGACTCTAATATTGAAAGGATCCATCATGCGAAATAGAAGCAATCATACGTCTGAACCGCGTTCTATACGCCCACCGTTGGAGCGAGTTCCACTCCATACAACGGCGGATTACATCGTTGCCGCTAGGCGCCAGAGTCAGGTGTATGTGTTCTTCTTGCTGGTCTTCACGATCCTAGGCATCCTCTTTGTTATTTTGCCTAAGGAAGCTCAATCGGATCGGGAGAAGAGGACGCTTCAGCAACGTCCCGTGTTCAGTTTTGAGAGACTTTTCAATGGAACCTTTGCGAGCGAAGTAGAACTCTTCTATGCAGACCAGTTCCCGGCTCGTGAAGCGCTCATCGGCTTGAATGATAAGATCGAGCACAATCTGTCGCAGATCTTTGCCGGTAAGGATTCGATCCAAATTGTCCAAGTTGATCGGGGCGAAGGCGCAGGAGGAGGTGTAGCGATTCCCAACGCACCTGCAGTGCAAGCTCCGCCTAATACGGGTGAGACTCCCGGAAACACAACGGCATCGGGTCCTGCCGGCGATGCCGGAACGACAGCCTCTAATGGAGCGACCGTGAGCGACGTTTCTGTAGCCTCAGATGCAGCAACGGAGACAGATAATGCAGCTGCCGGTACATCCGCTAACCTTGGCACCGAGCCAACGCAAGAATTACCCAAGGTCGACGTGGGGGAAATGCAATACAATTCCGGGCAAGTCATCATCGTCGGTGGCAATGCGATGGAGCTCTTTTACTACAACCGAAATCTCAATGTGAACTATGCTCAACGGATCAATCGTTTGGCTGAACGATTGCCTGCGGAGAGTACTGTTTCCAGCATCTTCGTTCCTTCTGCGATTGCATTCTACGGTCCCGAGGAGTTCCGCACGGGTGATTATTCAAGCATCCGGGCTCTGGATACTGTCCATCAAATCCTGCACCCATCCGTCAACTTCATCAACGTATACGATGCGCTTCGCCCTCACGTCGACGAGTATCTCTACTTTCGGACGGATCACCACTGGACCGGTCGCGGTGCCTATTACGCTTATAAAGAGTTTGCCCGCTTGAAGGGGCTAGACGCTCGTCCGCTCGAGGCTTATGAGCTCAAAAAGCCCGAAGGCACTTTCCTTGGATCGCTGTACAACTATACAAATCAGAATCCTCTCTTGACGCAAAATCCTGACCAAGGTGAATTCTTCATTCCGGCAAACACCGTAACCCACACACGCTATTCAGGAGCTGCAATGTCTGATCCTACAAATACCTTGTTCTTAGCCTATGACTTCCCGGGCGACGGGCATTATGCTCTCTATGCCGAAGGGGATTATCCCTTGGTCGTGGCCGAGAGCAGTTTGAAAAACGGTCGTTCAATCCTCGTGATCAAGGACTCTTTTGCGAATGCTTTCTATCCTTACTTAGTTGATCTGTATGAGAAAGTCTACGTCATCGACCCGCGTTACTTTAGCGACCCCTTGGTTCCGTTTATTGAAGAGCAGGGGATTAACGATGTGGTCTTTGTGAACTACACATTCACTGCAGGAATTGAGCAGTGGTATGCCGGTTACGATGAAATCGTTCCTCCCGAAGCCTAATTCAGCGAACGCTAGATCATCCGAACGTAAAGCAAGGTGCCGGCCATTATGGACCGGCACTATGTTGTTTAAGGGCTTTGGAGGGTTTTACTCCTGACCGTAATAAGCATTCGGTCCGTGCTTACGTAGATAATGCTGATCGAGAAGAGCCTGTTCGATCCGTTTTGCCTTGGGATTCAGTGATTCTGTCATCCTCGCCATTTCGCATGCTGCTTCGAGCACCGATGCATGGAAGACGGCTTCGTGAGCATCCTTACCCCAAGCAAAAGGCCCATGGCCGGCAACAAGGACCGCCGGGGTATTGGCAGGGGAGATCTTCGTCGCAAAATCTTCTTGTGAAGCAAGTTCAGCAAACCGCTCGATGATCACCTTCCCCGTATTTGTCTCGTACGCAGTCGCCATCTCTTCAGAGGTAAGAGCACGCGTGAGGGGGACGTCGTGATAGAAGTAATCCGCATGGGTTGTCCCATACGCAGTGAGGTGAAGCCGAGCTTGAGCCCGAGCAACCGCTTCAAATGAATGCGTATGACAAATCCCTCCGATGGTCTCAAACGCACGATACAATTCGAGATGCGTTTGGGTGTCACTGGAAGGACGGAGATTTCCTGCCACTTGCTCGCCCGTGGATAGACGTAGACCTACGAGCGACTCCATCGACATCCCGTCATATGGGACGCCACTGGCCTTGATCACCATCAGATCATGTTCTCGGTCAACTGCACTCACATTACCCCAGGTCCAAAGCACCAGTCCCAGTTCCGGGAGCATAAGGTTTGCATCAAGCACTTGCTCGAACAGTTTGCGATGTTCTTGGACTACGTTGTCGCTCATGGTTTTTATTCCTATTCCAAGGTGAGCATCGTCCAGCTATGGGCCGGAAGGGTGATGGTGAGCTTGTTGTCCGAGATGTCCACATCCTCACCGTTAGTAGGAACGACCTTCTCGGGTTCATCGAACGAGTTTGTTGCCTTGAAATCGTGACCTGCTAAGACTTCGTGGAAGCTCACAGCCCAATCACGCTCTTCATAGTGTGAGAGATCGATGGAAACCTCAAGAGGCTCGTCGGCTCGGTTGACCATCGGGATCGCTAGGCCCTTATCCGTTGCTACGACCGTAGTATCGAGATAGGGAACCTCAGGATATTCTTTAGACTTATAGGTAGGGCAGTCGATGGCGGTTTGGAGCACTTCGCCTCTGGCGTGGTTGGAAGCATGGAAGTAGGGATAGAAAATCGTCTGAAGGAACATGCGGCCGCCCGTCTCCGTCATGATAGGAGCAATGACGTTGATAAGCTGAGCCATACAGGCAATCTTCACCCGGTCTGCATGGCGGAGAAGCGTGATGAGCATGGATCCCACGAGCAGAGCATCTTCGAAGGTATAGATGTCTTCGAGCTGATGAGGTGCCTGTGACCAGCGCTCAAACGGTGCATTGTCCGAGTGGAACCATACGTTCCACTCATCAAATGAAAGCATGATCTTCTTGTCGGAGTGTTTCTTAGCTGCCACAGCATCAGCAATAGCGACGACACCGGTGATGAAGCGGTCAAGGTCGAGCGTCTTCCCCAGGTATGAGGGCGTGTCATTCGTGCGATTGCCGTAGTACTGGTGTAGCGAGATGAAGTCTACAACATCAAAAGCCTCGCTCAATACTTCGTATTCCCAATCACCAAAGGTTTTCATCCCTATGCCGGATGACCCACAGGCGACAAGTTCCAAATCCGGATCATACATCTTCATAATACGACCGGTTTCATTGGCGATCCTGCCATACTCTTTAGCGGTCTTATGGCCCATCTGCCACGGACCGTCCATCTCGTTGCCTAAGCACCAGGTTTTAATGTTGTGAGGTTCTTCATAGCCGTGAGACTTTCGAAGATCTGCCCAGTAAGAGCCCTTAGGATGATTACAATACTCCAAGAGATTCCGTGCTTCTTCAGATCCGCGCGTACCAAGGTTTACGGCCATGATGGGTTCGGTGTTGGCTTTTTTGCACCAATCGACAAATTCATTGACTCCGATTTCATTGGTTTCCGTGACGGACCAAGCGAGATCTAAGCGATGGGGACGATCCTCAACAGGGCCAATGCCATCTTCCCAGTTATATCCTGAGACGAAGTTTCCCCCCGGATAACGCACAGCAGGAACATTGAGTTTCTTGACGGCATCGATGACGTCTTGGCGGAAGCCTTGTTCATCGGCTGATTCGTGCTCCGGATCGTAGACGCCCCCGTAGACGGCACGCCCCAGATGCTCAATAAAGGATCCGTAGATTCTTGGATCGATATCCCCTACTTTAAAGTCCTTAGTGAACTTTATCGTTGCTTTTTTTGTCATGAAGTATCCCTTTCTCATGATGTCTATGCATCTATTTTTCATGTGTACAGACGTTTGTGTGCCATCATCGACTTTGGCCCCTCAGTCCACTTACTGAGGGGTTGAGCGTCTTCAACTGCGTTCCGCTAAATCTCTGAGGATTAGTTCTTTCTCCAAAGCATCAAGATCTGTGTCCTCATTGATATGGACGAATTCAATCCCGAAGTATTCTGCGAAGTCCTTCATTTGGCGAGCCGAGACATTATAGGTTAAAGTCGAATGATGTGCTCCACCGGCTTTGATCCAGGCTGCTATACCCGTATGGAAATCGGGTTTGGCTTTCCAGATCGCTCTTGCCACAGGAAGTTTTGGGAATTCATAGGGTGCTTCAACCACTTCGATCTCATGGCAAATGAGGCGATATCTTCCACCCATATCGACGAGGGAAAGAAGTCTTGCATCCCCCGGTCTGGCATCGAACACCAATCGTGCGGGTGGATTCCTATCTCCAATACCAAGGTGATGGACTTGAATCGTGGGCTTGGACTCTGTTATGGCAATGCTGGGGCAGACTTCGAGCATATGAGCTCCTAGCGCCAGTTCCTTTTCCGGGGTGAGATCGTAGGTGTAGTCTTCGATGAAGGTTGTCCCGGGAAGATAATCATCTTTCCCCTCAAAAGCCTGCTCCATTTGCTTCATGATGTGCGTGAGCGCTGCTGTTTTCCAGTCGCCCTCACCTGCATAACCGTATCCTTCACGCATCAGATTCTGCGTTGCCAGGCCGGGAAGTTGATCCATGCCGTAGAGGTCTTGGAAGTTATTGGAGAAGGCGCCTGCATCTTCTTCGCTAAAGAGTCTCTTCATGGCGAGTTCAAGACGCGCCTGATACCGGACACTGTCCATGTCATCGGTGTCGATCTCGTAATATTCTTCATAGATTTCCAGTTGCTTATCGACTTCTTCGTCCGTGACCGCTTCAATTTCTTTGACAAGGTCACCTGTTGCCCAGGTATTGACTTGCCAGCCGAAACGGATTTGCGCTCCAACCTTATCGCCTTCCGTGACAGCAACTTCTCGCATATTATCCCCGAAACGAACAAGCTTGAGATTCTTGCTCACGGCGATGCCATAGGCGCTGCCCATCCATGATGCGAGTTGTTCTTTCACATGATCGCTGTTCCAGTGACCTACGATGAGGCGATGTGGCAATCTCATACGAGCCAAGACATAGCCATGCTCGCGGTCAGCATGCGCAGCTTGATGGAGGTTCATGAAATCCATATCGATGGATTCGTGGGGGAGGGTTTGACCAAATTGGGTGTGGAGGTGGCAGAAGGGCTTTTGTAATGTATTGAATCCGTTGATCCACATCTTGGACGGTGAGAAGGTATGGCACCAGATCACGAGACCTAAGCAGTCATCGTCATAGTTTGCTTCCTGCACGATGTCCTGGAAACTTTGATTGGTCGTCACGGTCGGTTTCAAGATGAGAGGTGCCGGAAGGGCGCCGGATAAATTGAGCGTGTCGACGATGTTGCGACAGTTCTCTTCGACTTGTCTGAGGGTTTCCTCACCATAAAGGAATTGGGATCCGGGAATAAACCAGAATACATGTTTCTTTAGCGACTTCATTTAATCCTCCTAAGATTACGTTAGATTCAGTCTTAAAAAGCCCCAATGGTTTAGGATTGGGTTATCTTTACTGTTTAAGATAAACCTTGACCAAAGTTGTTCAATTTTGAGAAGACATCTTATGCTTAATTTTACCGAACTTGTATGGAGATTGCCTTCTGATTACAATAGTCTTAAACATGAACAGGAGAAAAATTGTAGGGTATGAATGACAAAGAAGATACATCAGGTGAGCGTCGAATGGGTAAATTTCAACACTTGGCCGAAGACTTAAGAAAGCTCCTTCAAAGCGGGGCATTCGAAGTAGGAGAGCGCTTCTTCTCAGAACATATGCTGTGCCGGAAATTTGATGTCAGTCGTCAAACGGTGCGCAAAGCACTGCAGACTCTTGAAGATGAAGGTCTGATCGAACGTGCACAAGGGAGTGGAACTTATGTGAAAGAACTCCTCACCCGTGAGACGCGTAGCCGTTCGATGAATGTTGCTGTCATCGTCACATATTTGAGTGACTACATTTTCCCGGTGATCTTAAAAGAAATGGAGAAGGTGTTTACCGCTTCCGGCTACTTCATGAATCTCTTCTCCACCGGGAATTCAGTGGCGCGTGAACGAGAAATTTTACGGGCGATTTCCAGTAAAGAAATTGACGGGCTAATTCTTGAGCCAACCAAGAGTGCTTTGCCGAATCCCAACCTCTCTCTGTACCAGCAGATGGAGAAGAATGGGGTCCCTATCGTCTTTATCAATGCAGCATACCCCTCCTTGGATGCGCCTTTAGTTGCTCTCAATGATCAGGCGGCGGGGAAATTGGCGACGAGGGCTTTGATTGAGAAAAGTCATACCAAGATCGGTGCACTATTGAAGGCGGACGATCTCCAAGGTCATGAACGTTATGCCGGAATCATGGAGGCCATGTATGAGGCCGGACTCAAGGTCAATGATGAAAACTTCTATTGGTATACCACCGAAGATTTACCTTTCTCGCATGATGATGGGCAAACCATTATCGAGCGTGTCAAAGGCTGTACAGGCATTGTGACTTATAACGATAATGTGGCATTGCAAGCAATGACGTATTTTGAGCAAGCCGAGATAGAAGTTCCCATCGACCTTTCGATCTCAAGCATCGATGACTCCAAGTGGGCCCATTTTGGCAGGATCCGTTTAACTTCAGTCCATAATCCCTTAGAAGAACTAGGGGAGACCGCTGCAAGGCAACTACTGAATCGGATCGACGATCCACACTATATGGCCGGCGTACGATTTGAACCGAGACTCGTGGAGCGCGATTCTATTCGCTCGATGGTGGACAGAACCATCATGTAGGCAGAGAATAAAACCTAACAAAAGCAATAAGTCATCGTTTGATGATGTGGTAATTCATCGATCAATCTAGAGAAATTGAAATGAAGCTATCTATGAAACAAGGAGCAAACGAATGAAGACATATTTAGGCATTGAGCTTGGATCTACCCGCATGAAAGCCCAACTGATTGATGAGCACGGAAATCCCTTAGCCTCCGGAGGTTATGCTTGGGAAAACCAACTTATCGATGGGCTGTGGACTTATCCATTAGACCAAGTATGGGTTGGTCTTCAGCAAACTTATCGTGAGCTTGTGAGCAACTATGAGCAGCAATGGGAAGGCTCACCGGTTATTAGTGCGATGGGTTTCTCGGGGATGATGCACGGCTACCTTCCGTTTAACCGTCAAGGAGAGTTGCTTGCGCCGTTTCGGACTTGGCGAAACACAAATACAGATGAGGCCGTGAAGATCCTGAGTGAGGCTTTTCAGTTTAATGTTCCACATCGTTGGTCCGTGGGTCATCTCTATCAAGCCATGCTCAATGGCGAAGAACATGTCCGAGACATTGCATCCTTGCATACTTTAGCAAGCTATGTTCACTGGAAAGTCACGGGGCAAGAGGTCATCGGGGTTGGTGATGCGTCGGGTATGTTCCCTATCGATACGTCGACGGGCACGTACGACGCTGAAATGCTTCGCAAATTCACTGACTTGGCCAGTGAATATTCTTGGGATATCAAGGAGTTACTGCCTAGGGTTCTCAAGGCAGGAGAAGCTGCCGGTGTCTTGACAGAAGAAGGGGCCTTGTTGCTCGATCCAAGCGGTAGACTTCCAGCGGGTATTCCCCTGTGTCCACCTGAAGGCGATGCCGGGACCGGTATGGTTGCTACGAACAGTGTCGTTCCACGCACAGGAAACGTTTCTGCCGGCACTTCTATCTTTGGGATGCTTGTTTTGGAACACCCTTTGACGAAATACTACCCGGAGATTGATATCGTGACGACGCCTGATGGTGATGATGTTGCGATGGTTCACTGCAATAATTGCACGAATGAAATTGATGCCTGGGTCGGGGTCTTGGATGATGCGTGCAAGCTCTTAGGCTTGGATGTCCCGAAATATAAGATCTACGATGTCTTCTATGAGTCTGCCAATGAATTATCTGAGAGTGATGAGCCGCCTGTTGTCATGACAAACAACTACTTAGCCGGCGAGCCTATTGTTAAGGTCGATCCCGGCGCTCCCATGATGGTTCGCATTCCCGGTACCGAATTCGGATTGGCTGAGTTTGCTCGTAGTCAGGTCGATGGTGCGGTTGCCGTCTTGTCGATCGGGATGCAGCTCTTGGAGCAGGAAGAAGGCGTGACCGTCGATACCCTGGTCGGTCATGGCGGTTTCTTCAAAACAGAGGAAGTCGGACAAAGAACATTGTCGGCAGCTACAGGTGTGCCGGTTCGCGTCATGGAAACGGCCAGTGAAGGCGGTGCCTGGGGTATGGCCATCCTGGCTGCTTATTTAGACGATGCTGAGGATCGTGACTTCGGGACCTATTTGGAGGACGTCATCTTTGGATCTGCTAAAAGTCGAACGATCATGGCGACGGATGCAGATCTCAAGCGCTACGCTACGTATTTAGGTCATTACAAGGAGAGTCTTGCTCTAGCTCAGGCTGCGGGAGCCTATGGCCAAGGATGATGTCAGAGGCATCGTTTCTTGGACCAAAGCGTATTTACTTCATGACCTGATAGATCAAGGTTTTTAAAAGAAACAAACGTATCAACATTGTTTCAAATATTCAGAGCACTGTTTGTATTTTTCTAGACTGAAATTCATGAACAGGCGTACTAGGCTAAATTTATTAACCGCTGTAACCTATAGACAAATTGGACTGATTGATGACTCATCGTTATGCAAACTGGTTTAAAGGCACCTGTTTAAATAGGATCCCATTGGTATACATGCCTAAATATCTTAAGGAACCTGTCTGTTTTGGAGATGTGAGTCAATCGCTTTTAAGATATAATTGTCTTCGGTTTCAAATTCTACGGATCAAAAGCGGTGCGTAAGCATATAATTATTTCCGGTTTCAAAATCTTAGGACTCAAAGCGGAATGATAAAGAAGGGGTGAGCATGTCAAATATGACCGTCGGTGATTCTTCCGGAAGCTCGCGGAGCAAGTCTTTCAGCAAAAATTGGCAACTTTATTTGATGCTAGTCCTACCTCTAGCGTGGCTGATTTCTTTCGCCTACAAACCTATGCTTGGTGTCATCGTGGCATTCAAGGACTTCAATATCTTCTCTACCATTTGGGATGCTGAATGGGTAGGCTTAAAACATTTCCGCGATGCTTTTGGTGCAAGGGAATTTTGGATCGCTCTCAAGAATACGTTGATCCTAAATCTTGGGGATGTCATCTTAGGTTTTCCAATCCCGATTCTATTCGCTATTTTTCTCAATGAGCTATCCAGCAGAAGCGTGAGAAAGGTAACCCAAACAACCCTATATCTTCCAAACTTCTTATCGTGGGTCATTATCTCCGGTATTACGGTTCAATTGTTCTCATCAAGTGGTTTGCTAAGCAACGTGGCACAAAGTTTTGGTGGCGGCAGTATAAATCTCATGAATGAACCTGGATCCTGGAGATTCGTTTATTGGATCATGGGAATCTGGCAGGGAGCAGGTTATTCACTCATCATCTACCTGGCTGCCTTATCCGGAACGGACCCATCACTAGGAGAAGCAGCCTATATTGACGGTGCTAACCGTTTGCAGCGTATCTTCCATGTGACGGTTCCTCAGATTGCTCCGACCATTACCATGATGCTTATTCTTCAACTTGGTAAGTTGATCTCCATTTCCTTCGAAAGACCCTTCCTCATGGGCAATGCTCTCGTTCGAGATGCATCTCAAGTTCTAAGTACCTATGTGTACTCCGTCGGTTTACAAAGCGCACGATTTGACTTTGCGACCGCCATTGGTTTGTTCCAGTCCGTCGTTGGTGTCATCCTAATCTTCCTTTTCAATGGGGTATCCAAGAGATTTGGATCGGAGGGGATCATCTAATGTTTGAAATTAAGAATCGCTCCAACACTATCTTCCAAATCGTGGTTTCAATCCTATTTTTAATCATCGCTCTGGTTACGCTTGCTCCGGTTCTCAGAGTCATTTCGATGTCGGTAAGTTCCAAGGGACCCATCTTGTCCGGTCATGTAACCATCTTGCCGAAACAGATTACCTTCGATGCCTATGACAAAGTCTTTACCAACAGCAACTTCCTAAATTCGTTCTTCTACTCCATTAGACTTACGTTGATGAGTACAGCCATCAATATCGTCATGACCATCTTGGCTGCTTATCCTCTCTCAAAGAAGAATCTTAGGGGTGGTAGAATTGTCATGGTTCTCTTTGTTTTGACCATGTATTTCAATCCGGGCATTATCCCAACCTACTTGAATGTCCAGGACTTTGGGCTTATCAATACGCAGTGGGCGCTCATCATACCGGGTGCGCTCTCGGCTTATAACATGATCATCTTGAGGACGGCTTTCAACAGCATCGACGATTCACTCTATGAGGCAGCGGAAATCGATGGAGCCTCACATTTCCGTACGTTACTCGTCATTGCATTACCTCTAACGGTTCCAACGATAGCAACCCTTAGTTTGTTCTATGCAGTCGGTCGCTGGAATGGTGTCTCGGATATCTTGTACTACATCAATAATTCGCGTTATTACACCGTTCAAATGCAGCTTAAGCAAATGATCGACTCGATCCGCATCAGCAGAGAAGAAGGTATAGCATCAGAGATCATCGCCGAGAACGTTAAATCGGCAGCCATTGTTATCTCGATGCTTCCTATGCTCATTGCTTACCCATTTATTCAGCGCTACTTCACACAAGGCATCATGTTGGGTGCCGTGAAGGGCTAGGAATAGAAACGCATCAACCTTTAAGAGAAAACCAATATGAAAGTGGAGGAAACAATGAAGAAATATGTCATGAGTTTACTCGCCTTAGTGATGCTCTTTTCATGCGTAATGATTGCGCCTGTGACGAGCAACGCTGAAGAAGCGCCTGAGTCTTTAACCGTCATGGTCTGGGACCGTGGCAATGCAGCCCCTAATACAACCAATGATGACAACCCGCTCGTGGACTGGGTCAAAGAACAGGTCCTAGAACATGCAAATGTAGAGGTTCAATTCTCTGTTGTCCCTCGCTCCGGCTCGAACGACAAACTCAATATCATGATGGCCGGTCGTACCGCTCCTGATGTTGTCTTTACGTATGACCAAGGAATCTTTTCGAATTATGCCTCCAACGGTGGCCTAGCCGATTTGACGGAAGCCTACGCCGAGCATGGAGATCAGATTCGTGAATACAGTGGCGACATCCAATCGATGGGCGTTCTCGGAGACCAGCAGTTTGCCATCATGAAACAGCGTCAAGGCTCAATATCGCGTCACGTTCAGTACATTCGTACGGACTGGCTTGAAGAACTCGGTCTTGAAATCCCCGAAACAAAAGAACAACTCTTCGAAGCACTCTATGCTTTTAAAGATGAGAATCCCGGAGATGTCGACGTCATCCCATGGATGATGTCAGGTACGACGGATACCGAGAAGCTCTACTTGAACTTCGTTGGTTCATACACCGGTCCCTTTGAATCTGAGCGTGACCAGTTTATATACAGCGAAGCCTATGTCATCTTCCGCGAAGGTGGACTCGACGGTATTCGTAAACTAAACGAACTTTATAATGATGGCATTATTTACGAAGACTTCGTAACGGACACAACGGAAGATATCTTTAAGCAAGAAATAAGTCGTGGGAATGTTGGTTTCACGCTCACCGATACGACACAGCCTTGGGATCTCATCCCCGTTATGAAAGAGAACGTCGAAGGCGCTGAGTTTACCCCGATCTCCGCTTTCGAACTCTCCGATGGAAGCTATCGAAACGGTGCTGAACCTCTCCATGGAATGTTCATCATGGTTCCCGAAGTAAGCTCGGATAAAGTCAATGCAGCTGTCAAGTATCTCAACTGGATGGTTGACCCTGTTGTAGCTGAAGATATTCAATATACACCCCTCCATGAACGCGATGAGAATGGTATCCCGATTCCTCTAACAGAGGCTGAAAGCCTAGCTGCTTCTTACCCCGGGACTCCTGCTGATCTCAACATCATGAATGAGCGTTTTGAATTTGCTCAGTCGAAAGACGGTATCGTTGCATCTTGGGTTTCCAATCCTAACAATGATTGGGCCGATGAAGAATGGTTCAACAATGCGTACGATATTTTCTACGATCACGGTCACTTCGTTTATCCGAGTTACCCGGCAGTCATCGATGCTGAGACTCGCTACGGTGCAAACGTCAAGAACCTTGCAGTAGAGTACGTCTACAAACTTATCACTGCTAACCCTGAAGAATTCGATGCTGTTCAAGCGACTGAATACGAGAAACTTGTCACCGCCGGTTTGGAAGATATCCTCAACGAACGTGGTGAGTGGTTTGACGCAAATGTAGGGTAAATACTCAAAAGCCGGTCCGAACCGGCTCTTAAGACGGGTAAGGGGCTTCCGTAGTGGAGCTCCTTACGTCTTTCTAAGGTAGGAAATTACATGGCGGTAGAAACTTGGAACGTCGATAACTTGGAGTTTACGATCGAACGCAAACCGCGGCAGAAGAATCTCTATATCAAGCTTCGTCCTGAAACAGGGGCAATTCATGTCTCCGCTCCAAAGAATATGGCCAAAACCAAGATTGTAGACTTTATTCGAGTCCATGCGAAGACTCTGAAAGCACGTCAGACTCAAATCAAATACAAACTGCTTACAGCACCCAAGTTGGTGACAGGTGACATCGTCCCTCTCTGGGGCGAGGAGAAGTCCTTAATCGTGGAAGATACCAACCTCAAGCCCGCATATTCATACGATGGACAAGAGCTCACGCTAAAGACATCACGAAATGGCATAGAAGACAAGAAACAACTGCTTCGTCTCTGGTACAAGGAGGAACTGGAAGCTCGTCTACCCAAAGTGACATGTGCTTGTGAAGCAAAGACGGGTCTTCACGCAACGTCTTACCACGTCAGACATATGAAGACACGCTGGGGAAGCTGCACCCATGAGACCGGTCGTATAAGACTTGCATCGAAGCTCGCAATGTATGCTGAAGAATGTTTGGCCTATGTTGTCATCCACGAGCTCATTCATCTCGAGGAGCCTAATCACGGCGTGGGCTTTTATAAGCGCTTAGAAGAAGTTATGCCGGAATGGAAGAAGTATCGCAGCATGCTTAGAGAAGGTCGGAGCATCTCTTTGGATTAAGATTGCATCTCAAGAATCTACATAAGCTCAAGAATATTAATTTTTACAAACTCGGTCTCTATAGCGCTATTAAGGCGACTTCTAAGCTATTATGGGCTCAGAAAGCATACCCAATGGAAGAATAGGAGTATCCCTTTGCTTAAACCTCAACACGTATCTAAACCCTTAGCCTTTATCTTAAGTCTGGCAATCTTTCTCGCCATCCCTGCAGCACTCTCGGCCGCTCCGGCAGCAGGTATAGATTATCTCGAACAACAATTCTCCATCACGGCCCCAACGGACGATTGGACCTCGGAGAATTTCAACGAAGCCCTGGCAGCTATTACAGGTGCTGAAAACTTCTCGGAATATGAAGACGCAAGCCTCGCACAAGCGATCCGGAATGCTGTCAAGGCTGCTGACTATGAAGAATTAGCTCTTTCATATCCTGAAGAGAAGATTACTCAAAGGCTCGAAAGCTATGAACTTGAATCCGCCGGTGACATAGAGACAGATCGCTATATCGTCACCGGACTCGATGCACAACTCTTCGACCAAGAAACGGCTACTGCTGCTCTAAATAGCGAAAGTGCAACAGCTGAGCAGTTAGCAAACTTGCTCTATAACGTGGCGGAAGCCCAAGGAAAGACGCGCCAGTATTTGGCATACTCAAACGATCCGGAGATTGATGCTCGACTTCAACAAGTTTGGCAAACCTTTGCGATCTTCTCGGACGAACGTCTTAGTGAGCTTGGTCGCGAGGCAGTTGAGCAACAGCTAGTTACAGGATTCAACGTGAAGCGGGGGGCTTTTGATGCAAAATTTGACCCCAACTATACGCTGCAATATGGCCATTCGAGTTTGGAACATGCTCATCAGCTGATGGCACTTTTAAATAGTGAAGACATGCACGCAAAGGTACAACTTGAGCCCAAGGTCTCGATCTATGAGTATCTTCTCGATTGGGGTGAGCCGGGAGAATCTACGCTTACGTATGCGGTGGAAGAAGTAGACGACGATTTCTATCTCGCGCATGCCGTTGAATATGATCTCCTCCTTGAATTTGACTCAGAGGATGACATGCGCCGCTTCGATGAGCTGGTCCAAAGCTTTGCGAAGAAGTGGGAAGGCAACGAAGATGCTGTAGGACTCATTCGTGATTCATGGTGGCAACCGCTCTATACTTCACTGCGTGATGATATGCCCGAGGATTCATACTATAAGATCCATGACATCATCATTTACAGTGACACGGCGGACTATCGCTTCCATTCGTTTGTCCTCGATGAGAACCTCGAAGCTACGTTGGCGGAACTCGAAGCCCTCGCTGAGGGTCTCACCGTGGAGTCTCAAGTGCGCTATTGCAACCAAGCTTTCTACAACTACTTAACGGGCGACGACTTCCAATAAATTAACACCCAAAAGCCCAACAGCCCCGGCAGCTCTAACAGCCCAACAGCCCTCTCTTGCACGTTCTGTAAGAGGGGGCTTATCCATTTTATTCAGCGTTCTTCATCGTTTCTACTACACCCTCGAGAACATCCATCGCTTCGGAAACCAAAGAGCGACAGCCACCAAAGGGCTTGATTCGGTCGCAACGAGTATCCCCATGGACCTCGCTAAACTTGGCGCACCACAGTTTGAGGGAATCGCCTAAGCGCTGATTCTTGTAAGGTGCTTCCGCATTGGCAAAGAGATGCGCCAAACCCATGGCGCCACCGGTCACAATACCGCAAGCATCTCCGGTAAACATACCGCCACCGAAACCGGCAGCAGTCCTGAGCGTCTCTTCGCTGAGCCCCAATTCATAAGCATCGTTCATTGCTCTAAGCGTTACCTCGGCACAGTTATAGAGCTTCGCAGGCTCTGACCAGTCCAGCAAGTATTTATCTGCGTGTTCTCGCACCATGAATATCCTCCAAAGATAAAATAAGAAGGAGGTGAACGGGTCACCTCCTTAGAGCTAAGCTATGAAAGACCGCCACTAGTCGAGCGGCAAACTCTCCATGAATTCAAGCTCATACGCTTGTTGACCCAAGCCCGTTTTCTCAGCATGCAGAGTACACTCACGCCAATTGGTTGTTGGATGCAGTTTGGCAAAGATATCCCCGGACTCATCTGTAAGCCCATCAAGCATACTGCCCGGAATGCAAGGTTGTTGGCTTGCAACCTCAGCACAAGCTACGTCGATGGCGACAGGGTCCGCAGAGCAGAACATCCCGACGTCGGGGATGACAGCGAGGTCATTTTCCGAGTGGCAATCACAGAAAGGAGAGACCTCACGCAGCATAGTGATGTGGTAGTGAGGACGGTCCTTGACGACTGCATAGGCATATTCTGCCATCTTTTCGTTCAGGAGCTGATTGGTGTTGCTGCCGACCGCATGGGTGGCGTCGACGGGGCAGACACCGATACAGCGGCCACAGCCGACGCATTTGTCGGGGTCGATCCAGGCTTTTTTATTGGGAGGGGGGAAAGAGATTGCATTGACACCGCAGGTGCGATAGCAGTTAGCGCAATTGATGCATAAGTCTTGGTCGACTTCGACTTTACCGCTATTGTGCTGTTCCATCTTGCCGGCGCGTGATGCACAACCCATCCCAAGGTTCTTGATGGCTCCGCCGATGCCCGTGTTCTCGTGGCACTTAAAGTGATTCAAGGAGATGACGATATCGGAATCCATGACGGCGCGACCGATCTTTGCTTCGCTAACGTGGGTCCCTTCAATGGGAACAAGAACCTCATCCGTCCCTTTGAGACCGTCACCAATCAGGACATGGCACGAGGTCGAAGCCATGGTGAATCCGTTCTCGGCAGCACAGCTTAGGTGATCCAGTGCATTCTTACGACTGCCAACGTAGAGAGTGTTGCAGTCAACGAGGAAGGGGCGCCCTCCACGCTCGATGACTAGATCGGCGATAACCTTCGCATATTGCGGGCGGAGGTACGCCATATTGCCCAGCTCGCCAAAATGCAACTTGATAGCGACGTACTTGCGGTTGAAATCGATGTCCATGAAGTCGGAATTAACGAGGAGACGACGCAATTTCTGACCGATGTTCTCCTTGTACGATGTACGATAATTTGTCCAAAAGACTTTTGCCATGATGTGCTCCTTTTCGCTGCCATCGACAGGTTACGTGTTCCAAGGCACTCTCTCAAGCGCCTAGTCTTCACAATGTTCTTGATCTTGAGCATCCTATCTATCCCTCGATGCTCCCGACCCAACGGATGATTTCGTGTTAATAAAAACTTGTGCAAGCGATGAACTCACACAAGTTAAATGGTGTCTCCGAGATTATCACAGGTCAGGGGAAAACTTCATAAACTCACAACAAGTTTAGTGGATCCCGCTTCCTTAGCTTTACAAAAAAGCCCTGCTAATTCTCCTGAACCATATGATCTCCTTCGATGCCGACGATTCTCTTATCGCGCCAGCTACCATACTTGTACCAGAGATAATTCAAGATCGCGCCAACGATCCAGGTGATAACGAGCGACAAGGAAAGCATGTACGGCGAACCGTGAGGCCATTCTTCGGAGCGTGTGAGGTAGGTAAAAAGATAAGCCAATGGGACACGCATGATGACCGTCGTGATGATGGAGATGTAGAGTGAAGGCAAGGTGTCGCCTGCACCCCGCAAGATGCCTGAATAGACCTGAGTCTGCGACATTGCAATGTATCCAACCGCTAAGATAGACATCATGCCATACCCGATGGAGATGACTTGCGGATCATCAGAGAACAATCTAAGCATCGGTCGACCGGCAATCAGGATGCTTGCGGTGAGGACCGTAGCCACGATCAGGGCCAAGCGACGTGAGACTTTAGCACCTTCCAAGGCCCGATCCATCTTCTTGGCACCGATGTTCTGCCCGATGAACGTTGACGTCGCCATCGCAAAGGTGAAGTTCGGCATCATCGCGAACCCGTCGATCCGGATGACGGCAGTGTTTGCATTGATGACAACCGTACCCATGAGGTTTGTGAGGCGCTGGACCATGACCATTGCAAAACCAAAAATTACTTGCTGGAGTCCTGCCGGTATCCCGAGTTTAATAATCTGTAATAGGGTTGGTTTATCAGGACGAATGTCATCCTTGTGAAGCTTACGGATGCCCGGCATATCATAGAGACGGCGTAGGGCCAGGATTGCACTGAAGGCTTGCGCAATGATCGTTGCCCAAGCCGCACCGGCGACACCCCAGCCTAGACCCCATACGAGCCAAATGTCTAAGACGACATTGATGACAGAGGCTATGAGGAGGTACATGAGCGGAGAGAAGGAATCACCTAAGCCACGGAGGATACCTGAAACAATATTATAGAAGCCAAGGGGGATGGTTCCCAGAAGCATGATAATCATGTAGTCAGCCGACATATCGATAATTTCAGGCGGCGTATCCAGGAGTTCCAGGGCAGTTCGAGAGAGGAACACCCCTGCGATAGTAATCAAGGCACTGGCGATGAAAACGAGGAACATCGTGTTGCCAATCGTGAGCATGAGGCGCTCCGTTTGTTTAGCCCCATAGTATTGAGCAACCATGATGCTCGCACCCGTTGAGATCGCTATAAGGAGAAGGATAAAGATCTGGAGCACCGGCGATGAGGCTCCGATGGCACCAAGCCCGTTCGGGACTGCGCGACTTACAATAACAGCGTCAATCGTAGAATAGAGCTGTTGAGCAAAGTTGCCGATAAGCAGTGGCACAGAGAAGCGAACCAGTTCTTTGGTGATATTGCCTTCAGTCATATCTTGCGCCCCAAAGAGCGCTTTGAATCTTCCCAACATAAAGATCCCTCAATCTCTCATGATCGAGCTAAGCTCCATCGTACAAATTCTAAGTAGCCTTATTTCTGAACAAGTCTTTCTAGGATACTTCAATTCTTAACATCTGAAAACATCATTTATTAAACACAAAAGTCCCGCCGAAAACTTTCTTCTCAACGTCCGTCAATGGATATTTATTGACTGAAACGCACATCGATAAAACAAGGGCCTGCTCAACGGTTTAGCGTGAACAAGCCCCGGGATATAGCTCTTATGATTTCCTAGATCTCCTCAGCATCCTTCTCCTTGAGCCATTGCATCACAATCTCCGCTTCTGCACGCTGCTCTGCTTGTGACCTGTCTTTCACGCGAGTCGATTCGTACATGGGGAGGCCGGTGCCATAGTCTAATTGACGAGGCTCGTAGGGTTTGTGCTGACGTTGTCTCGTCATGGCCGTGTAGTCCCAGCTTGCAGGGCGAGAATCTTTCCGCCATGGTCGCCGTTCCCAGTAATAGCCACGGAAAGGATCCCGCGATTCATTCATCCAATCCAAGAGCTCATCATGAAGATTGTCACGAATCTCACCATAGTTTTCGTCCAGGATGAGATTATTCATCTCGGCCGGATCTTCCTCGATATCGTAAAGCTCATCTTCAGATAAGAGGTGGACGGCCAATTTATAGCGACCGTCAAAGATCGCGCGCATGGGTTGGAATCCACCAAAACCATCGTGATCGACTTCATAGCGACCAAACTCAATGAAAGCATAATCGCGGACTTTCACTTCCGGATCGTCTAAGGTCGGCCAGATCGACAAGCCATCAAGCCAACTCTCATCCAAGACTGGGACGCCAAAGAACTCCATAAGAGTAGGTACGAAATCGATATGCGAGCCGGGTCCTTCGTGGATCGTACCGGAAGGGATTCTGGCAGGAAGACGATAGATAAGAGGCACTTGCGCAATTTCCCAATAGACACACGGCCCCTTAGCGAAGATACGGTGCGATCCCATAGCGTCGCCGTGATCTGATGTAAAGATGGTCAACGTTTCATCATCCAAGTGCTCATCAATCGCTTCCATGACGCGCCCCGTCTCATGGTCCATGAAGGAGTTTGAGCCGATGAGAAGTGGCCATTGAATCGAATAATTTGTGCGGTCTTCCTCTAGAGCAGGACCCGCCCAAGCACGCTGATGCGAAGGCTTGTTAGATAAGTCATCGCGGACATTGTCCATGACAGGGAAGTTATAGCCTTCATACATCGAAGCAAATGGCTCCGGACAAAGGGAAGGTCCGTGCGGTTCGTCATAGGAGATGACCAGCAGGAAGTCCTCATCTTTATATCGCTCAATAAAATCCCTGGCACGTTCGGTGAAGCGATAAGCAAAAGTGTCTTCTGCCTGCACACCACCGTCTTTGGCTGAAGCGGATTGCCTGCTCCAAAAACGACGTTCCGGATCCTCAAGTTCATCGAGGTACATCTTCATGTCGTACCAATACTCCGGATCCCAGCCTTCAGGACAACGTCCCAGGCCAAAATAATCGCCACCGTCCAAGTGCCATTTGCCGATGTAGGCACAGCGGATGCCTTCATCGTTCAGACGTTGTCCGATCGTCTTGACGTTGTCACCGATCGACATGCTGTTGCCCCAGGCACCGTTGGAATGCGGATAAAGACCGGTAAAGATTGCACTCCGAGCCGGACCACATACGGGTTGCGTCGTATAAGCATTACTAAAAAGCATGCCCTCATCGGCCAGACGGTCGATGAGGGCTGATCATGTCCTCGTTACCGTAGCATTTCAGGAAATCGGGACGCGTCGTATCGCTCATGATGAAGATCGCTTGTTTCGCTCGTTTCATTGCCACCTACCTCTCGTCCGTTGGGCTAGGGGTGTAATCATCGTAGTCGTCTTTGTACTTAAGTTTGATGGCGAAGAGGGCATCCTTGAGCTCAGAAAGCAATGCCTTATTGGCAGGATCGTTGGCGATGTTATTGATCTCCAACGGATCATCGGCAATGTCATAGAGCTCCCAGTAGACCTTGTCACCGTCTTCAATCGTCGGATCTTCGAAACGCATTAACTTATGCGTTCTGGTCCTTATGCCGAAATGAGGGTAGACATTGTGCTCTGAAGGGTAGTCCCAATAGCGGTAATAGACCTCGTCATAGCCTTTCCAGGATTCGTCGCCTTCGAGGAGCGCGCGGAAAGTACGTCCTTGACCGTCCAACTCAGCCCTATCGACGCCGGCATAATCCAAAAAGAGATCTGCGAAATCGATATTAAGGATCATTTCATTGGAGGTTTGACCGGCGGGGATCGTCCCGGGCATCTGGGCCAGGAAAGGCATGCAATGCGATTCTTCATACATGAAGCGCTTGTCGAACCAACCGTGCTCCCCGGTATAGAACCCCTGATCCGACGTATAAATGACGAGAGTATCCTCGCTGAGCCCATTCTCATTTAAGTAGTCTAAGAGTCCGGCAACGGAATCATCGACGGATTTCACGCAAGCCATATAGTCGCGCATGTAATGTTGGAATTTCCAATCGCGGCGTTCTGTATCGCTCTCAAATTCCGGCAATTCATCGAGCTTGAAATCCATGGGTCTAAGATCATCGATGTCCATGATGGCTTCTGCTGCTCCGGAACCTCTTGTTTCAAAGTCGTCGTTGTAGGTTGGAGGATGGGGGAAGACAACATCGTCATAGATGTGTTCATATTTCTTATTCGGAACCCAATTGCGATGCGGTGCTTTGTGATGACACATGACAAAAAAGGGCTTTTGTTTGTCACGATTCTCGAGGAATTCAATCGTCATATCATGGACAATATCTGTCGCATAGCCATCAACTTGGAACTTGCTCCCATCTGCCTTGGCAAATTCGGGATCATAGTAAGAACCTTGTCCGCCATAGCCAACGAAGACAGCGGTCTCGTCGAAGCCAACCGGCAAATAGGGAAGTCGATCGCCGAGGTGCCACTTACCGAGGATAGCCGTTTGATAACCGTTCTTCTGGAGAACCTTGCCGACGTTGTTGAGGCTTCCATCCAAGCCGTCTTCAAGATTGCGCACACCGTTGAGATGATTATAAGTACCGGTGACAATCGCAGCCCTTGAAGGAGCGCAGATTGAGTTTGTGCAATAACACGCATCCATTCGCATGCCGTTCTTTGCAATCCGATCGATGCCCGGAGTTTCGACGGGAAAATCCGGTGCATAGGCTGTAATTGCCTGGCGTGCATGGTCATCGGTCATGATGAATAAGATGTTCTTTGGTTTATTGCCTGTGTTTTCTTGAGGCATGGACTACCCTTTCCTTATTGTGTGACTGCTGTGTGCCTGTGTTGATGTTCTATGGTCTCTTGTGCTCATTAAAATTAATTGCCTTCATCTTACGTCAAGAAGATAGGCTCGTCATTGGTTTTTCTTAAGAAGAGCGAGAGCCCTTGGGAGTGACTCTCGCTCTGCCGAGATGTTGGGTGAATACCTGTCGTTAATTATTCGTAGTAACGATCGTAAGCGGTCTGATAGAGTTCAAGTAAGCGACTCAGGCCCATGTTTTCGAGCGTTGCCAGGGACTCGTCTTGCATCAAACTTCGAAACTTCCCCTCGCTGAATTTGTAAAATTAGTTATGAATAAAACTGAGCAGAATTTGCTTAAGGAGC
>CAYFSS010000019.1:0-9820 GCA_964345975.1 uncultured Oscillospiraceae bacterium
TCGGATAGGTCCATTCCGTGTTCTCATAACCGGTGGAGCGATAGTAATCGTGGGCGTAATTGTGCAGGGTGTGAGGGGAGTTAAACCATGGTTCGTTGCGGGTCGCACCGTCGACATCGAGGGTCTTGATGATGTGCCAGCGAAGGTTCTGGCGAAGAAGCTCGTTCTCAGCAAGCGCCCGAGCCAAGAAATCAAGCATCATGCTGCCGGCCGGTTCGTTAGGATGTGGGCTGCCAAATAAGAGCACGCTCTTCTCACCCGATCCGATCGTGAGGGAGTAAATGGAGCGACCTTCCGGAGATTTGGCTAGTTCTTGCAGATCAACGAGATCCGGGTAGTCCAGCGCAAGTTGCTGTGAATTTTGATCGAGTTAGGCGACCGTCAAGAAGCTTTCTGTGTCAGGGATTTGATCGATCAGTTGTTGAATCGTTTCATGGGTCATTTAACACTTCCTTTCCTCCTTTGGCTTGTGAGCCTTAGATTCGCCGGATGTTAGATTCGCCGGACGTTAGGTTTGCCCGGACGTTAGGTTCGCCGGGATGTTAGGTTCGCCGGGATGTTATGAAGAACCGGTGATCAGCGGGGCCCGTAGGTTTTCACTATTTTACTTAATAAATGATTTTATTCAGTTTGTTTTTGGGACTTATGGTTGTCATTCAAGAACAAGCGATAGAGGACGGCATTTGAACCGTCTGCATAATAATTTGCACGCGAGGAATATGGGCGAAAACCAAGGTCTTCGTAGAGTTGACGGGCCGGCTTATTGTTCTCCCTGACTTCAAGATAGAGCCTCTCCCCGCCGGAACGCTTAGCAATCTTGATGCCTTCCGTGAGCAGGTCATAGGCGAAGCCTTGACGCCGCCAATCCGGATGAACTGCGATGCGGTAGAGTTCCCACGTTTCAAAGACGCCTTGAAAGAGGGCATATCCGATAATTTCTTCATCGTGGGGAATGACAAGCGCAAAAGCCTCCACCGGCTCGATCGAATCCAGCGCGTAATAAATCGCTCCCTCGGACCAACTGTCGGAGAACGATTGACGCTCTAGTTCAGCAATTGCCTTGAGATCCTCAAATTGCCAGAGCCTAATCTTATGAGAGGAGTTGTTATCAGACATCGCTACGCATCTCCGGTAGAGGGAGTGTGACGTCTCTCCCTTCACGTTTGCTGAGTTCCCGTTCAGCCTGACTAAGACTGAAGTAGGACACTTGGAGCTCTTGCGGATCCAAGGTTTCACCGCGTTCGAGCTTATCTTGCAGATGTTTCGCCAAGTCCTCCGCATTTAAGCCATTCCCCAAATCTAAGGAATAACGTCCGGGGAAATAGGTCTCTAGCAATTCAACTGTGGTTTCCGGAATCTTGATGCCGCCAACGGCTAGGCGGTCGACGTCGTAATTCTCTTCCGCCAAGGATTGCAAGATCTCACCGATCGGTCCGGCTTGAACGTCTTGGAGGGTTTGATCGGGCGCATAGAGACCGGCCCACGCACGTTCATTTCTGGCATCGAGGAGCGGTAAAGCCAGGACCCTTTCTCTTGGTCTACTGCCTTGTCTAAGCAAGGTATGAGCTCTTGCCTCAAGCGCATTGACGGCGATGGTTGGTTTGTTGTGGAGATAGGCATAGATCTTGGTTGCTGCAACTGCCATTCTGAGACCGGTGAAAGAACCGGGTCCTGTGATACAAGCCCAGACATCGATCTCGGATGGTTTGAGGCCGACCATCTCGAGGAGTGTTTCAAGGGCGACTTGATACGTCGAGCCATGTTGGAGCCCTGTGTTGAGCTCAAGTGAGGCTATGAGTTTGCCTTGGTCGGCGAGCATGACAAAACAGCGCTCTGTGGATGTGTCTGAAAGGAAGATCAATCCGGTACTCCTTCCTTGGCTTGGCGGATGGTCAAGATGCGTGGAAGTTCGTCTGTCGGCAAAACCCCGTCGATGACGGGCGGGAGATCTTGGCCCCGCTCGATCCGTACGATCCAGGCTGTTTCGGGGATCAGCTCCGGGATACGTTCACTCCATTCGACAACAGATATCGCTGCCGGATTAAAGAGCGTATCTTCTAAGCCCGACTGAATGACATCCTCGGAATCCGTCAAACGATAGAGATCGAAGTGGTGAAGGGGTGTTTTACCTTGATTGTAGATCTGCAAGATCGTGAACGTCGGACTACTGACTTCATCCATGAGCCCCAGACCTTGGGCTAATCCTCGGACGAACTGAGTCTTCCCTGCCCCGAGATCTCCTTCAAGTGCAATGAAGTCGCCGGGCTTGAGGTGCGTGGCTAGTTCTTGCGCTGCCGCTTCAGTCTCGTCGATGGACTTACTCTCGATGATCCAAGCCATGGGCGCCTCCCTTCGATGAATCCGGCTGTCCTGACTGCGTGTGGGGTTCCGGCTGTCCTGACTGTGTATGAGGTTCCGGCTTTCCTGACTGCGAGTGGGGGTCAAGTTTCGCTAATTGTTGAAGCTCATCCGTCATATCTTCGAAATAGATCCCACACTTCTTCACTTCGCTCATGACCATTTTGATGCCGCGTTCCGTCTCGATCCAATTGTCCTTCGTGATGCCCTGGGTATCTGTTGGCACCATGAATAAGTCGATACCCGGAAAATAGCAGGCATAGGAAAGATAAACTCGCCTGGCATGAAACGACTGACAGGAGATGATTGCGCTCTTAATGTCGAGACCCAAGTCCTCCAAAAGCTCTGCCGAATAAACAGCATTTTCCATCGTATGAGTCGCTTGATCTTCTTTCAAGATAGCCGACTCGGGAACTCCGTTCTTCAGCAAGATGAGCTTCATGAACTCGAATTCCGTCTCATAGTCGCCTACATAGCGAGGATTATCGACGTTCTTATAAGCAAAGTGACCTCGCCGGATGGAATGCTTGCCGGAGGGCATGATGTAGGGAGCATAGCCTGCCTTGTAGAGCTCTGCGGCTCGCTCGGTAATTTCGGCTCGCGAGGCTCCGGGGATCAGGATGATGTCACAGATCTTAGGCTCATCTTCCATGAAGATGAAATCTGTTATCGCTTGGATCGCACGATGGCTCAAAGTAGAACTCACTTTCTAACAGTCTAGCCGGAATAGAGAAACGGTGCACCCTATGACCGGAAGCGTAGTGAACCCCTAATCCCACCAAGGGTGGAGAGGTTTCCTACAATGACGCACCGTTTATAATAGCCGATTCACCCAAGGATCGCCCTAAGATCACTCAAGGATCGCCGAAGGAACGACCTAGGATCCCCCTAGGATCACTCAAGGATCGCCGAAGGATCACCCTGAAAATAGCTATTCAGCCTCTTCTTCGCTGGTCATAATCTCCTGTACGACGCCGACCTCTTCCGTAGGTGTAACCGCAGAGAAAGCCACCACGCTCAAAATGATCAACAAGAGGCAAAAGATGAGGATTCCGATGATAACCCGGAAGACCATCTTCCAGCCATTCTTCCTCCTCTGCTCGGTCGCCGCCAATTGTGCATTGATCCTGGCAAGAGCTTCAGCGATCTCTGACGGTTCTCCTTGCTTACGCTCCAACTTGCTCCCCAATAATTCCGCTACGCTCACGCCGAAATAGTCCGCCATAGCAATGAGAAGGTCCGCATCCGGGACGCTCTTCCCTTGTTCCCACTTGGATACCGTCTGCCGAACCACATTCAGATGATTGGCCAATTGCTCTTGGCTGATGCCCTTTTGTGTCCTCAAGAGTTTGATATTTTCCCTTAGCATTTTATGCCTCCTTCGAAGACGTGAGCTTGCGCCGAACGGTGCGGTTGCGGCAAGCAATGCTTTTTAACACCCTTGATTTAACAGGGAATACGGATAATACAGATTCTAAAATTCAGAACCCAATTCACGAACGTCAATCCATTTGCTTTACGGTCTTACAAAAAAGAAGCCCGATCCGCAACAGACCGAGCTCCAGAAAAGTATAGCGAAAAGTCGTCTTAACGCTTTGAGAACTGAGGTGCCTTACGAGCGCCCTTAAGTCCGTACTTCTTACGTTCCTTACCGCGTGAATCGCGTGTGAGGAAACCCGCTCTCTTGAGAGGGATGCGATACTGTTCGGTGTCGAGCTCGTTGAGTGCACGAGCGATCCCGTGGCGAACAGCGCCGGCCTGGCCTGCAATACCGCCACCTTGGACATCACAGATGATGTCGAAACGACCTTCTGTCTCCGTGATCACGAGGGGCTGATGGACAATATAGATCAAAGTGTCGAGACCGAAATAGTCTTCCTCAGTCTTACCATTCACCGTGATCTGGCCGGAACCGGGCTTGATGCGAACTTTGGCGATCGCTTCCTTGCGGCGTCCCGTTCCATAATAATAAACCTCACCGTTGCCGGCGTTCATGGTCTTCGGCATAGTCTAACCCCTCCCTATTTAAGCTCAAGCGGTTCGGGCATCTGAGCTTGGTGCTTATGCTCCGGACCTGCGTAAACTTTGAGCTTCTTATACATTTGGCGACCGAGCGTATTCTTAGGAAGCATGCCCTTGACGGCAGTCTCGATGATTCGCTCCGGATGCTTATCGCGGACATCAACATAACGCGTGCTCTTCAAACCACCCGGATAGCCTGAGTGATGACGGAACATCTTCTGATCCCACTTATGCCCGGTCAGATGAATCTTCTCAGCGTTGACCACGATCACGAAATCGCCCGTATCAACGTGGGGGGTGTAAATTGGTTTGTGCTTACCGCGAAGGATCGCTGCGATCTGAGAGGAAAGACGTCCGAGGGTCTGTCCCTCTGCGTCCACCACATACCACTTGCGCTCGACTTCGGCGGGTTTAGCCATGAATGTCTTCATAACAATCCTCCTGTGTTCTAACTAAGCTCAGCCATCTTAAAGAGGACTTTCTATCTTGTCAAGCGTAAATTGAAATAAACAATCCAATCTCCAAAATCCTCTTGTTTTCGCTGTTTATCTCTCGTTTTTGATTTCCACGCAAGCAATCTCATGTTGTATGACGTGTAGGATTGCTTATACTCTATCTAGCTCAATGTAAGCTCAATCGAAACACACGGATAGAAACCAAATTTTGTTTGCGACGTTAAGACGTCACAATCATTAAACCAATCCAAATTTTCAATCGAAGAATAGGGTGACCCACGAAGGAGGCAACCTCAATGTCAGGCAAGAAGGATCCAATCCTCGAAGCGATGGAAGAACAAGACCAAAGCGGTGTAAAGGACGGTGTACACGGGATCAGTAATCCGTATGGATACATCTGGCCGGAAGATCCCAAGGTGCGTGAGCAATTGGACCGCTTTCGTGGCCTCAAACTCGGATTCATGATGCACTGGGCTCCGGTGGGGCAAATCGGAACGATGGAATCTTGGCCACTCTCCGATGGTGATCGAGTCTGGAGCAAGCGTGAGATCGATTGGACCAATAATGAGACGTTCAAAGAACAATATTGGAATCTTCCGAAGACCTTCAATCCCATCAAGTTTGAACCTGAATCCTGGGCTAAAACGGCAAAAGAGTGCGGATTCAAGTACCTGCTCTTCACGACGAAGCACCACGATGGTTTCTGCATGTACGATTCCGCTTATTCGGATTACAAGATCACGAACCCCGAGTATCCATTTGCTAAAGACCCACGAGCGGACATCTTTGGTGAATTGGTCAAGGCTTTTCGAGATCAAGAGATGGCCGTCTCCGCTTACTTCTCGAAACCTGACTGGCACAACGAAAATTTCTGGGCCGAGGACTTAGGACCCGTCACTTCGCGTAATGCAACCTATGATCCGTCTGAACATCCCGAACGCTGGGAGACGTTCGTTGAGTTCGTCCACAATCAATTGGAAGAATTATGCACAAACTATGGCCACATCGATGCTCTCTGGCTCGATGGTGGGTGGGTTCGGCCCGAAATCAATCATCAAGACGTTCGCTTAAGCGAGATCATCGCTAAGATTCGTAAGAAGCATCAACCCCACCTTCTCGTTATAGATCGCATGGTTTCAGGCGAGAACGAAAACATCTTGACGCCCGAGCAGGAAGTTCCTTCAGATCCCATTGAAGTTCCTTGGGAAAGCTGCATAACCTTAGGGCGCAGCTTCAGCTTCCACTACGAGGATGTCTTGAAGAGCCCGCGAGACGTCGTGCATATCTTCATCGACATCCTTTCCAAAGGCGGGAGCCTAGCCCTTAATATCACTCCACAGCCGGATGGCGCCCTTCCCCATAGCTCACTCCATACCATCCGTCGTTTTGGTCGCTGGGTCCGTAAGCATGAGGAGGCCATCTACAACTCTGAGATTTCACCCATTACCGGGGCGCAGGACATTCGCTACACACGAGTTGACGATAAGGACTATGCCTTCTATCTCTATCGTGACCACCCCATCATGCCAAATAGAGTTCATTTGACAGCTGCTCCGGACAAAAAGGTCGCACGCGTGCGTTTCCTTAGAACCGGTGAAGCCCTTGACTTCAAGCAAGTAGGTCAAGAGATCCTTGTGGAGACAGGCGATATCAGTATGCTGGACGCTGAGCACGCCGAGTGCTTTGCGTTTGATTACGCATAGCTTCCGATACGCACGGGAATGTTCCCGGCGAGCACACACGAGCACGCACAAGCACGCACAATTCTCACACTAATCTAAATCTCAGCCGCCCATCGCCGGACCTGGAACTCCAGGTCCTTCTTTTTATTCCCGCTGGACTGCTACAGGGTCGGGGACATGGAGGATGGGCTTTTCAAAGGCAGGTGCACGCTCATGGTGATTTGAGAGGATGGCTTGGCGCTCCGTTGGTCCTACGCCGCCTTGACGATGTTGTAAGAACACGATGAGAGCCCACACGATGAGAGAACCCAAAGTCACAAATAAACCAACCAGGAAACCTTCCGGTCTAAACTCGAGCCTCAAGTCCAAGGTGCCCCCCGGCAAGCGATAACCTAAGAGGCCTCCCCCCACCTTGACCAACGAATCAATAGGAGCTAATTCGTCATTGATGTAGAGATTCCAGCCGGAATCGTAGGGGATGGTCAAGAAGAGGACGGCATTTTCCTGGTCCGCAAGCGAAGCGGTCATCCTTGTTTCAGACTCATACGTCCACTCCACCGAGCGCTGTTTCAAGGCGGCAACGATGTTCTCATAAACGTCCATCGGCTGTTCCGCCAACCAAATCGTCCAATCCGAACTTTCATTGGCTGCATACTCGACGAAGATTTCTAAGATCTCACCTTGCTCCAAGGGGCCCGGATCGAAGATTTCAGGTTTATTGATCGAGCGCGAGACCTCACGAACGACGTCCTCACCTTGTTTCACCTGATAGCGAATCGTAGATGTGCGCGATGTATCGATAAAGAAGAACGCGCGCTTTGCGGCATCTGCCGTATAGCTCAGGCTATAACTCCCCGCTGTATTCACATCGTTCGAACGATAGCGGTACCCTTCCGTCGCCGATCCACCTTGAGATGCTGCATTGGCAACCGTAACTTCTGTCAGCTCCAACGGCTCATAGAGACCGTCGATACCGGTCATATTTAACGCCAAGGTCCTTTGATTCTCAAAAGCCGACTCCGACTCTGCGGTCCACGCAGCCAAGTTCGGATGAGCTGCAATGCCTAAGCCGAGGGCATCCGGATTCTCATAAAGCCTGGCAGTCCTATCCTCGGCCGATACCTCACGCAAGAAGACATGACGAGGATCATTGGTCTCACCGTTTTTCCAAACGAAGTATTTCAAACCCCAAAGTGCATCGAGGAAGGGCGTCGAGTCTACATATTTATAGGAGTTAATATTATTTCCGTGATAACCAAGCGAGCGCATGAGAGCTGCCGTCTGTTCCGGCGAGGTTGAGGAGAAGAGCGTAAAACCGGGATAGCCATAGAGTGCCGGATCGTTCGTGGTTTTTTGCGGCTCCAGTTCCATCCGATAGAAAGCACCATCGGGTTCTCGATTGCGAGCTTCAGCAATAAGTTCTTCAACCTCATTAAAGTCACGAATAAAGTCGCTGCGCCGCGTGTAGTACTCATTATCGTCCATTTGATTTGCCATGCTGATCCCATTCATCATGAGTTCAGCTAGGAAGACCACTAGGAGTAGTGATGTGACATAGCGCAGGCGATGACTATGGACCCGGGCCAAGAGGAAGAGGAGCACATACAATCCAAGGAAGAAGAGATTGACGTAGATCATGAGTTCGGAGAGCTCTTCAACTCCCAATTTCTGGACCAGCATGAGGTAGAAAACCAAACCGGCAACGGTCTTCAAGACCGTCATTGCCGAGCCTTCGAAGTTTGTATTGGTTATTCCACGATAGGCCAAGGTGATGATGAAGAAGATGTAGACGAAGGCAAAGCGATGGGGCAACTGATTCGGGTAGTGCAGGCCATGCCAGAAGAAATTCAAGAAGTTCGAATTAAAGGCAAAGAACAGCACCGCAAGAGACGTGACGGAGAGGGCTTTTTCGCGCATAGAGATGCGCTCAGCCTTGAGATAGATGGGAATCAGAAGCACCGTAAGCAGACCTGCATAGACGTTGGGTAAGCCCGAACGCACATTAGGCACGGTTCCCAAAAAATGACGGGCCGGGAAATCAAAGATCTCAAAGAAGAAATTATGCGCAGTTGGCCACGTATCTCCTGATGCCGAGGTATGAAGGAGCGATAGGAACGTCGGCAACGCCATGATCGCACTGATCCCGGCACCCAAGATCGAAGCAAAGGCAAAGAGCAGTCCTCGCTTGAGATAATTCGGCACCAACTTCCCGGTCGAGAGCGTACGTTGCGTCTTCGGATCGATAAAGATCTGATAGATAAAGTAGAACGCAGCAAAGAGGCACACGAAGACCGCCACGTAGTAATTCACGATGATCGAGAGCCCAAGCGTCAAGGAATAAAGACCGATCTTCTTCTCGCGTAGGAGCTTCAAAAGCCCCAACATCACCAGCGGTAATAAGACCAAACCATCGAGCCACATGACATTCCAGGCATAGGAGAAGGTATAAGAAGATAGTGCATAGGCTGATGACAGTGCCAAGATCGCCAAATCAGTCGCTGTATCTTGCTTGGCATAGCGAGGTTTCTCACCCTCAAGCCGAGGAACGGCCGGGCGGCGATAACTGACATTGATGTTCGGACGATGAAGGCTCAGGAGACCTCTCGAGCTCAAACCTTGCTCAAGAAAGATGCTCATCGTAAGTCCCATCAAGCCTGTTTTGAGAAGGGTCAGCACATAGATGCCTTCGGTCAGGTGATTGAGGGGAAAGAGCAGGAGCAAGATGTTTAGGGGCGAGGCGGCATAGTAAGCAATGAGACTATAGAAATTCACCCCAAGACCTGAGTTCCAGGCGTAGAAGAGGCTTTCACCGCCGGCTAGCTTGCGCTTCAATTCGCTCAGGAATGGCGCATATTGGTGATACATATCAATTGTCAGGGGGGTCTTATCCCCGACCGGATAGAAGCCCACGGTTGAATAAGCGATGAAGAGGAGAATGACGGGCACGAGGAAGCTCAGGATATAGAGTTCCCGCCGCATCTTTCTTATGGAAACCGGGGTCGCTCTCATGGGGCGACGAACCGGTGGTACCTGTGCTTCGTCCATTTCTGTGAGCAAGGCTGTTGAATAACGTTGGGGCTGATGGAGCGTGGGGCCGACAGGTTCTTCGGGAGTTTCTTCGCTCTTCCGCCAACGGGTCAGCCACCTCAGGAATGACGGGGTCTTGTGCGGTCGGCGGGACTTGGCGGGCTTCTCAGGTGTCGGACCGCTGTCTGCGGTGTCCGCGGTGTCTGGGCTGTCTGGGGTGTCTGCGGTGTCTGCATCGTCCGCTGAAGCCGCATCGTCTGCCGAATCCGCATCGTC
>CAYFSS010000019.1:9920-14158 GCA_964345975.1 uncultured Oscillospiraceae bacterium
CCGCATCGTCTGCCGAATCCGCATCGTCCAGGTCATCCAACTCACTCACCGGACCGGCGCCCAAGTCATCGACCACTTCATCCGATGAGTCATCTTCATCCGATAGCTCATCTTCATCCGATGCTTCTTTCACCGACACACGATCATCTAAATCAAACTTCGTCTCCGGCAATTCCTCAATGGCGAAAGACTCACCTTGAGCCTCATCCGGTACTGGTTCAGAGACGGACTCGACAACGCTCTCCTGAGATTCATCCGATTCATCCATCCCGAACTTCGGGCGCAAGACCTTGTCTTCTTGCGAATGGTCATCCGGAAATTTAGGCATCTTCATCCCCCTCTTTAATGGTCAGGGCTAGCTCATATACATCATTCTTATCGATCGACGGATCCATGAGACGAAGCAGATCGATACAGTCACGCATCGACAATCCCCTCGCCAAACAAAACTGCAAAACTTCACGGATCTGCGTTTGTTCAACGGAAGCATCGGGCATTCTCGCACGATAAGCACTTTGCCCTTCCAAGAGAATCATACATTCGCCTTTGACCCCTGCTTGGAGCTCCTCCGCTAATTCTGCTGTCGTGCCTCGATAATACGTTTCGTAGGTTTTCGTAAGTTCTCGGGCCACAACACAACGCCGATCCGGTGCAACCACAGCCATATCACGTAATGTTTCAGGAACACGGTGCGGCGCTTCGTAGAAGACTAGAGTCACATCAACACCCAAAAGCCCCTCCAGCACGCCAAGGCGCCGACCCTTCTTCTTAGGCAAGAACCCATAGAAGTAGTAACGGCTCGCATCGAGCCCGCTAGCAGTCAAAGCCGTTACACCGGCGGACGGTCCCGGGATCACCGTCACATGGAGCCCCGCTTCAACACATGCTGTAACCAAAGATGAACCGGGGTCAGAGATAAGCGGCATCCCCGCATCAGAGATCAGTGCTAAGCTCTCCCCGTTTTGAATCAAAGCCACCAATTCAGCATCGCGCTGGTCGGCGTTATAACTGTGGTAACTGATCAGAGGCTTTGAAATGCCAAAGGTTGAAAGGAGCTGTTGACTCACTCTCGTATCTTCCGCAGCAATGCGTGAAACAGCTTGCAGGACTTGTAGTGCTCTTAAGCCTAGATCCAGAGGATTTCCCAGAGGCGTGGCAACAAGATAGAGACCGGGCTCGAGTGAGTGGACCGGCAGGAGATCTTTCAGCGACGTCAGCTCCGACTTGCAATCTCGCAGCATAAATCCTCCTTAGCGAATTAGATTTCATAATACACTAACGATTAGCAGCCAAATCTTACGTCTGCCATAGCTTTGTTAATGTCCTTAAGTCTTCATTTATTTGTTACAAAGAGAACGCCATAATCAAGCCCATAACCATGACTGCGAGCAAGACGATTCAACGCAACGTAAGGAGGGAACAAATCTTGCATAAGCGAATCATCGATCGTGACATCACTTTAATTCCTTATTATAGGAATGATGAGATTTCGCTTCGGTGGTATCAGGACGCCAACGTATGCAAACAAGTGGACAATAGAGATAAACCCTATGATCTCGATTTGCTCCATCGCATGTACGATTATCTTTGTGCTCATGGCAACTGCTACTACATCCAATACAAAGGCGTCTTGGTGGGCGACATTACCCTCACAGATCATCATGAAATTGCTATCGTAATCTCCAAAGAATATCAAAACCTCCGGATTGGTCGGCGGTGCGTCATGGGCATCTTAGACCTTGCGAAAGAAAAGGGCATGACAGAAGTATTCGCCAACATCTACTCCTTCAATAAGCAGAGCCGGCGCATGTTCCAATCGATTGGCTTCGAGCAATTCGCTCACAATGACGATTGGTATGAATACAAACTTTAAGGATCGTAAGCCGGCTTTTTGATCCCCTCGAGCATGCTCTCATATGCCAATATTCGTCTACTATTTAAAGATTACCTTAACACTTCAAAAGTCCATCCGCCCTCTCTGCTTTATCTCCCATCGTCTGTGCGATTTCGCTAAATTCCATGCTGCATTCCTCTTTTCTTTTGTTACAATGGAAAACAGATTATGAAGCATCAACCGAAACCAAGAAATTCAAACTGAACAGGTAGGAGTACAGAATACAAGGAATAACGAGCAGGCTTTTGTGTTTAATGACCTCAGTCTCGACCTTTTGCGGAAGTTCATCGTTAGGTTAAGGCAATCCTAAAATCGTAAGCCCTCTATTTCTTGGTAACAAAAAAGATCTATGCTAATGGAGCGTGTCACTATGCTAATTCGTAATTCTTGTGCGGGCATGAAAGGAAATATTCACTATGCGTCGTATTTATCACAGCCTTGGTAAGCGTGGTTTTGCTTCCTTTATTTTCCTGATCGTCTTCATCGTATTTTTCTACTTACCGCTGGCGAACCTGGTCATGTTGGCTTTTGGTAATCGCTATGAAGTCCCCGCCATCTTCCCCCAGGAATTTGGCGTTAAGTGGTGGGAATGGGTCTTGAACCAAAGAAACCTCGTCTCCTCGATCACCACCTCCTTCATCTTAGCCGTGGTTGTAACGGGCGTCTCCCTCCTCATTTGTCTCCCCGCAGCCTATGCCCTGGCTCGTTACGAGTTCAAAGGTCGTAGAATCTTTATGTTCAGCTTTCTCTTGACGAACGCCTTCCCTAAGATCGGCCTCTATGTCGCGATCGCTATCATCTACTATCGCTTGGGGCTCATGGGAACTTTTGTGGGCGTTGTCATTATCCACGTCTTAAACTCCATGGTCTTTATGACCTGGCTCCCTATGAATGCTTTCCGAGCCGTCCATAAACAACAAGAAGAGGCAGCCCGCGATGCGGGTGCAGGGCCTTTCCGGACGTTCTTGAGCATCACGCTCCCTCTTGCTAAACCCGGCATTATCGTGGCCTCGCTCTTTACCTTTATGAGTTCATTGGAAGAAGCACAGGGTGCACTCCTGGTCGGCTTCCCCCAAGTCAAGACAATGCCTGTCGAACTCTACGGCGTCATCATGCAGTACCCTACGACTGCCGGTCCCGTCCTCTCTTTGATCCTCATGTTCCCAACCCTTCTGATCCTGCTCTTAGGTGGCAACCTGATGAGCGACGGAATGGGTAGTCAGTTGAAAGTGAAGTAAGTCCATGGCACAGAAAGTCAAACTTAAGATTGATGATATGACGAAGCTCTATCCCAACGGTGACGGGGTCGAGAATATCGATTTAGAGATTTACGAGAATGAACTCGTGACGCTCCTTGGACCTTCAGGTTGCGGAAAGACGACGATCCTCCGCACCATAGGAGGGTTCCTGAAAGTTACGGAAGGCGAGATTTACCTGAACGGTGAACCCATCTCCCATTTACCGCCTGAAGATCGTCCGACCGCGATGGTGTTCCAGTCGTATAACCTCTGGCCTCACATGACCGTCGAGGAGAACCTGAACTTTGGACTTAAGATCCGCAAGATTCCTCGTGCTGAGCAACGCAAAAGGGTCGAACGCATCTTGGAGCTTGTCGGCATGACGGGCCACGATAAGAAGTATCCCAACCAGCTCTCCGGCGGCCAGCAACAACGTGTCGCTATTGCCAGAGCCATCTTGCTCGAGCCGCAAGTACTACTTCTCGACGAGCCTTTTTCAGCGCTTGATGCCAAGATCCGAATGCAGATGCGCGATGAGATCCGCCGCATCCAGCGGGAACTAGGTATCACCATCGTCTTCGTCACCCACGACCAAGAAGAGGCGATGGAACTCTCCCACCGCATCGTGGTCATGAATAAAGGCGTCTGCGAGCAAACCGGGACGCCGCGTGAGATCTACGACCACCCGAATACACGATTTGTCGCAAGCTTCATCGGCGAGATGAACTTCATCCGGCAAGCAGACGGGACAGATCTGGCAGTAAGGCCCGAAAACGTTGAGCTCTTTGTTCCGACCGGCAACGAAGATCCACAGGATATCGGAGTCATTGATTCCATCACTATCGTCGGACACTACACACAGATCTATCTCAATTATCAAGGCCAGCGCATCAAGTCCTACAGCAACCGAATTACCTCGGATCTGTTTATCGAAGGCGATTCAGCGGGCGTCATTCTCCATAGTTCCGGCAGCTACGAAAGCGAGCCGGATGTGAAGCTTGAGTCCGTTTAATCAATAGAACGTTTAGTGGCTCCCTTGATCTTATGGGATCGACGTCGTTCCACATCGATTGACGTTTGAACTTAGAAGATTGAGGAAACTCAGT
>CAYFSS010000019.1:14258-23527 GCA_964345975.1 uncultured Oscillospiraceae bacterium
GAAATCAGTAGATATCAGTAGAAATCAGTAGATATCAGAGAAATCAGTAGAAAGAGGAAGCTAGTATGAAGAAGGCATTGAAATTCATTGCACTTAGTCTTGCACTCGTCTTTGCTCTCGGTCTCTTTGCTCCGGCAATGAGCACCAGCGCAGAAGAAGAAAACAAAGAGTTCACGCTCTGGGCCGAAGGTTCAGATAACGTCCGCATTCAGCTTGAGAAACAAGTTGAAACCTTTAATGAAACCAATGAGGACGGCTGGGTAGCCAAACTCGAATTCATCGTTTCAGGCACCGGAACACAGGGCCTCCAAGACCGCATTATTGCTGCCAGCCAGGCTGACCAGACAGGCACGGACTATGACGTCCTCGAGCTCGGTGATGAAAAGGCAGTTCAGTACATCGAACGTGCAGGCGACGATCTCTTCGTTGAACTCGACAAAGAGCTCATCCCTAACATCGAAAATCTCGAGTTCGAGTCCAGCTTTTACCCGGACCTCCTGGTCCCTTACCGTGGCACCACTGTCGTCCTCGCCTATAATTCCGAGACCGTTGAAGAGCCGCCTAAGACCACCGAAGAACTCTATCAGTGGATCAAGGACAACCCCGGCCGTTTCGCTTACAACACCCCCGATTCCGGCGGTGCAGGCGGTGCGTTCGTAACGACCAGCGTCTACAACTTCTTGCCTGAAGAAGCTCTCACCAGCAACGACAATAAGTGGGTCGAAGAGTATGGTGAAGGTTTCGATCTCTTAAAAGAGCTCCATCCTTACCTTTACCAGTCCTCCGGCAAAGTCGTTTACCCACACAAGAACCAGGGTACGCTCGACCTTCTCGCCAACAAGGAAGTTGACATGATCCCTGCCTGGGCAGACATGCTTCTCACCCAGAAGATGATGGGCACCATGCCTGAAGCCGTGAAGATTTCACAGCTTGATCCGGGCTTCACAGGGAACACCGTTGTTTGGGGCATCCCTTCCATCGGTTCAAACGTTGAAGGTGCGCATGCATGGATCAACTACATGCTCTCACCTGAAGCTCAGAACATTGCGCTCGAAACTCAGGCGGCTATCCCTGTCATCAACTTTGACCTCATCGACGAAGATCTCAAGAGTCTCATCGACGGTCTTAATCTCGAAGGCTTCCGCCTTTCCAGCATTGGTGATAACTCCACCGATCTGAACGAGCTTTGGAACCGCGAAATTGCAACCCTTGACTAAGGCTGAAGAAGTCTTGGTATAACAGGTAGATTGGTTTGGGCTTTTGGATGTGAGGGGTAGAGTCCTTCGCGTTCAGAAGTCTAACCCTTTCAGGTAGATCCGGAGGAACAGCATGAGTCAGCAGGATCACGATAGGAACAACGACGTCCTCAAGGATAAGATCGCACCTCCAACGGGGGAGCTTCCCGATCCTGTAGGGATTATCACAACGCCTGAGGAAGAGGTCAACGAACCTATGCCTACAGGTAAATCTCCTGCACCCGGCCCCGGTTCTCCACGCAAATTTTCTATATCCGCAGGTAGGATCGAGCGTCCCGGGAAATGGGTTCCTTATGCGATGCTCTTACCTTCGATGGCTCTCCTGATCGTGTTCACGATCTGGCCGATCATCAATAACGTACGGCAGAGTTTCGTCTCGGAGGAAACGGGTGAATTCACCTTTGCAAATTACACCTACTACTTCACCGATGAAATCATGCGTGCCAATATCATCTACACCTTGGAGATCGTCATCGTCACGGTGATCCTCGTCCTTGTGATCGGGTATCTCCTCGCACTCTATATGAGATTCTCAAAGACGCGAATTGCCGGGGTCTTGCGCAAGATCTACATTTTGCCGCGTTTCGTGCCGGGCCTCGTGGCCGTCAACGGCATGATCACGGTCATTCGTGACTCGGGTCTTATCAATCGGATCGGGCGTTTGTTTGGCCAGAATTGGCAACTGGGCCTCATGTATGACATGAAGGGCATCATCTTGATGAATCTTTGGTTCAACATCCCCTTCGTTGCTATGATTTTGGCCAGTGCACTCTCATCGATCCAGGACCCTGCCATCGAAGCGGCTCGAGATGTCGGGGCGAACAAGCTCACGATCTTCGGGCGCTTCATCTTGCCCTTGACCTACAAGGACATCCTGATCGCTGCGACCTTCGTCTTCATGGGGAATATCTCGTCGTTTACCACCCCCTATCTCATGGGCGGCAACCATCCCAAGATGCTCGGCATCCAGATCTATACGGATTTCGGCAATACTCGCTACGAACGTGCGGCTGCCCTTGCAGTCATCATGTTCATCTTCTCAGGGATCTCAGCTGCAACCTACATCTACACCAACCTACGAGAGTCGGAATGGGAACGAGCGCGATAGTCCACGTACTTTGACACCCAAAAGCCCACCCCGCCGCGGCCTCCTTCAGGAAGCCGCGGTTTTCTTCTGCTAAACTGTCTCTTGTTTAGCCTCGCTCGCCTTCGCCCTTACGCTTTCGCTTACGCTTATGCTTGCGCTTACGCTTGTGCTTGCGCTTATGCTTGTGCTTGCGCTTACGCTTGTGCTTACGCTTATCAGCCAAGGAGACCATCGTGGCCAATGTTTTAGATTTTGCTGCCGAACTTGGGCGAGCCCTCTACCGCTGCGGTGCCGAAACATATCGCATCGAAGAGACGGTACGCCGGGTGATCTTGTCCCTCACCGAAGCAAACACAGAGGTGGACGTCTTTGCCATCCCTTCCTACCTCGCGATTTCTGTCCGTCTCCCGGCCGATGACGGTGCCGCAAGATCCGATATCTCGGAGGGAACCGAGGAGCTCGAGATCGAGGCCAACGAAGGGCATGTCCTCCATCGCTCGATGCGAATGTCTGGTATTTCTTATAATTTGGCAAGCCTAGAGAAGATCAATGAGCTCTCCCGTTTAATCGTCGGTAAGAAGGTTAGTTTGGAGGAGGCTTTTGAGGCTTTGCGAGAGATAACAAAATCCGCTGAAGCCAACGTTGCCTGGTGGCACATGCCCTTGGCCTACGGTAGCATCGGAGCGGGCTTTGCCTTCATGATCGGGGCATCCCTTGGAGCTTTGCCGCTTGCCTTCCTCATCGGGTTTGCACTTCACTTCATCATCTCTCCCTTACGGGACAAAGAACTCAATCGTAGCCTGATCAATACGATCGGAGCCTTCTTCGTGACATTCTTGACGTGGGGCTGCTTCTATCTCGGTTGGCTCGGCGATGCGCCGGACCAAGTAAATATCGGGGTGCTCATGACCTTGGTACCCGGGATGAGCCTGACCAATGGCGCACGCGATCTCATGGCCGGCGATACGATCTCCGGGCTAAGCAATCTGACAGAAGCCCTCCTTGCTGCGCTTGCGCTTGGCCTTGGCTCCGGACTTGCCCTTTATTTCTGGCAACTCATCGTCTAGGGAATTCGGAGGCCCCCCATGGATCAAATTACACTTTTTCAAATTTTTCGAGATTTCATTGGCACCGTAGTCTACATCTTGGGCTTTGCGCATATGTATGGTGTGAGTAAGTCTTCCCGCTTAGCTGCCATTGGCTGTGCGCTCCTGAGCTGGTTTTCCTACAAATTTATGCAGAGCTTCGGTATGGGGCTAATCCCTGCTTCTTTCATCGCCACGATCCTCCTCACGCTCTATGCCGAGATTATGGCTCGTGTCTTGAAACGGCCCGTTCCCTCTTTCCTGCTCCTAGGCTTGTTGCCCCTCGTTCCCGGCGGCTCCATCTATCATGCAATGCTCCACCTCGTGAATAACCGTCAGGGAGAAGCTATGGAACGTGCTTTCGAGGCATTTGGCTTGGCCGCTGCTATGGCCGCAGGAATCGTCTTCGTCACCGCCTTCTTCAAAGTAAAGCCCTCACCGCGTATGCGGACACTTTGGCGAAAAGATCAGACATCCGGCGACGGCGGGATCGAGCGTTTCTAGGATCTCAGGGCTTCTAGTGTTTGCCGAGGCTTCGAGAGTTTCTCTTCTCGTTTGGTAGAGGTTCTTGTGTATCTATAGCTTGAATCTTTGATCCAAATACAATCGATTCAGAGGTAATGGTTCTGAACCGGACAATTTTACAATTTTATTTTCACATAAAACGAATAATAGCCGATCCTTCCGAAGATCCGCCTAGTTTCTAGAGTTCATCAACACTTTGTATTAGTAAGTTGCATTTTTGACAAGAATCTCTGTAGAACAGCGTGATTTCCAGCGCAAAGATAGGTCTTAGCATCCAATCTCTAGTGAATTCTGAATTTTTGCCATGGGTAGGCAGAAATGAGGAGGAGGGGGGGAAGACGCTGAGGATTTTGGGCTTTTTTGTACAGTGATGGCTCGACGAATCCCGATTAATGATGGTTTGATGAGGCATGATCCTGCTTGGAAGCAAATTCTACGCAGCACAAATAGCGGTTCAAGAGCAAACCGCGCTGGAAAGGTCCGAATGATTGAGGGAAATTAAAATCTAGCCAGGCGAGCGTGCCTTGACCAAGCTCGGCCAGGCTACAGACGACCAGATGGCCCAAGCAATTTCATATAATCGGTAGGATTCCTTGACACCCGGGAAGCGAGGCACCTCGTAGATCAGAACTTTCTTGTGGCGCAAGTTTGGATCTCTACCCGCTCTCATCATGAGATCTCGTACAGCCCGATGACCGGGGAAGAATTTACGAGCGCGGATGCGGATGCTCTTTTTGAGGAACTTGGCAATGTTATTGGCGAGCGTCTCGAAATTAGCGATATCTTTCAGATGACCAGCCGTCACGATCATCACCTTGTAGCCCTCAGCTTCCAGGTTCGTTGTCCGCACCGAGTCGTTGACAATGGATGGAGGTTCGTTGTGAAACTGGTTGCTATTGTATTCGATGATGAGCTTCTTCGAGGGCAGGTACAGATCTGCATAGTAAGTTTTGTTCGATTTGGGACAAAAGATCTTCTCGTTGAACGTCATACCGCGGAAGCCACAACCACCTAAGCAGTTCGGCAAGCCAAGAAACATATAGAGCAAAGCTTCCATAGGAGACCTAGCCCCCTCCTGTGCATACTTCAACGCCCGCAGAGCCTTACGACGACCAGCGTGACCTACGAGCTCTTCCGCACAAGAGCGCAAAGCACGTAGTGTGACTAAAGGTGGCTTTCGATCTCGATAAGAAGTCATCTGAATCGCTAAGTAGATCAGCTGGTGGATGTCAAAATCCCGAGCCACTTGCAAGAAAGCTAGAGGCAGCGTGCAGATACCGTCCTTGGCGTACTTGGAGGCACCTTTAATGCGACACGTACGGAGCGCTAGGCCCTGGGGTCGGTGAACAGATTGATCTGTGAAAACGACGTACTCCTGTTGCACCTCGTGATCCTCTGGTTCCAGAAAGCCACGAAGATAGGGTACTCCCCAACGTTCTAGGGCCGCTCGACCGCTTAAAAATTTTGCATGTGTCTTCTTCATGCTTATAGTTTGCACGCGAACAAGCCTGCGACCATAAGCACTTTCTACGAAATCATACGAAAGCGTCAAATTCAGGAGATGATCGCACATCATTTGAGCAAGAATGCACGTACCGGATTCTCCCTTACCCACCAGTTTCGCTGCAATAAAACGCAGATCAACCCCTCCACCTGCCACTTTTGCCGATAATTCTGAAATTTCCCCCTGCACGTTTCAGCCGACCTGCATTCACCTCAATCAGCTTCCATCATTCCCCACCGATGACCAACGAATAAGTCCCCTCACGACGTATGCTGCTCCGAGGACCCCATCGCCCGCTCATAATTCGAGCACCAGAATGGATTCCAACGACATTCACACAAAAGCCCCCACCGCTCCAACACCCAAGACACTTCGTTTGAGATCTGCATGCTAAACTTCCTATAATAGAAGCTTTGCGTTATTGGAGGGGATTGTGAAAAAAAGTAGCAAAAATGGCTTTGTGGGGCTCATCAGCCTGCTCCTGATGATTGCGGCGCTAATGGGGTTGCTGCCAACATCACCGAAGGACTTAACGCCGAGCGCAACGCACAACACTGCAATAACGCAAGAGCAGGTGCAGCAGGACGCCAGGACAACCCGTAGCGTCCAAGAAGCGACCCGACCTTCAACGTCAACAACCCCCAGAAACCCTTACGAATTGCTCGAAGTGCCGAAAGAACTGATTGCACAGCGTCCACATACAGTGGACTTCGACGAACTGCAAGAAGCCTATGTGGAAAGAGTCGTCGACGGGGACACCTTGATCGTGAGGTTCAACGGGAACCGGGATCGGCTACGGATGCTCGGGATCAATGCGCCGGAATCCTCTTCGAATCCCGACGAAGATCGACAGACCTCAGAAGGCGACATCGTATCAGCGCTTGTAAAGGATCTTCTGACGGGATGCAACGTTCGCCTCGAGTTCGACCGCGGGATGAGAGATCAGTATGACCGACTGCTCGCCTATGTTTGGATCGATGAAGACACGATGATCAATGAGAACCTGGTATATTCCGGCTTGGTCAAGGTCGTGAAGTTTGAGCCGAACAAGGCCTATTACGAGCATTTTCGTGAATTGAATCGCGAGGCCAAGGATAATGATTTGGGATTTTATAGCGGCGCGTGGGAGTAATCCACTAGAGTCATTAACGCTTTTAATGTGTGAGGGTTCGTTGGACCAAGTGCGGCAAATAGCGAATCCAACAACCGTTCACGGTATTATTTCTTCACACAAAAGCCCTACGAGCCAATTCTTCTGAACCAGCTCCTTATATATCGGAAACGTGCGTAGCAGTTCTTAAAGCATGGTCCATTCGACCGCAGTGCGTCGAGCACCGCAAGACGGTCAAGCACGAGGCGAGCAGCACAGGAGAAAGCCCTCAAACCAAGGTAGATTACCTTGAAAGACATCATCATAGCCAAGTTAAAGACGTCGCGTCCGGCCAAGAACCATTGGATTTTTGGTAGAAAAAACCGAACCGCTAGGGTCCGGTAAAGAAACTAATCTTAATTAATCTCTTGGATTAGAGCTGTGAAATTGCTTCTACAGGGCAAACCGGAGCGCAAGCGCCACAGTCAATGCACAGATCAGGATCGATTACATACTGGGTATCACCAGGGCTGATAGCCGAGGTAGGGCACTCAGGTTCACAAGCACCACACATGATGCACTCTTCTGAAATAACATGGGCCATAGTTTTCCTCCTTTTCAAAAAACCGTGTCTTCCTGCCAAGGATATCACCCTAAAAGATCACACTCAAGCATGAAAACTGCGAATATCTTACGCCGTGACAGCAAGCACAACTGAAGCACTAGTCCTCACGCCCGGGGCGTCGGGCATTTGCCTTACGCGTCCGACGAGTTCGGGACTTAGGTCTATTTCCGTCATCTCCCTCGGACTTCTTGCGAGGTGACCTGGCTCTGGCGGACTCTTCGGTTTTGTTGGAGCGTGATTTCCGCTTTTTGGTTTGGCGACGGCGCGAGGAATCATCTTGCTTGCCACGTCTCCGCCCTGAATTTTTTTCCTGCTTCTCGCGCTGCTCTTCCCAATCTTCAACTTCTTCCGTCGAAGCTCCGCCCATGTCGCCGAAGTCGTAGGACTGAGCTTGATTGTCGGTATCGCGCCTTGATCGCTTGCCATTTCCCATGAGCGTAGCTGCTACATCGGGGAAGTTCTTGGGTTTTGAGACATTGGCGACGGCATCACGGCCTGAGAGGTCGGCGAGGTGGATGGTAATTGGATCATCGCCCGGGTCAGCATCAAAAAGCTCAATCTGCAGTTCGCCTTTCAAAAGGTTCGTCGAGCGAATCTTCCCCTTACCGTAGATGGTTGTCACCGTGTGGCCGACGCGGGGCATAATCTTCTTTGCGTTGATGTAGGCTTCGTGCTCATAGCGCAAGCAGCACAGGAGGCGCCCACAGCAACCGGAGATATTATTGGGATTCATCGAAAGATCCTGATCCTTCGCCATGCGAATGGATACGGGTCTAAATTCACAGAGGAACGTACTGCAGCAGAATTCACGACCGCATGGACCGATGCCTCCTGCTTTGGCCGCCTGATCTCTCACCCCGACCTGACGGAGTTCGATGCGACGGCGGAAGATAGCAGCCAGATCCTTGACCAGGTTGCGGAAGTCGACTCGACCTTCAGCTGTAAATTCAAACGTGAGCTTTTGTTCCACATCATCGAACGTAGCCGAAATGATCTTCATATCGAGACCGTGTTCGACGACTTTTTCGCGCGCTACGCCCAATGCGACCAGGGCTTCCTGTTCACGTGCTACTTGCTCAACGATGTCCTTATCCTCTGCCCACTCGGTAATGATGGGGAGAGGGCGATTGCCGACGACGAGATCGATTTCCTCGTTGTGGACGTAATAGGGGCTACGCGCAACGACACCGATGTTCTGTGATCCGTCGGGCATGGTGACGATAACTTCATCGCCCACCCGTACATTGAAGACGCCGGGTTCACAGAGTTCCAATTCAACACCGGGATAAAAACGAATTCCGACGACCTTAATTCTAGGGTCGCTTAGATTCTCGTCGTCCGGGAAGGGCAGGAGCTCGGACATGAGGTCGTCGCTTGGTTCCGGGTCATCGTCAGTGCCGAAGGCATAGGCGGTGGTTTCGATGGAGTCGTCTTGTTGGGGCTTTTGGGTGTTAGTGGCCTCGTCGGCTCCTAGGAGCAGGTCTAAATCATTGAGAGCTTCCGGATCAAAGAGTTCTTCGATGGCCATGAGCTCATCGTCAGGGGTAGGATCTTCAGTGGGCTTTCTATCTTGATCATCAAACATGATGCATAACCTCATCTATTTCTAAAACAAAGGCAGAAAGTTGCAGTTCAGCGTTGAGGCTTCGCTTCAACTTTCGCTCGTATATATCGCAAAGGGCATGGTAGTCCGCTATCCAGCGAACCCCTTGAGTTGTATCTCGATCGAGGATCTTGAGAGCTTCACGCGCTGCAGGATGAACCAGATTCTCGGCGGGAAGATCAAGACGGAGGCGTAAGAGCTCGTGACCGTAACTCTTCATGAAGTAGAAGAAGGTACCGGCATCCGTCTTAATGTAATCCTTCAGTTTCATCAGATGAGTCCCAAGCGCTTCGCCCAGATCACCTTGAGCGATCCTGACCAAGAGCTCACGGCTCAAGAGCTCATCTTCGAGCCATTCATTCGTCTTGCCTAAGTGGAGATATCGCCCGGGATTTCCCGCTGCAAGACGTAGGCGAAGGCCCTCATCAAGCATTTGCTGGCTAGGTTCTTTAGGGGTGAGAGGCAAGCCGGTCTTGCCGGTCCTGTCGGTCTTG
>CAYFSS010000019.1:23627-37260 GCA_964345975.1 uncultured Oscillospiraceae bacterium
GCTAGGTTCTTTAGGGGTGAGAGGCAAGCCGGTCTTGCCGGTCCTGTCGGTCTTGTCGATCGTGCCGGTCGTGCCGCACTTAACAGTCTTATCAACCTTGACGGCTTTCCCGGATTGCTTCGACCCATCCTGCCCATCCTGCTTTAGCTCAGCAATCTTCATCAGAGCCTCATCGCTTAGACCCGGCATCGGCAGCTCCAGAACCCTGGAACGAACCGTTGGCAGGAGGCGGTCTGCCTGTTCGACATGCAGCAGGAAGACCGCACGCGTAGGAGGCTCTTCAATCGTCTTCAAGAGCGCATTTTGACCCTGTTCATTCAAGGCTGATGCATCGATCATGAAGACCGACATCTCACCGACTTGCGGGAGGATTTGGCTTGCTCTAGTCGCAAACGTCCGCACTTCCTTGACCGGGATAAGGTCACCCTTAGTCTCAGGTTCCAAACTCATGAAATCCGGATGGGAGGACGCACTTAGGTAGCGGCAACTGTCGCAAACTCCGCAAGGACCTTCTTCATCGAGGTTCAGACAGAGGATTGCTTCGGCAGCTGCCAAGCTTGTCGATCTCTTACCACTTCCCGCTTCACCTACAAAGAGCAATGCTCTCGAGAGGCCAAGCCTTGCAAGCTTAAGAATTTGTGCTTTCAGGTCCTCACGTTCGAGGAGGCCTGCAAAATAGCCGGATCGAGGCAAGATCACATCTTTTCAAAGTATTCGACGTTTGTGACGAAGACGGTTGCACCGCCAACCGTAACTTCAACCGGGTAAGGCATATAGCCGGTCCCCATCGCCGACGGTGTCATATTAGTATTGATGGCGGTCTTACGCGCACTCGAGTAACGGCGAATAATTTCCAGGACCGCTTGCAGATCATCCTCTTCCACCACGATCATCAAGGTCGTATTCCCTGCTCTGAGGAAACCACCCGATGAGTTAAGACGCGTCACACGGTAACCTGCACGGTTCAATTCCGCCATGAGGCGAGGACTATCTTCATCGTGCACAATTGCGTAGATTAGTTTCATTTTGTCCACTCCTTTATATAATTCAAGATCTCGTGCGTGATGTCCTCTTGTGAGGCTGCCGCGTCAATCTTGATGTAGCGCTCCGGATACTTTCGTTCCAAAGCCAAGTAACCTTCTCTTACCCGCTTCATAAATGAAAAGCCCTCATCGTCCAAGCTCTCTGCTTCGATACGATCCGAATTAGCATTACCTCGCTGCTTGAATCTCGTTCTTGCGATCTCCGGATCGATATCCAGTAGGAAGGTGTAATGCGGGAGTATACCTTCCGTAGCAAGGCTGTTCACGGATTCCACCATCTCTAGATCCAAGCCACGTCCGTATGCTTGGTACGCGGTCGTTGAGTCGACATAGCGGTCAAGGATGACCCATGTCTTGTCCTGCAAGGCAGGTCCAACCTCTTCTACCAGGATCTGGCGCCGTGAGGCGGAGAGGAGAAAGACTTCCGTCGCCGGTTCCAAGGGACCGTACTTGGGATCTTTAAGGAGGCGACGAATTTCTTCACCGACTCCGGTTCCACCGGGTTCACGTAAGGAGATAAAAGGGATATCGATCTCGGTCAGATAGTCCTCGATCGCACGGATCTGGGTTGTCTTCCCCGCTCCGTCGATCCCCTCAAACGATATAAACACAGTGGCAACCTCCTCTTCCATGCCTTCATTATAACCGACAGAGGCTTATGATTCCTTAAGCGTTTTGTGAAAGCAGCGAAGGGTCGCTGAAAGCACAAAGATTTGCTTGCTTACGAACCTCCGCGAGGGTGAGCAAGGGTTTCACCCATGGTCTTTGATAAAGCCATAGGTCTGACCTCCTTACTAGACTTTATTGTCTGACATCGTAGGAAAGTCCTGTTCATTAGTTAAGGAACGGGAGATTGGTGGGACTCTTGTTAGGAAAGGAAAGGAGATTGGACAAGATTGTGCATCACTCCCTCAAGAATATGCGGATCGAGTTTGTCCATAATGGGATCGTAGGAATTATAGAAGCACTATAAAAGGAGAGATCTATGAAAAAACTATTGAATATTCTCTTGATTCTTGCGGTATTGTGCGTCGCCCTATTACCGGGCATGAACACGATCCTGGCTCAAGAAGAAGGAATCCAAGTAGGTATCGTCCTTCCAACCAAAGACGAACCACGTTGGATCCAGGACGAAACGCAATTCTCGAAACTATTGGGTGAAGCAGGATTCACGTATAAAGTCCTCTTCTCACAAGGCGATCCACAAGTTGAGCGGACTAATGTCGAGACCCTGATCAACGATCAGATTGATGTTCTCATCATCTGTGCTCATGACGCCGCTGCTGCAGCCTCGACTGTTGAAGCCGCCAAGGATGCAGGCGTCACTGTCATCTGCTATGACCGTCTCATCACCGATACCGAAGCCGTCGATTATTATGTGACCTTTGACTCTGTTGCTGTAGGTGAGGCCCAAGGCCAGTACCTCGTAGATCAAGTTGAAGGCGAAGGCAATCCACTTTACATCTATGCCGGTGCTGCTACTGACAACAACGCCTTCATGTTCTTCCAAGGCGCTTGGAATGTCCTGCAACCTAAGGTCGCTGACGGAACGTTCGTCATCGTGAACTCATCGGAAGCTGTCGCTCTCCAAGAAACGCTCGAACTCTCACGTGAAGAGCAAGCCCAGATCATCGGTCAAGTCACCACCAACTGGGACTTCAACGTTGCCAAAACCAAGGCTGAAGCAGATCTCCAGGCTGTTGGCGAAGATGATAAGGGCGATGTCTTTATCCTCGCACCGAACGATGGTACCGCACGCTCGATCGCTGATACCTTCGATGCTGATGCTGACATTTCCAATTACTTCATTACCGGGCAAGACTCCGAGAAGGCTTCTGTCCAGTACATCATCGATGGCAAGCAGTCGATGACGATCTTCAAAGATACACGCACTCTGGCTGCCGACTCAATCACCATGGCCGTTCAGATCCTTGAAGGCGAGACACCTGAAACTGACACGACTTATGACAACCAGATGATCGAAGTTCCCTCGAAGCAATCTCCGATCGTAACGGTTACAGCAGACAACGTGGTCGAAGCTCTCATTGATTCCGAATACTATGTCGCCGAAGATTTTGAGAACTTACCTTAAGTGAACGATGATGCTGACGTATCTGATGACGCCGATGAAACAACCGAAGAGGCCACAGGCGATGCGGAATCTGAAGAAGTCGTTGAAGACGTAGAAACAGAAGAAACAGAAGAAGCAGGAAAAACAGAAGAGGCAGAAGAATAATCACAGCATGTGATATGCCCTTAAGAAAGGTTAAGGAAGCGGGGGCGGCTAAAATCGCTGCCCCCGCTTCTCTTCATCAGGAAGGAGTCGTGAATGAATCGATCGACGCAATCTCAGTCAATGGAAAACAACCACGCGTCGCAAAGCTCGCACAGGTCAGAATCGTCCTATGAGTCTTTGGATTCCCATGGGACCCATGGGTCCCAATGGTCCCACGCCTCCCATCCCTCCAACATCGAAGGTTCACCTACCTATCTCTTGGAAATGCGTAACATCACCAAAGAATTCCCGGGCGTCCGAGCCCTGGACGATGTGAATTTCCAAGTGCGACAAGGTGACATCCACTGTCTTGTAGGCGAGAACGGCGCAGGAAAATCAACGCTCATGAAGATCCTCTCAGGCGTCCATGCTCATGGCAGCTATGACGGTGACATCGTCTTTCGCGGTGAAGTGCAACGTTTCACGAATGTGCGTCATAGCGAAGCAGCCGGTATCGGGATCATCTATCAGGAGATTTCACTGATCCCCGAGCTCTCCATCTATGAAAACCTGTTCTTTGGACACGAGCGCACAAAGAAGCTTGGCTTCCTTGTCGACTGGGCTGAAACCAAAACTCAAGCTCGTGCTCTTCTCGATCGTGTTCACCTGAACGTTGACCCGGATATGAAAGTCAAATATCTCGGGGTAGGCCAACAACAACTTATTCAAATCGCCAAGAATCTCAGCCATGACAGCTCCCTACTCATCCTCGATGAACCCACAGCAGCCCTCAACGATGTCGACGTGGCAAACCTCCTCAATCTACTCAGAGAATTACGCGATGATGGGGTCACCTGCATCATGATCTCCCACAAACTTGATGAGGTGTTGGAAATTGCCGATGCCATCACTGTCCTCCGCGATGGTCGATCAGTGGCAGACTTTGATGTGCGTGCCAAGAAACCCAATGCCCAAACCCTCATCCAGAATATGGTGGGTCGTGAAATTCTCGATATCTACGGCACGCGCGATACCCAAATCGCAACGGACATACTGCTTGAACTGCGTCATTGGACCGTCAGACACGCTCAAACCGGTCGTGAACTCCTCACGGATATTAATCTTCAATTAAGGCGCGGTGAGGTCGTAGGTATCGCCGGTCTTGTAGGAGCTGGTCGTTCTGAACTTGCCTTGAGCCTTTTCGGTAATACTCCCAAGTACGATATTGACCCGGCTTCGGAACTTTATCTTTACGGTGAAAAAATGCGGTTCAATTCTCCTCAACAAGCGATTCACAAGGGTTTAGCGTATGTCACCGAAGACAGAAAAGCCACCGGTCTCATCCTAATCCAGAGCGTGCGATTCAATACAAGCTTTGCAAACCTCAAGCGCGTGTCCAAGGGCGGTATCGTAGACCAAGCCTCAGAAATCCAACAAGCCCATGACGTATCGACTCAAATGAACGTCAAAACGCCGTCCATCGAGCAAGTTTGCAATAACCTCTCTGGAGGTAACCAACAAAAGGTCGTCCTCTCCAAGTGGCTCTTCACGGAACCAGAGATCCTGATCCTCGATGAACCTACCCGTGGGATCGATGTAGGAGCAAAAGAAGAGATCTACACTCTCATCAATCAGATGGTTGAAGACGGCAAAACGATACTCATGATTTCCTCTGAATTACCTGAAATCCTAGGGCTTTGCGATCGCATCTATGTCATCAGCGAAGGCCATCTCACAGGAGAACTTTCACGGGAAGAAGCCAGTGAAGTCAGGATTATGGAATATGCAACCATATCTCGCCGAAGTTTAGCCAAGAACAGTACAAGCGACTGAGCACGTTAAGCACACTAAGAACGCTTAGCAAAACCCAAATTACTTTGTATAGGAACAGAACGCTGAAGCACTTCCAACGGAAACAGCCCAAACAGAAGCAAGCTCGCCTAAGAGCAGACGGTTAAAACCAAAAAGGACTCGCCAAGAAAGGATCTGCACCATATGAATGAGAAGCAACAATTCCCCTACATCAATATCATCCGTGAGGGTAAAGCCGGATCCATCCGTGACTACGTCATGTTCCTAGCGCTTGCATTCATCGTGGTCTTCTTCACGATCTACTCGAGAGGGCGTTTCTTAACGGCGGGTAACATTTCAAATCTCATGAACCAATCCGCTTACGTCGCCGTCCTCGCGATCGGGATGACCATCATCTTGATCCTGCGCCACATTGACTTGAGCGTCGGCTTTGTCGCAGGATTCACCGGAGCCATCGCAGCGATCCTCATGTCCACCCATGGTTGGGCAACCATCCCTGCCGTCCTTGCAGCACTTGGCGTAGGTCTCATCATTGGGTTCTACCAGGGTTTCATGGTTGCATTCATAGGCATCCCGGCTTTCGTCATCACACTTGCAGGGATGTTCATCTTCCGCGGCGCCCTAAACCTCATCCTGCAGAAAACCGGCACCATCGTCATCCCCTCAGCCAACGCTGACTTCAAAGAACTTTCCCAAGGTTTCATCCCTGATTACATCGGAGGGCCAGAAAGCACCTATAACTACACGGCTCTCATTATCGGTATCGTACTTATCCTTGCAATCATTGCCCTTAGGATCACCCTATATCGCCGGGAGCAGACTATCCTTGGTCGACGTGATTCTTCGAAACTCCTCCGCATGATCTTTGGTCTTCTGATTGTGACGGTTCCCGTCCTCTTCATCACTCTGCGACTGGCCAGCTTCAACGGTATTCCCATCTCCTTGGTCGTCGCTGCCATCGTCCTCACCATCTATAACTTTATCTTGCAAAGAACTACACTCGGGCGCCACATTTACGGAATTGGAGGCAATGCTGAGGCAGCTGAACTTTCCGGTGTCAACGTGCGAAGAGTCACACTGCTGGCTTTTGCTTCGATGTCTCTTCTCGCAGCATTGAGTGGCCTCCTTTACACCTCACGCCTCAGTTCGGCGACGCCTACTGCAGGTACCGGCTTCGAGATGGATGCGATTGCCTCTTCCTATATAGGTGGGGTTGCGGTCTCAGGCGGTGTCGGGCGGGTCACCAATACTATCGTGGGGACTCTCGTCATCACTTCGCTCACCAACGGCTTGAACCTTGCCGGCGTCGACATCGCTTGGCAATACGTTATTAAGGGCGTGATCTTTACAGCTGCAGTGACCTTCGATATCCTCACACGTCGTCGGGGCAAATAACATCAAAAAGCCCGTCCGTCCCATCTCTTAATGCGCACGATACACATCCTCTCGGCGATGAAAACCACCCTCAATAATGACTGCATCGATGTTTTTTCTTGTGACCGGAATCGGCTCCAAAAGGATAGCCGGCACCACGATCTCGCCGTCCTCCAGTAGGACGGCGTTTTCAGGTAACTCATCTGTCGTCACGAGTTCATAAGCAGCTTTAGCTGCCGTAGTCGCCAGAAGCTCTATCGGCTTATAGACCGTCATGAGCTGTGTGCCTTCCACGATCTGCTGACAAGCCGTGAGGTCTGCATCTTGACCCGTCACGAGAACTTTTCCGGTTAAGCGATGGGTTGCCAAAGCCTTAATCGCTTCTAAAGCTAAGGCATCATTGCCGCAATAAATAAAGTCCAGTTTCTTATCCTGACTAGCCGCAAGATCTAGAGCTTCGAGGGTCATCCGATAACTTTCTTCGCCACGCCATTCTTCAGCATTTTCATCGAAAAAAATGGTAAAATTTCCAGCTTCATCGAGCTTATTTCGCATACCTCGGCCGGCTAGCGTTGTGTTGTAATCGGTCGATGCACCACGAATCATGGCCACGGTACCGCCGTCAGGTGCAGCCGCAACAATAGCTTCAGCCGCCAAACGTCCTACAGCTTCGTTATCGAATGAGATATAGAGATCCATGGGTTGATCCACGAGGAGCCTGTCATAGGCAATGATCTTGATCCCGGCTTCATGAGCTCTGCGTAGAGAAGCAGTCAGAGCTTTAGGGTCGATGGGGACCACGAAGATTGCATCGCAACCGATCTCTACGAAATATTCGATTTGCTTTGCTTGTTCTTGAGGATCTCCGTTGGGATTTTGGACATTGAGTTCAACGTTAAGATCTTCGGTTGCAGCAAGAAGAATGTCCCTATCCCGGAGCCAACGCTCCATCACGAAACTGTCGAAGGTTATGCCAAATCGTTGTTTCTCCGGAACGGCATCTGCTTCCGGTGATGGTTTAGGCTGTAGTGTCCGACATGATGTGAGCAGCAGAATCAGAAGCAAAACCATGACAGTAACGGATTTACGCTTCATCGTAGTTTCCCTCTCTATATTCACTTGGAGTGCACTGATACCATCGTTTGAAGAGTCTGGAGAAATAGTTCGCATCCTGATAGCCCGTATCCGCACTGATCTCCTTGATCGAGCGATCAGTATCTCGAAGGGCTGCTGCTGCATGCGTTAATCTAGTACGTGTAAGGTAATCGATGAAGTTCTCACCCGTTTGATCCTTGAAAAGTTTGCTGAAGTAGTAAGGACTGAGATGCACCCGATTACAAACAAGATCCAAGGTGACCTCCTCCGCATAATGACGGTCTATATAATCACAGGCTTCTCTCACTAGATTCCCTAATCTCTCACCGCGCTGATCTCGGACCGCAGAACATGCTGCAGAGATCTTTTGCACAAACCATTCCTTTAGTTGACCTGCTGATCCTTGTTCAAAGAGTTCTTGCAAATAGTGCTGACGGTCCTCAAAGGTGTAGGTTTTCCCGCCGGAGAGGTAAGCCTTCTGTTCTGCGAAAAGGATGAACTCAAGTGCCTTGAGACGAATACTGTCATAAGCATCCGGATACGATTGCAGCATCCAATCGAAGAATTCCTCTGCGATTTGGGTGCTTTCTTCCACCTGACCTCTATTCACCGCGTCAAACAATGCATGTTCTAACTCAATAGGATAATCCGGACTGTAATCACAGCTGAGGAGCATATCGTCTGCATGGACGACGGAATTATATGAGAAGCGCAAGGCTTCACTTGCTTGCTGATACGAATCGTGGAGATGTTCAATCGGCCGAATCGGTCCGAAGGAAAAACGAAAATAAACCCCGGGAATTCGATCGTTGCCTTGATGCAGCACCTGGCGTACTCGCTCGATTTGAGCACTTCGCACGCTTAGGCATTCGTTGGGACTCTCCGCCGGCAAGAAGGTCACGATAGAGCGTGACATGAGAGCCCCAATCAAGAGGCCAGGGAAAGCCAGCTGCAAATTCTGCTCAAGCCAACCATATTCGTGCTCAACCTCCTCTTGGAATTTAGCCCAAGTCTCCGAAGATACCTCAGTCAGAGACTTGTCTGTAGCTGACCACGTCAAGATCGCCATACGACCATAATTCGAGCTATTGCCCAAGGTCCTGAGCATCTGTTCATTATCTTGATGACTCGCATGCTCCAGTATCTGAGCATAAATGAAGTCACGAGTCAGAATGGGTAGATAACGCGCTGCCAAATCTTGGTCTTTAAGCCTCGAGGCTTGTACTTCCCTACGATGCCGTAGCTCTGCCATCGCCTGTTGTAAAACGTGAACAATCTCTTCTTGGCTAAACGGCTTTGTTAAATAGGCGAAAGCCGAGAGGCTAATCGCTTCTTGTGCAAACTCGAAACGTTCATACGCCGAAAGAACGATGAAGAGAAGTTGAGGATGGCGTTGTAGGACATCTTGAATTGCTTGTAGTCCTTGGATACCGGGCATCTGAAGATCCAAGATCACGAGGTCAGGACGCTCCTGATCCGCAGTTTCGATAAGCTCGCGACCGCTCATCGCACGAAGGCAGGTGAATTCTCCGGGAAAGGCACGGTGCAAAATGTGTTCGAGGGAGTCGAGGACAATCGCCTCATCATCGACGAGGAGAATCTTGTTCGTCATGGCAGGTTCCTTTCATGGCTGAATTTTTGGGCGACCGATTTTCAGACAGGACCACAACTTGTTCGGCAGTTGGATCAGCAATACTGGAAGAAAAAGAATCCCGGAAAGGCGCATCATCGGGACTACCCAGAACAAGCGTCACGCATGTGCCTTCCCCGATCGTCGATTCGATCTGCAAAATATCGCGTTGCTTGCGGTAAAGCCTGAGACGAGAGATGACATTATCTAGTCCCACGCCACCTCCTTGCGTGATGCTCGGATGTTTATCGTCAGCTCGAGCAAAGATTGCTCTTTTGGTTTCATCACTCATGCCTGATCCGTTATCGGAGATCGAGAGGCGAAGTTCTTCACCCACCATGAATAAGCGTACGGTTATTTCAGGTCTGATCTCTTCCGCGGCAAAAGCATGGAGCAAGGCATTCTCCACGATTGGTTGGAGGATCATGGTGGGCATTTCGACGTCCAGTAATTGGGGGGAAACTTCGAGGGATTTTGTGTAGGAAATTTGATCACCAAAACGCACATTCATGATGTAGATGTAGTGATCGACCAGCTCGAGCTCTTGAGCAATCGGTGAGGTCTCCTCACGTGCACGCAAGTTGTGGCGGAAGAATCGAGCAGTATGTAAGAGATAGGTGCTAGTCTTAGGGGCATCTTCGAGAAGGGCCAGCTGAACGCCGGCATTGAGGATGTTGTAGAGAAAATGGGGATCTATCTGTGCTTGGAGATATTTGAGCTGGGCATCGGTCAGGCGATTACGCATGAGGCGCGCATTATCACGAGCTTCTTCCGCTTGGAGGGCTTCACTGAGGCGAGCTTCTTTGGTAATTCTCAGGTCATCTACCATCCTATTAAAAGCCAATGACACATTTTTTAGCTCCTCGATCGACTCGAAGACCGGAGCTTTCGCATGTTCGTCCCCTGCTGCCAGAGACTTCGCAGTCTGGGTCAAGGCCCGAATCGGTTCGGTAACGCTACGACTCATAAGATAGCTTAGAAAAAGCGAGATTCCGGCTGCAATCACCGTGATCATGACGGTATTACGATTAAGCAAACGGATCGCTTCACTGAGGTGAGCGGCATTCTGAGTGTTCTGGCGGAAGACCCGATGATTGAGGAGACTCAAGACACTATCTATAGTTTCACCTTCTGCCGCTGCCGCTTCATAGTGCTCACGATAGAGCGCCGCATTCCGGCCACGCTTGGCTTGGACAGCAGCCTCGCTTTGGTTGAGGTAGGACGGTGTGAGACGCACGATCATGTCTTCGAGTTCTGCAATCTCGTCGCGCTCTTGATTTGCATTGAGGGTTTGAACTTGTGTAATGAACCGATCGGTTGCCAGGTAATAGTCTTCGAGGGCACGGGAATTTCGAGTCCCAAGATACGTCACGAGATGACGCTCTTGATCTTCACGCGTTTGGGCGAGCTCTTCAATTTGACGATTCTTGAGATATACGGCATCGAGTTCACGGACCAAGATTTGCGTTGAGCGTTGGTCGATGAGGTAGACGAGAAAGATCGTCGCGATGAGCGTTATGACATAGATCAAGTGAGCGATGTTCAAGCGAACCGAATTCGACCGAAAACGGCTCAAAGGACGCAAGATCTCGCGTTCTCTCTCACCGGAAGATGGAGGTCTTGTCTTGCGCGCAATCATGTTGCATCAAGGAACTGCATAGGCAGGATTTGATAGTTGGAAGTACGGTTAGTTTCGAGGATTTCGAAACTGGATTGGATCGCTCGTATCGCCAAATCTTCGGCACTGAGGCTTAAGGTCGAGTCCACAATTCGATTCTCGATTGCATCGAGAATCTCCTGATTATGGTAATAAGTGATGACACCAAGTCGACCAACGAAGTTATTATCGACAAGCGTGCGGATGACGCTGAGACTGTCTTGCGGATCGAGGCATATGAGAATATCGGGTCGCTCCTTTTCACTGCGCAAGGTTTCATAAAGAAGTTCGTCCAAGATGAATTCTTCAGCCCGATCCGGTTGGAGGAATGACACATCGTAGTCTTCCTGTTGAAAAGCCATGTACAGCTGCTGCGTGAAGTTATGTTGCGTAAGCACGGATGCGACCAATGGAGGGGTAATGATCAAAATTCGATTGCCATAACGTTCTTGGAGGGGGAGGACTCTTTCAGTATAGAGTTCAGCAAGCTCATAAGCATTAGGACCGATATATGTAACCTCAGGAGGTAAGTTTTGGTCATTGAGCAGACTGATGACAGGAATCTTGGCGTCGACGGCTCTTTCGAGCGCAACTTTACACGCTTCGCTACCATCCGTTTGTAGAAGTAAGACATCGGGTTTGAGACGTACTGCCAAATCAATTTGTTCTGCTAAGGATTTACTTTCCACAATCTCGAGCGGGAGACGATGGAACTTGAAACCGTACTCGGCAGCATCTTGAACCGCTGTTTCACCAAAATCATTCCAGAAATCTTCATAAGCATCCTGAGCCAAAAATAGCACATCCGGTTTATCGGACAATAATTCTACCGTGGTCTGTTCACGAGCCTGTCTCACTACCTTTGCACTGTCTAGAAGTAGAACAATAAGAAGTATTGCCAAGATCAGGATACTGATCCTGGTATAGCGAAAAGTCTTGCGTTGCCGTGCTGAGTTCATATATACGGCCTCAATCGTTTAGTCTTTTGTTTAATCTCTACCCTTTAATTTTAGCATAGACATGAAGAGGCTTCGTAAGAGTGGAAGCATGTTGCCTTAGAAACGAATGCCCGCTGCTCTCAGTTGCTCAAGGAGGTCGGGATCTGCCGTTTCGCCCGGGGCGTAGAGGCCGAGACCGGGGGGATAGGGGATGAGGGCTTTTTTGTGGGGATGGTTAAGATGAACCCCTTGAGCGTGGGGTGCATAACCATGGGTGTGGGGGAAATAGCCTCTTGCCAGGGCTTGCCTGTAGTTCTTGTAAGCAGCTTGGTCAAGGGCCGGCGGAGTGCTCAGCGTCCAATCAATGAGGGCGTGGATTAGCTGTGTGAACTCTTCTTGAGGTTGACCGATATAGCTAAGGAGCAGGAGACGTCCGGGGTCTACCATCTCTACCGCAATGCCACGCTGACGCAGGAAGGCTTCCGCATCGTAGGCAGAGCCAATGTGGGTCACATCGAGCACGGCTCGGGTAGGATCTTGTGCCAAGGGTTTCACCGACGAAGAAACCAACGCCTCACGATAGGGGTAGATCTTATGAGCTTGGAGAGTGTCGAACAGCTCAGTAAAGAGCTCGCTAATTCGCTTGAGCTCCGCCTCACCGGTAGTATCCATGTAGCTCAACGCATAATCGAGAGCTGCGGCCATCGCCAACGGAGGGCTACTGGTACCAAAGAGCTGAACCCCTTCGAGGAGACGTTCGACCAGACTCGCATCGGCCGTCAAAGCAAGCGCCGTAGGCGTCGGAGCCGGTAAGGATTTATGGGCACTTTGAATCGCAAGCGTTGCACCCATCTCGAGGGCTCGAGGAATGTGCTCAAGCCAAGTGAAGCGGGCACCATGCGCCTCGTCGACCATTAGCTTGATCTCAGGATAATATGATCTGACAAGCTCCAGCCACTTCGGTAAATTTAAGACGGCTCCGAAATAATCCGGTGAAGTGATATAGAGAACGTTCGGATCGAAATCCTTGGGAGCTTGCTCAAGTCGCTCTCTTGCCTCCGCTTCATCTTGCGGGAGATAGAGCGTCGTTAGGTCCAATAAACTCGCGGCTTGAAAGAACGCCTTATGGACCGGCGTAAGAGCTATGACTTGGCCCTTGAACCCTGCTAAAGCATAGAGACCCGCCTTGATCCCAGAGCTGGAACCTCCGGTAAGAAATAAAAGATCTTTGGCGCTCAGGACGTTCGCCCAAGCGTGTTGAACTTCACGCAAGACTTCGCCCGGATCATTGAGGTCTTCGGTGATGGGTAACTCTGTCATATCCAAGGATAAGATGTTTTCTCGCAAGATTTCCGGGTAGACAGAACCGCCCCGATGTCCCGGCATATGGAACTGTGCCTCTTCATGTTCAGCTGCAGCCATGAGATAACGGCAGAAAGAAGCGCGCTCCAAGGCGCGCTCTTCAATCTTCATTGGGATCTGATTATTTGGATCGTTCATCGCAACGCCCATCGATTAATCCAAGGAGATGGTGCGGATCGAGGCAATTTCGAGCCAAATCTCTTTCTCCAAGCGCTCATTTTCACGACGGTAATCTTCAAACGTCTCGAGCTTCACCTGAACCTCAAGCTCTTGAGCAGGTTTCTTATTGCGTTGTTGCAGACGACGGCGCTTATTGCGACGAGGCTGATTCTCACCTGCTCCATCACGAACATTGCGCTGTTGTTGTCTTGCGGTTTGTGACTTGTCTTGGGTTTCACGCGGCTTGCTGTCGGTTTCACGCTTTTTTGTTTCAGCTACACGCTGTCTGGATTCTGCATCGCGTGGTCTGGATTCTGCATCGCGCTGTCTGGATTCTGCATCGCGCTG
>CAYFSS010000019.1:37360-44303 GCA_964345975.1 uncultured Oscillospiraceae bacterium
CTGCATCGCGTGGTCTGGATTCTGCATCGCGCTGTCTGGATTCTGCATCGCGCTGCTTGGATTCCGGATTACGTGGCGCAGGTCTTCTCTTAGCAGACTGACGATCCTGACCTTGCCCTTGACCTTTCCCACGGCCCTGACCTTGCCCCGAGCCTTTGCCTTGCGGACGACGATCGTCGCGCCCACGACTCCGCGAACGCTTGCCACGAGACTTGTTGCGGTCCGGGCGACGCGATCCGCCTTGGCGTTGTTCGCCGCTTGGGCGATCCTGACGATCCGATGTTTGGACTCTATCTTCGCTCATGTGATCTCCTTAATCGTCGAAATGTCGGTCAAAGATCCGTTTGTCCCTGTCACTAAGCTCGATAAGGCGCAAACCGTTCTTGAGGTCGTTCTCACTGTAGGGACGAAATGAGTCATTCAAGCTAATTGTATAGTAATACCATTCCGAGACATAACCCGAGGATACACCGATGATTTCAACCGTCGTTTCCTCACTGTCAACAATCGCTTCCCAATCTTCCGGGGACATTTCCATCGGATTGATGCTCGTCGTCTCTAGCGGAACGGTCGTCGGGTCAGGTAAGCGCGTAATCTCTTCACGCCACGTTTCGGCACTAGCACCTATCGCTTCAAAAGCCGCCGGATCCAGGGGCAGAGCAATCGATTGGAACGTACATCCCGTCAACGACTCGACTTCCATCTGGCTCAAAGCCTGATCAAAGCGATTCACATGATCCACGAATTCTTGCTCATTCAAGACTGCCCGATTCCAACGTAGTATTAGCTGTACGGAACTCTCTTGCGGCGTAGGCACGGTAGGATCTTCACCCGTCACCGCCAAGGTCCAGTCATCAATCGCCGGTGTAAACTCCGGATTCTTGAGCAAAGGCTCAAGCTCCAAAGAAGCAATGGCCTTCGTCAAACTGGCTTTGTAATTATCGACAAATTGAGGATTGGTGAAACTGAAACGTCTTACTTCGCGGCGCAGGTCCGTCAGGATCTGTTGTGCATTTGGATCTGCAACAGGCGTTCCCTCAGCATTCACCACATCGGCCGGCGGATGATAGCGCAGATAAGTGTCGAACGTAACCCCGGATTGATTATCGTAGACTCGCACATTAGCCCCCGGCGGTAAGAACACAGGCGTGACGGTACGAACCTCATACGAAAGCTCAGGGTAACGAGAGGTGAGATAACCGCTCACACCACGAACGACGCGGCTTCGAGCGTATAAGGTCCCGACGGTAACGAGCACAACAAACAAAATAAAAAGAATGATGCGCCGACGATATTTTCTCAAATTCCAGGCCTCCGCTTTAACAGACGACCTAGCAAAGGCACTTCTTGGTGCGGCTGACAGGACTTGAACCTGCACGGGTCGCCCCACTGGAACCTAAATCCAGCGTGTCTGCCAATTCCACCACAGCCGCATTATTTACCTTCACTAGGCCTCTACCGCTCGGCAAGTATAATGATTCCTCGCCATCAAATGCAAATTTTACTAAAGAAAAGTCCAAGTTGCACTCTGAATGTTTGAACGGACTGTAATTTAACGGACCGTAGTTTCAGATTCAAGCCTTGGCTACACCCTGAAGCAAGCCATATTACTCCGTTATTCTGCCGAGTTCGAACTGCGATCAACCCCCTCCATGTTAGAATAAGACCATTATTCAAAGCTCCATTGATTGAATTGTAAGATGAGGAGGCAAAAGCATGCAAAACAAGGAAGTCACGGCAAGAAGCAAAAAGATCCTCGACGTTGATGGCCGGAAATTCATCGACCTCAATGACAACGGTGTCCTGGATCCCTACGAGGATTGGCGACTCCCGATCGGAGAGCGAATCGAAGATTTGGTCTCACAAATGACCGTCGATGAGAAGATCGGCTTGATGTTCATCCGGAGCTTGCCCACGGGCTTTAGCCAGAAAGACAAGAGCCTGACCTCACACGATGGTGCACTCGACGAAGAATTCAAGACCGAAGACAATATCTTCAACTATGCCTCCACCCCCGGTTCGAGTGATCTCATCAACGACTTGAAGCTCCGTCACTTCATCTTCCGCGAGAGCCAACCGCCCGAAAACATCGCCAAGTGGGTCAACGCCTTGAACGATGTTTGCGAAGCCAGTCGCCTCGGCATCCCCTGCATCATCGCCTCCAACTCCAGAAACGAGAAAGGCGAGGAAGTCTTCGGCATGAACGATGCCGTCGGCGTCTTCACAACCTTCCCCGGAACCTTAGGGATTGCCGCAGCAGCTCAAGGCGACAAACAACGCGGCAAAGATCCCAAGGAGCGCTTCGCCAAGTTCGCCGAAGTCGCGCGGCAAGAATGGCGAGCTACAGGTCTTCGCAAAGGCTACATGTACATGGTCGACGTCGTGACGGACCCCCGCTGGCAACGCATCTACGGCACGTTTGGCGAAGACGTAGACCTCATCTCGGAGATTACGCCAACCCTCATTGCAGGTTTCCAAGGTGAAACCCTGAACGATGACTCTATAGCCCTCACCCTTAAGCATTTCCCCGGCGGTGGTGCCCGTGAAAACGGCTTCGATCCTCATTACGAAGAGGGCAAGTACAACGCCTACGCCACCCCCAATAGCTTGTCCGACTACCACCTCCCACCGTTTAAGGCTGCGATGAAGACGCAACCTTCGTCCATCATGCCCTACTACTCCATCCCATCAGCTGAGCACAGTGCAAAGCAGGAATTCGAGGGTGAGGCGTTGGCTTTTGAACCGTATGGTTTTGCCTTCAATACATCGTTCCTCCAGGATATGCTTCGCGATTCCATGGGATTTGAAGGCTATATCAACTCCGACTCCGGTATCATCAATAAGATGTGCTGGGGCGTCGAAGACCTCGAAGTCTACGAGCGCGCTGCCAAGGCTGTGAATGCCGGGGTGGACCTCATCTCGGATTCCCATGAAGTCGATGCGCTGCGCAAAGCCTACGATGAAGGTCTCGTTGACGAGGCACGCCTCGATCTCGCTGCAAAACGTCTCCTCAAGGAGTTCTTTGCCTTAGGCCTCTTCGACGAAGCACGTTATGTCGACGAAGCGGCTGCCAATGCACAGGTTAAGACCGACAACTCGATCGCCTTCGCCCGTAAGATGCACGAAGAGAGCCTCACGCTCCTCAAGAACCATCACGAAGTTCTCCCTCTCGATTCGGCGAATACCAAATTTTATCTGGAAGGCTTTTCGAAGAAGCGTGAAGCTGCCCAAGAACTCACAAAAGCCCTCCAAGCCCTAGCAACCGATGACTTTGGCTTAAAGCTCGTCGATACGCCTGAAGAGGCTGATGTTGTGGTGGCTTTTATGAGGCCACAGTCAGGGGATTACTTCAACGCAACGCCCGGTCTCTTGGAACTTGACCTCGTGGAAGATGCGGACCGTATTGCACTCGACGGTTCGGACTACAAAGAAACCACGGTGCATGATGTAGAACGTTTGAAAACGATGCTTCAAGATGCACGAGCGGCCGGCAAGAAAACCATCGTCAGTGTGAACTTCACCTTGCCTTGGATCTTACAGAATATCGAGCCTTATACCGATGCCCTCATCGCCTCCTTCGATAGCTTCGAGGAAGCCCAGTTCAAGCTGATCCTGGGGCAAATCAAGCCGCATGGTGCCCTGCCCTTCACCCTTCCCGCAAGCGAGAAAGTCATCGAAGTGACGGACGGCATCTGCGTCTCTCCCAACGATGTTCCGGGCTACGACAAGCAGCAATACATGCCGGAAGGGCTTACCTACGCTTACGTTGATGAAGATGGCAACCGCTATGACCTTGGATTTGGCCTGTAAACGGTCATGAGCTAAGGCTCATGATGCTTTGACCCGAGTGACCCGAGTCCTGGAAAGGCTCGGGTTGCTTGTTTTCTCGTAAGACTATAGACAAGGAGAAATCGCATAAGAACTCTGATCAACATCGCTTTGCAGAAATAAGTTCATAGGTTCTTGCCTCTTTTTTGCTTTGCTTATGTTAGCTTTATGCGAGGAGGTGGAAGGTGAAACAGGATAAACGCTTGTCAGTGGTTGTGCCTTTCTATAACGAAGTGGACCAGGTGCCCATCACATGTGAGGTCTTGTCCAAGATTCTCGATGGCCTTGAGATGGACTACGAACTGATCCTCATCGATGACGGTTCTAAGGACGGGACATGGCAGGCTCTCAGCAACTGCGCCCGGACAAAACCACGCATTCGTTTGCTTCGTTTCTCCCGCAACTTCGGCAAGGAAGCGGCCATCACCGCCGGGATGGACGCAGTGACGGGTCATGCCGTCATCTTGCTTGATGGCGACCTTCAGCATCCACCGGATCTCATTCCCGAAATGGTTCGCCTCTGGTTAGAAGAAGGCTACGACATCGTGGATGGCGTCAAAGCAGATCGCGGAACGGAAAGTGCCTTGAGTCGCTTTGCTGCCAATACCTTCTATGGCATCTTCGAACAATCCGGTGGCATGAATCTCAAAGATGCCTCGGACTTCAAGCTCCTGAACCGTCGGGCCCTCGAAGCCTACAAGCTCATGCGCGAGCAAGGAACTTTCTTCCGCGGCATGTCTGCTTGGCTAGGTTTTCGCCGCATCAACCTCCCCTTCGAAGTTCAAGATAGAGAAACGGGCACCAGCAAATGGCGCTTCACAAACCTTGTTCGTCTGAGCTTGAATGCTGTGACCTCGTTCTCGGCGAAACCCCTGGAATGGGTCGCTCTCCTTGGCATCATCTTCCTCTTCCTGGCGACCCTCTTGGGCCTTCAAACCCTTATCCGCTGGATCATTGGACATGCGGTCGCGGGCTTTACTACCGTCATCTTGCTCCAACTCCTCATCGGTGGGCTCGTCATCACGAGCTTGGGCCTCATCGGACTCTACATCGCTCGAATCTACGATGAAGTGAAAGGGCGCCCACGCTACCTCCTCCAAGCGGAGGTCAGACCGCGCAGTGAAGATGACGATCCGGGCCTACGCGACCTCAAAGATGAACTGGAATTCGGGTACACCCCTTAAACTCGAAGGGACACGCCTTAAACTCGAACACAAAAAAGCACCACCGCCTCACCTCCAACCCAAGCAAACAACATCATCGTTTTGCTTAAAAACTGCATAGTCTAGAGTAAATTTTTTGGATCGGCTCATCCTATACTTTTCTTGAAAATGGAAAAGAGGTTTTGATGAGCATTCAGCATATCTATGACCTTGGAAAAGGCATTAAAAGCAAACGCATTTCAAGTTACGATCGTTCCGGCGGCAATCACGACTATGTGAAGATCCCGGGGGGCGAAACCTTCACCCTGGCCGACATTTCGGGCAGAGGCATCATCAAACACATCTGGATGACCCTGGATTGTCCCGACCCGATGATTCGGCGCAATGCCGTCCTACGCATGTATTGGAATCAAGAGACAGAGCCAAGCGTCGATGTCCCCTTAGGAGACTTCTTCGGGCAAGGTTGGGGCGAGGACTACAATTATCACTCTCTGCCTTTGGCCAGCACACCCCTCGATGGACGGGGCTTGGTCTGTTACTTCCCCATGCCGTTTGAAGATGGAGCACGCCTTGAATTGCTCAATCAATCAAAGGACGACATCGCCAGCTTCTATTACTACATCGACTACGAGTCGCACACGATGCCCTTGGAATCCGCCGGTACCTTCCATGCCGAATGGCGCCGTCAGTTGACCAGGCCCCAGACGGAGGCAGGCGAAACGGAATGGGGTGTCGTAGGACCACCGGCCAACAATGCAACCGCTCAAAACAACTTTGTCTTTGCTTCCATCAAAGGACGCGGGAAAGTCGTCGGCATTCAATACTTTGTCGATAATCCTTCCCCGATCTGGTTTGGAGAAGGCGATGACATGTGGCTCATCGACGGTGAAGAATGGCCCGGTTCCCTGCATGGAACGGGGACAGAGGATTTCTTCAACACGGCTTGGTGCCCCAATGAAGTTTACCTACACCCCTACTTCGGGATTGCCAAGGTGCCCAACAATTCCACCTGGCTTGGAAGATCGCATTACTATCGCTTCTTCATCGAAGACCCCATCTACTTTGACAAGTCCCTCGTAGCCTCGATCGAACACGGTCATGCCAATAATCTGACCTTGGATCTATGCACCGTGGTCTATTGGTATCAAGCAGAACCGCACAGTCCCTTGGTACGTTTACCGGAGGTCGAGGAGCGCCGGAATCAAGCAGCTATCGACATCAGAGACATCCATGTCTGGCGTCATCACTACCGTCAATCCCAGGGTAATGGCTTCGTCTGGGGCAATGAAGGAATCTCCGTTCAGGAAGGGGAACATCATGAGTAGTGCTACGATCCGTCCCGTTCCTTTGCGGCGGCGTCAAAATCTTTGGCAACGCATAAGAAATAACTGGGGGCTTTTGTTACTTCTACTGCCGACCCTCACCTTCATCATCGTCTTTCACTACATTCCGATGTACGGAATTCTCATCGCCTTCAAGGATTTTCGTTCAACCGAAGGAATTCTTGGGAGCCCATGGACCGATAACTACGGCTTGAAGAATTTCATCAACTTCTTCACCTCTTACAATGCAAAAGCCATCGTCTTTAATACGTTAAGGATCAGTCTATACACCTTGCTCGCTGCAACCCCCTGCGCCATCCTCTTTGCTGTTCTATTGAATTACTTGCCTCAGCCACGCTACAAGAAAGTTGTGCAGACCGTCACCTATGCTCCGCACTTCATCTCCACCGTCGTTGTTGCCGGTATGCTATACCTTCTCCTAGCTCCCACCTCAGGCATCATCAATCGCCTCATAATGAATGCCGGTGGTCGCAGCATCTCCTTCCTAAACAGCGCCAAGTGGTTTCCCCACGTCTATGTGTGGTCCCATGTTTGGCAGCATATGGGCTGGGATTCCATCTTGTACATCGCCGCGTTGACCGGGATTGATCCTCAACTCCATGAAGCGGC
>CAYFSS010000020.1:0-35648 GCA_964345975.1 uncultured Oscillospiraceae bacterium
TTTTTAAATGGCTAAAACCCTTGATTTTACGCCATTTCTCTCTTTTTTGGTCTTACTCCCACTCGATCGTCGCAGGCGGCTTGCTCGTGATGTCATAAACCACACGATTAATTCCCGGCACCTCATCGATGATTCGCTCCGACACCCTATCCAACAATTCATAAGGAAGTGGAACCCTACGAGCCGTCATGAAGTCAACCGTACGAACCGCACGGATGGCACAAGCCTCTTCATAGGAGCGCTCACCGTTACGAACACCGACCGAGTGGACATTTGTCAGGACAGCGAAGTACTGCTGAATATCCCTATGGAGATCAGCTTCGTAGATTTCTTCACGGAAGATTGCATCGGCATCGCGCAAGACATCAAGTCTCGCTCGAGTTAAAGAGCCCATGCAACGTACAGCAAGTCCCGGTCCCGGGAAGGGTTGACGCCATACCAGCTGCTCCGGGAGGCCGAGATATGCTCCGACGCGGCGAACTTCGAGCTTAAAGAAATCACGCAGCGGCTCGATGATGCCTTTGAAATCAATGTCATCCGGTAGACCCCCTACATTGTGGTGACTCTTGATTAAAGCCTGACCGGTAAAACCGCTCTCGATCACGTCGGGATAGATAGTGCCTTGCACGAGGAAATCGATCTCGCCCAGGTTTCTCGCTTCTTCTTCGAAGACGCGGATAAATTCTTCGCCGATGATCTTGCGCTTTTCTTCGGGGTCGACGACATCATGGAGGCGACCGAGGAAACGTTCCTCGGCATGGACGACATGGAGGTTCATCTGATAGCTCTCGCCAAAGATGCTTTCGACATCTTCAACTTCGCCTTTACGCATGAGGCCGGTGTCGACGAAGATGCAGCTCAAGTTCTTGCCGATTGCGCGGTGAACCATGAGCGCGGCGACGGCTGAGTCGATCCCGCCGGAGAAAGCGCAGAGGGCTTTTTTGTCGCCAATGACTTTACGAATATTCTCGATCAAGGATTCGACGTGGTCTTCGAGATCCCAGTTTTGTGCTACGCCGGACACGTCAAGGAGGAAGCGCTTAATGAGTCGTTCGTCGCCCTTCGCATCGGAGAGTTCAGGGTGATAGAGCACACCGTAGCGGTTGAGTTCTTCGTTATGATACGCCAGGACAGGAATTATCTTGTCTTCACGAGGACTTCTCTCGATCAAGGAAGAACTGGTGACGCCTAAGATCTCCCAGGGTCCTTGAGGTGAAAGAGAAAGAGGTCGGAAATTATGCACGATGACTTCAGGGGATTCGTCGTATTTATCGAAGGCACGGACATCATTTGAGAAGTGAGCAGCAACATAGCGGCCCATAATCTCTTTATCTTGGGCTTCGCGAGCGATCTCTTCTTCACTGACGTCTGACGGATACCTTGCATCGGTATCAAAGTACTTTGCGAGGGCCAGTGCCGGATCTCCAATCGCAAGAATAGGAAGCTCCAAATCCCAAAAACCATCCGGATAAGGGACATCTTCCGGAGCCATTTCGAGCATTGATCCGACAACGAGGACTGATTTGTAGCCTCTTTCGTAGTAGGACTCAAGAGGGGTCTCGGGTGAAATGACTTCGCTGTAGACTTTGAGTTCACGCACCTTGCGAGCGAGGGTTTGCGCTAGATGCCCCCCTGCATCTACAATCGCGACTGTTTCGGCTTTGCTCATGGATTCGAAATTGAGGGATACAATTCTATCGTCCGCCATCGTTCACTCCCGACGCTTCAAGCGTCACGTTCGCAGTCTGAAACTAAAGTTTTATAACATGTAGATCGTCTGATGTAAAACGAATTATAACACCCACTTCTGATAAAATGGCTGCATGCAAAGAAACCAGGACCCCAGTTATAAAAATGAACATAGGCGAACGAGTCGACCTCTCTATCGTCCATCAGAGATTATTCTTTGGGTGATCGTACTTGTCGCAGCACTTTATCTTGGCTGGCGCGGAAGAAACGAAACCCTTGCCTTGTCCGCTCATGTCTACCACGAAGACCAGTTGGTTTTTAGCCTAGATCTGGCCGATGAGCCGGCAGGAACGCACGAAATAGAAGACTATCCCGGGTTCATCTTGGAAACGGATGGTGAAGGAGCTATACGCATACAGCAGTCCCCGTGCCCCGATAAGCTCTGCATGAGAGCCGGATACCTTAAGCACCCCGGGGAACAAGCAATCTGTTTACCTTTAGAACTCGTCCTCCAACTACAGGGCGAAGACGATGATGGATTCGATGCGGTCATTGGAGTTCATGAGGGGATCGTAGAATCAAAAGGTGAATCGGGTGAGCGGGTAGAACCCTTTGTCAACCACGATCATCAGTATGAGAATCACACGCACGATAGCGATAATTTAGATAACCCCTACACTGATTTAGAGGACAGCCAATGAGTCACTCCATGAAGCGCTCCCAAGAGCCGTCCCTAACGACTACAACCAAATCCGGACAAGATACTCGTAAATCCGGGCAGGATACTCTCGAATCCAGGCAGGATACTCATAAATCCAGGCAGGATACTCATAAATCCGGGCAGGATACTCGCGAATCCGGGCAAGATACTCATAAATCCGGGCAGGATACTCGTAAATCCGGGCAGGATACTCGCGAATGGATCACGCTCGGTGCCTACTTTGCTCTCGCCATCGCGCTTACGATCATCGAAGGTTATTTGCCACCTCCGCCCTTCCCTTTTCCCTTGCGTTACGGTTTCTCCAACCTGCTCACGATGCAATTGCTCCTCAATCGCAAACGACGACAAGCTTACATTCTTGCCGTCGCGAAAGGTATCTTTAGTTTATTCATGCGGGGACTGGTAGCGGGAATTCTGAGCCTTATGGGAGGCTTGGTATCCCTCACCATCGCAGCTCTCATTTTATGGATCACCAGGCAACGTTCATCATATCTTGGAATCAGTATCCCCTCCGCTATTGCGCACAATTTGACGCAAATGGTTTTGGTCAGCTTCTTCCTTCCGCACGTGGCTTTGCAAGTCCTCCTCATCCCCCTGATTAGTCTAGGAATGGCTTCAGGAGCGTTGACCGGGACTCTGCTCTATTTTGCGGATCCCGTTCTCCAACAGTTAGAGGTTCACCAGCTTAAGCACCGTCAATAGAACCAAAAGCACGGCGAGTGCTAAGCGGTACCATGCAAAGCCCTCTAAGCGATGACGTCTCAAGAAATTCATGAAGGCACGGACAACAAGTAGAGCCACGATGAAGGACATGATGCAGCCTGCGACAAGTGCCCAAACTTGATTAGGTCCCATGGTGATTTCTGTTGTTTGCGTTCGGACGAGATACTTTACGAGGGAGAAGCCTGATGCTCCGAACATCATAGGAATGGCTAAGAAGAACGAAAATTCGGCAGCGGCTTTTGTGCGTAAACCGGCGAACCAACCTCCTGTGATCGTCGAAGCAGATCTTGAAAAGCCGGGCCAGAGTGCAAGGCACTGGAAGAGACCGATCGTGAGGGCTTGACGCCAGGTGATGTCTTCCATTTCGAGGACACGTGCACGTGGTGCGAAGCGGCGCTCCGCAAAGATCATGAGGAGACCCCCGATCGCTAAGGCTAGAGCAACCGTGGGAATCGTAAAGAGTCGCTCCTCAATGAAGTCATCGAAGAGAAGGCCTGCGATAACTGCAGGGATACAGGCTAGAACCCAGAGGCCAAAGAATCGCCAATACGCACGATCGCCTCGGAACATCCCCTTGAAGATGTTGAGGAGGCGGCCAAAGAACAAGATGATGACCGCGAAGATCGAGGCAAGTTGAATGACGACGAGAAACATCGTTGTGAAGGCATCTTGGGGGAAACCCATGAGTTGTGAGACGATGATCAGGTGACCGGTCGATGAGATTGGTAGAAATTCTGTGAGCCCCTGCACAACTCCGAGTATTGCCGCTTGTAAAATATAAAGCAGATCCATGATTTACCCCTTTCAAAGGTCGCGGAAATCATAATGTACCCTTGTATTTAAGGCTAGGCAAGCTTAAAATAATAAATGGATATCTAATAAAATACGAACTATACAGTGACTGTCCCAAGCAGGCGGGTCGCTTTTGTTTGTATAAGGATAGAACTACTGACAGAATCACAAGATGCAGATCACATGACAGTGATTATAAGACGTTGGTCTTAAAGAAGGGATGTCGAATGTTTAAGATTTTGAAGAAGGAAGATCTGAACGCTGATGTATGTCGCATGGACATTGAAGCACCACTTATCGCGCGCAAGGCGAAGGCAGGACAATTCATCATTTTCCGTCTCGACGAAGAAGGTGAACGTGTTCCTCTAACCGTCGCTTCTACGGATGAAGAGCGTGGCGCGGTGACAATCATCTTCCAGAAGGTCGGCAGTGCGACTCGTCTCTTAGGTGAGAAGGAAGAAGGCGACTATATCCTCGATTTCACCGGTCCTCTCGGCAAGCCGGGTGAACTCGAAGGCTTCAAGCATGCTTGCGTCATCGGCGGCGGTGTCGGCAATGCAATTGCCTATCCTTCCGCTAAGGCGTTGAAAGACAACGGTGCCAAAGTCGACGTCATCGCAGGGTTCCGCAACAAGGACATCGTCATTCTTGAAGATGATTTCAAGGCAATCGCCGACAACGTCTACATTACGACGGACGATGGTAGTTATGGCTATCACGGCTTCGTCACGGGCAAGCTCCAAGAACTCCTCGATGCAGGGACTGAATATGACCTCGTCGTGGCAATCGGCCCGGTCGGCATGATGAAGTTCGTCAGCGATGTCACCAAGAAACAAGGCATCAAGACCCTCGTCTCCTTGAACCCCATCATGATCGACGGGACGGGAATGTGCGGCGGTTGCCGTGTCACGGTTGGTGGCGAAGTGAAATTTGCTTGTGTCGACGGTCCGGAGTTTGACGGTCACGAAGTTGATTTCGAAGAGCTCATGCTGCGCAATACCTTCTACAAGAAGCAGGAAGCTGAAGCCGATCACAAGTGTCGTATGGGTCTAAAGCAAGCTTAGGTTTGTTTCGATCCGGAGTTTTCTGAGGATATAGATCCCATAATGATTGTTCAGTATCTATATCACAGGGAGAACTCAAGGGATGACATGCACTTATTGTCGAAGCATCAAGCGATATCCGTCATGCGATGATTAGCCTAAGCGAAATCGACAACAGATCAACTCCAAGCTGAGATGAACGAAATCAAGTGGCCACGAGCCCAAGCGATTTCGAACGAGATACACTACTGAAACGAGAGAGGAAATTATGGCAAAACGCAAGCCCAATATGCAGGTTGAGAAAACCCCCATGCCCGTCCAGGATCCCAAAGTCCGCGCAAGCAACTTCCAGGAAGTTGCCATAGGTTATACACCTGAGATGGCAATCGAGGAAGCCCAGCGCTGCTTGAACTGTAAGCACAAACCTTGTGTCGGTGGTTGCCCGGTCAACGTACGCATCCCCGAGTTCATCATGAAGGTGGCGGAAGGCGAGTTCGAAGAAGCCTATCAGATCATCACGTCCACCAATAAACTCCCGGCCGTCTGCGGTCGTGTCTGCCCGCAAGAAAACCAGTGCGAAGAAGTCTGCGTTCGCGGCATTAAACACGAGCCCGTCGGCATCGGTCGCTTAGAGCGCTTCGTCGCCGACTATCATCGTGCTAATTCGAATGATAAGCCGGTCCCGCCGGAATCAAATGACCGCTATGTTGCCGTCATCGGGTCCGGTCCTGCAGGCCTTACTTGCGCCAGTGACTTGGCTGAGCTGGGTTACCGCGTCACAATCTTCGAAGCTTTCCACACGGCAGGTGGCGTCCTGGTTTACGGTATCCCTGAGTTCCGTCTCCCTCAAGAGATCGTTGACTCAGAGATCAACAACGTCTTGGACCTGGGGGTCAACATTAACCTCAATACGGTTATCGGGCGTATTCTCTCCATTCAAGAACTCTTCGAGATGGGCTACGAAGCAATCTTCATCGGTTCCGGTGCTGGCCTTCCCTCCTTCATGGGCATCCCCGGTGAGAACCTCGTCGGCGTCTATTCTGCCAACGAGTATTTGACCCGTACGAACCTCATGAAAGCTTACGATGATAAGTACGCAACACCGATTCGCCAAAGCAAGACTGTGGCTGTCGTCGGTGGCGGTAACGTTGCCATGGACGCTGCGAGGTCCGCTCTCCGCTTAGGGGCTGAGAAGGTCTATATCGTCTATCGTCGTTCCTTTGAGGAAATGCCTGCTCGTGTCGAGGAAGTCGAACACGCTGAAGAAGAAGGCGTCGAATTCCTCAATCTCAGAAACGTCGTTGAGATCCACGGAGACGACAAAGGTCAGGTTGTTTCCATGCGCCTGATCGAGATGGAACTCGGTGAAGCCGATGCTTCCGGTCGTCGTCGCCCGATCGCAATCCAAGACTCCGAGTACGACCTCGAAGTTGACACGGTCATCATGGCCATCGGTACCTCGCCCAATCCGCTCATCAAGGCAACGACCGAAGGTCTCGTCGTCGACAAGTGGGGCTGTATCGTAGCAAGAGATAATATGGCTACCTCGATCGAGGGGGTCTATGCTGGCGGTGACGTTGTTACCGGTGCGGCAACCGTTATCGAAGCCATGGGTGCCGGAAAGATTGCAGCAGCTGCGATGCATGAGTATTTGCAGAGCAAAGAGCAGCCGGAAGAACGATTGATTCCGATCATCTAGTTTTTCTATCTAATTCATAATTTGAGGGCGTGCTTTGACAGTACGCCCTTGTTTTCCATCATGTTTCATGCTAGTCTTCTTCTGTTTTCCGCAGATCTTTTCATACGTCAAGAGACTATGTTTGGAAATAGATTGCCAAGGAGGTTCACGATGGCTATTTGCGAAATTTGTAATAAGGGTATTAATTCTGCTCGCAAGATCAGCATCACGCGTTCACAGGTATCGCGCCGTGCGAAGGTCAAGCAGTACCCGAACGTCAAGAAAGTTAAGGCCGTGGTTGACGGTGTGCCTAAGACTGTCAAAGCATGCACATCCTGCATCCGTAATGGCGCAGTTAAATTCAGCTAGTCTACGATCACGCTAAAACTTACGCTTAAGAGCGACTCCTTGGAGGGTCGCTTTTTTGTGCGTTCTCTACTCATCGCAGAGTATAATGCATGAAGCCAGCGCGATGTTTGCATCGTGCGTAATCGAGAGCTGGATGTCTCTTCCCTTCTTCGCCTCATACAATTCAAAAGCCTGCCCGCCCAAGCTCACATGCGGGGCCCCCGTCTCGTGGCGCAGGACTTCTATATCTTGCCAAGTCGTGCCCCTGGTTAACCCTGTCCCTAGAGCCTTGAGAACGGCCTCTTTGGCTGCAAATCGACCGGTGAGCCAACTCAGTTGTCGCTCCGTCAATTCTTCTTCGACAGGTCCCATGAGCTCTTGCTCTGAAGGAGTCAAGATACGCCTTAAGAAAGCAGCTTGATAACGTTTGTAAACAGCCTCGATCCGATCGAGACTTGCCAGATCTATTCCATGTAGAAGCATGCAAACCCTCCTTCTTTAAAACTAGATCATGGTAACATGAGAATCATGAAAGGCGGTTTTGACAATGCTCACTCCTATGAAATTTCGTACCGTTTATAAAGACTATCTTTGGGGCGGCGAACGCCTGAAGGACTTCGGCAAAGTAGATCCTGACGGTAATCGAATCGCCGAGAGCTGGGAACTGGCTCATCACCCCAACGGCGAATCCATCGTCAAGGACGGACCTAACGAAGGCAAAACCTTGGGTGATCTCCTAAGCGACTATGGCAGAAATCTTGTCGGCTCCTTAGCTCGGGAAGAAGATCTCTTGAAATTCCCTCTCCTCATTAAACTCATCGATGCCAAGCAAAACCTTTCAGTACAAGTCCATCCCAACGATGCCCAAGCGAAGATGCTGCGTCCCGGCGAATATGGCAAAAACGAGATGTGGTACATTGTCGAAGCCCCTGCAGACGGTAGGCTTATCGCCGGTCTCAAGCCCGATGTGACGCGTGAAGACTTTGCGAGGAGCATTGAAGAAGGTCGCTGTGAAGAAGATCTCCGCTACGTCTCCATTGAAGCAGGTCAAATCCTCAACATCCCTGCCGGCCTAGTCCACGCCATAACGGCAGGAAGCATCGTCTATGAAGTGCAACAGAACTCGGACACAACCTTCCGCGTTTACGACTATCAACGCCGGGGGGATGATGGAAAGCTGCGTGAGCTCCATGTGGAAGAAGCTTTGGACGTCAGTCACTTCGGTGAAGACCTTCAAGCGGTCTTTCCGGGCTTGGAACTAGGCAACGGTGTCAGGCTCTTGGTGCACAATCAGTATTTCGATGTGCGTGCGATAGAAACCGAAGAAGAGTTTGAACTATCTCCCAAAGGAAAGTCCTTCCACGTCCTCACGGTCCTCAAGGGCTCTCTTACACTTGAAACAGCGGATGGAACAAGCAAGGTGGACAAAGGTGAAACCATCCTGATCCCCGCCGCCATAGAACGTTATATTTTGAAGCCTGAGGAAGCAATCGAAGCGATTCTGTCTCAACTTCCGGATCCTGCTGACATGACAAGAATCCAAGCAAGCGCTCAGGCTCAATCTTTGGAATTAGGGGACATTATCGGACTCGAACCAAGAGCTTAGACAGAGTGTCCTGGACATAGATCTAGACCTAGACCTAGTTCTAGTCCATTGCTCACGCTTCAGAAGTGTCTAGACGTCGCCTAATGCGCTGATCCTCACCGAAGAAGTACAGCGTTTTACCATAACCAAATAAGCGAGAGAAGATGGTCTCGGAATAGGCTTCTTGAATTGCATCAGGCGAATCATTGGCAATCCAGATCATCTTCTTACCTGCCGGATAACGCTCATTGAGGAGCTGGAGGAAGTCGTTTGCACTTTGCCGATAGGCATCGCGTTCATCCCCCAAGTCATCGATGATTAGGAGGTCGCATTCCTTGATGATGGAAATCGTTCCTTCTAATTCCGATAAGCGTTCCGGATTAGGGCTGAAAGCACGGCGAATCGTCCTGAGTTCTTCCAGCATCCCGGCGAGCTCGAAAGCAGATAAGAATAGGACCGAATGACCTTGCTCCAACAGCGTTTGCCCTATGGCCGCAGCCAAGGTGCTCTTTCCTGTCCCGGTTCCTCCGGCAAAGAAGAGCGAGTAGTTGGTAGCCTCGTCAAAGTCAGCGACAAATTCTTTGGCATCCTCATAGTATGAGCTCATGGCTTGGCGCACAGAGAATTCGCTGCCGTCGGGGAGACGGACGGGCTTTTTTGTGAAAACATCGATGGAATAATCGTCCAGCGTACCGACCTTGGGCATCACTTGATTGAACTTCTCTTGGAGGACCTTGCTACGAGTTGTGGCAAAACATAACGAACATTCCCGGCCCTCGATGTAGCCTTGATCTTCGCATTTGGGACAATGGTAGGTGACCTCGAAATCCATGGGTAGATACCCAAGCCGATCGCGCATAAGCGCTTGCTCCTCGAGTGCCTCGTCCAGGTTTTGCTTCGCTTCAGCGAGAGCCGCCTCGTCCGGTATCTCCTTGAGCGCTAAGAGCGCCATCTTGTAGCCGGTCTCGTGCACCAGATCGTCGAAGGATTTGAGCTCGGGATGCGCCTCATAGATCGAGCGCAGTTTGAGCTCGTGATTCCCTTGGGCGACTTGCCGCCTGGCTTGAAAGATATTCATTACTTCTTGTTTCAAGAGATCAAGCGCCATTTGAATCCTCCGGATCCTCTACCGTAGGGCGAATCGGTTCAAATAATTGGGAGATTTGTGTCTCAGAATACTTGCGTTCGTAGCTGATCCTGCGACCGCCATTCTTCTTCGCATCGCGTGACGCACTACGCATTGGTTTCTTGGCTTGAGACGACTTCTCATGCGCCACGATGGCTTCTAAGGTGGTTAGACCTTGCTCGTGCCAAGTCTGCAGGATCTTCTCGAAGTAATTGAAATTAGGCCGATCGATAGCCACGACATTGCTCAGAGCATGTTGGATGATGGTCCAGTTATAGCCGTAGTCTTCAGACCAACGCTTCAGGTAAGTCTCATGTTCTTTCGTCACACGGATTCTAAGGTACGAACCCACTTGATTGCTTAATTCACGCAATTCTTGATACGACTCCTGATAGCGATTGAGGTCCGCATCGGTCCGAATGCCTGCCTTGTTCCAAGTCTCGGCGATGGCTTGAGCGTACCCGGGACCGGACATCTTTGCCAAGCGACGTGTCTGTTCAACCAGGGAATAAACAACGGGTGGGGTGAAGTGATAATCGCTCAGGCACTTCTCAAACAGGCGATACCAAGCCGGCGACATCGTGCCGCTGAAGTAGGATTGATTGATGGCATTCATAAGGTCATCCTTCGCCTTATCCTCTTCTCGCTTAACAGAGCCCACTTCGGCTCGTTCGTGTGCATCTTTCTTAGCGATCAAACGATTAAGCTCGATTCGCTTGAGGTCTGTTAGGTTGAATTGACCTGCCTCGGTGCCTCGCTGCAATAGACCGTCGGAAACGAGCTCAACAAGAGCGGCGCGCAATTCATCTTCCGTGAGGCCTAGACGCTCTGTCAGGGTTTGTTCGGAAATTTGGAGCGTTCTAGAGTGAAGCCAATAGGCATAGAGATAGACTCTCGTCGCATCGCCCGAGAGCACCGGCAAATAAGCCTCGAAGAAAATAGACGGGAGAGAGAGATCCGTGAAGATCCACTGTTCATCTTTGTTAATTTCCATGCGCCTCCCCTCTCTAGATTCCCAATCATACCATAGCTTAGCATGCCCACTATGGCGTACTTTCACACAAAAGCCATCTTCACTTGCCTTTACTATACTAAGTTCCATGACCCTAAGTTCAAGGCACAAATACGGCATGAATACGGCATGAAGATGGCACGAATACGGCATGATACGGCATGAAAGAAGGGTAAGCTCCGTAGAACCTACCCTTAAAGAATCGAGTTTAGCACTCGAGTTTATCTGATTGTGTTGTACAACTTAAACCTTGCGTTTACGCTTGCCCCTTACGCTTCAACCGGCTCTTCTTCGAGCTGGAGATCCCACTCTTTCTCTTTGCGGAGATAGCTGAGGTAGCGATCCTTGGAGTCCTTCTCTGCCTTCTCAAGGATGGCATTGACTTGCTCTTCAGGGTACTTCCTCATGAGCGAGCTGAAGCGAACTTCACGCTTCAAGAAGCCTCTGAAGTCACCCGTAGGTTTCTTCGAGTCGAGGATGAACGGATTCTTGCCTTCTTCAGCGAGGTCCGGATTGTAGCGATAGAGGTGCCAGTGGCCACTCTCAACGGCATCCTTCATGACCGTCTGAGCGATCGTGAGGCCGCCACGGATCCCGTGATTGATACAAGGACTGTACGCAATGATGAGTGAAGGTCCGTCATAAGCTTCGGCTTCCGCGATGGCTTTGAGAGTCTGTGTCTGATTCGCACCCATGGAAACCTGCGCGACATAGACATAGCCGTAGCTCATAGCCATCATGCCAAGATCCTTCTTGCGGGTCTTCTTACCACCTGCAGCAAACTCTGCGATAGCGCCTGTGGGGGTTGCCTTGGAGGCCTGGCCACCTGTATTGGAGTAAACTTCCGTGTCAAAGACGAGGACATTGATGTTCTCACCGGAAGCAAGGACATGGTCCAAACCACCGTAACCGATATCATAAGCCCAACCGTCACCACCGAAGATCCAAGTAGAACGCTTGCCGAAGTAGTCTTCAAGTTTCAAGAGATCCTTAACTTTCGCCATGGTGGCTTCATCGCCCTCATAGTTGGAAAGGGTTTCTGCAAGCTTCTCACTCAAGTCGACCGTACCGTCTGACGTATTGAAGCCATCGATCCAGGCTTGGATAGCGTCTTTGGCTTCACCATTCACTGCATCGGTTGCCATGAGGTCTTGTGCCTTGGCAAATGCACGCTTACGGATCTGCTCATAACCCTTATGGAGACCAAGACCGTTTTCAGCGTTGTCTTCAAAGAGAGAATTGACCCATGAAGGACCTCTTCCGTCTTGATTCGTTGTATAAGGTTGTGCAGGAGCTGAACCACCCCAGATTGAAGAACAACCCGTTGCGTTCGAGATCATCGTGCGATCACCGAAGAGCTGCGTAACGAGCTTGGCGTACGGTGTTTCACCACAACCGGCACATGCACCCGAGAACTCAAGGAGCGGACGATTGAACTGGGAGCCCTTGACGCTGGAGTTGCCCATCGGATTGGTCTTCTCAGGCAGGTTGATGAAGTATTCCCAACGCTTGGAACCTTCTTCGACTTGTTCTTCGAAAGGCACCATCTGGAGAGCCTTCGTCTTTGCAGGACAAGTGTTCCAGCAAGATCCGCAACCGGTACAGTCGAGGACTGAGACCTGCATACGATACTTCATATCATTGTAAGGACGCATGCCATCTTTGAACTCGGTGCCTTCCGGTGCATTGGCGGCCTCTTCTTCCGTTGCCAAGAACGGACGGATGACCGCGTGCGGGCAGACATAGGAGCACTGGTTACATTGGATGCAGTTTTCCGGGATCCACTCAGGAACGAGGGTTGCGATACCGCGCTTCTCATACTGACTTGTCCCCTGCGGGAGTGTGCCGTCTTCACGATCGATGAAGGCACTGACAGGGAGACGATCCCCTTGTTGAGCGTTCATAATGTCAGCGATGTCGCGGACGAAGGCAGGACGACTGTTGTCGACTACGACCTCTTCGTCTTCAGCCTGTGCCCACTCGGCAGGAACCTCGATCTCCTTGACCTGATCGATGCCGGCATCAACGGCGCCATAGTTCATCTGAACAATGTCATCACCCTTGGAACCATAGGAACGAACGATCGCTTCCTTCATGTAGGTGACCGCTTCGTCGACCGGCAAGATGGAGGAGAGCTTGAAGAAGGCTGCCTGGAGAACCGTGTTGGTACGGTTGCCGAGGCCGAGACCGGCTGCGATATCGACAGCATCGACTGTGAAGAAACGAATGTTCTTCTCGACGAGGGTGCGCTTAAAGTCTGCGGGCAAGTTTGCTTCGAGTTCTTCTTCGTTCCAGCTTGTATTGAGCAAGAAGGAACCGCCTTCTTTGAGGGCGTCGAGCATGTCATAACGGCCGATGTAAGACTGCTGTGAACAGGAAACGAAGTCGGCGGCGTTGATGAGATAAGGAGCCTTGATGGGCTTATCACCGAAGCGAAGATCGGAAATGGTGATACCGCCGGACTTCTTGGAGTCATAGGAGAAGTAGGCTTGAGCATACTTGTCTGTATGGTCACCGATGATGCGGATGGAGTTCTTATTAGCACCCACCGTACCGTCCGAGCCTAGACCCCAGAAGCGACAGGAAACCGTCGAATCGTCAACGACGTCGATGTGGGTCTCACGAGGCAAACTGAGGTGTGTGACGTCATCCAGAATGGCGAGCGTAAACTCATTCTTAGGATCTTCGGATGTGAGGTTCTTGAATGCAGCAACGATATCGTCAGGGGTGGTGTCTTTCGAACCGAGACCATAGCGGCCACCGATGATGCGTGGAGCATCTTCCTTGGTTCTGAAGGACTGGATGACGTCTTGGAGCAGAGGCTCACCTTGAGCGCCGGGTTCCTTCGTACGATCGAGGACTGCGATGTTCTTCACGGTCTTCGGGAAGACTTCGAGGAAACGGTCGGTGTTCCAAGGACGATAGAGGTGAACGGAAACAGCACCGTACTTACCGCCCTGAGCATTGAGATAGTCGACCGTGGTCTGAATTGTCTCATTGATGGAACCCATCGCTACGATGACGTGCTCTGCATCTTCTGCGCCGTGGTAGTTGAAGAACTTATAATCACGACCGGTCAGTTCACTGATGCCTGTCATGTACTCATCGACGACTTCGAAGAGATTGTCATAGTAACGGTTGGAGGCTTCGCGGTTCTGGAAGAAGACGTCAGGATTCTGAGCACTACCGCGGAGGTTAGGATCGTTAGGTGTCAGTGCACGATCACGGAAAGCCTGAACAGCGTCCATGTCGATGAGATCTTTGAGACCTTCGTAATCCAAGACTTCGACCTTCTGAACCTCATGAGAGGTGCGGAAACCATCGAAGAAGTGGACGAAAGGCACGCGACCCTTGATCGCCGACAAGTGGGCTACTGCTGCAAGATCCATTGCCTGTTGGACACTGTCCGAAGCGAGGAGAGCAAAACCGGTCTGGCGTGCAGCCATGACGTCGGAGTGATCACCAAAGATGGAGAGTGCGTGTGCTGCAACGGCACGAGCTGAAACATGGAAGACACCCGGTAAAAGTTCACCGGCAATCTTGTACATCGTTGGAATCATCAGGAGTAAACCCTGTGACGCCGTATACGTGGTGGCAAGTGCACCTGCATTGAGCGAACCGTGACAGACAGCAGCTGCGCCGCCTTCCGATTGCATCTCAATAACCTCTACGGTCTGACCGAAGAGATTCTCGCGGCCTTCTTGCGACCACTGATCCACTAAGTCAGCCATAGGCGAAGAGGGCGTAATCGGATAGATTCCCGCGACCTCCGTAAATGCGTATGACGTATGAGCGGCAGCTGTATTGCCGTCCATTGTCATAAACTTCTTCTGTTTTGCCATAGAACATACTCCTTTTCTGAGACAGGCTAGACTTCCCTGTCTCATGTCTTTGAGCCCTGACCCGATCCCTCGTTGCCATGGAATTCAAAATATTTCATTGACGCAATTGTAACATAAGCGAAACGAGGCAAAAAGTGAGAGTCCTCACTGATTTAACCCAAATAAGGGTGATCCGAAGACCACCCTTAAAGTTCATTCTTATTCAAAAAAACTTAAACTTCAGCGACACCTGATGAGCAGATGACGGAGAAGTCTTCTACCTTGAGAGAGGCTCCTCCAACGAGACCGCCATCTATATTAGGCTGAGCAAAGAGACCTTCAGCATTCTTTGCATTCACGGATCCGCCGTATTGGATCCGGAGATTATCAGCTACAACATCGCCGTAGAGTGAACGGACTTCTTCCCTGATCCAGCCACAGACTTCTTCAGCTTGTTCATCGCTTGCCGTGACGCCCGTTCCGATAGCCCAGATGGGTTCATAAGCGATGGTCACGAATTCCATCTTCTCGGCTGAAACATCTTTCAAAGCATTGCGGATTTGACCCGTGACGAAGTCCTTGGTTTCACCGGCTTCGCGCTGTTCGAGCGTTTCACCACAGCAAACGATCGGACGAAGTCCCCACTTGAAGCAAGCTTGGACTTTCTTATTGACCGATTCATCGGTCTCTGCGAAGTACTCACGACGTTCGCTGTGACCCAAGATGACATAGGTGACGCCCATACGAGCCAACCATTCCGCGGACACTTCACCGGTATAGGCACCGCTATCTTCGAAATGGCAGTTCTGGGCAGCGATTGCGATGTTGCTACCTTCCGTAGCCTCGACTGCTGCTGCTAAGGCTGTGTAAGGCACACCGATTGCGATATCGCTATTGGCATCGAGCGTGGCGCTTGCCAGGTCCGTGAGGAACTTGGCTGCATCAGCCGGTATACCCTTATTCATCTTCCAGTTACCGGCTGCAAAGGTGCGACGGGCTTGAGCATTCTGCAAGACAGCAATCCCGGGGAGGTTCTTCCCTTCGAGGAATTCGAGCGAGGCGCCACCACCGGTTGAGATGTGGGTTACTTGGTCACCAAAGCCCATCAGCTCGACCGCTGCTGCAGAGTCACCACCACCAATGATGGAAACGGCATCCGACTCGGCTACAGCACGAGCGACTTCGCGCGTACCTGTGGCAAAGTTTTCGAATTCAAAGACCCCCATCGGACCGTTCCAAACAATGGTCTTTGCTGCTTTGATTCTGTCGCTGAAGAGCTCAATCGTCTTAGGACCGATGTCGAGACCCATCCAGTCTTCGGGGAAATTCTCTTTGCCGACAACCTTTTGTTTTGCGTCAGCTGCAAACTTGTCGCCGAGGACGGTATCGACCGGAAGCAGGAACTCAACGCCCTTTTCCTTAGCCTTATCGAGGATCTCGCGAGCAAGGTCTACCTTATCATCCTCGAGGAGTGAGCTACCAACCGTGTGGCCAAGCGCTACGAGGAAGGTATACGCCATACCGCCACCGATGATGAGCGTATCGACTTTATCAAGAAGATTCTCAATGACACCGATCTTGTCGGAAACCTTAGCTCCCCCCAAGATAGCGACGAAAGGACGAGCCGGATCATCCAGAGCCTTTCCCATAACATCGAGTTCTTTGGCGATGAGATAGCCGGAAACTGCAGGCAAGTAATTGGCTAGACCTGCTGTTGAAGCATGGGCTCTATGTGAGGTGCCGAAAGCATCATTGACATAAACATCTGCAAATGAAGCCAGTTCACGGGCAAAGGTCGGATCATTCGCTGTTTCTTCCTTATGGAAACGAACATTCTCCAGCATGAGGACTTCACCGTCACGAAGTGCTGTAGCCTTAGCACGTGCATCTTCACCGATAACGTCTTGCGCTAGTACAACCTCTTTGCCGAGGAGCTTCGTGAGGCGGTCCGCAGCCGGCTTCATCGAGAACTTCGCTTCAGGACCCTTCGTAGGACGACCCAGGTGGGACACAATAATCACGCGAGCACCTTGGTCAACAAGATACTGAATCGTCGGGAGGGCTGCTCGAATGCGTTTATCATCCGTAATTTCACCGGTCTCCTTATTGAGCGGTACGTTGAAATCCACGCGAATGATGACGCGCTTACCTTTGACATTGATGTCTTCAATACTCTTCTTCTTCACCATTGCCATCTTCTATTTCTCACTTTCTAATGGAAAATCTCTTGATGTTCCGAAAACGTCTTAAACTACTTAAGTATGGCAGAAAACCACTTAAGCATTGTACATGAACCAAGAAACAATGATCCCTCAAATCTGAGGGATCATTGAAACGCTAGAAAATATTTATGCTTGGTGCCACGATGTTAACCACAAGGGCTCTTGCGATGGTGGCAATGGCTGCAAAGGCAATGAAAAACCAAAACCACGTGCGCTGTTTCTCACCATTGGTCGCGCTTGCTTCACGCTCCAGGGTCTCCTGAAAGCCAAAACCTAAGAGAAGGAACTGGAGGAGGAGTGCAGTCGTCACAAGAGCTGTTGTCATTGAAAGCGACACATAATTCATGACGATCGCCAGGGGGGTGAGGAAAATCTGAGGGAAGTAACTCACGGCCACGGCATTGACCGCACCTTCGAACGTAACGTCGGTCTGCAAGAGTTTAAGCAAACCAAAGAAGAGCGCCGTCAAGATTACATACTCCAGGACATAGCGAAGAAGATCCGAACCATAGACAACCCCGGGCGTCACGATCGGAGCCAAGCCTTGGAATGCACTGATCTGAGCATTGAGACCTGCAGCGGATGCTTGGAAAGCCAGGAGCGTTTGAATCGGGACGATGAGGATGAGGATCAATAAGACCGGGATGAATGAGAACTTCTCCTGACCTTTCAATGCATGGCTCATCGCTCGACGTGGATCTTGTGAGAAGAAGAGTCTGATCCAGAGGACAGCGCCTTTCAAAGAATCGACCGCAAGCTCTTGTGCTTTCTCAACCATTGGATTGGGTTCGCGGGCTTGCTTCTCTACCTTCTGAGATCTCTTCCAAGGGGCCTCTTCCTCGTTCGCTGATCCCGGATAAACCGTTGGCTCAGCGTCTTCATTGGAGTAATCGTATCGATCAAAAGACTCATAGCTATCTTGTCGAAGAGGGGCATCAGATCGACGAGGTGTGTAAACCTGACGATTCACATCGTCACGTGAATAAGCATCAGCCTGTCCATAGTCATTCGACCGGCTATAGGTATCACGGCGTAAGGAAGCATTTTGAGACTCAAACTCACCCGTATGACGATATGAATCCGCCTGGCCGTAGCCTTCTGCCTGACCGTAGTCCTCTGTCTGGCCGTAGCCTTCCGTCTGACCGTAGTCCTCCGCCTGACCGTAGTCATCGCCTCGGCTATAACCCGCTGCCTGACCTACTCTGCCCGACGAGCGCCCAGGATGGGACCGGCGATAGGGATCGGTGGTAGATTCACTATCATAAGAATCGTAATCAACCCGGTCATAGTCCTGAACGGTCCCGATAGCATCTTCAGGGATAGGAGAAGTATAAGGATCGTATCCTTCTACGCGATCGGTAGAACCCTCACTCTGATCAGTGAAGGCACGATCTTGCTCAGCATACCCCCGGTCCTGATCCGCAATTCCTTGACCTTGCGAAGCATATCCTTGCCCCGAATAACCTTGATCCTCAGAATAATAAGGCTCACCGGTTTGCTGTCTTGCCGCTAGATCGAAGTCATGGAAAAATGCCTCGCGCTCGGCTGTTACATTTTCCTCAGCATCGAGGTGAGGACGGCGAATGCGAGGTTCACGGATGTCCCCCTCCGGTCGACTTGGCCGATGGTCATCATGACGATCCTGTTCTTTCATTTTTATTTACCTACCTTCAACCAGTGTAAAGAAAAGCCACGTCAAATTCTCATCGTGCGTGGCTCTCAATATATTACGACAAAACGATCATTTTGTCACACTTTTGTAACATCTCTAAATTTTTATTAGTTGTATCTCTTGCTCGGACTTACTTCGTGCGCTGAGGAATTGAAGTTTTGAACCGCTTTCATGATCTCATTCTTATGGTCCAAGCCGAACGCTTCGAGCGTCACCGTCAGCTCCACAGCTTGGTTCCTGTTCAATGAAACAAAGGGATTATGTTCCAGACCGATGATGTTACCGCGCATGCGTGCCACGATTTCGGAGATTGTCTGGAGCTGACCCGGCTTATCCGGCAAGAGAACCTTAAACGTGAAGACGCGGCTTCGTGCAACCAAACCATGTTGCACCATAGAAGATAAGGTCACGACGTCCATATTCCCTCCGGAGATCAGGCAGCAAATCTTAGCATCTTGGCCACGCCGCAAACCCAAATCGACATCGACCAACTGCTCCAAAGCGGCAAGGGATAAGACCCCGGCGTTTTCGGCGATGACCTTATGATTCTCCAAGAGATCCAAGAAAGCTCCGACCAATTGCTCATCGGGGACTCTGATGACCCCATCGATAACATTGCGCAAGATCGGGAAGAGATCATGCCCAACTTCTCGCACTTCGACACCGTCTGCGATGGTTGCACCTTCTTGCAGACAGACGGACTCGCCGGCTTCCAAGGCCGCGGAGAAGGAAGCACACTCCTCTGGTTCGATCGCATAGATCCTCACCTCAGGTTTTACAGCTTTCACATAAGAAGCAACACCCGTTGCTAAACCCCCGCCGCCAATCGGCAAGAGGAGGATGTCCATTTCCGGTAGATCCTGCAAGATCTCAACACCAACCGTCCCTTGCCCTTGCGCGACAAAGTAGTTATTGAATGGGTGGATGAATGTAAAGCCACGTTCGTTCGCCAATTTTCTGGCAAACCGCTGGGCTTCATCGAAGTTATCGCCATGAAGGAGCACCCGAGCCCCGTACGACTTCGTGCGATTGATCTTGATGAGCGGGGTCGGTTCCGGCATTACGATGTTTGCGGGATACCCCATCAATTGTGCTGCAAAAGCCAAGCCCTGCGCATGATTCCCTGCACTGGCCGTGATCAGAGGACGCCGAGCTGCAATGCCCTTGAGATTTCGCACAGCATGGAGTGCCCCCCGCACCTTGTACGATCCGGTGAATTGCAAGTTCTCCATCTTTAAGAAAACTTCAGTCCCGGCTCGGTCGGAGAAGAATGGACTTTGGATCAGTGCCGTGCGCCGTACATAAGCTGAGTTTTCCTCTTCAATGTGCTCATAGACTTGGGGGTCTGCCATTTGCTTCAGGGCTTCTTCATAAGAGGCTTCCAGCTCAGCCTGCATCGTTTCCCGCTCTTCATCACTCAAGCTTCGTTGCGCATCCAACGCGGGCTCTTCACCGTATTTGCCTAGAGATAAGCTCTCCGGTACATCATAATCTTTCATCCTTAGCCTCCCTGACAACAAAAAATACTGGAAATGAGTATAAAACAAGCGAAGCATTCTTCCCTTCATTACACGAAAGTTTGGCGTATAGTGTGAGAGAAATCGATGCAATTTATGTTTATCTTCGCATTTAAGCGAAGAAGGAGCCTGTCCTATGCCTTTTGTTAAGATTGCCGCTGCCTCCCCGGTCCTCTATCTTGGAGACCCTCTGCGTAACGCTCAGAATGCGATCAACTTATGTCAACTGGCGGATCAAGAAGGGGTTGCGACTCTACTCTTTCCGGAATTATCGCTCACCGGAATATCCTGTGGGGACTACTTTCTCCACGAAGACCTCTTATCCCAAGCGCGCGAGGCTCTCAACGTTCTCATCGATGCTTCAAAAGCCTGGCCGAACCTCCTCTTTACAACAGGCCTCCCCTGGGACGAACAGGGCCGACTTTATCTGCTCACCTTGCTCATTCAGGACGGCAGAATTATCCAGGCAAGACCCAGGCTGAAGATCACTCCCAATCCCCTCCTTAAAGAAGCTCCGGATCTCTTGAAGCTCTTCACTTCCGGCGAAGAACTCGTAGGGCAGATGAACTCCTCCTTAGGTGTCCCATTTTCCAATGAATCCCTCCAGTTAAACACAGGCGACGGCCCGTTGCGCCTGACCCTGCTTCCGGGTCAAGACCTCTGGTATGAAACGGTTCAACCCGGGCTGATCCTTCATCCTTTTGCAAGGGCTGCTTTACCCCAAGCAGAAGACCATTACATGAAGTCCTTGCAAGTGAAAGTGCATGCTTTAGGTGGCGAAATCCTCGCAGCCGGAAGCGGCAAAGGCGAGTCGACAAGCGATTTCTATTACCGAGCAGCGGTTTATCACGTTAGCGAAGATCAAACGCTCTCCCGCAAGGAAGCGTTAGGGTCGAGCGAAGCAAGCGACCTCCTTATCTCGGGCATCATTCCGGCCGAGAGAATTGGTAGGGCAAGACTCGACCGACGCCCTGTCGAGCCGGCTCTTTCGACTTCTCTGGTCTTAAATTCTGCTTCTGATTTAGGCGAAAGAATCCTCTCACCTCACCCCCTCTTCCCGCATCAAGACTTACCTGCTTACATTCACAACCTCGTCGAAATCCAACAAGCAAGTCTCCATCGCCGTCTTAGAACCCTCCAGGGTCAGAAGGTTGTCTTGGGCTTCTCAAGCGGTTTAGACTCAACGCTTACGCTCCTAGCGGTCAGAGATTATTACCTCAAGACAGGTCGCCCCTTGGAAGACCTACTGGCTTATACGCTCCCGGGTCCCGGCTCAAGTCAAGAGGGCTTCAACCTTGCCATCGATCTGATGAAAGCCTTGGGGATCGAGGCTCGTGTCATAGAAATTACCGCTGCCGTAGAAGACCATTTGGACGATATTGGCCAACCGGAAAACCTCCACGATGTCACCTTTGAAAATGCACAGGCTAGAGAACGCACCCAAGTGCTGATGGATCTTGCCAACCGTCATAACGGACTGGTTGTCGGGACCGGTGACCTCAGCGAGAAAGCGCTTGGCTGGTCGACCTACAACGGCGATCACATGTCCATGTATGAACTGAACCACGGTATTCCCAAGACCCTCATCCCCCACATCATCCTGACCTTCGATGTGCCTGAGAGCGCCAAGCCCTTGATTAAGCAGATTGTAAACCGCCCCATCAGCCCTGAGCTCCTTCCAAGCGGCGGAGAAGAATTGCAATCGACCGAATTGGCATTAGGCCCCTATGCTCTCCATGACTTCTTTATCTATCACACAGAAATTTGGGGTGCCTCATCAAAAACCCTCTTTGAGTTAGCAAAACTAACCTTCAGTGAAGCCAACATCGAGAAATTCACGGCACTCACCGGGGTCGAATCCCATGGTGGCGTGGCAGACAGCCTACACAGCTTTAAACCCGAGACCATAGCCGCAACGCTCGATATTTTCCGCAAGAGATTTAGCCGCAATCAGTTCAAGCGCTCGGCTTCAGCAGAAGGTGTACAAATAGGCCCCGCCTCGTATGCACCGAGACAGGGCCGTAATTTGCCATCTGATTTCTTTGGAGACTTCTCGCTGAAGTCCTAGAATTTCGTGAAAGAAGCGCACCGTTCCATCTCATCGTAGGATGAATGAAGGTCTTCGTTGTCGTTGAGCTCTAGCACCAAACGGGATGACAGAGCTTCAACATCTTGTGCCCTACAACGGTGAACCTACTTTCTCACATTCACGGACGGTTTCTTATAGAGATGTCTGTTCGGGCTTTTGGGTGTTCGTGGTTGAAGCTTGGTAGAGACGCTTGCGGCGCTCCTTGATTTCTTCTTCAAGGATCATGTCCTTGACCTTCATGAGGCGTGTGAGATTAGCGCGCTCGTTTTCCTCCATCTTCATGGAGACATCGCGAATTTGCGCCTCATAATCCGGGATCAGCACGTGCTCAAGCGAATTGACGCGTCGACGTGTACGCTCGATCTCATCCGCCAGGAGCTGCACTTCTTTCTCAAGCGCTGCAAGCTCAAGCATGACAGGAAGAGCCTCACGCAGGGCATCGAGGGCCAGATCCAATTCACCCGTCGTACTTGCTAAACCATAGGGGAAGCGTTGCTCTCCTTGGGGACCTTCACGGTCAAACTCATCGAGTTCGAATTCGGGGATCCGCACAGACATGATGTTTCGCTCATGGACCGCGATCGTGAGCGATTCGTTGGCAAGTTGCATCGCTTCATCGAGCATCTCCGCTTGCATTCCGGCGCGAGCATATGCCATCGCTGAAGCTGCTCCTGCCAGGAGGTCATCGACCTGCCGACGCAGTTCAAGATTACGATCGATCAGGCCGAGGAAGTGCTGCATCAGACCGTCCCGCTTGTCTTTCAACATGCGGTGTCCACGCACTGCCGTCCGGAGCTCATTCCTTAAACGAAGGAGCTCCATCCGGTTCGGGCTGACACGTTTCCTCGCCATCTTAGGCCTCCTCTTGGTAGAACTGCTCGATCAACTGCTCGTCGACACGGCGCAGTTCAGATTTCGGGAGCATGCTGAGGAGTTTCCAACCTAGATCAAGCGTCTCTTCAATATTGCGGTTCGTTTCATAACCTTGGGAGACATATTCACGCTCAAAAGCCGTCGAAAACTCTGCATATCGAACGTCCATCGGGGACAGAGCGGACTCACCGAGGATAACCGCCAACTCACGTGAATCTTTACCGCGCGAGTACGCTGCAAAGAGCTGGTTCATCGTGTCTGCGTGATCCTTACGCGTCTTCCCTTCACCGATACCGTCATCTTTCAAACGGGAGAGCGAAGGCAAAACATCAATGGGCGGCTCAATCGATTCAGCCATGAGCTGACGATCCAAGATAATCTGGCCTTCCGTGATGTAGCCGGTTAAGTCCGGAACCGGGTGAGTCTTATCGTCATCGGGCATCGTGAGGATAGGCATCAAGGTGATGGACCCGTCCTTGCCATGGAGACGGCCGGCACGTTCATAGAGCGAAGCCAAGTCCGTGTAGAGGTAACCCGGGTAACCGCGACGGCTCGGAACTTCCTTACGGGCGGAGGAAACTTCACGCAGCGCCTCGGCATAGTAGGTCATATCCGTCATGATGACGAGGACATGCATGTCGAGATCAAACGCCAAATACTCGGCTGCCGTGAGAGCCATACGGGGCGTTGAAAGTCGCTCGATCGGGGGTTGATCCGCCAAGTTAAGGAACATGACCGTACGTTCAATAGATCCGGTACGGCGGAAGTCGGAGATGAAGAAATCCGCTTCATCGAAGGTGATGCCCATCGCTGCAAAGACTACTGCGAAAGGCCTATCATCTTTGCCGACAACTCTTGCCTGTCGGGCAATCTGAGCGGCGAGCTGGGAATGTGGTAAACCTGAGCCCGAGAAGATCGGGAGCTTCTGACCGCGGACGAGGGTGTTCAAGCCGTCGATGGCAGAGACTCCGGTCTGGATGAACTCGTTGGGGTAGGCTCTGGCCGTGGGGTTCATCGGGAGGCCATTGATGTCGCGCCTTGCGTCCGGAATGATAGCGGGAGCCCCGTCGATCGGCTGACCACTCCCATCAAAGACTCGACCCAGAATGTCAGGTGATACGCCTAACTCTTGACCGCGTCCCAGGAAACGCACTTCACTTTGCTTGACGTTGATGCCTGCCGCACTGTCGAACAGTTGGACCAAGGCATTTGAACCGTCGATCTCCAAGACACGACAGCGGCGGATTTCTCCGTTTGGCAGTTCAATTTCGCCCAGTTCATCGAACGCCACGCCTTCAACATCTCGCACCAGCATCAAGGGGCCGGCAACTTCTTCTATTGTTCTGTATTGTCTTGCCATAAGTGACCTCCTTATTGCGCAGCTTCAGAAGCTTGAGCGCGAATCTCGTCATGAATTTCTTTATAGAGCTCGGCGGAGTCATCCTCCGATGCATATTTGAAACGAGAAATACGCTCACGAACAGGGAGTTCCACGAGATCTGTCAACCTTGCACCATACTCCATGGCCGTCATGGCTTCGTGATAGTAGGTAAGCACGAGGTCCAAGAAGCGGTATTGCTTGTCGTAAGACGTATATGTATCGACGTCGTGGAATGAGTTCTGATGGAGGAAGTCCTCACGGATCGAGCGGGTAGCTTCGAGCTTCAACTGATCTTCCTGCGACAGAGAGTCCAGGCCGACAAGCTTAACGATTTCTTCAAGCTCTGCTTCATCGTGGAGCAAGCGCTTAGCTTCACGCACATGGGAACTCCAATGTTCATCGATATGACCATCGAGCGATGGCAGGATGCGGTCTTCGTATAAGGAATAACTATCAAGCCAGCTTATGGCCGGGAAGTGACGCTGATACGCCAGATCTGAACTCAATGACCAGAAGACTTTGACAATTCTGAGCGTGGCCTGAACGACCGGGTCAGACATATCACCCCCGGCGGGTGAAACAGCGCCGATCGCCGTCAAGTAACCACGGCGTTCGTCTTGGCCCAGGCAGGTGACAATCCCGGCTCGTTCGTAGAACTGGGCAAGGCGTGAACCAAGGTATGCAGGGTAACCTTCATCACCCGGCATCTCTTCTAATCGGCCGCTCATTTCACGGAGAGCTTCCGCCCAGCGTGAGGTTGAGTCAGCCATAACGGAGACAGCGTAGCCCATATCTCTATAATACTCAGCGATCGTAATACCGGTATAGATCGACGCTTCACGAGCAGCAACCGGCATGTCGGACGTATTGGCGATGAGGATGGTTCTTTCCATCATCGAACGACCGGTCGCGGGGTCGATGAGTTCAGGGAACTCATTCAAGACATCGGTCATCTCATTGCCACGTTCACCACAGCCGATGTAGACGACAATGTCGGATTCAGCCCATTTTGCAAGCTGGTGTTGAATGACGGTTTTACCGGAACCAAAAGGCCCGGGAACGGCTGCCGTACCGCCCTTGGCAATCGGGAAAAACGCATCGATGACTCGCTGACCCGTGCGCATGGGATCGGTTGGAGTGGTCTTCCCTGCATGAGGTCTAGCCTGACGCACCGGCCATCGCTGGAGCATTGCAAGTTCGTGTTTCTCACCGGTTGCGGCATCTTCCAAGACAGCGATTGGGTCAGTGATGGTGTATTCACCGGCTTCGACAATCGACGCGAGTTTGAAGCGGCCCTTGAGGGTTGGCGGGATCATGACCCGATGCTCGATGCTCTCGGTTTCCGGGACGACTCCGAGGATATCGCCGGCAATCACTTCATCGCCAACTTCGGCATGCGGAGTGAACTGCCACAAAGTCTCGCGGTCCAGTTTATCGACTTGAATGCCACGGGCAATAAAATTACCCGTTTGTTCGCGCATGACTTCCAGAGGTCTTTGGATCCCATCGAAGATCCCACCCATAAGGCCGGGAGCCAGATCCACAGCCAAGGGATAGCCCGTTGTTCGAACGTCTTCTCCCGGGCCGAGACCGGCGGTTTCTTCATAGACCTGGATCGAGGCTCTGTCACCGTGCATTTCGATAACTTCTCCAATCAGTCGAAGGTCTGAAACTTCAACGACGTCAAACAGTTGGACGTCACGCATATTTTCTGCGACCACCAGAGGTCCTGAGACCTTTGTGATACGACCTAAATTCTCATTCATTCGTTTTCTCCTTCGTCCTGCGACTCCATTGCCTCACGATTGCTTAAGATGTCGAAGCCGACAGCTCGCCGAACCGCTTCTTGAGTCGAATGCAGTGCAAGACCTTCTTGTTCTCCGGCCGATGGGATGGATACGATAGCCGGCAAGAATTGATGGCTAAACTCATCAATGACGACTGCACAGCGTTTGTAGAACTGCTCCGTCAGAAAGATGACGGCATAGTCGTCACTTTGAATCAGGGAACGCAGTTCTTGTTGGACATCCGATTCGGTACCTACCGGGAATACTTCCAAACCAAGACCTCGATAGCCCATGATGCTCCCGAGATCACCTAAAACGGCGATTTTACCTTTTGTTTTACGCATGAGGCACCTCCCAGCGGGCTGTGTTGCGTACGAAACTCTTGGCTTCTTCGAAGCTGGGTTCGCGATCTCGTGCGCTAAGCAGCAAGCGCAAATTGCGGAGTTCCATCTGCTGCGAGCGGAAAAATGCCAGGACGACTTCTGCCGCATAGGGCACTCGATGACCTCGTCGCGTCAAGTCCGTCAAAAGATTATCGGCATCTCGATTAAATAGCCTTAACTGTTCAGGTTGCATGAACGAGTCGGCATAATCGATTAATTGCAGCGCCCTGGAATTGCGATAAAGCGCTCTAAGAGCTGTTGCATTTCCTTCCGGAAATAATTTGATCAAATCTTCCGGATCGACGATTCCACCGGGAACGACGATAAATTTAAGGAAGGATTTTGGTGCTCCGGCAGCTTGTAGTCTGAGGTAGATCTGCAAATTATTAATATCGGCGCTTAGCTTGATCCAATCGGCGAAGAAATCACGCTCCAAACCCGTCTCCGGATGGTCTAAGAGCTTGGTCCATTCCTCGTAATAAGCACGATCGAGGTAATGATCTATGACCCCTAAGTCCTGAGTCTCACGGTAAAGTTCGTAGGTCTTCTGTGCCGCCCGGTAAAGGATCGGGCGCATATTAATCTGAACCTGAGGGTATTCGGTTTGAACCATCGGTTGTTCACGCAAGACATGAAGAACAATTGTCCAGATATCCTCCGGCGGCGTTGGACCATGAGGCAAAACAGCGCCGGTCCATGCCTGCGGCCAGGGGCTCTCCCCATCCAAGGGATAATCTGCGGCAACCTCAAGCGCGTGCGCCTCAGACGTCCCATGAACTTGAAGCAAGAGATTCTTCATGAACCATTTAAGATTATGGAAATCTCTTTCTAAACTCACAAACGTTGGCAACATACTTCGTCCGGCAAGATCCCGCAGACGATCGTAGAGAACCTGCTCCATCAGATCGACTCTACTCTCCAACGTTTCATGCTCAGGATAACCGGCGCTGTCCAGAATCTGATGGAGTTCCGACGGCTGCACCGTGTTGTCAGCGAACGGCATGAGCTGTTCAAAACTCAGCAAACGAGTTTCGAGCACTCCAATTCGTCCCGCAGCATAAGCAAACCGCGGATCTGCATGAGGAAATACGTGTCTTGTACTTGCTCTGCGACGTAGTGCCATCTACGCCTCCCCCCAGAGATCTTGAGCAATTTGTTCGGTCAAAACCTCTTCCTCTGTTTCGAAGAGTTTATCGAAGCTGAAGTCCAACCGTCTTTCATTTTGCAAGAGAATGACGCCACCGCGAATATTTGCCGGCTCAGTGGCCGCATGGATCTCGACCTCGGACGCTTGCTGAAGACGCCGGAAGAGCCCTTGATCCTGAGCATTCAAGAGGACGGTTTCACCGCCGATGGCATACTTTTCAATCACGGCATGGATATAGCTATACCGCCGGTGTTCCGGGATTTCAGCCAATTGATCCAAAGCCTTTTGCTTCACTTCTTCGATTAGGCCGCGCCTGGTTCGTAAGAGAGCATTGCGTCGTTCGAGCGTTGCTGTTGACCGGGTTCTACGTTCTTCGCGTTCCGCACTGAGTTCCATCTCTTGGTCGAGGGCGATGGAACGCTCGGTTTCATCCAAGCGACTGCGTTCCAGGGCATCCGTACGCCAACGTTCGGCATCGGCCAAGATTACCTTGGCTTGCCGCTCGGCCTGTTCGATGACTCTGTTACGAATTTCATCAAGTCCTTGCATAGACACGCTCCTTTCTACATCCATTCCATGAAATATCTAAGATTCATGAGGTGCTAAATGAAGAGGATGGAGAGGATAGAAGCGAGCAAAGCAAAGATTGCGTAGGTCTCAACCATAGCGGCCAGAATAAGGGCCTTGACCATCTCAGAAGGACGCTTGGACGTTAGGATAACACCATCGGCAGCGACAGCACCCTGATAGGTTGCAGAGAAATAACCGACAATCATCATGGGAAGCGTGGCGATTCCATACAGTAAGCCTTGGGTGACCGTGACATCGGCATAGGAGCCGTCAAAGAACCCGACGTTCAAGAAGATGAAGAACCAGACCAGGAGGCCGTAGATTCCCTGTGTACCGGGTAAGGCTTGGAGGACGAGTGCTCGTCCGAAGAGACTGGGGTCTTCTTCCAGGACGCCGGTGACGACAGAACCGACACGACCGACAGCACGCGCTGAGCCGATCCCGGTGATGGTGGCCGTGATGACACCAAACAAGAGGGCAAGACCTGCACCTGAGACAAGCTGATCCAAAAATTCAATAAAGTTCATAATTAGCCTCCTAATATGGCTGGATTATTACTGTGCAAACCGGAGTTTGCCGGTGAACTGACTTTCTTTAAGCCTTAGACCCCGAGTGTTTAGCTCGCGGTTGGCTCATTGAGGTTTGACGGTCGGGCTTTTGATTGGGATCTGCCCGGATAGCATCGGCATGACGCCAAGCTTAGGTTCTGTGTATTTCGTGGGTAGATCGAACGGTGCGAATAGACGTCCGACGCCTTCGTAGAATCGGCCGAAGAATTCGACATAGTGGAGACGAATCGCATGGACGTAAGCGGATAGACCTGACAAAGCCAGGTTCAAGATGTGACCGAACAGCAAGACGACGATCCCTAAAATGATTGCCGGGAACGTAATTCCGACAAGCTCGAGCAAGATATTGACGACAAGTGCGATAACAGCTGTGGCTAAGGTCAGCGCCAGGATTCGCGTATAACTCAAGATATCTCCCAGGAAACTTGTGATGTCATAGAGACTTATGAGGTTTGAGAAGAATCGTTTGATGGGATTCTTCGACTCTGAGGGAGAGAGAATCAAGATGATCGCAACGCCCGCTAACGAAACATAGTGTGCCCATGGGATCTTGGTCGCAAGCATGAGACCCAGACCACCCAAGATAAGGTACCACGGGAAAACCGTGGTCATAGCCTCATATAGATTGCCGCGTCGTTGCAACATATAGATCTTGATCGCCATTCCAATGAAGAGGTGGATGACCCCGAAGACCATGCTGGCAATCATGAGGGTCATGGGATCATCAAGCGGATCAAACCAGACCGGTTTCAAATTGATGGCTCCCCCGGTTATTGTGGTGGGCAAGTTACCAAAGAAGGAACCGAACATGAGGCCCCAGAAGATGGCAAAAATACCACCCGAGAAGAGGACAAGGCTCATCTTGCGAATCGTTCCTTGGACTTTTAAGCCCCAAACCAAGATGCCGGTCCCTAACATTAATAGAAGTCCATAGCCTATATCGCTGAGCATGATCCCGAAGAAGAAGGAATAGAGAACAACCAGGAAACCCGACGGATCGATGTCGATACCGTAACGAGGCGGACTGAACATCATGACCAGCTCTTCGAAAGGTGACGCCAGGGCGGAATTCTCTAGGAGCGTTGGGACGTTTTCATCCGGTAACGGCGCACGTCGTTCGACAGCAAAGGTGTAGTCCTTCTCGAGTTTTGCGAGCAAGTCATCTGCCTTCGCTTTAGGACACCATGCCGTAAGGACAAAGAGATTAGGAGTTTGGAGCAAGCGCTCCATCCCGATGATACGGGAACGCTGGATGCGGTAGAAATCTGAGAGGATCTCAAAGGTCGGTTTAGCTCTAGCTAAGACCTTGGTTTCCTCACGCTTCAAAGCCATGAGTTCTTCAACACTGCTGAGCGCATCGCCTTGGGCTTGCTTAGCAAGCCGGAAATCTCCCTCATATTCAGGTGGTAGTTCCGGCGGTAATTCAAAACCGTGCGTGCTGAGGACTCGCATCGCTTGGGAGACTTCTTCACGGTGAACGGCGAAGATGAGTGAAATCGCGGACTCCCGACGTTCCAGGACTTGGTAAGAGTACGCTTCTACACCGGCCTCAGCCATTGATTCTTCCACTTCTTCCAATGAAACACCGTCACGAAAGATGCCCAGATAAAGAGCAATATGTTCAGTGCCCGGATCCTTCTTGGTCTGGCGTAATAAGCCCGGAATAGGTAGATCTGCCCAACGTGTGAAGCGACGATAGCGTTGTTCAATCTGTGTCCGATCGCGACTCAAGTCATCCAATTCAAGGCGCAGCTTCTCCAATTCATCCGCGGCATCCAAGATTTCCTTCTGGCGATCGCCCAACTTCTGATAATCCTCAAGCGCTACCTTACGCTTCTTAGCAAAGAGTCCCTTATTTGTAGGAACAAGCGTTTCACAATAGTCGACTTGACGGTCGAGGTATTCAATGAGTCGCGTAGCTTCCGAGATATAGCGTGGATAGTCTGTCATGACCGACGTCAGCAATCCTTCGGAGTGATCCTCAGGGTCCGCCAATTGAGCCATTCTCGTCCGAAACGCTTGACCAAAGTCCAAGCCGGGTATCTCACGGCGATAACCATGGATGCCTTTCGACAGTTCTGCCAAACTTTCTTCCAGAGCCTCATCTCGCTCGATCTCGAGGATACCTTCATTGCTCAAAGAATGGATCAATGCCGGCATCTCAGTTTGTTGACCCACAAGAGTCAGATGTTCCATTTCAACGATGGCCATCGAGCTTGAGACTCCTTTCGACTAAGTTTTTCACAGCCTGATCGAATCTTTCTTGCGATTTCTCGCGGAGAACTTCACCTTCCTTCGCAGCTTCCTCTTGTGCGGATTTAAGAGACTGCTCACGCTGAATGATTCGGGCCTGTTCCGCATCACGTCGCTTGGTAGCCAAGCGATTGGTCGTTTCTTCTTCCAGGTCCGCCAACTCTTGTCGCGTCACAAGGCGAATTTCTTGCGCCTTCTGCTCGGCTCCGGCCACGATCGCTTGGGCCTCCGCCTCGATCGATTCAATGGCGCTTATGAGATCTTGTTGCTTCACAAGGGACCTCCTACATTCATATCAGGTCGCTACTTCATCGTTACTTCGTCGCTACTTCCATGACATTTATCGAACCGTAGCTAACCCGTTAATCATCCATTCATCTCGTGTTACACACGTTGCTAATACTAACACAGAGTCAACGATCTTCGCTGAGAATGGTCATAATTATAGAGACGTCATATAATCACTGCATAATCAAACGACCTACTGCAATGTACTCACGAAGCGATTAAACTACGGTCACAATAGAAAAGCATCGACCGCCTCAGCGATGTCTCAACCAAAAACGATGAGACCATTGGAAGAACCCTGAAATCATTGAATTCAAAGAATTCATGAAATCAATCCGTTAAATAAGCAAACCCCATTCGATCGAAAGGACATTAAGATGCTAAGACTCATCTTTCAACATCAAGGAATGCTCACACCGGCAAACCATGCGACGCACGTACGGGTTTCCTGCCCCATCCCCGAGAAATACACCTACTTATATGTACGCTATAAGTACCAAACAAAAACAGTGAACCTCGACATCAAGCCTTATGTCGATGAAGCCATTACTCGCTATGGCCCGCCTCATGAACGTGCAATGTACGAACAATTCAATCATGAGTTAACGACGGATCAGCTCATCACGCTTTCGATGGATCTCAACGACCGTTATCTTGGTGCAAGTCATCGACGCCGTGAGGAAGCTATTTTCTTCCTCAATGCAGAACAAAGTTCAGCCGGCTTCATCCCTACCGAAATTGAACCCGGCATTCTCCGCCTCACGATCTCCGGTCATCAGGTCCTGGTCGATACACCCTTCGAGTTTACGGTCTGGGGAAGCGATCGTTATGTCGAGAACCTTATGCGAGACCTGGGGGTAGAGCCCGATGAGGAGAGGGCAACTCTACCTGAACCGGTTCATGGTCCCTACATCTCAGCTGAGCTCCACACTCATACACGCCATAGCGATGCTGCCTTCAGTTTTGCTGAACTCAATCGAAGCATGCGCAACAGTGACATCCAGGCGTTTGCGATGACCGACCATAACACCCAAAGTGCGCTCTATGGTTATGACCCCGAGGGTCTCCCTCTCATCCCGGGGATGGAATGGACTACGTTCTGGGGACACCTCCTCGTCCTTGGCGGCGATGCGGGCGATTGGCGTCAACACACGATCGATAGCCTCACCCCTCACCTCAGAGCGTTCCAAACCAAAGGACGTGCAGTTGGGATCGCTCATCCTTTTGCACCCGGAAATCCCTGGTGTACCGGTTGCTATTGGGAGATGCCGATCGACGACTGGTCCCTCATCGACTACCTCGAAGTATGGTCTTTGCCCGACCCTGAAGATACGCCATACAACTTAAAAGCCTGGCGCCAATGGGATGATCTCCTAAATCTCGGTCACCGCATCTCAGGCGTTGCCGGTCATGACTGGCACAGCGAAGACGGCCTCCTCCCCACCACAACGGAGATCATCCTCGAGGGCGCAGAGCTAGCCACAAGCGACAGCATGGTACGAGCCATTAAACAAGGGCGTGTGGGTGCTACTCAAGGACCACGCCTCTACCTTGATTTGGACGGTCACCTTCCCGGCGATGACGTACCGCGAGACGCTAAAGAACTCCGGTGGTCCGTCGATCTCAAGTACAGAGAGGATCAAAGAGCTGAAATGGATCCAACGCATCTCGTCTTGATCAATAATGGCGTCCCGGTTGCCACGCAAACCATGAACAAGGAGGGACGAGAGAAAGCGCTAAAACTCCCCGAACTTCAGCCGGGCTGGCTCAGAGCCGAACTCTTTGGTCGGAAAGCGGATAAACATAACGTTCGTTTAGCCTTCTGGAGCCCGTTTTACATCGTCTAGAATCAATCTTGGCACTCCAAGCAAGCGTGATATACTTGGACTCTTATTGATTTTGAGGAGTGTGAATCTATGGCTTACGAAGCACAAGCGATTGAGAAGAAGTGGCAAGATCGTTGGGAAGCCGACGGCGTCTTCCACGTGCATAACGACGACCCGGGCGATAAATTCTATCTGCTCGTAGAATTCCCTTACCCTTCGGGTGACGGGCTCCATGTCGGTCACCCGAGGTCCTACACAGCTCTCGACACGGTTGCACGCAAGCGCCGCCTGCAAGGCGACAAGGTACTCTACCCCATGGGTTGGGATGCCTTTGGGCTCCCAACCGAAAACTATGCCATCGCCCATAAGATTCACCCGGCTCAAGTCACCGAGCAAAACGTCGCTCGCTTCAAGCAGCAACTGAGATCCCTAGGCTATTCCTTTGACTGGTCACGCGAGGTCAATACGACGGATCCCGAGTATTACAAATGGACTCAGTGGATCTTCCTCAAGCTATTAGAAAACGGTCTGGCGTATAAGTCCGAGATGGCTGTGAACTGGTGCCCCAGCTGTCTGTGTGTCCTCGCCAACGAAGAAGTCGTAGGAGGGGCTTGCGAACGTTGTGGCGCCGTCGTCGAGCGAAGAGTCAAAGAGCAGTGGATGCTCAAGATTACAGCCTATGCCGACAAACTCCTGGAGGGATTGAACGAGGTCAATTACCCCGAACGCGTGAAAGCCTCCCAACGTCATTGGATCGGTCGCTCCGAAGGTGCTACCGTGAAATTCGGGACAAGCGAAGGCGATGACTTGGAGATCTACACGACCAGGCCCGATACCCTCTACGGCGTCACCTATATGGTCCTTTCACCCGAGCATCCTTATCTCAAGAAGTGGCAAGGGAACATCAAGAATTGGGAGGAGATCGCCGCGTATCAATCCGCAGCCTCCCACAAGTCGGACTTCGAACGCAGCGAGATCAACAAAGATAAGACCGGGGTCAGGATCCAAGGCGTCAAGGCCGTTCATCCCGTATCCGGCGAAGAATTGCCGATCTTCGTGGCCGACTATGTCCTCATGAGCTACGGAACCGGGGCCATCATGGCAGTCCCTGCCCATGACGAACGTGACTACGACTTTGCAAAAGCCCACGACCTGCCCATGATCCCGGTCATCAGTGGTAGCGACCTAAGTCAAGGCCCCCACACCGATACGGAAGACGGCACGATCATCAATTCTGACTTGATCAACGGCTTGAGTGTCAAAGATGCGATCGAAAAGATGACCTCTTACCTCGAGTCCACCGGCCAAGGAGCCCGCAGCGTGAATTATCGTCTCAGGGACTGGGTCTTCTCTCGCCAACGATATTGGGGTGAGCCTATCCCTGTCGTCCACTGCGAGACCTGTGGCATAGTGCCCGTTCCGGTTGAAGATCTCCCGGTCGTCTTACCTCAGGTTGAATCCTATGAGCCTAACGAAAACGGTGAATCCCCACTCGCCGACGTCGACGAATGGGTCAACACGACCTGTCCGGGCTGTGGCGCTCATGCGAAGCGTGAAACCGATACGATGCCGCAGTGGGCTGGGTCATCCTGGTACTTCCTGCGCTACACAGATCCTCAGAATGATGAAGCCTTTGCATCGCCTGAAGCACTCAAAACGTGGCTTCCGGTCAATTGGTATAACGGCGGCATGGAGCACACAACACTCCATCTCCTCTATTCGAGATTCTGGAATCACTTCCTCTACGACTTAGGCTTAGTTCCTGTAGCTGAGCCTTATCAGATGAGGACCAGCCATGGCATGATCCTAGGTGAAGACGGCCAGAAGATGAGCAAGAGCCGTGGCAATGTGGTCAATCCCGACGACATCGTCAAACAATTTGGTGCGGATACCCTCCGTCTCTATGAGCTCTTCATCGGGGACTATGAGAAGGCAGCGCCTTGGAATACCAATGGCGTCAGCGGGTGTCGTCGTTTCTTGGAACGCACATGGACCCTCAAGGACCGCATCGATCCTTCCCTCGAGGTGGGGGGTGACGGATATCAACCCGCCCTGCAAACGCTCATCCACCAATCGATCAAGAAGGTCGGCGAAGATCTTGAGAACTTGAAAGGTAATACGGCAGTCGCTCAATTGATGACGCTGCTCAATGCTTTTATGGACCATGATGCGAACTCACCCCAAGAAGTCAAAACCTTCCTCACGCTCCTATACCCCATGGCACCGCACATTTCCGAGGAGCTGGCGGAAATTCTTGGATACGATAAACCCATGCATGCTCAGACGTGGCCGAGCTACGACGAGAGCAAACTTGTGGAAGATGTCATCGAGATCGCCTTACAGATTAACGGGAAAGTTCGTTCACGCTTGGAGATCAACAAGGACGCCACGAAAGACGAGGTCTTTGCCTTGGCGAAGCGCGATGAACGAGTCATCGAAGCTCTGACTGACGGGACGCTCCGAAAAGAGATCTATGTTCCGGGGCGTTTGGTAAATTTAGTCATTAATTAACCCACGATCCAATATTAGCCAT
>CAYFSS010000021.1:0-34056 GCA_964345975.1 uncultured Oscillospiraceae bacterium
TAGGAACCATGTATCTATTTGCGCCAAAGGCCAGGAAGGGAGGCTACAAACCCTTCTTTGTCACAGATTGGAATACACAGAAGCTTGGTCTTGTATGAATGACTATCTCAGTAAGGCTTCTACCGAGACCTTGTACTAAACGGATTGTTTTGTAACGTGGAATCACAAGCGCGAAGTTACAGACTTAAAGAGACACGACCCCACGAGGTGCGGATGTCTCTTGGTAAGAGTACAGAAACAAAAGAGGTAGTATTGTCTAGTGTGTTTTGTCAATGAGGACCTACTCAACAACGCCCATTGAATTGTGATACCTTAACTCCTACCAAACTTCAGCTTGTGAATACTTTGATGTGAAGGAGTCCTTATGGAATTACTTGATGTATTACAGGCTCGTCGTAGCTATCGCGCATCGTTCGGAGCGCGCAAAGTAACCCATGACGAGATGTGCTATATCTTAAATGCCGCCTATACCGCACCTTCAGGTTGCAACCTTCAGACTGCGCGTATGGTAGCGGTTCTAGATCCCCATACGTTGACGGCTTTAGGCGAGATCGTTGGACATTCCAGGGTGAAGACCGCAACCGCCGCCCTCGTCATGACGACCAAACCCCTAACGATTGAGGGAAGAGGTCCGAGTCGCAATAAGGAGGATTTTGGCGCTGCTGCACAAAATGTACTGCTCGCTGTGACAGATCTCGGATTGGCGACAACTTGGATCCAGGGTCAGATTGAAAATGAGAAGGCCGATAAGATCGCTGCCTTGCTAGAGATCCCTGAAGACTATAGCGTAGTGGGTTATTTCCCGATTGGGGAACCGACCCGTGAAGTAAAAGCTTCGAACAAACTTGCCTTTGAAGAACGATGCTTCATAGATCGTTTCGGTCAGGCTTTTGAGTAAAGCGAACATCGCAAGATGAAGAAGAAGTATGTATCGCGAGGAGATTTCTCCGTGGATCGCCATTTGGGGATCAGGACGTGTGGGATCGAGGAGTGGGAAGGGGGTAGCCAGCTCTATCACCGCTTCGAATCGACGAGCTACCGGGCTCTAGATAGGCTGTGGGCAGTGTATGAGCCATTGGAGAAGGCTTGTCTTTTGGACTATGGTTGTGGTCTTGGGCGGGTGAATTTTTATGCTCATCATCAGTTGGGACTTGACGGTTACGGGCTAGAGGTTCATCCGGACCGCCTGCGCCGAGCAAAAGAGAATCTGAGTAGATATAACCGTACTCAAAGGACACAGGCAACTATACGCTTCGTTGAGGCAATGGCGGAAACCTACACTCCGGCACCGGAAACCTCTCTCTTTTATTTCTTCAATCCATTTGATGTTTCGGTGTTTGGGGCAGCATTAGATCAGATCCTGGGCTCGCTCGTCCGAGATGCTCGTTCGGCGGACCTCGTCCTTTACTATCCATCTGAGGATTATTTGGACGCAATGGGACAGCAATCGGTCTTCCGGCCATTGCTGCTGGTTGATCTGCCTTGGAGTCCGGATCCACGTGACTATTTCATGGTCTATCGGGCGACGATGTGACCGAAATTTCCGGGTGGCTTGGTGAGAGTCCTGTGTTCAAACAAGGTTATTCTTGTCTCTTTTTCTGAAACGTTCTCATGTAAAACTCAGGAACCAAGGATTATGTCCAATAAGAACTTGTGAGAATTGTTTAGCTGGTGAAACCAAGAAATCATGCGATCAGATTCTTTTAGAACTCCTTTTTGACTTTTCGATAACTCTTAAACACATAGGTTAAAGAAACCTTAGGTGAATGATCAGATGATCTAGGACTGATTCAAAACTCAAAAACTTCATAATATTAACGGATATCCCTTGGTTGATCTAAGAAACGGCGCCATGAAAACCTTAGAATTGAAATAATGTTATGATAAATTAGGACAAGAAGTGAAAAGGAGATTATTGATGATTTTAGAGAAAGTTATAAGTAAGGGTCTAGCCCATTTCTCTTACCTTGTAGGAAATGATGGAGAAGCAGCAGTCATTGATCCCCGTCGGGATGTCCAAGTTTATTTGGATCTAGCAACAAAACACGGCTTGCAGATCAAGTATATTTTCGAAACTCATAGGAATGAAGATTATGTTATTGGATCAATGGAACTCTCCGAGCTAACCGGAGCACAGATTCTAATTTCAGGTCATGAAGATCTTGGATATGTCTACGGGGATAAAATCGTTGATGGAGATTCGTTCGAGGTTGGTGGATTAAAGATAGAAGCAATCCATACACCGGGTCATACGCTTGGACATCTCTGCTACGTCCTTTATGAAGAGGATAAGGACACGCCCTTTATCGTATTCACAGGTGACACTCTCTTCACAGGAGATCTTGGTCGAACCGACTTCTATGGCGAAGAGAATTTAACAAAGATGACAGGTCTTCTTTATGACAGTGTTGTAGATAAACTCATGCCTTTGGGGGATCATGTCGTGATCCTACCTGCCCACGGAGCCGGGTCTGCTTGCGGTGAGGCCATGGACGATCGTCCGTTTTCGACTCTGGGGTATGAGCGTTTGACGAATAAGAACCTATTGGTGGATTCAAGGGAAGAGTTCATTGATTCCTTTGGGAGAATGCGGATCAAACCACGTTATTTCGATCAAATGGAGACGTTTAACGTCAAGGGCGCACCGTTTGTTGGAGATATGGTGAATGTCCCGGTGATCAAGTTTCAGGATCTTAAGGATGATCAAGTCCTCCTGGATGTGCGTTCCAAGGAAGCTTATATGGGTGGGCATATCGAAGGTTCATATTTCCTAGCAATGTCGAATTTTTCAACCTATCTCGGTACATTATTTCCGGCAGACGCGCGTATCGTTCTTATCGTTGATGATCCGGACGCTGAGCTATTGCAAGAGATAAAACGGCAGATGCTCAGAGTGGGCTTTGATAATCTTGATGGTTACTTAAAGAGCGGTGTCAACAGCGCTATTAATGATGGATCTTCGCTCGAATCGTTACCTGCGATTAGAGGTGAAGACTTAAGGGATTTGGATGAGGATTATATTGTTCTTGATATCCGTGACGGTGAAGAAGTACCGGAGTGGCTGAAAGATAAAACGATCCGAATTCCACTGCAGGAGCTCTATAAACGATATGATGAGTTAGACACCGACCGAGTCATTTATACGCTTTGCGCATCGGGAAACCGCTCTACGACAGCCTCGGCTTTCTTGGTAAACCATGGATATAAGTCATCGGTTATCCTGGGTGGTGTTAAGACCTTGTAAAGGTGAATACAAGCGCGTCGTATAGGCGCCGGTAGGTGCCGTCAGTGCTACACATATAAAGCAAATTGTTATTTAGCTCGCAATGCGTGAGCTGGGAGATTCTATGAATTCTTTTAACCTCCATCGAAGGCTCGAGAGCGGCTATGACCTGTATGTTGGTGATCCGGTCGTTGAACAAGGTCTCACTCAGCAAGATATCTTGGAGATGTCCTCGTTGGCTTTTGAAGGGCCAATGCGCTATGGATTAGATCGAGATATTCGCCGAAATCACATCGTGGTAGTAGATGAAGATAGAGTTATTGGTTCTGTGTACGTACATCCCAGGACGTATGTGGGACCGGGTTTTGAAGTCAAGTCCTATGGCATTGGTGCGGTATCAGTGCACCCTGAGTATCAGGGACAAGGAATTATGTCCGCGATGATGCAAACGACGCTCGAGATGTGCAGAGAAGAGGGTGTGGCTTTCATGAGCCTTGGTGGACAACGCCAACGCTATCAGACCTTTGGTTTTGATAACGCAAGTCCACACCCCGAGTATGTGTTTATCCATCGAAATTTCCGTGGCATTGAACCCATCGATCCTTCAAGAATAGAGACAGTGAAGACCCAAGATGTAAAGTCCTATGACGCACTTGAATCGTTGTTCCAAATCTATCAGGAACACACAAGAATAACTTGTCGAGCAAGCATCGATGAATTTGCACGAAGTCTGCCCCAATGGGGATCCGATATCATTGTGATAAGGAGCAAAGAGGGTGATGTAACAGGTTACCTCCGGGTCCAACAGCACCAGCGGGATGATGACGGGCCTCAAGTTTTAAGCATTGATGAAATGAATCTAGAGCTTGAAGACGTTATACCGTTATTCGCTAGTTTAGCAAGCAACGCTCGCTTGGAAGTTGTTGTCCGTGATGAGCAAGTTGACCTAAACCATCTATTAGAAACTTATACAGAGGGTTCATGTCTTCGGCATAGAATCAAAGCTTGCTTCACTAACTGTGAGCAGTGTTTGAAACTTGCTTTGGCTCAATATCCCTATAAGCCACCGGAGTATGAGAGGGAGTTGAGAACGGTCAATGCCTTGGGAGAGACGGAGGTTTTCTTAGTACCTGCACAGTGTCCCGGTGAATCGATTGAACTGACCTATGCTCAATTCAGGGCTCTATTTTCGGTCCAAACAAGGTTCGAAGTTAAGCTCAATGTTCAAAATGCTTTGGGTTCTATGCTGCCTTTTACTTTACCGGACCTTCATGCTGATCAAGATTAGTTCGTCTTTAGCTTATACATTAATGAGACAACCGCTTATGGCTGTTGTCTATTTTATGGTTCTTAGAAATATCCAAATGCAATTTATAGAATAGATGCCTTGACACAAAGAGACCGGTCTCCCACGATTTGGGATGAATAGAACGATGCTAAGATGCTTTACCAAAGAGAGGCATTCCATACGATCATAGAGTCTCTCAAATGAAAATAAGGAGTTGAACCCGGTTTGAGAGGGAGCTGAACCGGAATCAAAGGGAGCGGATCCGGAACTAGAGGGAGTTAAACCGGCGGTTATGTCATTGAGAAAGTAGCTGAGAAGACTCAGCAGCATGTTAAGATTCCTGAGAAAGACAAGTACAATACACTCTTGATAATGTAGGTAATATAGCAATTTGGTTAACGTGGGTAATGTGGGTAATGTGGGTAATGTGGGAAATATTGGCAATGTAAGCAACACAAGCAACACAAGCAACACAAGCAATGCAAACAATACAAGCAATACAAGCAATACAAGCAATGCAAGCAATGGTGCATCGCTTGGCAACCATCGTGTATGTGCCCCAAGTATCTGCTCGTCTCAATCAAGATCCGGAAGGTGAGGAGCACATTGGGAACATTCTATCTGCATTCGTGAGACGGTCGAGATAGAGAATTTAACAAGAATCGAGAAGAATCAAGAAATGTTCCAAGAGATCGCACAATCTAAACATTGGTTATCCGTTGATAGGATCAATAAGGGTTGGTCATCCGATGAAAAATATATGGTTAAGACCAAGCAGGGGAAGATGCTCCTTCGCGTATCATCGCTTGAATCTTACGACATAAAACGAAAAGAGTTCGAAGTCATTACTCGCTATCAGAAGACAGGAATCACCATGTCCCAACCCCTGGATTTTGGTGTATGCGGGAACTCGCATGAGCGGAAGACTTATATGCTCTTGTCATGGATTGAAGGACAAGACTTAGGCGATATCTTGCCGAGCCTACCTGAATCTGAGCAGTATCGTCTTGGTCGCTCCGCCGGTACAATCCTTCGTAAGATCCATGCGCTACAGATTCATGAAGATGAGCTGCCAGCACAAAGCAAAGCCCCGAGGAAACTTCAGCAACTACAAGCTTACCTAGAATCTGACGTTAGGATCTCAAATGATAAGATCGCGGTTGCTTTTGTGGGAGAAAACATTGACAAGATATGGCAGGAACAGCCGGTCTATCAACATGGCGACTACCATCCCGGGAATTTGATCTACTCCGATGATGGGTCATTAGGGGTCATTGACTTTAATCGCTGGGAAGTAGGAGATCCCTACGAAGAGTTCTATAAGCTGGAAAGCTTTGGTGTTGAGGTGAGTGTGCCTTATTGTGTCGGCCAGATCGATGCCTATTTCGACGATGTTGTACCTGACAGGTTTTGGTTGACCTTGGCTGTTTACGTAGCTCATGCCTCCTTATATTCGATCAAGTGGGCTGAGCGTTTCGGTGCAGATGAAATCGCGGGGATGAAGAGACGATGCGAACAGGCTTTTGAACATTATGATGCGTTTAGGAGAACGATCCCAACGTGGTATGAGGATTGGCATACAAAATCTGCGGCAGTCGATTAAGTTTCTGAGCCTCATTAGAATCAAGCGAACGTTTAGATCAACCGGAAAGCATAGTGTTTGTAATAGATAAAGAAGATGATGGTGATAAGCCCAAAGTAAATCGTGACAGTATGCCTTCATTTATTTCGGTAGATCATCATGGTGGCGGTACTGATGATGAGCGAGACGACGGACACGATCAGAAGGAACCCCAAGACAGCAAAGATGATCTTAAGGCTCTAGAGTTTATCCGTAGGTTCGTAGTTTACGACTTTCGTCATCATCACCAAGCAGTTTATCAAGCCACCTATGATGAGGAGTGTTATCGAGTCTGTAATCTTGCAATGATTAGGTTTCGCTTCGGTCGATTCCTCAAGATGCTCGGGACGTAGGGAGATGGATTGTTTAGATTCGATGAAGGGGGGAGCGGACGTGCCTCTAGAGCCTTGTGGATCGATATCGTCGTGAAAGGATTTTCCTAAATCTGGCGTCTCAAACCCAATCGGCCGTCATTCGAGCGCTCAATGGGCTTGAAGCAAATGAGGAGCAGCGCAATTCCGTCATCGTTTTAGGAGCATCACGGTAGATAACGGAGCGGAGTTTTGGGCTTGGGAAGGCTTAGAAACATCGATCCTGAGCAAAGAGCCTCGGACCACAATCTACTACGCTCATCCTTATAGTTCATGGGAGCGAGGGAGCAATGAGAACCTTAATGGCTTCATACGCTACTACATCCCTAAAGGTACACCCTTAAAGCAATTCACCCGATCCGATCTCCGAGAACTCCAGGATTACATCAAGGAATACCCTGGAAAGATCCTTGGAGGTCTGTTCGTAGTAGAAGGTAGGATTTCTTAAAGTAGCTTAGACAGACGAACGTTGGAACATGAACATGCTTGGGATCTGTTTCAATTCAACCTGTACTCTACAAGAATGGCTGCCATTCTAAGACGCTATAGTCAATCATCGTCTATGATGTCAGAATCTTCACATAGATGGAGGTTTGGGATGTCGGATCGAAGGAAACGTGTTGTAGTTGTATCCGGTGGCTCTAGTGGAATCGGTCTAGCCACAGCAAGTGCTTTTGCTGAAGCGGGCTTTATTGTTTATGAACTGAGCCGCAGTGGAAAGAACGCCCCGGGCATCACCCATCTTTCCTGTGATATTACGCATGACGAAGAGGTCAAGGAGGCGGTTCGAAGCATCATAGATGAGGAAGGTAGGATCGATATCGTTGTTAGCAATGCGGGTTTTGGAACGGCAGGTCCTATCGAGACCTCCAAGATGGATGATATCATGCGTCAGTTCAACGTTAATTATTTCGGTGCGGTCCGTCTCATTCAAGCTGTCATCCCCGTGATGCGAGCGCAAAACCATGGCCGAATCCTTGTCATCTCTTCCGTCGCAGCGGTTGTTTCCATCCCATTTCAGATAGCGTACACCTGTACAAAAGCCTCTCTCAATCAGCTGGTTCTCGGACTCAACAATGAACTTCGGCCGTACAACATAGAGCTTGTTTCCATCATGCCCGGGGACATCAAGACACCATTTACAGAGCATAGGGAATACGCCAAAGACAGCGAATGTCCTATCTATGGGAATCGAGCCTTGACGTCTATAAGGAAAATGGAGAGAGATGAGGGTGCAGGCTCGTCATGCGAACGGCTTGCCCGGCACTTAGTGCGTCTTGCTACAAAGAAGAGAAGACCTAAACCAATCCAAGGATATGGGCTAAGCTACCGGGCGATCTTGGTGCTGGAACGCATCTTGCCTATTCGTTTGACAAATTATCTTCTATATCAGCTCTATGCCCGCAAGGATTAACATCGGTATCTCTTAGAATGCAACGAGAAATTCTGCTTTCTTCCTTTTCATATTGACACTGTATCAATGGCTCCGTAGCCTTGAAAGTGTTTTGTAAATCAGCCGTCTCGAGGTACAAACGATGAAGAGAAGAAGACTCACGATTCTTGGGGTTACCGTAGTTGTATTAGGCCTCCTTGTTCTGATCAATTTCATCCCGACGTTTAATCTGAAAACGAAAGCGATGAGCAAACTGGAAGGGGAATGGATAACCCTATATTACGAACAAGAAGAAGCTACAGCGAAAGATCTCTTGAGTTTTGCTGATGAGACGACAGCAGAAATTGCCAAACGTTTGGGCTTCAACGACAAGCAAGATGTCAATGTCTATGTCTATGATTCCCAACATACTATGCAACAAAAGAAGTACGGATATGTTGTCTCACTTCTCTCGCTGGATTGGTATATCGGTGACAATCTAGGTAGAAATGTCATCTTGACCTCACCGGCCAATCCAGGAGATGTCCACGAATATGATGATGTCAAAGATGCCTTACCGCATGAGATTGTTCATGCTTATATCTCAGTGATCAACCCCAAACCATCGCTTTGGCTCACGGAGGGGATGGCCTTGCACTTGAGTAACGGTGAAGTGTTCCACCGAGACCTCTTAAGTTTTGTCCCTATCCCAAGTTTCGAAGATACAGGGACAAAGAATCCAATCCATTTTTCTAACATGGGAGGCTATACCTTTGCTCATACATATATTGAGTATCTCGAGAATCATTACTCATGGGATAGCGTTTTGAAGCTTATCGGAAGCGAAGATTATGAAGGGACCTTAGGTAGAACCCGTCAAGAAATTTATGATGAATGGGTCAACTATCTTGAATCCTATCCCACTTGAATCTCAAGCAATTATAGTAAAACGTCTTCTAGGAACGTAATCGTCTGCACCTCTAAATCCACATCCGCTAGAGTCCAAAGGGGAATAATCGCTCGAGGGGTGGCATGACCCACATTGATATTGTAAACAATGGGAAGATCTTCTCGAGTGATGATATCCAAGTAGACCTGCTTGTACTCCTCATAAAACGCTTCATCTTGGGGTTTGCCAATCAGGAGTCCCGTAATCCGATCGAAGAAACCTTTTTCATTCAAAACACGAAGCATAGCCTCTAGATTATCAGGGGACACCTTTTCTTCGGAGCTCTCTAATAAGAGAATCTTGCCGGCCCAGAATTCGGCAGGCGGCATGATGTCATAGTGCTCAAAGATCTTTGGTTCTTCAGCATATCTAGTTCCGGAGAAGATGTCGGATAAGGATTCAATACAAGCGGCAAAGATCTGCCCCCTAAACTTACCCGGGCCTCGAAGAAGCTCATAGCCCTTCGTATCGGGATGCATCACACGATCGACGCCGTACTGACGATCATCATAACGATGACGCTCTTCGTACCATACAGAACTGGGTTCAATGACATCAATCTTGCCCTGTAAGAAGAGATCTTCAAAGGCTTGGCGAGAATAGGGAAGCATTTCAGTACTATGCTCAGCGATATCAGCTAAGAAGGCCTGTCCATAGAATGTTCTCAATCCGCAGTTTGTCAGCATGAGATGATGGACGGTTGTATCTGAGAAACCAAGAAAGATCTTAGGGTGTCTGGTAACGGCTTCACAAAGAGCATCGTTCTCAAAGAGATACGGTGCGAGTCTGAATCCGTCTTCACCACCAATCGCGCACACAATAGCTTTCACTTCAACGTCTTGGAAGGCCATGATCAAATCATCAGCTCTAGCTTCGGGATGGTCGGAAAGGTATTCCAAACCACGTAAGGCATTTGGCATCATTTTGACGTTGAACCCATAAGCCTCTAAGCGACGAAGTCCTAGATCCAATTGTTGCTTGATAAAAGGCTCACCCAAGATGCCGGACGATAGACTCACAATCGCAATGGTATCGCCGGCTTTTAGTTTCTGGGGCTTGAGGTTTATCCCTGCTTCAAAAGGAGATGCTGCTCGTTGGCTTTTGTGGATCATAAGTCTCCCAAGGCTTCGATTTTTTCCGTATGACCTAACACATAAGCCCGATCTTCAACGGTAAAAACATAGGAAGGTTTTGGATTGATGTTCACATCCGTGCCCTTGTGAATTGCAACGACGTTCACGTGATAATCGCGACGAATGTTGAGCTGCTCAATGCTCTTGCCGATCCACTTCTTAGGAACTTCAATCTCAACCATAGAATAGCCCTCAGCTAATTCAACGATATCGACGAAATTGGGGGACGTGAGGGAGTGAGCAAGCTTCCTTGCCATGTCCATCTCAGGGATGATGACTCGCGTAGCCCCAACGCGCTCTAAGATGCTTGCATGCAGATGATTGCTGACTTTGACTAGGACGCGCGTAGCCCCGATTTCGAGGGCATTGATGGTTGCGACAAGCGCTGCCTCAAAATTCTGTCCCATCGTGATAATGACGTAGTCCGAATTGTTCACACCAAGATCTCGCATGACGCTTTCGTTCGTGACGTCGGCGCAGTAAGCCTCATCGAGCTCATTAGCGATTTCATTGATCTTCTCTTGATCATTATCGATGACCATCACATAATGTCCGAGTTTCGCAAGGGTTCGTGCAAGCTCACGGCCAAAGATGCCTAGCCCGATGATCGTATAGGTTTTCTGCTGCATGTTAACTCCTTAAGGTCTAAACGCTTCGTTACCAAAAAGCCCAAACCGATTAACCTATGACGATGGAAGTCTCCGCTTCCTGATAGTTCACAGCCTTTGCAGGTTTTGAGATCGCAAAGACCAAACCAAGAATACCTATTTTACCGCCAATCATACTTAGACTGAGGATAAATTTGCTAGCCGAACTCAAGAAAGGGGTGAGGCTGCGGCTAAGACCAACGGTACCAAATGCAGATACCATCTCATAGCTGAGATCCAATGTACTTATTTCCGGCTCAAAGATGCTTAGCAATAAAATGCCAAGCGTACACCAAAGTAAACTTGCAACCATCACGGAACCGGCTCTTGTTGCTGTGGTCTTTGAAAGAGAACGGCGGAAGACGACAACATTGCCACGCCCTCTAACTTCCGAAAGGATGAACCCAATTAAGGTGACGAAGGTGGTTGTCTTAATACCGCCGGCTGTACTGGCCGGCGAGCCTCCGATAAACATCAAGATAATGGTAAAGATGACCGAAGCGTTTGTCAGTAAAGTCTGATTCATTGAGAAGTAGCCCGCTGTGCGAGGTGTAACGCTTTGAAAGATGGCATTGAGCACTTTACGATAAAAAGGCATACCACCTAAGGTGTCAGGGTTAGACCATTCGGTTGCCAAGAAGAACAGGATACCCACTAGTAATAGAGATAATGTTGCACTGATGACAATCTTGGAATGAGTCCGTAACCGTCTGAAGTTTCTGGTGGTCACGACGTCTTGAATGACGCGATACCCTAATCCACCAAAGACGATCAAGAAGCTGACGGTGAGCATGACGAGGGCATTGCCCGAATAAGGTGCTAAGCTCTCAGCTCCGATAATGTCAAAGCCGGCATTACAGAAAGCACTGATAGCATGGAAAACGGCAAACCATAATCCTTTCCCCCAACCAAATTCAGGAACGAATTGGAAACTCAGGAGAAGTGCCCCAATGGCTTCGATAAGGAACGTCATTCTTACGACGTACAAAATGAGTTTGACAACCCCTTTGGTAGAATCCGAACCTGTCTCTTCCCGGATAAGTCTGCGGCTTTGCATGTCTATTCTTCTATGAGCCACGACGGCGACAATGGTCGCTATGGTCATGATGCCTAGCCCCCCGAGTTGAATCAGAATTAAGATGACAGCCTGACCAAAATACGACCAATAAGTAGCCGTTGTTAACGGAACCAGACCCGTCACGCAAAAAGCACTGACCGAAGTAAACCAAGCATCGATCACGGGGGTAACGGCTCGGGTTTGACTGGCAACCGGAAGCATCAGAAAGCCTGTGCCGATAAGGATGACAGAAACGTAGGCCAGAACTAAGAAAGCAGTAGGTTTCTTGAAAATTGTTTCACGCAATGAGCTCACGGAGCAACCTTTCTCAGCGGAATAATTTTGCTGATGGAAACTATTTTCAACCGAATCAGCAAACTGTCAAGCTTTCAATAGAGTTGTTTCTCAAGAAACGATCTGAAGCTGCGAGCGTAGAGATAGCATTCGCTCTCTCGAAAGCCAATCCACGGTCGCTGATGATAAGCATAGGGTGAACATAAAGAAGATTCCGTAAAGTCGGAGAGAGTAATCCTATGTGCAGAAAGATGAGCGTAATTCTGATGTTTACCTGTTTTGGAAAGGGATGTAACAGGAAGGCCAGATCAGCCGATGGGGCTACATCACAACCTAAGGTTTAATAAAGCTCCCGCTTCCATCCGGAAATGAACGTCCGGTAAGGGTAGCGATGGTAAAACCTACTGCAGATAAAGCTGAAAGTGCCACGATCTGTTAGCGTCTTCAAAGGATCACTCAAGGATAGTCCTAGTCCAAGTGAGGTCTCAGAACCTAAATTCATAATCTCGCCTATGTGTCGGATGAATGAGCTAAAAACCGTTGAATAAAAGCTAGAAGACAAAGATCTCGTAACCTTCTTCAATAAATGGTTTAAGTCCCGCGTGACCTTGCATATCATTTAAAACAGGAAGCCCTGATTCAATGACTGCTTCCAGACTACCAAGAGTCCTGGCACAAGCTTCGCAAACTCCGGCGATGAGTCCGGCTTCCTTCACCTTCAAGTAAAGCGGCAGTTTCTTTTCTTCGAAGACCGGCGGGAGTTTGACGGATGCACCTTCGAACACAATCTTGACCTCATGTCCGGCTTCATGAAGGTCCATGGCATTTAATAACACATGCATGAAGCACATTTCCTGGCCTTGCATTGGGTAGAATAAATATTTCTTCTTCATGAGTCTGCTCCTTTTTGCTAGACCTGAGCACATACCTCACAGGGAATGGCGCAGGGCTTTTGTAGTTCATTTATACAGCTGTATAGAGTGTAGCATGAAAGATTCACTCGCTTCCTAAGGTGAACAGGTAGCTTGATCAAAGGGCAATTGATAAAATGTGCTGAGCATTACAGGCAAGGGATAGAAACAGGAGCAGAACTGTGGACAAAGAATCGGTCATCCGCGAATTAGAAGAACTATCGAATGCAGCCGGCGCCCCCGGTTTTGAAGAGGATGTCGTAGAGCTCCTACGAGTCCATACGGATGGGTTAGGACGACAGGAAAGAGACAGTTTGCTCAATTATTATGTTTTTCCTCACAAGGAAGAGTCTAAACCGAGACTGCTCCTGGATGCTCATACGGACGAGGTAGCGTTCGTTGTTCAGAGCATCTTGCCGGACGGCATGATTCGTTTTCTACCCCTAGGCTCGTGGGTTCCGGCCAATGTGGGGGCGCAAAGAGTGAAGGTCCGCACGTCGGATGGCACTTATATCAAAGGGGTTGTCGCTAGCAAGCCGCCTCACTACATGACACCATCAGAACAAACGACGGCGCCTAGCTTAGAAAATATGCTGATCGATGTCGGGGGCGAGTCTGCAGAAGATGTCACAGGACGCTGGGGCATTCGGACCGGTGCGCCTATCGTACCGGACGTGGAATTCACAATGCTTCAAGAGGGAAGAGATCTTCTTCTGGGCAAAGCCTTCGACAATCGCGTTGGTTGCGTAGCAGTCACTCAAGTGCTTAAACAGCTTTACAAGAAGGATCTTGCGGTGAGCCCTATTGCTGCCTACGCTTCACAAGAAGAAGTGGGCATTCGTGGCGCACAAGTAACGGCAAGGAAAACTCAGCCCTCAATCGCTATTTGTTTCGAAGGTTCGCCAGCAGATGACCGTTATCGCTCTACCGAAGGAGCACCGCCCCAAACGGCCTTGAGTAAAGGTCCAATGCTGCGACATATCGATGTCAGTATGATCACGAATCCCCGGTTCATGCGTTTCGTTTTGGAGCTGGCACATGAACTGGATATCCCGGTCCAAGAGGCCGTGAGAAGTGGCGGAAGTACCAATGCTGCTGCGATCCACCTGTCCGGTGAAGGGGTTCCTGTGATCGTTATGGGTATCCCTGTCCGATATGCCCATAGTCATCACTCTATCTGCGACTACCGTGATCTTGAACTGGCAGTTACCTTAAGTGTTGCTATTGCTGAGCGCTTAGATGCTGATACGATTCATAGTTTCTAGTTTACGCCGGCTTCTAGTTTACGCCGGTTTCTAGACCATTTATCTTGTCATTGGTTTATAGACTAACGAGCATTTTCTAGAGTTCTTCCCGGATAAGTACATTTATTGTGAGCGGATTGAGCCTTTAAATTTGAGAGGTTACGAAAGATTGGATCTTTCCACTTAGAATTAATCTTTCGATAGATCATAAGCATTCAAGGTCACAGGGAATGTGGGTTATTCTCATGGAGGTCAATGCTTTGCAGGTTTATCGAGGTTCGCACAGATAGACGTTTCAGATCAGGCGGAACCACAGCATAAGAGGAGAGTGCGAATTGCTACAAATCGGAAGCTATATTAAGCGCATCGTTATCTATGTCTTGGGCCTATTTGTCCTTAGCATCGGTGTCAATATCTCTAAATTGGCAGGACTTGGAATCTCTCCTGTGAGCAGCGTTCCTTATGCCTTAGAACTTATTACAGGCATTAGCATGGGTACGGCTAGTCTTCTGGTCTACTTGTTTTTCATTCTCATGCAAATTATTCTCTTGCGTTGCAACTACCAACCCATTCAACTCCTACAAATTGTGACAACCTTTTTCTTCAGTAGTTTTGTGAATCTTACGGATCACAACCATTTGCTTAATTGGCTCCCTATTCCTGAGCCTTACGTGCTTAGACTTATCTACGTTTTCATCGGCATTGGCATCACGGGTTTGGGGGTGTTCCTCTATCTCTTGCCCAATCTCCTTGCTATGCCACCTGAAGGTCTGGTTTCTGCCCTAATGAAGGTCACCAAAGGCCGTTTTACGTTCAGTCGAATGAAGGTTATCTTTGACGAGACATGCGGTCTTATCGGCCTCCTAGCGTCGCTCATCTTCCTCGGTAACCTCGGCCCTGTTCGCGAAGGTACCATTCTTAGCGCGATGTTGATTGGCAAAGTTGTGGGATTTTTCAATAAATTGTATTTGAATCGTGCTGCAACGATACCTATTGCCACTCACAAGCCAACAGCCCCTTCTGACAGATCTCTGTAGAAAAAAAGACCTGCACAAGGCAGGTCTTTATATTCGGTCTAATGCTTGCTTTGTAGATTAGGCGTGTTTTGAAGGGTCAAAAATAGTTTCATCTTTCACGAGCTCAGCCTCGCGCTTCAAGAATTCCAGATCTTCATCGGTCAAAGGATTGTCCAAGACTTCATCGATGTATTGAAGCATGAAACGGAAGTGATCGATGTCACCCGGAGGCACAAGGGTCTGACCCCCATGGGCGATAGCATACTTCATCGAGGCAATTGCTAAAGCTACGTCTTGACCTGTTGTATCGAAGGGACGAACCCATGATTTCTCATAAGTTTTCGTTTCGCCTTCACGCCATAGTCGATGGGCGAGCGTTTTCATCGCAATGAAGCCACGGTCTCCGTCCTTGACAGCCTGCTCAATCTGTTTACCCCAGTTCGAAGTAAGACTCAATGCCCAGTTGAGTGGGAAAAGTATGGTATCGAAGTCGAACCGCTCGAGTGCAGCAACCGCTGCTTCTTCATTGTGGATCGACATACCAATGTATTTGATGATGCCTTCTTCTTTAGCCCATTGGAAGGTCTCCATTGCACCACCGGGACCGAAGATTTCGTTCACATCGTCCATCGTGGTGAGGGAGTGGAATTGGTAAATGTCAAAGTGATCGGTTCTCAGGTCTTTCAAAGACTGAAGCAGTTCACGCTTCGACCCTTTGGCTGAACGTTCAGTCGTCTTACATGCTAAAACGATGTCATCTCGGTATTTTTCAATCGCAGGTCCCATAAGGGCTTGAGAACTGCCATAAGACGGTGCGATATCGAAGTAATTGACGCCATGATCGATCGCTTCATCGATGTATGCTTGGACGGTTTCAGGCTTTTCATCTTTATGGATGATGCCCCCGTACACAACCGGGTAGACCATGAGCTCGGTTCTGCCTAAACAATGTTTCTTCATAGATTTATCCTCTTGTTTCAGTTACTCAATTATAAGATTAAGGTGACTCTTGCATCTTCGTTCAGTCAATAGATAAGTATCGAACGATCCATTGCATCTTCTTGAAATGCATCTTGAAGTCCGGTAAGCCAATATTTGTTTTGCCTCCATAAGTATAGACCCCTCCGGATGATTACTTCGTCCTATCTGTGACCAATGCTTTGTGCTGCGAGAAGAATTCATGCGTTCCTTCTGACTGAGAGAAAAAAAGACTTGTGATATGGTTTTCCCAGGAGGTAAGAAATATGGCAGATGTTATGAAAGTATCCGCAAGAGCAGAAGATGGTTATCAGGTGAATTGTGAAGTCGATGGCTTTAACTATATCATTGACTATCAGGACCCTAAGAATCCGGAAAAAGAAGTCAAGGGCACCAAGCCCGGTGGATTGTTGGTAGCCGCCTTAGCCGGCTGTAAAGCCATCGTTGTGCGCCAGTTCCTGCAAGCTCGTGGGATTGAAGCCCCTATCGATGTTCAAATCGAAATGGGTGGTAGCGCTGACACAGGTCGTTATGTTGTTGATTGTAAGGTTAAGCTGACCATTGAAGGGGATGTCCCTGAGAAATACCGTGAGCTCATCATTAAGCATGTCGATGACAATTGCGCCATTGAGCACGTCATTCTCGGAACCGATAATAAGGTCGAGACAGAGTATATTTTTCAGTAAGCGAAGGTATTCCATTTGAGGAACGAACGTAATCAATAGATTGTATGAGGGTGTGGACCGGATCGGACCTATCCCTCATTTCTATTTAAGCATGATGCTGGATTAAGCGTTAAAAAATGACCGATCCCGCGATCGGTCATTTTTTGTAAGGCTATAGTGGCTTCTAAGCTCTTTCGTTTGGATCAAAAATTACTTCATCTTTCACGAGTTCAGCCTCACGTTTGAGGAATTCCAGTTCCTCTTCTGTCAGAGGATTCTCCATCACTTGATCTATGTGTTTCAACATGAAGCGGAAGTGTTCAATCTCTGCTGGTGGCACGAGTGTATGTCCCCCTTGAGCAATAGCATATTTCATAGCAGCGATGCCGAGATCGGCATCATTCGAGATATCGATGGGGCGTGCCCATGAGTTCTCAGACGTTACCTCTTCGTGCTCGCGCCAATGCCGGTGCGCTAGAACTTTCATGGCAAGGAGCCCACGATCCCCTTCTTTAGCAGCTTGTTCAATTTGCTTGCCCCAATCGGAGGTGAGACTAAGTGCCCAATTAAGAGGCCAAAGGAAGAGATCAAAGTCAAATCTCTCTAAGGCAGCCATGCCGGCTTCTTCATTATGAATTGACATGCCGATGTAGTTGATGAGCCCTTCATCTCTTGCCCAGAGGAATGTTTCTACCGCACCACCGGGGCCAAAGATCTCATGGACATCGTCCATCGAATTAACGGCATGGAATTGATAGACGTCGAAATGGTCGGTTCGCAATAACTCTAATGATTTGAGTAGATCACGCTTTGCACCTTCAGCGGACCGTTCCTTGGTTTTACATGCAATAATAACGTCATCACGATACTTCTCGATCACAGGTCCCATCAAAGACTCTGCATTGCCATAGTCCGGAGCGATGTCGAAGTAATTGACACCATGTGAAATAGCTTCATCAACAAAAGCCTGCACTGCTTTGGGATTATCGTCCTTATGCATGAGTCCACCGTAGGTCACGGGATACACCATAAGTTCAGTTCTACCTAAGCGTTGTTTCTTCATTCTTTTCTCCTCTTGCTTCAGATCAGTAAGTCTACCTATCCAGGTCTTACTAAGTATTAATCGAGATCCGGGATTACGTGGTCCATAGGATCATTGCTGTAGGAGGGTCATGAAATTAGTGGAATCAATGAGATCCATAAGAAAGACCGACTCCAATGAGTCGGTCTCCATGAAATAAAGGGTGTGAGAGTTACGGCCTGATATAGGCGAAACCCTCTCCTTGTTTCTCAGCTAGTTCAAATACCCCGGCTTGGACCAGCGTAATGTCCGGCATTAGTAGATCTTCAGGAACATCATGTTTGCTCAGAGCATTCTTGCAGGCTGCAATGACAACGCCTCGTTCCTGCAATTCTGCAATCGTATCCTGAATCTCTTTAGATTCTTCAATTCCAACCTGAAGGTCCATGACCGGCGCGGCATTGACCAAAACTTCTACTTCGATGGGTCGATCTTGAACCTCTGCTTCGTTAAGAATGTTCTTAACATTCGCCAGGGTCAGATCCCATTTTTCGCGTTCATCAATATGGAAGATAACCTTCATCGTATTGTTCATACTAACCTCCTATACTTCGATAACAGTTAGGTATGTTATAAGTCTAAACAATCCTGCTCTTCATGGGGGCAACATTTGACGATCGCTCAAGCGAGGGGAGAGGCGTGCCGGGCTTTTCGAGTTATTTAAACAAATAACCCGTGAGGATCGATTCGCGATCTGTCACTTGATCTTCAAAATACTCGTGCATGCTAAAAGCCAACATCGACCCTACGCAAGTCTTCGCATTGGTGTATCCGTTGCCTTGGAGAATCCGCAGGGCATTGTAAGCACTGCGAGTCGTTTGGCAATAAAGAAACACAGGGACATTGCGTGGCACTTCAGCTAGTCGAGATCGAAGTTGACCCAAGGGAATATTGATTGCCCCTTTGAGGTGTCCGTTGGCATACCCGTCGGGAGGACGCACGTCGATGAAGCATGAACCCTTCTCGATCTCTTCTCGCAGCCGGTTTAGTGGAAGTTGTTCGAATTCGCCTTCGAGGAGATTGGTTCCAACCAAAGCTGCCATATTCACGACATCCCTGGCTTGGCTGAACGGTGGAGCATAGGTCAGTTCCAGATCCAGAAGGTCGTAAAGGGTACCGTTCAGTTGAATTAAGGTGGAGATGACGTCGATGCGTTTATCGACGGCTCCCTTACCGATAGCCTGCGCGCCGAGGATAAGTCCTGATGGGTTTTGAAAGATCAACTTGAAGAAGAGAGGATGGGCATCGGGCATGAGCTTGACCTTATCTTCCGGCACGACATAAGAGTACATGTACTCAATGCCTAGACGTTCGCAGTCTTTCTCGTTAAGTCCGGTCGAAGCACAGTTGTAATCAAAGAGGCGGAGGACCATTGATCCGACCACGCCCTTGTTGACCGTGGATTTACCATAAATAGCATTTGCACAGGCTCGACCTTGTCGCTGGGCAGGCCCAGCCAAGGCAAGACGAGTCTGTTGCCGAGTTAAGAAGTGGTGGGTTTCGATCACATCACCAACAGCATAGATGTGGGGAATGTTCGTCTGATAATTGTGGTTTACCTTGACGCCACCGGTAGAGCCGATTTCGATACCGGCTGTCTTTGCCAATTGCGTATTAGGCGTGACACCAATGCCCATAATCACAGCATCCGTCTTGATTGATCGCCCTGACTTTAGCGTGACGCTGTCCTCACCAATGGCTTCTACCGTATCGTCTAAGATCAGTTCAACGCCTTGATCGTAGATAACCTTATGGAGCGTTTGAGCCATATCGAGGTCGAGTGGGGCCATCACCTGATTCATGCCTTCGATCAGCGTCACTTCAAAGCCCGCCAAGCGTAGGTTCTCCATCACTTCCAAGCCGATAAAGCCGCCGCCGACAACGACGACATGTTTGGCATCATGAGTTCTGAGATATTCGTCGATGGCTTCGAGATCGGGAATATCTTTAAGACAGAAAACATGCTCTCGATCGATACCGTCGATACTCCCGGGCATGATGGCAGAAGATCCTGTTGCAAGGATCAGATCATCGTAGGCCTCTTCAAAGGATTCTCCGGTGACGAGGTTTTTACCTACGATTGCTTGTCTTTCGGGGTGAATCTGCATGACCTCATGGAGGACACGGACATCGATATTGTAGCTTGCTTTGAATTTCTCGGGGGACATGACGACAAGATCTTCGCTGTCTTCAATTTCACGACTCAGATAATTGGGGAGACAGCAATTCGAGTAGGAGGGATGAGGTCCCCGTTCAAAAATGATGATTTCTGCGTGCTCATCCAGACGCCTACACCTTGTTGCAGCAGACGCTCCGCCTGCTACACCACCAATGATAATGATCTTCTTGCCCATTATGGTTCCTTTCCTGTCACAACCGTGCTTAGGTTTCATGTGCTAAGGGTGTGAGCCCCAAACATTAATGTTATCCGCATGATGCAAATCTTAGCAATAATTCGATCTTATGAAAGGGAATCGTTGTTTGCAAATATGCCTGATTAGACGTAGGATACGCAAGGTGTTATGTTCTTGGATCTTCTAAAGATCCATATGACTTGAAAGGAGTCTGAGATGGAAAGCTGTACTCAAGCAGAAGATCGACCTAGTTGTTGTCCGGTAATTTCAGCAAAGACTCCTAGTCAAGAGGCATAAGATTCACTAAAGAATCTTTTCCGCCAACACGTCATTCTATGCCGTCCATACGGTAATCATATGTTCTTGCCTTTGTAGTCTGCACTATTTATTACTTCAATGACATGGGATCTTCTTCCGGCTTTCACTGGAGGTGACCTATGGAGAAATTAACGCGTACGCAAGTACAAGACGTCCTGGTAAAGCAGGGCCTGGCGGGTTTGAGGATCCTTTTGGACGAGGCTCATCCGTCGGACATCGCACGCCTCATCGAAGATTTGGATGAACGTGAGCAGTTGTTGACCTTTCGAGTGTTGAGGAAGGATGTTGCAGCAGAGGCTTTTTCGCAGATGAGTCTTATAGAACAGACGAAAATCTTTGCTGCTCTGGATGAATTTGAAGAAAAAGAACTCTTTGAACGTCTGGAGACCGACGATGCTGTCGCTTTCTTGGAAGAACTACCCTCGAATATGGTGCGTCGTCTGCTTCAGATGACAACGTCTGAGCGGCGTGACTTGCTCAATCATTTTCTAAATTATGCGCCCGAATCGGCAGGCTCGGTCATGACAGATATCCCTCTGATCTTCACTGCACAGATGACCGTTGGAGAAGCTCTCGAACGTCTACGTCAAGACCGAACATCAGCCGTGACGTTCGGCACGCTCTATGTCACCAGCGAAGATAGAATTCTTCTAGGAGTTCTATCGCTACGAGAACTATTACAATCACCGGATGAAGATTTGCTTCAAGACGTCATGCAAAAGCGGATCATTTCCGTCCATACCAATGAAGATCAACAAGAAGCCGCTCGCCTCATCATGCATTATGATTTCCAAGCGCTGCCGGTCACCGATTCGGAGGATCGCTTGGTCGGCGTCATTACCGTCGATGATGCAATAGATATTTTGGAGATGGAAGCCTCGGAGGATATGGAGCTCATTGCCGGTGTACAACCCCAAGAGATTGGTTATCGTGACCTAAGTGCCTGGGATCATGCGAAGCGCAGAATTCCCTGGATGTCTATCCTCATGATTTCAGGTCTCTTCAATGGAATGATCGTTGGACGGTTCGAGGCGGCTTTCGTAGCCGTACCGATCTTAGTGACCTTCATACCAGTGCTGACGGATACCGGCGGGAATGCCGGTTCTCAGAGTACAACGCTCATCATCAGGGGACTGGCAACCCATAATTTGGGCCCGGAAGATCTTGGGATGGTGCTATGGAAAGAGTTTAGAACCGCTCTGATGGTTTCCATCCCCTTATTCATCTTTGTCCTGCTGCGCAGCTTGGTCTTGGAACCCTACGATCTGGGGATAGGGGTTGTGACAGGATTAGCCTTAACCTGCATCATCGTGATATCGAAGTTGTTGGGAGCCCTCTTGCCCATGTTGTCAGAGCGTATCGGGCTGGATCCGGCACTCATGGCTGGACCTGTTATAACCACCGTTGTAGATGCTATTGGATTAATTATCTACTTCGGTTTAGCCATCGTATTCTTAGGGATATAGGGAGGTAAGATCAAGTATATTCAATCCTGTCAGTATGGCGTTCTACACCGATCGACCTATTCATTCGTTTCAGAAGACCTTCTGCAATGGCTTATCCTAAGCCGGATGATTCGCGAGCTTTGCGCACAGGATCGCCATGATATCCGGCCTCGAAGAGTCATCCATCCTGAATTTCTTCGCCTTCTTTCACTGGATTGCAAATCATAAAGAAGATTTGCTCTTGTTTACGCCCGACATGGATGAGAAGGCCGCCGACACCATGTTGAAGTGCCCTGCGAATGAGGTTCTGAAGCACACGTTTCAGAGCCTCTTCATCACCTTGGCTTTAGAATGAAGCACCTTCGGGGATATGAATCAACGGTTCCATCTTTTGCGGAATAAACTCGGGATAGAAAGCAAACAAAACGTCAGCCACTAATTCCGGAAGTGAGAGAAGCACGAGCGCGATTGTCATCGATGGGGCTTGAAGTTTGATTAGAAGGAAAAATTCATCGAGCAGATGACGCAATTGGGAATACTCCCACCGATGCGTTCTTCAAAGTAAGATCTGCGTTCAGGATCTTCTATCTTCATGAGGAGTTCGAAATACCCTTGCACTGATTGGGCTGAGCCCTTCCGTCCGAGTGTCAGGCTGGAGGGGATTAGCTTATGCCTAAATATAGTTAGGAAATTAAGCTAAAAGTGGTGAAAGACTAGCATAAGGGACATGTAGGCACTGCGTAAAAATAGTTTGTGCACAGGATATTCCAAAAAAGAAAGAGAGGATCTTCTCCTGTAGAAAATTGTTAATCACAACAATGACAAAGAAGGAGGTCCTCATGTTAAATACTAGTACGGAACTCGCAACATCACTTGCATCAGGTGTAAACCCAGAATAATTATTTCGTCAAAATCTAGTACAAGCTACCAATCCGTTGACTGAAACTGAATGAACGGCCTTCTTGGACTATGAAAAATGGACAGTTATAGGCTATAACTCAGGAAACTCTCGAAATGGATACTTTTCACGTAAACTCAAGACGCAGTATGGTGAATTGAACTTGAAAGTTACCCGAGACCGCTTAGGAGAGTTTAGTCAGGAAATAGTACCATCGTACAAGCATAATTCCTTGTTCTTTGAGCTAAGCTTCATCCATAGGGGTCAAGAGGGGATTACAATACGAGAAATCGCTGACCTAATCGAGAAAATGTATGGGCAACACTACTCAGCCACAACCGTTTCACCTTGCTAAGCTCCTAGACAAAGGCGTCCAAGCGTTCACCCGATCCGATCTACGAGAGCTCCAGGATTACATCAAGGAATACCCTAGAAAGATCCTTGGAGGACTTTCCGTGGTAGAATTTCTTAAAGTAGTTTAGACAGACGAACGTTGGAACATGAACAGGCTTGGGACCTGTTTCACTGTAACCTGCACTCCACAAGAACTTTTGTGGCTCAATCCATCTTCATTGACAAGACTTTTGCTTTCCCTTAATCTTCTTGAAAAGAGGCCTTGTATTGAGGAGGGGTTGATGATCAACGCTTAACGAAGCACTTGAAGTGTCCTGCACCGTCGCATTGAATGCTATGGTCGACTCTCGAGTTTCGGAGCGATGATCTGATGTCCTCATATTTATGGCTATTAAAAAATGATGCGCTAAATTCAGTGCATGCTTATCCCCATAAAATTTGAGAGTTTAGATGGGCAGGCTTTTATTTATTGGAGACGTCTATGCATGTCAAAAATCTAAGCCTCTATCATAAAGAAGATGAGCGTTTCATCGTTGAAAATCTATCGTTTTCCCTCGGTCAGGGCGACAAGTTGGCCTTGATTGGAGAAGAAGGGAACGGTAAATCCTTATTGCTTCGTACTCTAGCTGAGCCGGAGAAGTTACCGGCGCTTGAGATCACCGGTGAGATTCAACTAGAGGGACGAGTCATTGCGTATTTGCCCCAGGAAATTCCTGAAGCAACCTATAACCTTTCTACCTTGGCTTATCTCGAACAAGAAATAGATCCGTTGTACTTCGATTATGGTCTTTATTATGACTTGCTCGATCGGATGGGAATCCCCGAGTCCTTTATCTCGCATGATCGTTTCGTTCACACCTTATCGGGAGGAGAGAAGATCAAGTTTCTATTGCTCGTGGAATGTCTTCGACGACCTGATCTGTACCTGCTTGATGAGCCCAGCAATGATCTCGATATATCATCACTACTGTGGCTTGAAGATTTCATTATGAGCTTGCATGCACCCTTGCTCTACGTTTCGCACGATGAAGTGCTCTTGGAAAATACAGCCAATGCCATCCTCCTTATAGAGCAATTAGGTGCTGAACCGACAACACCACAAACGACATTCTCACGCTTAAACTACAAAGATTTCAAAGAAAAGCAGGCAGATTTATACGTGCGAGGTATGCAAGTCGCAAAGAAAGATGAGGCAATCCTCGACGACAAAATGGAACGTTATCGTCGCGTTCGAGATAGCGTTGAACATCAATTGAGGACTGTTTCGAGAGGTGATCCCGGAGCCGCAAAGAACCTTAAAGACAAAATGCACTCCGTAAAATCCATGGGTCGTAGGTTTGAAAAAGAACATGAAAACATGCGCAAACGACCTCAGCGGGAACGTGCTATACGGTTGGAGTTTGAAGAAGACTTAAAGATCCCTCATTCCGGTAAGGAAGTGTTGGACATTTCTATTCCTGAAATCGCGATAGAAGAACGAGTGCTCGCACGGGATGTAGAACTTCACCTCAGAGGTGTGCAAAAGATTGCGATTGTCGGTGCCAATGGAAGTGGCAAGTCGACACTCCTAAGAATCTTATTAGGAGAATTTGCAGCCGGAGATGTCCCGTATGCTTATATGCCTCAAAACTATTACGAGGGAATGGATCCGGAACAAACCGCGATCGAGTTCTTGTTACAGAAAACCGGGCGAGATATAACAACCGTTCACACGTATTTAGGGAGCATAGAATTCTCGCAAGATGAGATGAATCGACCGCTTGGAACCTTGTCCGGAGGCCAACGTGGCAAACTCTATTTGGCACAAATCGTCTTATCGAGGGCAAGTTACCTGCTTCTCGATGAGCCGAGTCGGAATCTTTCGCCTTTATCAGGCCCGACCCTTCGTGCAGCTTTGCGAGCTTATCGTGGCGGGATTATCGCAGTTTCCCATGACCGTAAATTCATTCGAGAGGTTTGTGATCGCGTGTATAGACTAGGGGAAGAAGGTCTCCATGAACTAAATGCTGCTGATCTAGCAGAGTATTTGGAGCGAGGGGACTAAAGTTCCTTCATTTTCTTGAAAATGATGGGGTGGAAGAACGCTATCGATTGATACTCCGGCAGCTGTGAGACTCTTGCTTCTACCTCGAGCATTTGCATCTACCATGCTTGGGAATGCTGTTCAGCTCTCAAGGAGATAGGTTTTGTAAAGCGTGCATCGAAGTGGGACACTAATCTGTTCTCACATAGCGAAGACATACTATGTCATTGCATCTCTAGTGATTCTTTCGCTTAGGACGTCGCGGTTGACGATGCTAGTGTCAAGTCTTTGTTAAACTAGAAAGAATATAAATAGCGCCCACAAAAAGTGAGCGCTTCGTGGGAGGATAGAAGAATGCTCCTTGCATTGATCATCAGTAAGAAAGTCATAACAATTGTGATCGCCGCAATCGTTTTAGCACTCTTGGGCCTCTGGACGAATGATATCTTCAATCGTCGCGGTTGCTCTAAAGGCGGGTGTTCCGGAAGTTGTAATGGCTGTGCAGAGGCCAGTGATCCTGATTCCAAGCTTAGTGATTAGCGTAGCTCACACGGTGACCCTAGCACTGAACCCACGCAATGGAACGATAGAGGATTTGTTGTAGCATTACCCAACCGATAATGTGCTATAGCTGCGCGAGCACTTCATCCATATCCGGCAATGAACTTGTTTCATATACCTTAACCCAAGTAACAACATGGTCTTCATCGGTCAGGACATGGGCACGCTTAGATGCGCCAAGCTCTTCTAAGAATAAGCCTAATTCTTTGGTGTACCCGGCGAAAGGTCCGAAGTCAGAAAGCAATTTAACTTCCTCGGGGTCGATGCCGATCGCTTGGCCCCACACGGCTTTTGCCGGTTGGGCATCGACACTAAGTCCAAGGGGTACCGTGTTCTTCTCTTTGAGTGTCTCGTAGTTCTTAGCCAAATTGCGCATTTGATCCGTACAAACAGATGTGAATGCCAATGGATGCCAGCTCAGTAAGAGTCTCTTACCTACATAATCATCCGATGATACTTCTTGACCGGTTTGATCTGAAAGATTGAAACTAGGTAATTTGTCGCCGACTTTAATCATAATTAGAACTCCTTTACCTCCGGGATTTCAATGATTCCCAGCCCATCTAATGTGAACCGGAAACTCTGCCTACGATTAGGCACTTTGAGGAGGACTGATTCTAGTTTAGACTATCCATGAATGAATCGATGTCGCATGTTGGCCTTTAGGCTCTTATAGTTGGCGTAGAAAGCGAGTTTATACATGCGTGAAGAAGAGAAGATCTTCGAAGGAATTTTGTTTAAACCGGGTCATCCTGATCTTGTAGCCATTAAGCTCAAAACTCACAACCTCAATGTTGACTACAATAAGACCTATGAACATGAGACTGAGAAGCGAGCCGCTATATTGCAAGAGATGATTGGCGAGTTTGGTGAAGGATCCTTCATTCAAGGTCCGGTCCATTTTCACTATGGCATACACACGTCGATCGGAAAGCGTTTCTTTGGTAATTTCAACTTAACCATTCAAGATGACGCCAAGGTGACCATCGGTGATGACGTAAGCTTTGGTCCAAACGTCACCATTGTCACACCGCTTCATCCTCTTTTACCGGAAGAGCGTTCGGTGCTCTATGACGCAGAGGGTAATCCCGGTCACTACTGCTATGCAAAGCCCGTCAGGATTGGTAATAACTGCTGGTTTGGGGCAAACGTCGTGGTAGGCCCGGGGGTCACGGTAGGAGATAACTGCGTCATTGGAGCCGGCAGTGTCGTGGTAAACGATATCCCTTCGATGTCCGTTGCCGTTGGAAATCCTGCCCGTGTTCTTAGACAGTTGTCCGAGCAGGATAGTATTGCAAACAGGCCTGAGGTCATGGGCGATGTCACGGTCGATCCTCCGGGGATTGAGAGATAGAGCTGTGGGGCTTTTGTGTGAAAGTATGATCTATAAAGAGAAAGAGGCACCCTTACGGATGCCTCTAATCTTTTGTGCGAGCTAACGTTTAAATAAAGCTGTCGAGAACCGTATCGAAGTATTCCGGATCGAGCTCTCGCTTATAAAGTGGAATGCCTTCGTTGAGAACAGGATTGTGAGCCTTGAAGGATTTGGTTGGGACATTATATAGAATCCCTGTTGGAATGCCCTCTTCTTCGGAATAGGTAGCAGCTGTTTTCATTGCAAGCTCCCAATCAGTAGAATCGTAGTCATCACCAAGCGGACGCACTCTATCTTTGAACCATTGGAACGTATTGACTCGGTTAAAGGTTACGCACGGTTGGAAGATATCGATAAGAGCATAGCCATCGTAAGCAATAGCTTCTTTCAAAATCGCTGAGAATTGTTCAGCGTTGCCGGAGAATGCTCTTGCAACAAAACCGGCACCGAGAGAAATGGCTGTCAAGACCGGATTGAAGGGGATATTCCTTACGCCTTCCGTTTGGACACTGGTCTTGTAGCCTAGGCTCGACGTAGGAGCAGCCTGACCTTTGGTCAAGCCGTAAACCTGATTGTCGTGGGAAATGTGGGTGATGTTGACGTTGCGACGGATGGCTGCCATAAAGTGGTTACCACCTTCGCCAAAGCTGTCGCCATCGCCGGTGTTGATGATGACGGTCAAATCATCGTTGGCAATCTTTGCAGCTGTAGCTGCAGGGAGGGAACGCCCATGAAGACCGCAGAAACGGTTTGCTGAGAGAAATTGGGGTGTCTTGGCTGCTTGACCAATACCTGCTGCAAGCAAGACCTTATGCGGGTCAAGTTCCATTTCATTTAGTGTTTCTCTTAAGGTCCTCTGGATCGCATAGTTACCACAGCCCGGACACCAGGCCGTGTCGTATTGATGAAATTCTTGCTGTGTACTTACTGCAATGTTTGGGTTCATGAATTGCCTCCTGAGCTTTGCACAATGCCTGAGACTTGTTCAACGATTTCGTCACTACTTATGGGACGACCATCGTACTTAAGGATGGAGTCTGTCATGGCAATGCCTGTTTCTCTTAATATCAAACTGCCGAGCTGTCCACTGAAGTTCTGTTCCACATTGAAGATGTGTCGGGCCGATTTTGCCGCCTCTCTTATGGTCTTTTGAGGGAGAGGCCAAACATCGCCGAAGACGAGGATGTTAACCGGTATGCCTTGTGCATCCAGTTTCTCTGCGGCTTCGATCATCGCACCTTGGAGAGAGCCCCAAGCAATGAGTAAAATTTCACTGTCCTCTGTACCAAGCTGCTCAGGCTCTTGGAGGTCGTCTGCGATGTATTTGTCCATCTTTCGGGCGCGCTTGTCCATCTGTGCAACGCGTACCTCGGCCGATTCGGTTATGAAGCCATATTCATCGTGTTCGTCGGTATCGACAGAAACAAAAGCATAGGGGTTTCCCGGGATCAAGCGAGGACTGATGCCGCTATCGGTTAACCGATAGCGCTTGTACTCGGACTCAGCCAAGTCTTTCTCGGGTGTCTCACCCATCTTGTCTGAACTGCGCTCGTAACCTTCACGATAGCTTAAAGCTTCTTCAGGCGTCGCACCGGGCTCAACTTTGGTAATCCGTGAAAGATCGAAACGAGGGATGGTAGCCGTACCGTCAGCTAAATATTGATCCGTGAGTAGGATGACAGGCATTTGGTATTTCTCGGCGAGGTTAAGAGCTCTAGCTGCCTGATAGAAAGCGTCTTCGTGATTCTTGATTGCAATGACGGCCTTAGGAAACTCACCGTTGCCCGAGAAGATGGCCATGTTGAGGTCACCTTGTTCAGTGCGAGTCGGGAGACCGGTGACAGGACCGGGTCGCATTGCATCGACGATAACCACAGGGACTTCTTGCATACCGGCTTGAGTGATGCCTTCAATCTTGAGGGTGAAACCTCCTCCGGAGGTTCCGGTCATAGCAACCGCTCCTCCATAGGAAGCACCGACTGCCATATTGATGGCGGCAAGCTCATCCTCAGCCTGTTCTACTACGATACCTGCATCATCCATGTAGGTAGCAAGGGTCTCAAGGACACTCGTTGCCGGTGACATAGGATATGCGGAATAGAATTTCAAGCCTGCTGCCATAGCACCGAGAGCCAGAGCATTGTTGCCGTTCATGACAAGCCAATCCGAGTAGTCAGCTTGTTCTTCGCGGTCGAGGGAGAGAAGTTTCTGGGTGTGTTCTGCTTGTTCGTCCGTAATCAGTTCGTACCCACGTTCTGCAGCTTGGACATTGATGTCTACCAGATCTTCTCTGAGGGAAAGTGCAAAGAGTTCAGCCATGCGATCCCGAGGCAGATCAAATAGCTTAATTAAGGCTCCGACCGCTACGGAAGATGCGACTCTTATATTTCCAATGTCTTTGGCGATATCGTTCATGGGCAAGAAGATGACACGAGGATCATTACTCTCATATCCTTCATCAGCCAGGACAAAGCCGTTTTCATTCAATTGATCAATATGATAGTCAATTGAGTTTTGGTTCATTGCCAGAATGCCGTCGACTTTATAGTCGTGTGTTTTGACGGGTCGGCGTGAAATACGCATCGTAGTGAAGTTATGGCCGCCACGGACTCTAGACATGACGTCTTTAGTAGAGAACGTATTGAAGCCGTTATTCTTCAAATATTTCTCGAAGACACCACCGGTGGTTTCAATTCCCTGACCCGCAGCGCCTCCTATGAGTAGATTAAACATAGATACCTCCATCGATGTTCTTGGTTCTTGATCCTTGCAAAGACAGCAAAGTATTCTTGTAGTGTAGCATGCAGACTCTGTACGTTAAGGACAATTAGCCTTGCCGGCGACTTAGCTCGGGGGGAACTTAATTTCCGAGCAGATTGTGATCTCAATTACAGGCGATATAACATGCGATATCACAGGTGATTCTTTAAAGCTAAATGTCTAAAATGCCTAAAGGGTCTTAGCTAATCGATTTTGTACATAGGCAAGGGCTGCTAAATATTCTTGATCGCTACTTAAATGCTCAATGATCATTGGCAGATCCGGATCAACTTCGTTTACCAGATCAGCATAGAGTTCAAGAGGGAAGGTGCCCTCCCCGGGAGTACATTCTTGCAATTGGAAGGTATATTCCTCGCGTAAGCGAATGTCTTTTAAGTGGCAACTCTTAATGTAAGGACCTAATGTTTCAAAGGTATGTCTAGCGAACTTTTCAATGCCAAAGAAGCGATCCGCTGAATTGATTAGATTGATAAGATCCATGTGAACACCAAAACGATCTCTATCTACTGCTTCTATGAGTCGTAAATACTCATCCGGACCGGTAGGAATCATCCAAGGCATTGGCTCGATGGTGAAATAGGTGTGCTTAGGTTCTGCAGTATCGATGATTTCCCGGATCATGTGAACTGTAGCTTTCCAGGTTTCTGTGGAGAAATTTTCCGCATAGGCACCATCCCACTTAGGACCTGCAGCTCCGGCTACATTGACGGCGCAATTTGCTTTGATTGCATCAGCTAAACGAAGTTGTGCGACGGACCATGCGACATTCCTCTTGCGTTCTTCGGGGTCCAAAGCGATCGCATTTCTCCATATGCCTACCTCTGCTATTTGTAAATCATGTTCTCTAGCCGCTGTGACATAGGCTTCGATGACTGCAGGCTCTGCGGATGAATCGACAGGGAAGACCACTGCTTTACATCCTAAGTTGGAATGCTTCTTTGCCCAAGCTTCGGGAGACTGATGACTTAAAGATGTTGATAGACCAAGTTTCATAAATATTCTCTCTGCATTTGTATAAGTGCTTATCCTTATTTGATAACTAAGCCTACCCTATACGCAAGGTAAGTTCGTTACATGGATACAATTTTGCGTCTTTTTGTCTATTCGAAGGACAAATAATGAAAGCCGTACCCTCGATGGGACACGGCTTTAGGGAAAACTAGGGGCTCTTAAGTGCTCTACAAAGTTTCTTCCACCAAGTGCTTATTGCTAGCGGGAGATTCATAGGGCGATTCCATTGCAAAAGCCTCAACACTCCTCTTCGCACGATTAGGAAGCGCCAAGGTTCCCGGACCACCAATACAGCCACCAAGGCATGCCATACCTTCCAAAAGCATGCCATCTTTACGACCTGCTTTGGCAAGGCGCATGAGTTTGACGCATTCATGAAGTCCTTCGACGCTTTCAACTTGAACTTTTTGACTAGGATCGATTTCACCAATTCGGCCCGTTACGGCTTTGGCAACCCCTCCTGCATAAGCATAGGCACGCCCGGTTTTCGAACCGTAATCAATAGAGTCTCCAGCCGCCTCCAGTTGAGACACCTCGATACCCTTTGCAATAAATATACCCATCAATTCTTCGAACGTAATGACGAAGTCTACGGAGTCTTTGACGTGATCTTGGATTGCCTCTAGCTTCTTTGACAAGCAAGGTCCGATAAAAACGACCTTGCTTCCGGGGTGACGCTGCTTAATTTGATGAGCCGTATAGACCATTGGCGTTGATGATTCCGAAATATAGTCATCGAGTTCAGGAAATAGATTCTGAACCATCAACTTCCATGAATAACAGCAGCTGGTTCCGAGAAATGGCTTCTCTTCCGGAACATGTCTGAGGAATTCTTCAGCTTCATTCAGGGTGGTTAGGTCTGCGCCAAGGGAGACCTCGACAACATCTTCGACTCCAAGGCGTCGAATAGCTTCAAGAATCTGCGCCGGACTGGTCATGTTACCGAATTGGCCCACAAAAGACGGCGCTACGATGGCAAAGACTTGGTCGCCACGATTGATGGACCGGATGAGTTGGTAAATTTCGGATTTATCCGCTATAGCACCAAAAGGACAAGCCGTAATACAAGCTCCGCAGGCCACACAAATCTCAGGATCGATTTCCGCTCTGTTCAAATAATCAGATTTAATCGCATCGACACCGCAACTCGCAGAACAGGGCCGATCATATTGGTGAATTGCATTATAAGGACAAGCCGCAGCGCAGCGTCCACAGTTGATGCACTCGGTTTGGTCAATTTCGGCTTGGGATTTGCCTATCGAAACACAGGCTTTAGGGCAGACATTGACACAGGGATGCGCAAGGCATTTACGACAGTTATCGGTTACGACGGTCCCCTTGGTCGGGCAAGCTTCGCAGGCAATCTTAATAACTTCTATTAGAGGTGGGGTATAAACCCTCTCGCTCACATTGATGTCTTCGATCCCATCGGTTATGGCCTCCGTTTGATCTGCCGTCCTGGCTCTCAAACCCAAAGCCATCCGCAAGCGCTCGCCTATGACAGCTCGTTCACGGAAAATATTCTCACGATAGGTTGCTTGTTCGCCGGGCAGGAGAGAGTACGTTTCTAAATGCAATTGAGATAAGTCTGAATCAGAATCAGCAAGCTCGGCTATACGTGTAAAGACTTGACGCCGAATTTTTATGATATCGATGAAGCTGTCTTTCATTAAACATAACTCCTATAACATAGCGTCGTTAAGGACGCATGTCATGAGTTGAGGTCCGGTAGCACCCGTGATCTTCTCACCATTGACCCAAGCGAGCGGAGCTACACTTTCATCTTCTTTGCATTCGCCGGTACAAGGCACGAAATTGATCTCCAACGTAAACTCAGGATCGATGCCTTCCATGTTATGAAGGCTTTCTTGTAAGTCTTCCAAGCTCTCAAAGAGGTGAGAGGCTCCGTAATAAATGCATTTTGAACCACTACAAATATCTATTTTCATAAAATAATCCCCCTAATTGATAATTCATTTACTGAACAATCCTTTAGGGGGAATTCTAGCATGAAATGAAAGGGGTTTACGCTGCCAGATCGAATTCCTTCGTATGGGGAATGAAGGGAAGGATGCGATGAAGCGAACCGCTATCGATATTAAAGGTGTCGCTGTCTGACAGATCACCTGCCTCATATCCGGCATTAAACCAACGCATTCTTTGTTCGCTTGTGCCATGGGTGAAGTTATCCGGTGAAACATTGCCCGTCATTTTTCGCTGGATTGTATCATCACCAACCGCTGATGCTGCATTCATCGCTTCTTCGATATCACCCTTCTCAAGGTAACCTTTGTTCTGAACATGGTTCGCAAAGACGCCTGCCATATAGTCTGCTTGAAGTTCCAGACGAACCAGGACTTGTGTGTTGAATTCCGTCTCAGACATCTGGTTCTTCAACTTAAAGACTTCATCGGTGATTCCCAGCAGATTCTGAACATGGTGTCCTACCTCGTGCGCTAAGACGTAAGCAAAAGCAAAATCTCCGGGTGCATCGAATTTATCTCGTAGTTCGGCATAGAAACTTGGATCGATATAGATGCTTTGATCTGCCGGACAATAGAAAGGTCCCATCCTTGAGTCCCCAATGCCGCACCCGGTCTGGGTTTGCCCCGAATAAAGGACAAGGGTGGGTTCGCGGTAGGTCGCACCTTCTTCTCGAAACAAATCATGCCAAACGTCTTCAGTATCAGCGAGGACGACCGAAAGGAATTCTTCTAATTCGTTTTGATACTGGAAGTCTGCACTCTGAGCTTGACTAGATTGTGTTCCCGGATTGCGGGCATTACTGCGTTCTTGTGGTGCCTCGGAAGGACCACCCAGTCCGTTTCCCAAAAAATAAATGAGAAGCAGGATGATGATACCGCCGATACCCCCTACCGGAAGGATTCCACCGGGTCTACCCATGGGGCGCCCACTGCGTCCTACGGATAGTCCAGGAAAATTAAAGCCTCCACCGGAACCACCACGTCTAACATTCGTACTTTGACGACGTCCGCGCCATTTCATAAATTTGCTCCTTCGTATTGGGAATTAATCATGTTTCTCTCTGCAACAAGGATAATACTGATTCCTCAGTGATTTTGATC
>CAYFSS010000022.1:0-30719 GCA_964345975.1 uncultured Oscillospiraceae bacterium
AGAAACAGTGGAACCGTTGTTAGATCAGCAATCTGCCGTAGTTAATGATGATGTCGCTGTCGTTAATGATGATGTCGCTGTCGATGAATCGGCTCAAGAAGAAGTAGATTCGGACAATGACCTTCGTTCGTACATCGATGCGCACTTCACTAACCCTGATCTAAACGCCAAGCTATTGGCTGAGACCTTCAACTACTCTGAAAAGCATATCTACGCTCTTTGGCGCGAGCAGGAGGACGTCAGCATTGGTGATTACATCCAGGATCTTCGTCTAAATGCAGCCTATGAGCTTATTGTAAGTAGCAATACGTCCATTAGCGACATCGCCCAGAACATTGGCTTTTCTTCTTACAACACGTTTTATAAGGCATTCCGACGCAAGTATGATCAGACGCCGAGCCAGATCCGGCAGAAAGAGAATTAGTACTGAGAAATAACAAGAATAATCCTTGTTCCATAACCAAAAAACAAAATTCCCTCTAGTAAGCATTTATTACTAGAGGGAACTCCCAGAATTACTTACAGTCCAAAATTACACGAGTTATCCTTTCAAACCGGATAATTTGATTCCTTCCACAAAATATCGCTGGAAGATAAAGAAAATAATCAACACCGGTAATAGCGTCAGCAATGAAACAGCCATCATCATGCCGATTTGTGTATTCCCATAACCAGATTTAAAGAACTGTAAGCCAATTGCAATTGTGAACCATTTCTCAGAGTTCAAGTATATGAGAGGTTGGAAAAAATCGTTCCAATGAAAGACGAAAGACATAACTCCGATTGCCATTACGACCGGCTTCACAGATGGCAACAAAATACGTGCAAAGACCTGGAAAGAACCCGCTCCATCAATGCGCGCAGCATCATCCAGCTCTCTAGGAATTGAGTTGAAGAACTGGATAAACAAGAAAATATTGAAAGCGCCACCACCCAGCCAAGCAGGTATGATCATTGGCAGAGGAGTATCAACAAATCTCAATTTATTAAATAGCATGTATTGCGGTATCAGTATTACCTGAGCGGGTAACATCATGGTTGCAAGCAATAAGGTAAATAAAAAACCCTTTAGTCTTGCGTTAAAGCGAGAAAATCCATAGGCAACTAGTGCAGAGCTAATGATCGTGCCAATAGTTGCTGAAACAGTAATGATTACTGTGTTCCTTGTATAAAGGGAAAAGTCTGCATACTTCCAACCCTCTGTGAAATTATCAAGCGTGGGATTGTCCGGAATAAACGATAGAGGGATCTTATAGATTTCACTCGGACCTTTGAAGGCAGTCGATACCATCCAAAGGAAAGGTAGGACACAAACTAAGGCTGCAACAATAACGATGATGTACGTTAATACTCTCGATGTAACTCTAACCGCTTTCAGTGATACATTCCTAGGTTGTGAAGATCTAGTTGTCATAAAACACCCACTTCTTGGAACTTCCAATCACTAGCAATGTAATCACCATCATAATCAGTAGCATGATCCACCCAATCGTCGATGCATACCCTAATCTTCCGTATTCAAACCCATTAGTGAATAGATGCATATTGGTCGTATATGTAGAATTCAAAGGACCGCCGAGCGTCAAAATATAAGGTTGTTGAAAGATCTGGAAAGCGGCAATGATAGTGACAACAAGGTTAAAAAAGATGGTTGGGGTGGTGAGAGGAATCGTGATTCTAAATAGCTGAACTAAGCTATTAGCACCATCTATACTTGCGCTCTCGTAATATGAGCGTGGTATATCTTGAATCCCTGCGAGAAAGATAATGATGGTATTACCGATGGTCCATAAAGACATAATAACGATTGAGATCATCGCGTTGTTTGGATCACCTAGCCAATTGACAGGCTTTATACCTATCAATGAGAGAGCATAATTTATTAATCCAAAATTAGCGTTAAAGATCCAACCCCACAGAATAGTCACTGCTACACCTGCAGTTACATAGGGTAAATAAAAGACAGTCCTAAAAAATCCTTGAAATTTGATTCTACGACTCAATAGGTATGCGATAAAGTAAGCAAGGATTAGCGAAGAAGGGACAAACATAACAACGTAATAGCACGTATTCAACAATGCTTTGGTGAACAGCGGATCTACATTGAATGCATACGTAAAATTATCTATCCCGACAAAGTTTCCATCACCACTTATATGCATATCAGTAAAGGTAAGGATGAAACTATAAACCATCGGATAGACAGTCAAAACGATGAAACCTAAAAGCCAAGGTAAGATGTAAAGATAAAAGTTCTTAGTATCATGCTTTGATATTGAGGTTTTCTTGCGTTGTAAATTAATCATAGTACCCCTTACCTTAATAAAAAAAACTGGAGATGAAGAGAAAACTCATCACCTCCAGTACATAGGAAATTACTCAGCAAATGCAATATCTAGTTCATCGAAAGCCTGATTAACTAGCGGTACATACTCAGCCATAGCATCTTCAACGGAAGTTCCGGCTAATGTGACAGATTCCCATAGCAAACCATAAGGATCACCGGCCGTGGCCAAAGCTCCGCCCCAAGGATTCATGGTCGAATCAACAAGACTATCAAGATATAGTTCCGTAGAAACATTATTGAATACCAACTTGGTATATTCATTTTCAGCAATATTCTTGTTTGCCGGCATACCAACGATCATGGTTTCACGTGCCATATCTTCATTGGCAAAGCTAACTTCTTTGAGGAATAGCCAAGCAGCTTCTTTGTCTTGCGCTGCTGTATTCATTGCATAGCCGGTAGCATACGTGATGTTAGGGTGAGGTCCATCCTCACTAGACCTAGGCATTTTGATGGCATCCCACTCGAAGTTTTCGCCGATCGATTTTGATACCGATTCAATTTCGAAACCACCCATTGGATACATAGCAGCCAAACCGGCAACAAACATTTGTTCTGCAGGCATGCTCTGGTTAGCGGCGTCATCTGGAAGTGCTCTCATTTGAGCTAGGTCATGGAAAAGAGTTAGAGAAGCTTTAACTTCATCTGTGTCTACTAAAGCTGTACTGAAGTCGTCTGCATAAGGTTTACCACCTTTTGCAACGATGCCAAAGTTCTGCAAAACCCAATGTCTTGGAAGAAGATACGTTTGATTGAAACCTTCACCGCCGACAAAACTCGGTGCCATTTCTAAAACATCGTCCCAGGTCCAATCTTCGGTTGGATAATCAACACCTGCTTCATCAAACATATTCTTGTTATATGCCATCACGAAAGTATTAGCTAACAATGGCAAGGCTTCTAACTTTCCATTCGGCAGGATGTAACCATCTAAAATGCCCGGCGTCATGAGCTCTTCAAAGTCTAAATTGTCTCTCTCTGCATAAGGCATTAGGTCTTCATAATAATTCGTCAAGAGGCCATAGTAATCCGGAGACATTTGCATCACATCTCCTGCAGTGCCGGCTGCATAAGCTGCTGTTTGCTTTTGATCCCAAACGCTGTCAGCTGTTGGATACACAACATGATCTACTTGGATCTGAGGATATTTTTTCTTAAATATTTCAACATTTATCTCACGAGCTTCTTTTTCACGTCCGGCACCCCAAGACCAAATGTTAAGTTTGCCTTCCGGTACTTCCTCGGTATTGTTCTCAGCCGTAATAAATCCGGGCGAGAATACAACGCTCAGCATGAAACAAAGACTCAGAACAAAAGTAATTCTTCTTTTCATTTAAATCCACTTTCTATTCGTAATAGGCAATCAATTTGCTTGATTGCCTTACTCATTTCCCCATGAAAATGATTGACTTATAGATTTTCTGATTACTTCATATACAACAATTAAATAGGTCCAATAAATAATCTGTTTAACTTATTTCAAATGAATGTAGCGCTATGTTTCCAGTTCCCCTATACGTGAGATAGATAGGATGAATTCCTTCATCAATTGATATTTGCGCTGAGTGTTCTTTCCATAAAGCAGAAGAACTTATAGGTACTGTCGCAAGGATCTCACCATCTATAGATGTTCTTACTTCAAAAGTTCCACGAGCATATCCTCTAGTCCAAACATGGAATTCATTAGGCTGTCCAATCGAGAAATACTTAAACCCAGCTGTCGAATCATCAGTCATATTTAAGATATAACCATCGCATTCATCACCATCTGCACCATCCTGCGTAATCTTTGGATAAATCGAGTCAAGCCATAAACCATTTCCTCCCATCCCTCCTGTGTAAGCATTATCAACCGAGCAAAAGAGATTACATGCTATATGGGCTGGATATCTTCCTTTGCCTGGAAGTGGTCCATCGTTCATGCCTGAAGAAGTCATTTGAACCTGATCAATGGAACCGTCCGGATTTAATTGGATTTTTTCGGCACATGCTTGGCGACTATAATTCGTGCCATTCGTGTGTCTATGATAGAAGATGTACCAATCATCATTAATTTTTTCCATACCGCCATGGTTGTTTCCACCATAGAAGGTTGGCTTTTCTTTAGGTTTGTAGCTATCAATACCAATGTCGTTATTACTAATAATGACACCACCATACGTAAAGCCACCTAGAGGATCATCACTAATCGCATAACACAGCTCATACATCTTTATAGAAGAATAGACGAAATAGTACTTATCATCAACTTTGCGAATAGAAGGCGCTTCAAAGAATTCATGACCTTCGTAACCACTTCCCTCGCTAAAAGGTTCACTCGGCATGATAAATTCAGGACCGTATAAAACGGTAATCATATCTGACCCTAACTTCATCACCATAGGACCACTTCTAGATGTATCTCCTATAGGACAAAAGCCTGTATATAAATAAGTAATATCACCTTCGTTCAAAACACCGGGATCGAATTGAGGCTCGTCACCTTCTCTTAGACCGATTATTTCACCATTTTCGTCCTGAACAATCCCATAATATTCATAGGGCCCTTGAGGAACATCACTCACTGCTACAGATACGTAAGGTTTGTCATGGAGAACATAATATAAATAATATCTATCGTCTGATCCTCTACAGACATCAGGTGCAAACAAGCATGAAGTTCCATCAGGGTTATCAGGATCATCGGTTTTCTTGAAAATAACACCTTCATATTTCCACTCGGTTAAGTCATAGATAGAAGCTGACCAACAAACGTAATCATTTAAACAATACATGTACCCATTGAATCGATCGTGAGAGCCGTAAACATAAACTCTCTCACCAAATACGTGAGGTTCACCATCAGGAATGTACTCCCACGATGGCAAATACGGATTAACTCCAATACCTTTTAGGTCCATCATATATCAGCTCTTTCTTATTTATGTCCAAAGTTATTTGCTTATGTTCCAAATGAATCGTTTACGGTCTATTCATCGCATTGAATAACTTTACTTTGTTAGTTCTTCTAACTAAGTGAAAGTTAACACCGCATATATAGCACTGTCAAAGAGTGATAGACAACTTTAAAACTTGACTAAATGGGGGATTGCTGCCTATAAGTGATCCAACTTTTAGTCCGCACCCCCGTATCCATTATCCTTCGTTTAACATATTCATACGTTCATTCAATTGATAGATTCCTGTTAAATATGGTTCGTTTTTGAGTTCTTGTATAGATACAAACCAATCATGGAGTATTCGTTAAGTGTCTATAATTTTCACCGTGAAAATTGAATACTCCGACGCTATAACACCCCTAAAGGCACACCCTTAAAGCAATTCACCCGATCCGATCTACGAGAACTCCAGGATTACATCAATGGATACCCTAGAAAGATCCTTTGAGGGCTGTCAGTGGTAGAAAGTAAAATTCTTAGAAGTGGTTTAGACAGACGAACGTTGGAACATGAACATGCTTGGGATCTGTTTCATTTAACCTACACTCCACATTGAGTGAAGCTCACCAGATCAAGAGCACAAAAGAAGCACCCCCCAAAACTCGCGTTCAGGAGGTGCTTCTAAATCAATCTGCGAAGCCTATCATTCGACTTCAACGATCACTCTGCTTCTCCGGTATCCCAAAATTCCAAAACTCCAGAACCCTGAATCTCCAAACCCACCGGAACCCAACAAAACCTAGAAATCCAGCACAGCCTCCAAGAACTCGCGGTTCTCTTCGATGACCGGGACCGGCGTCACGCGGCGATACTGGTCAAGACCCGTGCCGGCCGGGATCAGGTTACCGATGATGACGTTCTCTTTGAGACCGCGGAGAGGATCATTCTTGCCCTTCACAGCAGCATCGGTCAGGACACGGGTTGTCTCCTGGAAGGAAGCAGCAGATAAGAAAGACTCGGTGGCGAGACTGGCTTTTGTGATGCCGAGGAGCTCGCGCTTACCCGTAGCAATCTGACCTTCAACCGCATCGATCTCATCGTTTGCACGTTCGAAGTCTTGAATATCGACTTGTCCGCCCGTCGGGAGCTTCGTATCGCCCGAATCTTCGATGCGGACCATGCGGAGCATCTGACGACAGATGATCTCGATGTGCTTGTCGTTGATGTCAACGCCGTTGTTCTTATAGACCTTGACGACTTCAGCAATGATATAGCGCTGGACACCGCGGATGCCCGAGACACGCATGATGTCATGCGGATTGACCGAACCGTCCGTGATGAGGCCCCCGGCTTCGATGCTGTCCCCGTCGTCGACCAACAAAGGCGCTCCAAACGCAACATCGTAGGAGATCGCAAGACCTTCGTTGTTCGTGACCGTGATCTCACGCTTACGACGGTTTGCAGAGTCTTTGATCGTGACGATGCCGGAGAGCTCAGACATCACAGCCTGACCCTTGGGCTTGCGAGCTTCAAAGAGCTCTTCAACACGTGGGAGACCCTGGGTGATATCCTCACCGGCTGAAATACCACCGGTATGGAACGTACGCATGGTGAGCTGCGTCCCGGGCTCACCGATCGACTGAGCAGCCATGATACCGACGGCTTCACCGATAACAACCGGCTTACCTTCCGCAAGGTTCAGACCATAGCACTTGGCACAGATACCGTAGCGTGCATTACAGGTCAGGACAGAGCGGATATGAACACGTTCGATCCCTGCGTTTTCGATTGCTTCAGCAATTTCGGGGGTGACGAGTGTATTGTGCGGAGCGATGACCTCACCTGTTTCAGGATGGAGGACGTCCTTGCCGATGTAGCGACCGACGATACGCTCGTGGAGGGTTTTCAGGATACGGCGACCTTCGCCCGAACCCCCGGCGGTGATTTCACGGACTTCGAAGTCATCCAAGGTGTGGCAGTCATCTTCGTAGATGATGACATCCTGGGCGACGTCGACGAGGCGGCGAGTCAAGTAGCCTGAGTCGGCCGTCTTGAGAGCCGTGTCGGAGAGGGCTTTTCGAGCACCGTGCGATGAGATAAAGAATTCGAGCACGTTCATGCCTTCACGCAGGTTTGACTTAATCGGAATCTCGATCGTACGACCGGACGTATCCGCCATGTTCCCGCGCATCCCCGCAAGCTGCTTGATCTGGGACATCGAGCCACGAGCTCCGGATTGACTCATCATGTAGATGTGATTGTATTCGCCGAGACTATCTTGGAGAGCTTCCGTGATATCATCCGTGGTTTCACGCCAGACACGAATCGTCGCTTCACGACGCCCGTCTTCGTTGAGGAACCCTTCCGCATTCTGCTCATTGATGAAGGCAATGCGCTCGTCAGCCTCTTCGAGGAACTGCTCTTTGACGTCGGGGATGACCATGTCGAAGATACCGATGGAGATCCCGCCAATCGTCGAGTAATGGAACCCGAGGTCCTTGATTTCATCGAGAACCTTCGAGGTCTTACTGATGCCGTGGATGCGGATCGAGGCTTGGATGATTTGACCCAGCTGACGCTTGGAGACGCGGAAGTTGATCTCAGGCAAGCATAGATTCTCCGGCTTGGAGCGATCGACGAAGCCGAGGTCTTGCGGAATAATTTCATTGAAGATCAAGCGACCGAGAGTGGTCTCAACGAGGTCGCCATAGATGACGCCGCCGATTTCACGCTGGACACGAACCTTGATCGTGGAGTGAAGGTCGAGCGCACCGCTCTGGTAAGCCATAAGAGCTTCGGCGTAATCGACGTAGACGTTGTCTTGGCCTTTTCCCTCGCGCTCCATGGTGAGGTAGTAAATCCCAAGAACCATATCCTGCGTCGGGACCGTGACCGGTTGACCATCCTGCGGCTTGAGCAGGTTGTTCGCAGCAAGCATCATGAATCGCGCTTCTGCTTGCGCTTCCGGTGAGAGCGGGAGGTGGACAGCCATCTGGTCACCGTCGAAGTCGGCGTTGTAAGCCGTACAGACAAGTGGGTGGAGTTTGATGGCGCGACCTTCAACGAGGACAGGTTCAAACGCTTGGATACCGAGTCTGTGAAGCGTAGGGGCACGGTTCAAGAGAACCGGGTGATCCTTGATGACTTCGTCCAAGATATCCCAGACTTCGTTCGCACCACGCTCAACCATGCGCTTAGCAGCCTTGATGTTATGGGCGTATTCCTCCTGCACGAGGCGCTTCATCACAAAGGGTTTAAAAAGCTCAACCGCCATCTCTGTGGGTAGACCGCACTGGTGAATCTTGAGTTCAGGACCGACGACGATAACGGAACGACCGGAATAATCGACACGTTTCCCGAGGAGGTTCTGGCGGAAACGACCCTGCTTCCCTTTGAGGAGGTCGGACAGAGACTTCAGCGGACGGTTCCCGGCGCCGGTGACGGCACGGCCACGACGACCGTTGTCGATGAGGGCGTCGACGGCCTCCTGGAGCATGCGCTTCTCGTTGCGCACGATGATGTCCGGGGCACCCATGTTGAGGAGCTTGGTCAAACGGTTGTTGCGGTTGATGACGCGGCGATACAGATCATTCAAGTCGCTCGTTGCAAAGCGGCCACCGTCGAGCTGGACCATCGGTCTTAGTTCAGGAGGCAGGACAGGGATGACATCGAGGATCATGAGTTCGGGTTTATTGCCGGAACCTTGGATCGCTTCCGCAACTTCGAGGCGACGGATAATGCGAGCACGCTTCTGGCCTTTTGCATCGCGGAATTCGGCCTTGAGCTCCTCGACCATCTGATCCAAGTCGATCATCTGGAGGAGTTCTTGGATGGATTCGGCACCCATTCCGGCACGGAACGCCGTGCGGCCATATTCCTGCTGCGCTTCACGATATTCGCGCTCACTCAGGATCTGGCGCACCGTGAGCGGCGTGTCGCCGGCATCGAGGACGATATAGCTTGCAAAATAGAGCACGCGCTCGAGCATCTTCGGCGAAAGATCGAGGATGAGGCCGAGGCGGCTTGGGATCCCACGGAAGTACCAGATGTGGGATACAGGGGCAGCAAGCTTGATGTGGCCCATACGCTCACGGCGGACGGCGGCGCGGGTGACTTCAACACCGCAGCGCTCACAGACGATGCCGCGATAACGGATCTTCTTGTACTTTCCGCAATGACATTCCCAGTCCTTGGCAGGACCGAAGATGCGTTCGCAGAAGAGTCCGTCACGCTCGGGTTTGAGGGTACGGTAGTTGATGGTCTCGGGCTTCTTTACTTCACCGTGCGACCACTGAAGGATCTTATCGGGAGAAGCCATCTGAATAGAGATGGATTCAAAATCATGCATGGATTGTTTATTGGACATAAAAGCTCTCCTCTAATCCTATCGCTTAAAACCGTGCGTCTTCTTCAGAGAGGCTTAGCGTAAAGTCCTCAATGAATCCCGCATTGGCAAGCTCATGAGCATCGATCGTGTTTTCATCGATCTGATCGATCATGTCGCGCAGGTGCGCCATATCGATGCCGGAGAAATCATCTTCTTCCTGCAGTTCTACCGATTCCTCTTCGTCCTTCATGAAGATCTGGACATCGAGGCAGAGGGACTGCATCTCCTTGACGAGGACCTTGAACGACTCGGGGATCCCCGATTCAGGGATATTCTCGCCCTTCACGATCGCTTCGTAAGTCTTCGTACGACCCGTCACATCGTCGGATTTCACGGTGAGCATTTCACGCAAGGTGTAGGCGGCACCGTAAGCCATCAGAGCCCAAACTTCCATCTCACCGAAACGCTGGCCACCGAACTGGGCTTTACCACCGAGCGGTTGCGGCGTGACGAGGGAGTACGGTCCAATCGAACGGGAGTGAATCTTATCGTCAACCAAGTGGGCAAGTTTCAGGTAGTACATGATGCCTACCGTCACCTTATGCTCAAAAGCATCCCCCGTCCGGCCGTCATACAGCGTCGTCTGTCCATCGACCGGGAGGCCTGCCTTCTCAAAGGCTGCCTGGATATCTTCCTCGGTCGCACCGTCGAAGACCGGAGTTGCAACCTTGATGCCGAGCTTATCTGCAGCCCAACCCAAGTGAACTTCGAGCAACTGACCGACGTTCATACGAGAGGGAACACCGAGCGGGTTCAAGACGATGTCGAGTGGCGTACCGTCTTCGAGGAAAGGCATGTCTTCTTCCGGCAAGATGCGGGAGATAACACCCTTATTACCGTGGCGACCGGCCATCTTGTCCCCGACTGCGATCTTACGCTTCTGGGCGACATAGACGCGGACGAGCTTGTTCACGCCGTGGCGGAGTTCATCGTCGTTGTCTCTATCAAAAGTCTTGATGTCGACGACGATGCCTGACTCACCGTGGGGAACACGGACCGAGGTGTCGCGGACTTCTCTGGCTTTTGCACCAAAGATGGCGCGATAGAGGCGTTCTTCGGGGGTGAGCTCCGTTTCACCTTTCGGGGTGACCTTCCCGACCAGGATGTCCCCGGATTGGACTTCCGCACCGATGCGGATGATTCCGTCTTCATCGAGGTCGCGCATGATTTCATCACCGACGTTCGGGATTTCACGCGTGATCTCTTCCGGCCCAAGCTTCGTATCCCTAGCCTCACACTCATACTCTTCGATATGGATCGAGGTGTAGACGTCATCTCTGACGAGGCGCTCATTGATGAGGACAGCATCCTCGTAGTTGTAGCCTTCCCAAGTCATGAAGCCAATGAGGACGTTTCTGCCGAGGGCGACTTCGCCTTGGTCGGTTGAAGGACCGTCAGCGATGACCTCCCCTGCTTCGACACGTTGGCCGAACTTCACGATGGGGCGCTGATTAATGCAGGTGTTCTGGTTTGAACGCTGGTACTTGATGAGAGGATAGAACTCAAGCGAGCTGTCGTCGTTTCTGACCCGAATCTCTTTCCCGCTGATGAATTCGACGGTACCGGACTTCCTTGCGATGACACAGACGCCGGAGTCGTAGGCAGCGCGGTATTCCATACCGGTCCCGATGACAGGGGAATCGGTCTGAATGAGCGGGACCGCCTGACGCTGCATGTTCGAGCCCATGAGAGCACGGTTAGCATCGTCGGTGCCGAGGAACGGGATGAGTGAGGTTGCAACTGAAACGAGTTGGCGAGGTGAAACGTCCATCAAGTCAACCTGGTCACGGTTTACTTCCAAGAAAGCATCGAGCCAGCGAACCGTGACGGTATCGTCGACGAAGTGTCCCTCTTCATCGAGGGTTTCGTTCGCCTGAGCAATGTAGTAATTATCTTCTTCGTCTGCCGTTAGATAGCGGACTTCATCCGTGACCACACCCTTTTCTTTGTCGTAGACACGGTAAGGGGTCTCGATGAAGCCGTAGTTGTTGACCTTGGCGTACGAAGCGAGCGAGTTAATGAGACCGATGTTCGGGCCTTCCGGTGTCTCGATCGGGCACATACGGCCATAGTGAGAGGTGTGAACGTCACGAACTTCAAAGTTCGCACGGTCACGGGAAAGGCCCCCGGGACCAAGCGCCGACAATCTGCGCTTATTCGTCAACTCAGCTAAGAGGTTTGGCTGGTCGAGGAACTGCGAAAGCTGTGATGAACCGAAGAACTGGTTCACGATCGCACTGATCGGTCTAGCGTTCACGAGCTGCTGCGGAGTGGCTTTGTCAGGGTCAGAAAGTGAACCCATGCGCTCACGTGCGACACGCTCCATACGTGAGAAACCGATGCGCATCTGATTCTGGAGAAGTTCACCGACGGAGCGAACACGACGATTGCCGAGGTGGTCGATGTCGTCGATGTGACCTACATTGTGCGGCAGACCGATCATGTAGCTGATGGAAGCGATGATGTCGTCGACCGTGAGGTGCATTGGCCAAAGTTCAGTGGCTCTGTCTTTGAGCTGCTCGGTCAAGGCTTCTTTGATGTTATCGGCTTCTTGAATCTCGGCAATGATGTCGCTGAGCACGCTCGTACGAACCATCTCCGTGATGTTACAAGCTTCGAAATCAATTCCATCAATGGTTTCGTCGTCGAAGAAATTGCGGAGGTATGCCTCTGCATCGACGCGAGCATTCCCCTTCACCGGGAGGCTCGTATCGGCAACGCTGATCAGGCTTCCGCTGCGTGTGACAGGGAAAACTCTCAATTCATTGATGCCGGTGTTTTGGATCTGAACAGCGACTTCAGCCGAGATCATCTCGCCTTGACGCAGGATGATCTCACCGTCAGGACTCACGACATCTTCAGCGGCTTGATGCCCTTGGATTCGCTGTGCAAGCGATAGCTTCTTATTGAGTTTGTAGACACCAACCTTCGCAAGGTCATAACGTCTTGGATCAAAAAGCAACGTGTTCAGCAGCGTCTCTGCACCTTCGGTTGAAACCGGCTCACCCGGACGCAGTCTGCGATAAAGTTCTTGCAAACCTTCTTCCATGTTGCGGGTGGTATCTCTGGCGAGAGTTGCCATCATGCGATCATCGTCACCGAAGTTCTGGATGATCTCATCGTTGGTACCGAAGCCAAGCGCACGCAAGAAAACCGTGAGCGGGAATTTACGCGCACGATCCACACGGACACTGATGACGTCCCGTGCGTTTACGTCGTATTCGAGCCATGAACCACGGTTCGGGATGATCTGGGCGGAGTGCAAGAGCTTCCCGGTACGCTGGTCAATTTCTTCGGAGTAGTAGGCCCCTGGAGAACGAACCATCTGACTGATGATGACACGCTCTGCACCGTTGATGATGAAGGTGCCGTGCTCCGTCATGATCGGGATATCACCAATGAAAACCATCTGTTCATTGACGGTGTTCGTCTTTTTATTGAGGAGACGAACCTTGACCTTGAGCGGGGCTGCATAATTGGCATCGCGTTCGCGTGCCTCATATTCATTATGTTTAGGATGCTCACGATCAAATTCGTAATCTACGAAATAAAGCTCAATATCCCCTGAGAAATCCGTGATCGGGCTTACGCCATCAAGGATGTCACGCAGGCCTTCTTTGAAGAACCAATCATAGGAATTATGTTGGACTTCAAGAAGCGGTGGGATATCGACAACTTCTTCGAGATTCGAATAAGACATTCTCTGATTTTTGCCGACTTGAATGGGATGCGCCACGGTTCTACCTCATTTTCTAGTAATTAGGGTCCGCACTATCATCTATATCTCAATAGAATTGATTGAATTGCTTCGTGCTCATGAGACAGAGTTTAGGATTTATCCTCAGTCTCATTCTCGTCTCATAAGACACGTGTAACGTTAGGAAAATTGCCCAGCGAAAACTAAGCTACAAAGCTGAGAATACCAAAGAAAAAGGGGCACTGTTGACGGTACCCCCTTAAATACTATCTGTTGTCAAATACTTTCTACATAGTGTACAAAGTTTTCCGCTCTAGTTCGTCTTATTCAGTAAAAAAGCGACCCAAGCTTCCTTCACGCACTTCATAGCGCTCGTCTTCTTCCAGCCACCCTGTGAGCTGCGCGTTGAATCTCTCTAAGGAAAGATCTTGCTCGGCTCTGGCTGCCCAATCTTCTTTGGGACCGCGCTCATCGACGTAAACGACATAGATGCCGTTAAAGGTCACTACGACTGTGGTCTCCCCTGCTTCAGTATCGAGTGCAGCGGCTGTGATTCCGGCAACGAGCGGTGTTGCGGTGTGGACTTCTTCGTTGGTGTAAGGTCCGTAGCTCGTGACCGGGACGCTTGGTGTTGCATCTTCGGTCTCTGTTTCTTCGGTTTCGGTTTCAGTTGCGTCGGAGTCTGTTGCTTCTTCGTCTGTTGCTTCAGTCTCGTCGGTGGTGTCGGTTTCGTCGGTAGTGTCGGTTTCATCGGTGGTGTCGGTTTCGTCGGTGGTGTCGGTTTCGTCCGTCGCCTCAGCGTCCTCAGCTACGTCAGTTTCATCGTTGCCTTCAGCAGCTTCTTCATCCGTAGTTTCAGTATCAGCCGTCTCATCGGTAGCTGTCTCATCGGTATCTGTCGTTTCTTCCGTGGCATCAGTGACACTCTCGGTCGCCATGACAATCTCAGCTTCCGGACCTACTTCGAGATCTTCTGCCGATTCGATGCCTTCTGCATAGTCTTCAGCAATAGCTCTGAGCTGTTCCACTTCATGGACCGTCATCTGGCTGTTATCCGGATGTACCGTTGGGAAGTAGCGATAGGTGATGTCGGCAGTGAGCGTATCGTCAGGAGCCATGTCTACAAAGAGCACATAGTACGCCGTATCTTCTACGTCGATTCGAGTAACCTCACCGGCTTCTCTTGCTTCGTCATAGAGCCAAGTTCTGACGGCTTCCGGATAGATCGAATCACGGCTTCTTTCGAAGTAGGTTATATCATCACCGGCGGAATTACGGACGGCAGCGCTCTGAGTAACGATCTGATCTTCGTACTCTCTTGCTAGTTCCTTGAAATCACTGCTCTTCTTTAGATCTTCGTCAAAGACCTCGAGCATTTCATCGATGCTTTCTTGTTCGTCACGATCAGCATCATCCGCTGTCTCTTCTGTCTCGTCAGCTTCACCTTCGGCAACCTCTTCTTCGGTTCCTTCATCTGTGACTTCTTCGACAGTTTCCTCTTCGATGACTTCATCCGTAGCCTCGGTTTCTTCAGCTACTTCTTCTGTAGCTTCGGTCTCTTCGGCTATTTCATCTTCAGTAGTTTCAGTCTCTGCGTCAGCAGCGACTTCGGCTTCCCCGTCAGTGTGCTCTTCTTCTACATCCTCACCGGCCGTCGTATCAACTTGGATGAGGTGATACTTCACGACTTGGTACTCTTCAGAATTAGCATCGTAGAATTCTTTTATTTCCTCATCAGAGAACTCCATGCTCTCACGGTAGTTCGAATCGAACTTACGGGCCATGAGGTTATTGCTCTCGATTTTTTCAAGGAGCTCAGGAGTAACACCTATGCCATAGGTCTGCTCGAGATACGTCCGGAGTTGACCTTCATCGATGAAGTTCAGTCGGAGCTGAGTCAAAGCACTGTCGACTTCGAGGCGATCTTCCTCGGTGAACGTCTCGCCAATGGCCTCGATCTCCTGCTTCTTTACATAGGTCTGCTGAATCCTGCGCCTGGTGGCATTATCAAGAAGCTCGCCCCATGTCTCACCCAATTCATCACCGAAAGGTGATTCTTCTTTGAGGTTGATATGAAGTGGCGAAACGCCAAGGCTCTGAGCGATGGCCATTTTTTCTTGATTATAGTAATAGTTCCACTCTGCAACGGTGACCTTCTCGTCGCCAACATACATGGCAGCAAGGTTGCGCTGCGGGATACCCAATTGAACGACTACGAAAACAATAATCGCAATCACAACCAGGACACCAAGGAGCGTCCACAAGGGTTTATAGGAGCGTCGTCTTGCTCTTATTCTTGGATTCTTTCGATTACTCATGTCCTACACCTATCTCCTTAGATCCTTACATTGAAGGAATTCTTGTACATTTGATTAAACGAACTTTGCCATTATAGCAAGTTAAGAAAGCCCTAGGTCATCGAGTATCTGACGATGATTGTGAAGCGTTGCTTCAAACTCAAGGCCCTCCAAAACACGCTCCGGCATGTTCGTCCACTCCACTAAGACAGCTCTTGCATTTGCCGCATTAGCGGTCCCAACATCATGATGAGCATCGCCAATATAGACCGTATCCTCAGGCATGATCGTTTCGAGCAACATTCCTGTTTCATTGAGACGACGAACAGCTTCCAGCAAAGGATCTGCATGAGGCTTGCTCATCTCCGTATCCCCTGCATTCACCATCACCGTAAAGAATTGTTTCATGTGAAACATTTCCAGGAGTTGGAGTGTCGAAGCACGGCGGCGACTTGTAACGACGCCCAGTGGGATCCCCATCTTCCACAGTTCCAAGACTGTTCGATAGGCTTCTCTAAACACCCCAAGATGTTGGTTCATGTGTTGAGTTTGGAATTCAGAATAATACTCATAGTATTTATTCTGATCATCGCCCTCAAAGTAGTTGGCGATGTCTTCAAAAATAGGAATGCCAATCGACTCGATAAGCTCGTCACGAGGTGGCACTTCTCTCCCCATCATAGTAAAAGCATGTTCTTTGCAGGCAACGACGAGGGGTATCGTATCGATAAGCGTCCCGTCGCAGTCAAAGAACACCGCCTTCACCGGTGCGGATGATTTAGCTGGCATCTTCACGTCCATTCTTTGAATCGGAGCGGTTTTCGTTACGGTCGGAGTCACGATCAGCCGGAGTATCTTGCTCATTGCTATCGGGCTCTTCCCTTAGTTCTAATTCACGGCGTGCTTGATCTTCAAGCATCTTGTAATAGTCATCCAAAGGTTGGACGGTCATTTGAATCATCGCGATACGGTTGTCGTCCATGGCCTTTACTTGTAAAAGCAAATTCTTATAAATGACTGTAGGAAATTCGTCATCGTCCGGGATATAACCCAAGAGGTCCAAGACTAGACCTGCGATGGTGTCGAAGTCATTGATGGTTTCTTCGTCGAAATCGACGTTCTCCTGGATACGCTCAAGGTCTTCAAGGAGCATCAAACCATCGACCATAAACGTACCGTCGGAAAGTTCCGTGAGACCAATTTGTCCCTCGTCATATTCATCTTCGATATCGCCAACGATTTCTTCGAGTAAGTCTTCAATCGAGACTAGGCCGGCCGTTCCACCGTACTCGTCGATCGCAATAGCAACGGAAACGCGTTCAATTCGCATCTCCATCAAGAGTTGGTCAACGTGCTTACTTTCAGGCACGAGGTAAGGCTCGCGGATAATTTCCGAGAGTTTGAACTTATCGTTCGTACGATCCGCTATATAGCTCAGCAGATCTTTGATATTGAGGATACCGACGATGTCGTCGATATCTTCATCATAGACTGGGAAACGCGAATAGCGCTCATTGGTCACTAGATCGATGCAAGCATCGAGGTCAGCATCAAGCGGTAGACCTACGATATTGGTTCGATGCGTCATGATCTCCGAGACTTCTTTGTCGTTGAATTCAAAGATGTTCTCGATCATCTCCCCTTCAGTGACATGAATATTGCCGGAGACGGATCCGACATCAACCATCATACGAATCTCTTCTTCGGTCACAGCATCGTCTTCAGGTCTTTCGGGGATATTTAGGAGACGGAGAACCGCTGAGGTCGAGACGTTAAGGACCTTTGTGAAGAAGGTCATCGTCCTATCAAAGAACAATATCACCTTAGCAAAACGCTTGGCATAACCCGCCGGGTTATTCATAGCAATGCGCTTGGGGATGAGCTCACCAAAGACCAAAGATAAGTATGAAATTAGAATGGTAATTGCAATGAGAATAACCGTATTGAGCCAGAGTAAATTACCAAGTGGATCAATTTTCTGGACAATAAGACTTGTAAATCTCTCACCGGCAAAGGCACTCGAGAGGAACCCGGCAAAAGTAATCATGACTTGGATCGTAGCCATGAAGTTTCCGGGCTGATCAACGAAGGGTAGGATACGAATGGCCGCTACATCACCGTCATCGGCGTCACGACGAACTTTAGTTGGATTCAAGGTCACGATGGACATCTCAGATGCAGCAAAGAAACCGTTGACTAAGATCAATAATAAGACAACTAGAAGATCTACAAAGATGTTATTTCCACTAGTCGGGCGTGGTGTTGCATTCAGTCCAAACATTGGTAACTGTCCAAGTAGGGTACGTAACCCACTATCGTCCACTTAAGGTATTCCTCCTTCATTGTCTCTAATTGAATTGCCATCCGGATATTATTTGACGAGCTAATTCACGAGACTACTTCAAAACTTACATATCCTACATACATTTGTAGTAAATAATCTTTGACAATATATCACGATTCGTCAAGCAAAAATTGTGCTCGTCTTACGCTTCTGATACATCCATTCCGGAGTCTTCCGCTAATCCTAAGAGCTGGAGAATCCTTCCGAGATCCTCATGGCTGTAGTAATCAACCACAATCTGACCTCGCTCCTTCCCTGCTCTCAGCTTGACTTTGGTCCCTAGGTATTGGCAAAGCTCATCCTCTACCGATTGAACTGCTAAAAGAAACTGAGCGTCTTTTTGCATTTCTTGCGGGGGCACTTGTTCTTGGCGATCTTCCTTGTGGAGATAGCGTTCCGCTAAACGTTCTGCTTGACGCACATTCAATTGCCTTGCCTCAATCTCATTTAACAAGGCTAACTGATCATCGTGTGATGGCAGACTGAGGATTGCTCGTGCATGGCCAGGTGTAATGATCTTGTCAATCAAAGCCATTTGGATCTCACCGGAGAGTTGGAGTAGTCGAAGCGTGTTAGAGATATGACTGCGGCTCTTACCGATAAGGCGAGAAATTTCCTGATGCGTATAGTAAAAGTCTTCGGTCAGGCGTCTATAGGCTTCTGCTTCCTCTATTACATTTAAATCTTCACGCTGAATGTTTTCGATCAGTGAAATTTGTAGGACATCCTCGTCTTCCAATTCACGAATAAGGCATGGGATCTCTTTGAGACCTGCTAACTTTGAAGCTCTCCAGCGTCGCTCACCGGCTACGATGCGGTATTTATTATCACTAAGCTTATTTACTACGATAGGTTGTAAAAGCCCTTGAGAATGGATGGAGTCTGCTAAAGCCTGGAGTGCATCAGCATCAAATTCTCTTCTCGGCTGGTTTGGGTCAGCTTCAACTTGATCTATTTGTAAAAGCTTTAAAGCACCGAACTCATAATCTTGAGATTCTTCAATGCGTTCTATTGAATCGCTGACTTCGACTTGCGCATCTTCTTTCGTATGCTTCGAAGTCTTTACGCTGCCGGAGGACGTTTCACGTGAAACATCACCTTGTGCATTCTGATCGTTAGAAGCATTTTGCTCTTGCCCTTTTCTAGATGGATCCGGTATTAGTGCACTTAATCCCCTGCCAAGGCCTCTCTTTTTATTCATACTATGTATAACTCCTTAAAGCTTACTAGCGCGGTCAAGAAATTCATTGCCCAACTTACCGTAAGATATTGCGCCTTTTGAAACTCTTGCGAACTCATGAATTGTCTGACCAAAACTTGGTGCCTCACTAAGCCTTACATTCCGTGGAATGGCTGTATTGAAACACTTATCCTTAAAGTAATTTTTAACCTCATCTCTCACTTGTTGACTGAGCTGAGTACGTTTATCGTACATAGTTACAACTACACCCATGAGTTCAAGATCCGGATTCAGGCTCTCTTTTACAAGTGACACCGTTTCCATTAATTGGCTCACGCCTTCAAGTGCGTAATACTCAGCTTGAATTGGAACTACTAAGTAATCAGAGGCTGTCAATGCGTTGAGTGTTAGGAGACCTAGAGATGGAGGACAATCAATCAAGATATAGTCATAATCTTCTCTAAGTGAATCTAGGGCAGTTTTCAACCTGGTATTCCTGTCACTTAGGTTGGTCAGCTCAACTTCAGCACCGGCCAAATCTATGCTACTAGGTGCTAAATCTAGATTCTCACGGACATCTTTCTTGATGAACCCGTCTCGTTCTTCGAGGATGATCGCATCATAGATGGACTTAGCTAGGGATCCACGATAGATTCCTAGACCCGAAGTCGCATTTCCTTGCGGGTCTAGATCGACCAAGAGAATCTTCTTGCGTCTTGAAGCGAGATAAGCAGCAAGATTTACAGTTGTTGTTGTCTTACCGACGCCACCCTTTTGATTTACGAAAGATACAATCATTGTTTTTCTCCTCCGGGACAATTCGTTTGATTATAATATCACAGGCAATGTGATAAACGGTTGGTAAGTAATACCGTTTAATGCCAATGATTCACTAAGGTTTCACGTGAAACAATTTATTGTTACGCGTTCGATTTCGACACTAGACTCTATTCGTTTCGAAGCATGAATCCTGAATATCACCAAGATTCATTCTGACGTCTCCTTATCACGTAACCACATCTAGATATCATTTGAAGTACTTTATCTATATCCATCACATGATGTTTCACATGAAACATTGTTCTTTTTCTTTGTAGTATGTTTCACGTGAAACACAACCACTAGTAATTCGATGCAAGTTTATGAAGAACTAGTTAAGAGGACACGTCAAGAATACTAAGTGTTCCAATTAAAGATAATTGTTGCAATTCAATGTTTCACATGAAACAGTGAATGGTATACATTGATTCAAGCTCAACATACATTCAACTATCTTCCTACCGTTGGTGTCCTTACAAGATCATCCCTCAAGTTTTGTCCTACTTTTGATCGTTGAATGTTTCACATGAAACAAGACTCCTTAACCTAGAGGATGTATTGCTCATTGATTCTCAGACATCTACGCTTGATTACAATGAATGGTGATAGCCCATTAAGTCTTTTTAGATGAGAACTAACTAAGTTTCATTCGGTGGTCATGGTTTTAACTTTAGAATTAAGCATGATCTGATGTTTCACATGAAACAACAGAGGCACTAATCCTGATCACAAATAGTTTCATCATTCTTCACTCAGATTTTGGTATAGATTACAGTTTCTTCGTATCCAGTACCTCATCTTACCAATCTACAACTCTTCCGAGGGAGTAAACTTTAAGAACCAATCCTACATGCCCAAACGAAGAAATCCACATACGGCACCAAATACGGTTTCACGTGAAACAGGAGCGAGGTCGATCATGCTATTTCGAATAGGGGAGAATGCTTCATCGCAATCATGAAAACCATCAGTACACCTGAAGAGGGGAAGGGGGACTCTTTGCCGCTCACCAATAAAATGGGGATAAGTGAGCACAACATGAGAAATAAACGCGCAAGTTGATAATTGATATATGAACATCCTAATTAGCAGTTACTTAACTATTCTTGTTGCTATATTACTTATATTCTATTTATATCGTTAATTTATTATCTCTCAAGTTAAATTACAGTAATGTATCAGAAGATTACAGATTTATTACATGAGGCAAACATTGAAATAAAACAGTAATTGTTTTCTTATCCACTATCTTATCCACACTCATTCAGACCCCTTAAATAGGCTTTTTTGTAGTAATAAATGACATAGTTACAACTATGTCGAGCATTATCACAAGGTCCGGATTATTCACCAAGTAGCAATCACATCATCATTGTCGTAGCGGTAAGAATACCTCTATACTTCATAAAATAAGAAACAAGACAGGACCCAAACGAAGTTCAGATCCTGTCTCTTATCAAACGTATTCAAAATGTTGAATATACTCAGCTCACACATTCACAGCTTACTTGTACCAGCGAAATTTCTCCCAAATCAAAAGGAGCTCTTAGGCACTATCAGCTACTTACAACTACTATCTATTACTTAGCTAACGTCCTCAGCATACTGAGCATTCTCCTGGATGAACTCGCGGCGAGGCTCGACTTCCTCTCCCATTAGGAGCGTGAACGTCTCATCTGCTTGACGAGCATCGTCAACACGAACCTGCAAGAGACGACGCTTGGAAGGATCCATCGTTGTATCCCAGAGTTGATGCTCACTCATCTCACCTAAACCCTTGAAGCGCTGCAAGCTTGGAATCTCCCAGCCTTCTTCAGCCTTGATTCGCTCGACATCTGCATCATCGTATGCATACCGGACATCGTTCTTTTGCGAGACCCTATAGAGGGGAGGGCAGGCGATGAAAACATGCCCCGCTTCAACGAGAGGTTTCATGTAGCGATAGAAGAATGTCAGCAAGAGAGTTCTAATATGAGCACCGTCTACGTCAGCATCGGCCATGATGATGACCTTGTGATAACGCAGCTTGCTGAGATCGAAGTCTTCCCCCAGACCGGTTCCTAAAGACACGACAACCGGTTGGAGCTTTTCATTGTTGTAGACCCGATCGATGCGAGAACGCTCGACGTTTAACATCTTGCCCCAAAGAGGGAGGATGGCCTGATACTTACTGGAACGTGCACTCTTAGCGGTCCCACCGGCCGAGTCACCCTCAACGATGAAGATTTCACAGAGTTCAGGATTGGATTCCTGGCAATCCGAGAGTTTGCCCGGCAGTGAAACAGAATCAAAAGCAGACTTCCGACGCGTCAACTCACGAGCACGGCGAGCTGCATTACGTGCCGACATAGCACTGATGCACTTCTCCATAATGACACGAGCTACGCCGGGGTTCTCATGCATGAATTCAGCCAACTTCGTTGAAACAACGCTCTCCGTGATCGTACGGATATAGGCATTTCCAAGTTTCCCCTTGGTTTGACCTTCAAACTGAGGATCGGGAAGCTTCACGCTCAAAATCGCCGTGAGACCTTCACGAACGTCCTCACCGGCAAAATTCTCTTCCGATTCACGGAGGAAATTGTGCTCACGAGCATAGTCGTTCATGACCTTCGTCAGACCGGAACGGAACCCTGTCAGGTGGCTGCCACCTTCATTTGTCGCAATATTATTTGCATAGGAATAGACATTATCGGTATAGCTATCCGTATATTGGATCGCAATTTCCACGTACGAATCGCCCTCGCTCGTTGCAATATAGATCGGCGGTTCGTGGAGGGGACGCTTGTTGCGGTTGATGTACTCGACGAATTCGGAAATACCGCCTTCATAGTGGAGTTCCACATCTTTGACAATTTCCTCGTCGCGCTCATCCCGCAAGTGAATCGTGACTTCACTATTTAAAAAAGCCATCTCGCGATATCTGTTGAGGATCAGATCATAGTCCCAGGTTATGTCAGGGAAGATCTCGGTATCGGGGTAGAAGACGGTCTTTGTACCGGTCTCCTCGGGAGGGCATGAACCCACGATCGTGATTGGAGTCGTCGTATCACCACGCTCAAAAGCCATATGGTAAATGTTCCCATCACGCTTGACGTAAACATCCATCCATTCGGAAAGAGCATTGACGACCGAGGCACCAACGCCATGGAGACCGCCTGAAACCGAGTAGGCACCGCCACCAAACTTACCCCCGGCGTGGAGATGCGTATGGACCACTTCCAACGTAGGGATGCCTATCTTGGGGTGAATCTCAACGGGAATCCCGCTACCGTCATCTTCAACGGTCACCGAACCATCATGATTCAGGGTAATCTTGATCAGGTCACAACGCCCGGCAAGGGCTTCATCAACGGAGTTTGCCACGATCTCATAGAGAAGATGGTGGAGACCACGCAAGGTCGTATCTCCGATATACATCCCGGGACGACGACGCACGGCTTCAAGCCCCTCTAGGACCTGAATCTCTTCAGCACCATAGGCGCGGTTATTATGGGTATCAAATTTATCTTGTTGACGCATAAACTCAGCTTCGACCATTTGACGGATCGGTGTTCCAACCGTCTCAGCCTCGCTTATCGTTTCAATGCCATCAACATCAAGCTCAACGTCATCACGTTGATCAAAATCTCTCTTTTCTTCGCTCACAACACTCACCTCCATAAGGAGTTATCTACACACATACCAGGGGGATCGAAACCAAAGGATCCATCCGTCGAAAACACAATTTACGGATCCATAAATCAAATAACGGAAGCTATATTATATCATATAGTAGCTAGTACCGACTCAGATCAGGTCTATAACCCAAGGGATGAGGACGCATATTTCCACAAAAAGCCCTCTCAAACCCCGTCCCGAATTAGCTTACAAACTCGGCCAAATACTTCCGAAGGGCCGGGCGAATAGGCGGGGAAACATCATCCAGCGATAACTCAGCAGGATCGAAGAAGCGGATCTCGGATATTTCATCTTCCTGGGCTCTTATGTCGCCATGGAAATCACGACAAAGGTAGACAATTTCTATGTTGGATACTTCATCGCCATTGGGGTAGATATAATGCGTTTCAGGACCGGAACTCACACAAAACAATTCGATTTCTCCGGCAATCACACCCGATTCCTCGAAGAGTTCACGTCGGGCACAATCTTCAATGCATTCATCGATTTCGACGCTACCGCCAAAATAACCCCACTTATGATTGTCCGTTCGCTTGCCAAGGAGAAGATGTCCATCCTCATTCACACAGAGAATGCTCACTCCGCATTGAATGATCGTGCGATGACCTACCAACTTACGCATTTCAGAAATATACTCACCCATAGAATTTCTCCTCACCCAAACGCTCAATCACAAATCAAGGTAACCCTTGAGTTCGCCAAGATTTCCACCCAAGAGCCTTCGTAAGCATTAGAACAACCATGGATTATGACAACAAAGCATTGTCCCCACCGCGCCGTAATCGTTCCCGTAAGGTATATGCCGAAATAGGGGAGAGGTAAATGGATCCATCGACCAACAACAAAAAAGAACGGGGCAGGTCATCGGCAATCGTCGATACTCTACCCTCATCCTCCGCCTGAATCAGAAAATCCAAGGTTGCAGAACTTTCTTCGGTCGCCCGATCCATATCGAAGATCCCACAGATCCAAACCACAGGGAGAGAATAGCCTCCGCCAATGTGCAAATACATTAGAAACACTCCACCGGCTCGGCATGCCCGTCGCTCACTTGGAAGAACCGTAGATCCCGCTCCGGATCGAGCTCTAAATACTCGCGCCGGATTTGTTCAGGATCCGTACAGGTGATAAAGACTTGGCAATCCGCCATCGCTTGAATCAAGGATTGACGACGTGACGCATCGAGCTCGCTCATGACATCGTCCAGCAGGAGTACAGGGCTTCGTCCTGTATCTCGTCTCATAATCTCCAACTCCGCCATCTTCAACGAAAGGACGGCAGAACGCTGTTGGCCTTGAGAGCCGAAGATCTTGAGCAACCGGTCGTTCAGACGAAACTCCAAGTCATCACGATGTGGACCGATCGAGGTAGAACCTCGTTCAATCTCATCTTCTTGTGAGCGACGTAAGCGCTCAATCAAGTGCTCATAGATCTCTTCGACCGACATCTCCTGATCCAATCCGCTGACCGTTCGATATCTCAGGTGAATTTCTTCTTTTCCTTGACTCATCTCGCGGTGGAACTCGGCTGCTGCTTCCTCAAGCCTTGCGACATGACGCCATCGCTCAAAGATAATCTCAGCCGCAAACGTTGCATACTGCTCCGTCCAAGTATCGAGCTGAACCTCACGAAAATTAGGTAATACGATCGCATCGGTTTCGGATGAATCTTGTTCAGACTTCTTAACGCCACCTCGCGCCGTATGTCGAGATGCAAAACGATCGTCTCTCAGCTGTTTCAAGAGAGCATTCCTCTGACGTAAATGTTTGGAGAAATTCTGCAGCGAACGGAAATACGAGGGATGGACTTGAGACAACAAGAGATCCAAGAATTGACGACGCGTTGCAGGACCTTCTTTCACCATCATGAGGTCTTCCGGCGCAAAGATTACGGCATTGAAGATCCCCGGAAGATCACTGATCCGAGGTAACTGGAGACCATCGTGAAAGACTTGCCGACGATTAACCTTGAGCCTTGGATCCCCTCGTTGGGCTTTGAAAAATTGAATTTGGAGTTCTTCTTGATAGCTTCCATGGGGCAAGAAACGCAATAAGACTTCATAGGCATCCGTACCAAAACGAATCATATCAACATCGCTTGCGTGGCGATGAGAACGAGCGCAGGTCGTGAGATAAATTGCTTCTAGGACATTCGTCTTCCCCTGGCCATTTTGACCATAGAAAACGTTGATCCCCGGACCAAACTCCAGCTCGAGGTCTTCATAATTACGAAAGTTCTTGAGATGTAGCTCAGAGATCCTCATACCAATACAAGCCTAAACACAGTCCTCATACTTAATAAAACACTCAACAAAACACACAACACTCAACAACACTTAGCGGTCATCAGTACCACGATACAAGAGGCCCGCAAACCCCTGCGAGCCTCCATAACTCAAAGAACAAACCTAAAGCAACTCAAAGCAGACCCAACAAACCTAACGACGCAATGGCAGAATCAAGTAATCGTAGGCATCGCCTTCTTGTGGCCGGATGACACAAGGGCCGGTTTCTTTAGAGAAATCAATCTTGATGATCTCATCATCGATCGCCTTCAACGCATCGACGAAATACATCGGGTTAAACGACAAATCAATCAACTGACCGTTCGCTTGGACCGGAATATGATCTTCAAAAGCCCCAACCTCAGTCTTGATCGAAACCCGCAGATTCGCTGAATCTTCCATTACAAGCTGAATCGGGAAACGACGCTCATGCGACATCGTCATGAGGAGCGCACGATCCATGATCTCAAGCAAGGGACGACGTGCCACATAGATCTCAGTCTCATAGTTCTGAGGGAACACGCGTGGATAATCCATGAATTCACCGGCAATTAAACGAGCCGTGATCTTCGTATGATCGAGGTCAAACAAAACCTGATTCGAAGCAGTAGAAATCGACACGAAGCTATCGTCATCATCTTCCAAGATCGCAGCTAATTCACGGAGCGCATTCCCCGGAATCGTAATCTTCAACTTCGCTAGCTCTTCATCCTCGAAATGACGGCGCTGAATCCCCAAGCGGAACCCGTCGATCGCCACGAGATCCAATTGTTTGCCCAAAGAATTCAAGAGCAAACCCTGGAACAGCGGACGGGACTGATCGGTCGATACGCCAAAGATCGTCGCATCGATCATGTCCTTGAGCATCCCTTGCGAAAGACGAAAGCTCTTCTCACCGTCGACTTGAGGCAGGGCAGGGAAGTCGGCAGCATTCATCGTATTGATCGTAAAGTCGGCATTCCCCGAGCGAATCTTCAACTGCCCGGTATCTCCCAACTCAACGCTCACACTTTCTTCCGGCAAACGACGAACAATATCGCCGAAAAGTCTAGCCTGAACCAGCGTCTGACCTTCTGTCATGATATCCGCATCAATTAGGGTCTCAATCCCGGTTTCAGTATTGTAGCCTGTCAGCTTCAGCTGATCCCCTTGACTTTCAATCAAGATTCCTCCCAAGGCTTCTTGGGGTGAACGTCTCGAAACGGCTCTTTGAACCGTCGAAATGGCTTGTTCGAATTCCCTTGTTTGACAGATAAATTTCATGGCCTATCTCCTCGTACTCTTGTCGTTTTCTCTTGTCTCAATCATCACTGCTTGTGCAGTCTTCATTATAACTATCAGTATATTCTATTCTTCTCACTATTATGGGCTGTTGATATGTTGATAAAACTTCCAAACAGCTCCTATTCCGTGTGAAGACGTGGGAAATGAGTCTTCTTTGGCTGGGGATAAGGCCCAAAATAATCCTGATCTCTTACTGGATCATTTGGGGACAATGGGGAAAGATTCTACTTGTCCACCTCTATCCACCTCAATCCACAAGCTCTTATCCTCCAATCCCCAAAACTCGGGGGATAAGCCGCCAAGCACCATTTCAACCCTTTTCACAAAAAAGCCCTGCAAGACCCATCAAAGTTCTACTCGCTTCCGGATCTGCTTGATCTCTTCTTGCAAGGTTCTATCGTCTTCCAAATCATCGGAAATCTTCTGGCACGCATGGATGATCGTCGTGTGATCTCGCCCGCCAAATTCTTTGCCGATATCGGCATACGTCATGCCCAGGATCTCGCGGCAGAGGAACATGGCAATTTGCCGTGGATAAGAGATATCACGGGATCGGGCTTTTGAAAGTAAATCGCTAACCTTCAAATTATAGAAACGCGACACGACCTCGATGATCACTTGCGGACTCACCTGGCGCTTGGTGGTAGGCATGATGATATCCTTCAAGGACTCCTTCGCCTGATCAAGGTTGAGCTGACCCGACAAAGAAGCATAGGCAATGACCGTGTTGTACGCACCTTCAAGCTCGCGAATGTTGGAGCTGATGTGGGTTGCAATGTAGTCGATGATTTCATCCGGGATCTTGCGCCCTTCCTGGAATGCACGATTCTCCAAGATCGCCACACGGGTCTCATAATCGGGTGGCTGGATATCGACCAGAAGACCGGAAGAAAACCTGGTGCGTAAACGTTCCTCAAGCCAATTGAGACTTTGAGGGGGTTTGTCGCAGGTCATGACGATGTTAGCGTCATTCTCGTACAGCTCATTAAAGGTGTGAAAGAACTCGACCTGCATCTGTTCTTTCCCCTCGATGAATTGGATGTCGTCGATGAGCAAGAGGTCACAGTTGCGATACTTACGGCGAAATTCGTCGTAGTTCTTCTTACGAATCGTATAGATAAACTCATTGACGAACTGCTCAGACTGGACGTAGATGATCCTGCGATTTGGACTGTTTTCCAGGCTGTAATTGCCAATGGCATGCATGAGGTGGGTCTTACCCATCCCCGAACCGCCATAGATGAAGAGGGGATTGAAGGAGCGGCCTCCTTGATTCTCGGCCACCGCTAAACACGCAGCTTGGGCGAAGCGATTGGATCCACCTAACACGAACGTATCAAAGGTATACGCAGGATTGAGGCGACTCTTCGTTGCAAAAGCAGATTCCCCCCCAATTCCGGTGGGTTCGTCGATGGTCGTGGGCAAGAGTTGGCCCCCGGAAAGATCCTCGATCGCAGGAGAGACCCGGGGCAGATCTTTCAGATCCGAGACGAGCTTCACCGTCCAAGCTTCCTTCGTGATGACTTGAAGGGTGTTTTGCATCAACGGTGCATATTGATTAGTGTACTCGCGATGAAAGTCATTGGGCGAGAGCAGATAGAGGGTCGAATCCTGTACGAGCTGGGGTTCGAGAGGATCCATCCACGTATTAAACTGAATTTCATTGAGTTCGGCTTTCAAATATTTGAGAGCCTCATCCCAGAGGGATTGAGCCGAAACCATGCCGCTTATTTCCTTTCATCTAAACTACAAGCTCCAAGATCTAGCGAAGAAACAAGCGTAAATCTTCTCGTGCCGTAGCTCTAATTCTTCATCGTGAAGGGAGATTATGACCTTAAGCTCAGCTTATCATGAAACAAAAAGCCACCCCACGGATCTCAGTGCCAGTGAGTATCCTTCGTGATGAGTTTCCCACGCCGTTCCCCGAGTTTTGCCCTATCTCTCAGGCGCTCAAATTCACGCTCCGGATTGCGGATGAGGCTATAACCTTTACGCTTGAGATAGATGGCCCTGATCACGCTCATGACGAGCAAGAGGAAGCCGGCTCCCAAGGTCTGAAGGATGACCTGATCCGTCGAGACGTGCTGGTAGTAGACCCCACTGAGTTCATTCAATACCAATTGTAAGAGCTCGACGCCAACAGCAACGAAGAAGGTCATGAGCCAGACGAAGAGGGAATGGAGACTTCTGGACTCACGGCGGAGGAAATAGGCTAGAGGCATCAGGAGCACGAAGTACAAGAACAGATCATAAATATAATTCATCATTGAGGCTCGATAGCCTAGCTGAAATTCTTGCGCAGCATCTATCCCTCGATCGATCGAGGGGATGAGAGGAACGAGGTCCGCCCGTTGAAAGATCTCCGCCCAACGCAGAGGAACTTCACTCGCCGTTGGCCATGGTAGGAATGAAAAGCCAAACAGGACGGCTGCATAGATGACGAAGAGCGCCCGTCGCACGACGACAGTAGGTGGAGAAGGCCGAAAGACAGAACGCCAAATTAAAGCGATGACGGCTATCATCCCTAAGAGCACTGCGGGTGCATAACTTTGGAAGAACATGAACCCTCCCTTGAGACAAAGGTCTCTGTTAACGTCACTTGATATCGATTGATACCGGTTGATGCCGGTGACATCAGTGATACCGGTCGATATCGGTGATTACATCACTTGATATCGGTCGTTTCGATTATTCCGCACTTACTGCTCGTTCATCTTGAATCGCTGTCGCAGTTTAGCGCGAACAAAAGCGCTGTGTTACAGCAAGTGACTTCACGGATCGTATCCGTCATTATAACCTATTGAGGCACGCTTGATTCCTCAGATAATCTCTGAGAAATACCATCGTTAAGGGATACTTTAGCAGTCACTCTAAAGGCTATAAGATATAGTCAAGGTATCAGCTAACTAAATGTCTAAGCGTTTGTTATTGACATAAACTATTCTGCTTCGAATGCAAATAAACGAACGGACTCAGATCCCCATGTTTCTAAAGGTTCAAGGGTCAAGGATATACAATCTTTCACATTGACAAAGCGTCTCCATAAGCGCAGGTAGTTACATGTTTCCTCGGCAATAACATGTTTACTTCCGTCAGATAAGAAGTTCATAAGAAGTCTTCCGAATACGAGGTATTATTTCCGGCAGTGTATAATCCGTTGAGAGAGTTTAGATTGCTGAAGAATTAAGAGCCTGTGGTTTGTACAGCATACTAAGACGGATCTACTGGATGAACTTTCAAGGGATGCCTAGCAGACTTTGAAAAACAACGGCTCACTATATTGATCGTTCTTGTTGAATTATATAGGAGCCATGCATGCTCGAACAATTGTTGAATCAAATTGCGATCATCCTGATCCTCATCGCGGTCGCTTATTATGCCCGAAAGAAAGGCCTTATCACCGATGCCATCCACCGCGGTCTTTCCGGCCTAGTCGTGAACATCGGTGTCCCGGCAGCCATCTTAGGCATGGTGAGTTACGAGCCGGAAGCATACCAGCGGAACATGTACTTCATCGGGG
>CAYFSS010000023.1:0-6319 GCA_964345975.1 uncultured Oscillospiraceae bacterium
AAAAAAGAAGTAGAGACTATTCAGCCCTACGCTTCTCAGCTTCTTGAATAACACGCTTGGCCATTTCATCTTGCATGGTCTCATAGCGAGCAAACTCGGCGGAGTACCAGCCCCGACCTTGGGTCATCGAACGAAGGTCTGTAGCATAACGGCCCATTTCAGCCATCGGTACTTCGGCATGGATGACACTTCGCTCGCCCTTAGGCTCGATGTTGGAGATACGGCCACGGCGACGATTGAGGTCGCCTAGGATATCACCCATCTGAGGCTCAGGGCAGTTGACTTCAACGGCAATCCAAGGCTCCATGATGACAGCGTTAGCCTGTTCCATACCGGCACGGTAGGCAAGACGGGCTGCAAGTTTGAAGGCAAGCTCCGATGAGTCAACGTCATGGTAAGAACCGTCGACCAAGGTGGCTTTGACGTTCACGACAGGGTAACCGGCGAGGATGCCTTCTTCTGCTGCTTCCTGAAGACCCTTCTCAACGGCCGGGAAGAAGTTTCGTGGGACAGATCCACCAAAGACGGATTCAGCGAATTCAATAGCTTCCTGAGCCGGATTCGGCTCAAATTCAATCCAGACATCGCCAAACTGACCGTGTCCACCTGTCTGCTTACGATGGCGACCTTGGACGCGGGCTTTTGAGCGGATCGTTTCACGATAAGGGACGCGGGCTTCTTCGAGATAAGCATTGACCTTGAACTTATTCTTGAGCTTGGAGATCAAGACATTGAGCTGAACTTCTCCGACGCCGGAGACGGTGAGCTGCTTGGTTTCAGGATTAGGGCCATATTTGAAGGTCGGATCTTCTTCGTTCAAACGGGCAAGGCCTTGAGCGATGCGATCTTCTTCGCCTTCCTTCTCAGGGAAGATGGCCATTGTGAGAGGCGCTGCAGGGAGCACGATCTTAGGCAAGGTCAGAGGCATGGAGCTGCTACTTAAAGTATCACCGGTCATGGTTTCGGAAAGCTTCGTCACGGCGCAAATATCACCGGCCGAGACGGAATCCACATTATATTGTTCCTTCCCGATCATGAATCCAAGCGAGCCGATGCGCTCATCGGTACGACGCTCTGCATTGTGCAACGTAGCATTGGATTTAAGGGTTCCGGAATAGACACGAAGGAGTGAAATACGACCAACAAAGGGGTCGGAAATCGTCTTGAACACAAAAGCCACTAGCGGTCCTTCCGGATCCGTTGTGAGCTCAAGCGTAGTTCCATCAGGCTTGAGGGCTTGCACTGCGTGACGAGTAATCGCTGCAGGCATGAATTCGATAAGCTGATCCAAGACCCACTTGACGCCCAGATTCTCTGTGCTTGAGGTATACCAAACAGGAATCAGGTGACCGCTTTGAACACGCTTCCGGATACCGCCGAAGAACTCATCTTCAGTGAACTCTTCACCTTCGAAGAATTTCATCATGAGCTCATCATCGGATTCTGCAGCACTCTCGACGAGCATTTCGTGGAGAGCTTCAGCTTCGGACTGCATGTCATCAGGAATCTCTCGCTCTTCGAGTTCTCCCTTGGGCTTATAGGTATAAGCCTTCATGCGGATGATATCGACAAAGCCAACCAAGGTACGATCCGACTCGATGATCGGCATCATGAAGGGCTGGACGGCACGGCCATATTCGGTTTCCTTCAGCTCGCCGATGACCTTACGATAGTCTGCGTTGTCATCGTCGATGTGGTTTACGAGGAAGGCATAAGGAATGTCGGGGCGATGAAGGTAGCGGATGCTCTTCTCGACGCCGACTTCAACGCCGTTCTTGGCGTTGACGAGGATGAGGGCGGAACCTGCAACACGGAGAGCTGACTGGACTTCGCCGAGGAAGTCGAATTCACCCGGGGTGTCTAGTAGGTTGAGCTTGGATCCGTTCCACTCTAAGGCTGTTGCGGTTGTATTGATGGTGATATGACGACGTTTCTCTTCTTCATCAAAGTCTGCAACAAGGGTTCCATCTTCGCCACGTCCCATGCGATTGATCTTGCCTGCGTTGAAGAGCGCAGCTTCGACAAAGGTCGTCTTCCCCGCACCGGAGTGGCCAAGCACAGCGACATTAAATATTTTATCTGCTGGATACTGTTTCATTCTTTTCCTCCAATTGTATTGTTTTATTTCAATTAAATAATCGTCAGAAGATTATACACTGTGAGCAAGTTGAAACGCAAAGAGACTCAGATTACGTGTGCGCACCCCGAGTGAGGCTTATCGTGAAAGAGATCAGAATGAATAAAAAGTCATGAGTTATGCAAGTTGTTTGACCCTCAATGTGAACAATTTGTTAAAATTATGAATTGTTAATATAATTAATGAATTTTATCCGGAACACGGAGATGCTTCGGAGAGTCTCAAACTGTATCCAAATCAACTATAGTTGAATTTTTGGCTAGAACTTGAATGCCAAGAAAGAACCGGTCTCTGATTACCAGAGGCCGGTTCGTGATGTGAGAGGGCTTTTGGGTGGAACTATAACCCTAGGGCTTCTTCGCAGATTCGGGTCATGGACATGGCTTCGTAGATGGTGGGCATTTCGCAGAAGATGCGCAAGAGGTCTTCAGTGCCTGAGAAGCGAATGATGAGCCAGGAATCGTCCTCGAAGTAGATCTTGAGCCCGTCGCGATAGGAAATTTCTCTGATGGGGCGATCGAAGTCGGGGAGGATCTTGTCCTTGAAGAGAGTTTGGGTGATCTCCGCACGCTTCGCAGCAGAGAAGTGATACTCGCGCTCGATCATGTCGCGCTTGCCATAGAGATCTTGGAGTTCATTCCAAAGTTCGCTGAGCTTCTTGCCGGACACCGCGAGCATTTCGACCAAGAGCGCACCCGAGTAGATGCCGTCCTTACCGTGGATGTGGCCGACAACGGTCAAGCCTCCGCTTGATTCGCCGCCTAAAATAGCGCCGGTTTCCGCCATTTTCTCAGAGATATGTTTGAAGCCCACCGGAACCTCGTAGCACACCTCACCAAAAGCCTCCGCCACCCGGTCGAGCATGTGCGTTGTCGCAAGGTTGCGCACGACAGGACCGCGCCAGCCTTTGTACTTGAGGAGGTAGTGATAGAGGAGCACGAGGACCTTGTTGAAATGGATGAAATTGCCTCTTTCGTCGATGACGCCGAGACGATCCGCATCACCATCCGTTGCAAGCCCTAGGTCATAGCCGCCTTCGAGCACACGGTTTTGGAGATGCGCCATCGTGGACTCGGTTGGAGCAGGCATTCTGCCACCAAACAGGGGATCGCGTTGGCCGTGGATCAGTTCAACATCGCAGCGCAAGGTATAGAGGAGTGTGAGCATGGGGGTCTCGCCCACCCCGAACATCGGGTCAAAGACAAGGCGAAGGTCACTGTTGCGGATGGCTTTTTGATCGAGCGTTGAGAGGATGCTATCGAGGTAATCATTGAGCGGACGAATGATTTCGATTAGACCTTCTTTGAGCGCTTCTTCGTAGGACATGCTGGGGATTGTTTGGCCCTCATCGAGGATTTTTTGAGCGAGACGCTCGAGTTCTTGGGTCAGCTCAAGGTCGGCATCACGACCGCCTTCACTGAAGATCTTTATACCGTTGTAAACCGCAGGGTTGTGGCTGGCAGTGATTGCCATGCCATAGGGCGCTTGCGAGCGTTCCACGTGAAACATCGTGAGCGGTGTGGGGTTTGCACGATGGATGAACTGACTGGGAATCCCCATCCCTGCCAAGGTGCAAGCAACCCAAACGGCAGCTTCTTCGCTCAAGAAACGGCGATCAAAGCCGATGACGACTTTACCGGAGGTGTTCCGTTGATTGCCGTTAGCTCGTTCGTTGAGCATTTTGCGAGCCAGCGCAGCGGCTACAAGTTCAACGTTATCGCGACAAAATTCTTCGCCGATAATGGCGCGCCAACCGCCGGTACCAAATTTAATCATATAAGTATCCTCCTTAGGTATAGACACTCTAGTCTTCAACAAGACGAGTTAGATGATCCAGAGCTTTCTTGAGTCTATCGATGTCGCCGTGGAACACGAGGGCCGTCATCCCGCTGCTTCGTGCGACTTCAACATTCGCAGCCGAGTCGTCGATGAAGATGCAAGTTTCCGGCTCGAGTTCAAACGTCTTGCAGAAGGTTTCATAGATGAGCGGTGAAGGTTTCAACATACCATGATCCGAGGAGATAAACTCGCCATCAAAAAGCTCGATCCCCGGGATCTGATGGCGGTACTCGTAATAGCGTTGGCCTGCATTGCTTAGGATATAGAGCTTGTGGCCTCGAGACTTAAGGTCTTCAACCAGCGTAGACATGCCCGGCATGGGAAGAAAGTCCCGGAACCAGGTTTCTAAGAGAGATTTGAGAGTGGGGTGAAGTTCTGCGGGCAGTCGTTTGGAGACTGCTTCGTAGACTTCAGCTTCGGTCACACTTCCTCTGTCCATGCCGACCCATTCGGCGTCTGAGAAGAGTTCTTGGACGAGGAGCTTTCGGGTAGCCGGGTCGTTGGTGTGGCGTGCCACGAAGCGCTCGGGTTGGTATTGAAGGAGGACGTTTCCCATGTCGAAGACGATGTTCTTTTGCATGATTTTAGGGACCTTTCCGGGGGGGCTTTTTGGTGTGAATTGCTTAGGCGTGAATATCTTTCCGCTTGTATTGCCAATGGGCGATGGCCAGTGCGATGAGTGTGATGACGAGGCCGAGGATGACGAGAGGGATGTTGAGGCTATCGTTCTTCAGGATGTAGACAGGATCGCTATAGCCGTAGGGCGTTAGGTAGTTGAGAAAATCGAGGTTTGTGGTGAGCTTGGCAATAATGCTTAGGAAGTATAAGAGGAGCGCTATCCCGAGGCCAAGACCGATATTGCGACGGCTGAAGAAAGCTGATAGAGCGTAGGCAATCGCAGCGGTTTGAATCTGAGTAAGGAGGTATGCGAGGTGGAGCATGATGAGTTCGCGCCATGGAATGGGCTCATTGATGAGAGCCATCGAGCCGATTGCAAGGGTGAAGATGATGGCGTTCAGGCTGATGACACGAATAAGGATGTGAAGCCACTTCTCAAAGACGACTTGAACCCGTGAAATAGGATGGGTTAGGAGGAAATCGGCAATCCCTTGATCTTCTTCGCCCGAAAGCGCTTGGATCGCGATGAGCGCCGCATAGAGCGCACCTCCGATGCCTAGGGTACTGCCAATTTCGATTGCATAGTAGCCAATGAGCTCGCCCATATTGAGGTAGTCAAGGCCGAAGGCTGCCGTAAAAGCCCCCATCGATTCGAAGATGCTGTTAAACATGTCCATCTCCCCTTTGAACTCCGGGAAGAGGATCACGACCAGGACCACCATCAGGCCGATGACGCCGGTCCAGATGAGAAAAGAAACGCGCGATTGTTTGAGCTCGTGTTTGAGGATTGTCATTTACTTCCCTTCCCCTACCTGTGTCGCGTTTTTATCGCCTTTGTCTACTTCGTAATAATGAAGAAAGACTTCTTCCAGACTAGGTTCTATGATGCGAAGATCTTTGATGTCGGACGTACTGAGTCGAGTGAGGAGCTCTTTCAAATCCCCTTGATAGAAGAAATCCAGGGTCCCGTTCATTTGTTTAAGATCCATGACACCCTGCACATCGTTTAGGTCGACTGAACCACGAATATGGATGCGTTTCGTTGCTGCTTGGACCAGGTTGGAGACTTTGTCCCAAGCGACGATCTTGCCGTCTCGAATGATGGCGGCTGTCCTGCAATGAGTTTGGACCTCCGAGAGGATGTGGGTGGAGAGAAAGATCGTGGCACCTTGTGTATGGCGTTCTTTGAGGATCTTGAAGAACTCGTTTTGCATGAGAGGATCGAGCGATGAGGTCGGCTCGTCCAAAATGAGGAGCTCGGGATCGTGCTGAAGAGCAGCGACAATGGCTACCTTCTTTCGATTACCTGAGGAGAGTTCGTCGACTTTGCGGCTCGTGTCGAGTTGAAGTCGTTCCGATAGTTCTGCAGCTCGGTGCGAACAGTCTTGCTTGCGGAGGTTAGCAGAGAATTGAAGGAGGTCTTGGACGCGCATGTTTGGGTAGAAGATGTTCTCTGCAGGTAGATACCCGACTTGTCTAAGGATCGCTTCCCTGTCCTGAGCAATTTCTTTCTCAAGTACCCAAGCTCTACCGCTCGTGGGGCGGATGAGTCCTAAGAGGCTCCGGATCGTGGTGGATTTTCCGGCAGCATTGGGTCCGATGAAGCCAAAGAACTCACCGCGTTCGACATGGAACGAGACATCTTCGATGCCACGGATCTTCCCGTAGTATTTCGTTAAATTTTCGATGCGGATGGCTGTTTCTCTGCGGCTGTCGGCTGTTTCT
>CAYFSS010000023.1:6419-28528 GCA_964345975.1 uncultured Oscillospiraceae bacterium
GGCTGTTTCTCTGCGGCTGTCGGCTGTTTCTTGAGTGCGGATGGCTCTATCCCGAGCTGGGCTTGATTGCTTTTCCATGAGTGCCTCTCTTAATGAGTGGATGATCTTCCAAATTCTAGCATGAGGGGAGACTTGAGGGGCTTTTGTTGATGGTATTCGCATTAGATTTCTAAGGAGTAGGAGACGAGATGTTCCCCTGAAACAAGATAAGCAACCCACTTCGTAGGATGTAACCGATGACAGGAAATATGTCATATAATTACGTTAGAATGATTAAGATCCTCATAGCTCTTGATGAGCGTAGCAGGATACTTAAGACCACGCCCTATGGGGCGCATTTATAAGGAGTTTGAATTATGGAACTTTCGAAATCAATCCATGAAGCACTTTCGAAGCAGATGAATATGGAAATGGCCAGTGCCTATCTGTATCTGGAGATGTCCTATGCCGTTGATGATGCAGGTCTTGGCGGTTTCGCTCATTGGCTTGAACTTCAAGCAGGTGAAGAGATGGATCACGCTAAGCGTATCGAGGGCTATATCAAGGATCGCAACGTCCAGCCGGATCTCTATGACATCGTTCGCTATGACTTCTCTTACGAGTCACCTCTCAAGGTCGCTAAGGATGCTCTCGAGCATGAATACCTCGTTTCCGACAGCATCAACAAGATTGTTGATATGGCTTTGGACGAGAGAGATCATGCGACGGTTTCGTTCCTCAAGTGGTTTGTCGACGAGCAGGTTGAAGAAGAAGAAACCTTCACCAATTTGGTGGATCTCTTCGAATTTGCCGGTGACAATAAGGGCGCACTCTTTGCTATCAACGGTAAACTCTACCAGCGCAAAGAAGACTAGACTTAAGCTCTAGTCCCAATTAACTTCAAAAAGCCCTACTGCCCCCGCGGCGGTAGGGTTTTCATATGGGAGCTGCAGTTTATGCGTTTTCTTCGCTCCAAACATCTTCTTGGACGAGGGTTCTGCATAAGTTCGAAAGATCGTAGGCGCTTGTCAGCTTGCCGGCTTGGGCACGCCAAGACGCTGCGCCACGTGAGCCTCTTAAGTAAAGCATGAGGAGAGATCGAAACTCCCTTGCCGCTGCATCTTCTCCGATACGACAGGCTAATTGTGCGAAGTGTTCTTGAATGACTTGGCAGCGTTCGACTGAATTCGGCGGTGACCAGGGCTCATTGTTTAGGCTTGCTCTAAGTTCAGCAAAGATCCATGGTGCAGCTTGGGCAGCTCGACCGATCATATAGGCTTGGGATGCCCCCTGCTTGATTCGTGCTTGAAGGGTTTCAGCGGAGTTAATGTCACCGTTTCCAACGAGGGGGACATGGTTGAAACCCTTCCGATCTAAGGCTGCACGAACGAGAGGCATGTAAGACCAATCTGCCTTGCCCCGATAGAATTGCTCGGCCGTTCTGCCATGAAGCGTGATGAGGTCTGCTCCGGCCTCCGCCATAGCAACTGCAAACTCCGGGGCTTCAAGGCTCTCCGGACCGCCTTCTTCGATGCAGGTGCGAAATTTCACGGAAACAGGTTTATCGTATGCGGCGGCGATGCGCTTCGTTGTCTCAACGATCTTTGCCGCACGTTTAGGGTCTTCCATAAGGGAAGCACCTGCTCCGGTTTTGCGTACTTTCTTCACCGGGCAGCCCATGTTGATGTCGATGGCAATAGTCTTCGTGAGGAGTGGATCCTCCAGAATCATCCGTGTTGCAATCTCGAAATCGTAAGGATCGAAGCCAAAAAGCTGGATGGCAACTGAGCCTTCTTGTTCCGGATCGATCTCCAAATAGCGCTCACTCGTTTCCAAGCCTCCGTAACGGATGCCGCGTGCACTCACGAGCTCCGTCACGCCTTGACCGGAACCAAACCGGTGGCAGATCGTGCGAAAGCTGACTTCCGTGCTCCCTGCCATAGGAGCAAGAAAGAGCGGTGTGTTTAACTCGACTCGCTGTGAGCCTGAGCCATAGCTAAAGGTTTCAGACATAGGCTTGGTGTCATTTCCGTTCATAGCAGATGAAGCTGACCTATTGAGTGTAACAAGTTCGTGGTCAAGCCTAACAGCAGGTCATCATGTCGAGGATGCAGCGATTCGTCTGAGCCATACCTTCACGAGCTAAGCGACCGACGTTTCGGATCGTGGCATCAATATCACTGGCGATAATGCCTTCGCCGCGATAAAACTGCTTCGACCGACCGGCCATCTGATAGCCGATGAAGCCGGCTCTCACAGACATGGCGATCTTACCGGCACAGCTGGCTTTTGCACCGTCACAGATCATGCCGGGTAGGAGGCCGAGAGCATTGACGAAACTATGCACGACGATGGATTCATCGCCGGTTTCAAGGAGAGCAATCGCTGCTCCTACTGAAGCTCCGGCACAAACAACGCCACAAAAAGACGAAAGACGACCGATCAGTTGTTTCTGGTACAAGGAAAGGAGATTGGACAAAACTAACGGACGATAAATTTCCTCGCGTGAATACCCCTTCGCTTGCGCATAGACGATAAGCGGCACTGAGGTCGTAATCCCCTGATTCCCCGATCCACCATTGATGATCACCGGCAGATTGCAACCGCTCATGCGAGCATCGGAGGCAGCTGCAGCATAGGCGACGGCCTTATCGATCGTGGAGCTGTCTTCAAAGAGCTGACCTATCCCGGCTCCGTAATCCCCACGGATACCTTCCTCAGCAATCGCTAAATTGAAATCGATCTGCCGATCCAATAACTCACGCAGGTCTTCAAGCTCGAAGGAGTGCACAAAGTCCCAGACCTTCTGCGAATCGAGGTCCACATCTAAACTACTCTCTGTCAATGCTTGACGATCTATAAGAATTTCGCCGTTCTTCTCGGCATATACGAGATTGGTGTGCTCATCTTGAAAACGCACGATTGCAGTCTCTTCACGAAAGTGCAAGGTTAAGATGAAGTCGATGAGGTGCTCACTTTGAAGTATCTCGATCTTAATCCTATCTTCTTCCACATAGGTTCTAATCCGCGCGATATCTACAGCGGAAATATGAGAAATGGCATTGAGCTTCGCCTTTGGATCCCCGGCCAGAGCACCTGCGGCGAGCGACACGTCCAGGCCTCGCAAACCACCGGTATTCGGCACGTGGACACAATGCGCATTCTTGAAGATGCTCTCACTCACCCGGAGCGTCATCGACTCGGGTTCAGCGCCCAAAATATTTCGCGCTACGGCTGCACCATAGGCCAAGGCACTCGGCTCTGTACACCCTGTCGAAGGGATGAGTTCTCTCTCTAAGAGGCTAAGAATCTCTTGGTTCATCCTTTACCCTCAATGGATCCATTCATGTTTAACGTGTCCCCATGGTAACACGAGATGCGAACCTATAAGCAAGGTTTCTTTATCCCATTAACACCAAATAGCCCCCTCCTGTTTGTCAGAGTGACTCCCAAAAGTTGGGCTAGGAATTTGGACTAACAGGAGGGGGTTACTCTGGTCCAACTTTTGGGGGTCAGCCCATGCCTTATCTCACCTTCACTCACTTTATCTCACATTCTTCACATCCCTCGTCCTAACCTCTGCGGTGATGATAAGATTCCCCGGATGATTTCTTATGGAACTTAATAAAGAACGTATGGAGGTTCTAGGGAGGTCCTTATGACAGAACGTGAGAAACAGCTCGCAGGGAAATGGTATGACATCAGTGATCCTTGGCTCGTAGGTCAAAGGGATCTCGCTCGAGATATGGCGGAGGAATATAACCTGACAACATCCGCTGAGACCTCGAAACGCCGCGCCATCCTTAAGAACCTCTTTGGGTCCATCGGTGAAGATGTCGAAATCTACCCCAGTGTGAAGTTCGATTATGGCTGTAACACCTATATCGGTGACAGGGTCTATATCAATTTCAATGCGATCTTTCTTGACTGTGCCGAGATCCGAATCGGCAACGACGTATTCATTGGACCTAACACTTCTTTCTTGACTCCGATCCATCCACTCCTTCCTAAGGATAGAAATATGCGTATCAAAGAAGATGGCACGCCTTACATGATTGAAGCGGCTGCCCCGATCACCATCGGAAACGACGTTTGGATCGGTGGCAATGTGACGTTCCTACCCGGGGTGACCGTGGGAGACGGTACAGTCATCGGGGCCGGCAGTGTCGTGTCAAGGAGCATTCCTTCCGGCGTGATTGCTGTGGGGAATCCTTGTCGTGTCGTGCGTGAACTGACAGAGGATGATGCGATCGGGATTTAGGAGGCTTTTTGGTGGGACTTTATAAAAACTTGATCGTGTGGACTATAGGCTAGACCGTCAAATCATTGCGTGCCTCTTTGCTACACAAAAGCCCTCATGATTGCCCAATATCCTCGCCTAGGAACGTCTCCACGAGTTGCCGTCCATTACTTCCCGGTAGGTAGACACAATTGAAGTCGTGGAACGATACTGCCAATGAAGAACTGAGAACCGTTGACCGAAGAGGTCATAAGCGTACGGAGCGTGTGTTTCTCCTTGTCCTCCGCTAGGGGGAGAGCCGTCATCATCACCGCCCCCATACCTATATTCATCGCCATACCCAGACTGAGCGCTAAACCGTAGAGCTGACTCGCATCCGCCGGATCGGAGGTGAGAGATCCGTAGAGAAAGCGCATTGCAATCGTAATCGCAATAGCCATAAGAGGGCCAGTGATCGCTGCGGTATTGCCAAGCAGCATCTTAGTTTTGAGACTAAGGACAGCCTTAATCTTTCGGAGCTTAGTCACCTCCGAACGGTTATATTGCTGAAGCTGTAATGCTCGATTGCTGTGACGTTCCCTATCTTTCGACAAGACCACACGATTTCCTTCATTCATACGACTTTTCATAACACGATCGTTCTTTGTAAAGGTCATGCTAAGGCTCTCCCTGTCACTTGGACAAAAACATCTTCCAATGTTGGCTCACAAGAATGAATCGTCTCGATGCGACCGGCTCGAAGCAGTGACATAATTTCTGCCAAATTCTCAGCATTACGTTCCAGAACCACTTCTTGCTCACCGGCAATACACAGACGATATTGCTTATCGTGGTTATAGCGAAGACAAACCTCCTGCGGCGACCCGGTTTCGAGAATGCGACCTTTATCCAAGAGAGCCACTTCATCACAGAGCTTCGTCGCTTCTTCCATATTGTGGGTCGTCAGAAAGATCCCCATGCCACTTTCCTTCAGTTCCAGAAACAGTTCATGGACGTCTCGGGCTGTGGTCGGATCAAGACCGCTCGTCGGCTCATCGAGAAAGAGTAAGCGAGGTCCATGCAAGATCGCGCGGATCAGGACAAGACGTTGTTTCTGAACTTTCGAAAGTTTCCCTGCCTTGTTCTTGCGATAAGGAGAAAGTCCTACGCGCTCCAAGAGATCATCGATACGTTTGTACGATGCTCCCAGTAGATCAGCGAAGATCTTAAGGTTGTCATAGACCGTGAGTCGTTCATAGACACCGCTTCTATCTGTAACGATGCCAATTTGCTCGTAAATCGATTCATCGATCTCCGTAGACGTTTTCCCGAGCGTGATGGCGTTCCCGGCTGTTGGCTTCAACTGCCCTGTCGCTGTATTGATCGTTGTCGTCTTTCCGGATCCGCTAGGACCAAGAAAACCAAAGATTTCACCTTCCTGGACGGAGATACTTAGGTCTTTCAGTGCCTCATAATCTCCGTAGCACTTCTTTAGATTCTGTAATTCCAATAATATCGGCATACTATACTCCCTCTAGTCTAATGATCACTCGTGCCGGTCTTGCGATGATGTGCTTCCATTCACTCACGGACCGATTACGACCTCGTGCATCGCGATGCAGCTTGATCTTAGAGAGACTTAGAAATAATTTGGTGATTCAACAACTATGTTTCTACTAAATTCAGTTTCAGGGGGTTATCCCCCTCCAAACATCAACTAAACTTGATGCTATTCGTTCGAGATAGGGTCAATTCGCAACTTGTTGGTCGCGGAGCACCTTACATCACAAAAGCCGGTGAACCTGTTTCTCCCTTTTATTACCGTAGTTTTAGCCATGCTTAACATGCGGAGGAGGCAGCTATGCAACCATTCGGTCCCACGCTTAAAGAGCTCCGTCTCGAGAAGAATTACACCCTGAAAGATACCGCTGATCGCATCGTCTCCGTCCAGTTTCGTTCAAACTTTGAGAAGGGTGTCTCGGATATCAAACTTACGAACTTCGTCCTTCTGCTAAATAGGATCCATGTAACGTTTGAAGAATTCCTCTATCGTTATGAAGATTGAAGTGTTGTCGACTTTTCAAAGATTTCACGGGATTTTGCTGCGGTTACCGGAACCATCAATGACCGCTATCGCCTTCAGAACTTGGCAGCGCATTATCATGATATGTATCTCGAATATGGCTCCGATGCCTACGAATTTATTGCGGTTCTTTGTGAAGAAGTCGGGAGCGGCAAACGAGACATCCCGGAAGAACGCAAACAGATCGTCAGGGACTTCCTCATGAACAGTGAGTACTGGACGAAGTTCGAATTTTTCTTATTTGAATTATTACCGGGATTCTTCACCGGCGATGAACTCGTCAATATGCTGGAGCGGGTTGCCTTCGATGCAAGGCGCTTCCCTAAATACTATGAAGTCATCGAACCTGAAGTCTATTTAAATGTCATCTTCATTCTGCTCAAGCGCGGTGAAATAGAACAAGCAGAGAAGTATCTCCAGGGCTTCTATCAAAGTGCCCCTGAACCCAATCTTGACCATCTAAATCACTATGCTCTCGCAAGCTACCTGAGCGGCTTGATCTTACTGAGCCGAGGCGAAGAAGAACTCGGCACAGCCAAGTGCCTGGAATACATTCGCTTCATTGATTTATACCCTGCATTTGATCAGACGAGAAACATCCTCATGACGTGGATGGATAGGTGTCGTGACATAGCGCTTAAGGCAGCAGACTCGTCTACAAATACTCTTTGATCAGCTCCTCTGAACTTCGCTCTGATAGGTAACTAAGCGGAACATCGAAGACTGTCTTCGTACCGTAAGAACCTTCCTCACTCAAGCGATAGCAAGCCCTTGCGTATGCCAACATGACGGATGCCGTAAACTCCGGGTTGCTGGCGAGCTGTAGGTTCAGTTCGGTGACGGAACGAGTACCCGGAGAGGTTTCGCCGACACGAATGACGGAGCCGCCGTGGGGCTTACTCGTGTGATGGGCAAGGAACTCTTCCTCGGAAATAAAGTAGACTCGTGTGGTATAGCCTGCGAAGTAGTCGGGCATGGTTATGATCGTCTCTTCGATCTTGGCTTGATCCGCACCGGTTTCAGTGACGACATAAACCTCGCGCTCATGAGCAGAATGCGTGTCATAGTCAGGAATCTGAGCTGCACGCACTTGAGCCAACATCTCTTCAGAAGGGATCGTGTACTGAGCTGCATATTTGACGCCGGGGATAGAACGAACGGCCTCGCTGTGACCTTGACTGAGGCCTCGTCCCCAGAAGGTATAGGTCGTTGCTTGAGGTAAGATCGTATCAAAAAGCACACGTGAGAGGGAGAAGAGGCCCGGATCCCAACCGGTCGCAACGATAGAAGTCTTGGAACCCGCAAGAGAACTCTCGTTCATCGAAGTCCAATACTCCGGCATCTTCGCATGGGTGTCATAAGCGTCGACGGTGTTAAATTTCTTAGCGAGGCCGGGACCTTGCTGCGGAAGATCCGTCTTAGAACCACCGCATAACAAGAGTACATCGATCTTGTCGATATATGCATCGATCTCATCGATGGGGACGATCTTAACTTTGTTGTCAGTCGCTTCACGCCCCAGTCGATTCGCAGGGCGCCGAGTGAAGATCGCAACGAGCTCCATATCGTCGCGGAGACCTACTTCTATGCCACGACCCAGATTTCCATAACCGACAATACCGATTCGTATTTTTTGCATGTACACCAACTCCACCTAGCTCAAAACATCGTGCATGTTATAGAGTCCCGGTTTTTGTTTCACGATATAAGCAGCTGCTGTTAGGGCGCCGTATGCAAAGATGCGCCGCGAACCGGCTCTATGGGTCAATTCCAAGACCTCATCTTCCCCGGCGAAGATCACGTCGTGTTCACCGACGATGGTTCCACCGCGAACCGCCTGGATCCCGACATCTTGAGATTCTCTGGCGCCCATGCCGCTTCGTCCTTCTACGGGGACAACATCTTCTCGACCACGTTTCACCGCTTCGAAGAGGGCGACTGCTGTACCGCTGGGAGCATCGACCTTGTAGCGATGATGTTTCTCGACGATCTCGATGTCGAAGTCAGGGAGTAGCTGAGCCAATTTTTCTGTGACGATCTCCATGACCGTGACGCCTAAACTCATATTCTTCGCATGGAAGACCGGAATCGTGTCAGCCAAGACTCTCAACATGCGCTCGTCGTCTACCGTCAAGCCGGTAGAACCTGTCACCAAGGGTTTCTCAACCCGCTTGGCAAATTCGGCGATCGTGGGCAGGGCGGTGGCGGAGGTGAAATCCACGATGACATCAAAGTCTAGTGATTCCACTTCATCCAGCGATGTATAGACAGGAAACGGTAAGTCTCCCGGTACATCCGCAAAACCGCCAATGACGTCGAAGCCTATGCGTGTTTGCGATAAATCGTAGATTTCGCGACCCATCCGTCCGGTAGCTCCGCAGAGGAAGATCCTTACGGAAGGGCTTCTATCATTGTCAGACACTCTAGACACCTCCGATGACTTCGGGCTTCAGATAACCCAAGGCTTGCAGCTCCTGACGGAGCCGATCGACGGTTGCTTCTGAGGCGTTGCTCAAAGGTAAGCGAAGACCGCCTGAAGGCAGACCAAGGAGATTGAGAGCGGCTTTTATGGGGACAGGGTTGACTTCGACAAAGAGAGCCTCGATGAAGGGGTACAGTGCGAGCTGAATGGAGCGCGCACGTTCGTAGTCGCCTTCAAGGCAGGCTGCGACCATATCATGGGTTTCTTGAGGAAGAGCGTTGGCCAAGACGGAGATGACGCCCGAACCGCCAACCGACATGAGGGGTACGATAACATCATCGTTGCCCGAGTAGATCGCAAAATCAGGCGACGTCGCCTGACGGATCGCCGTTGTGTAGCTCAAGTTGCCCGTTGCATCCTTGATGCCCACGATGTTCGGAACTTCGGAAAGCTTGCGCACCAGGTCGACCGAAAGATGGACTGCCGTACGACCCGGGACCGTATAGAGAATGGAAGGAATTTGGACACTCTCCGCGATTTGGCGGAAGTGTTCGTAGAGGCCATACTCCGTGCCCTTATTGTAGTAAGGCGTGACGAGGAGAAGGCCATCGGCACCGACATCCTCCGCCATGCGGCTCAAGGTGATGGAGTGACGAGTGTCGTTGATCGCCGTCCCTGCAATGACGGGAATACGACCTGCAACCTCTTCGATGACGACACGAATCGCCTCGATATGCTCATCGTCGCGGGAGGTCGAGACCTCACCGGTCGTACCCATTGAAACGATGGCATCCGTTCCATGTTCGAGGTGAAAACGCACCAGTTCGCGCATCCCCTCATAATCAATCTCACCGTTTTCTAGAAATGGTGTCACAAGAGCGACGGCTGATCCTTGAAATAGCATACTTCTCCCCTTTCGTTTTTGTAGCTTGTTGTCAACAACTACGGGAAATCCGGGTTTCCACCGGTTCATGTGTTTTTGTCGTCTAGGCTGTTGGATTCTAAGCCCGGTATACTTCGTCGCGTGCGATTAGATCCTCATATGTCTCACGTCTAACAGCAAGTTTAGCTTCCCCGTCTTTCAGGAAAACCACTGCCGGCCGTGGCAAATGATTGTAGTTCGAACTCATGGAGTAGGTGTACGCCCCGGTACCGTGAACTAAGAGGAGATCGCCTGTTTGAACATCTGTGAGCTCCTGCTCCTGAATCAGCACGTCGCCTGTTTCACAGCACTTACCGGCGATGCGGTAGGTTTTTGGCTCTTGGGGTTCGTGGGGTTCGTGGGATTCGTAGGACCCTTGGGGTTCGTGGGGTTCATGGGACTCGTGGGACCTTTGGAATTCGTAGGACTCCTGAGACTCCGGAGACTCCGGAGATTCCTGAGACCCCTGAGACCCCGTAGACCCATGGGTCTTCAACACCCTCGCCTCATACTTCGCCTCATACAAAGCAGGACGCGGATTATCCGTCATACCACCGTCCACAAACACATAATTCAAACCGCTCGGCAGCACCTTGACCCCACCCACCTCATAAATCGTGGAACCAAACGGATTCACCAACGAACGCCCCGGCTCAATGCTCACAGTCTCCAGCTCTAGCCCCAAATCCTCTTGCAGCTCTTCCACCGTTGCGACATATTTCTTCAAGAACGATCGGTAATCCAACGTCACATCGTCCGCATTATATTGAACCCCGAAGCCACCTCCGAGATTCACCTCGCGGATCCGGCAACCATGCTTGAGCTCAACATGACGTGCAAACTCCAAGACCGCGCGAGCTTCTTCAAGGAAGAATTCCTCCTGCAAGATCTGGGAACCGATATGGCAATGAAAGCCTGCAAAATCAAGATACGGCGAATCCATCATCGTTTGAATCAGTTCATGAGTCACATGATCCCCGGTGCCCATCCCAAACTTCGACTCTTCCGTTGTCGTCTGGATATACTTATGCGTCTTGGCTTTGATGCCCGGATTCACCCGCAAGAGAACCCTTTGCACCACACGTCCTTTAAACGCTTCCAGCAAGGACACGAGCAGCTCCAACTCGCCCGGATGATCCACCACGATCGTGCCAACCCCCAGCTCGAGCGCCATCTTCAGTTCGGCGAAAGACTTGTTATTCCCGTGGAAATAAACCTTCTCCTGAGGAAAATTCGCACGCTTGGCAACGTGCAATTCGCCCCCGCTTACGACGTCCAGATGAAGGTCCAGCTCATCGATCAGGCCGATGAGATGGAGAATGGAGAGGGCTTTTGAAGCATAAATGATGTTCGTGGCAAATTTCTTCGAGCGAAACGTTTCGCGAAACACACGCGCACGCTCTTCGATCCCCGCCTGATCATAGATCATCAGCGGCGTCCCAAAATTCTTCACCGTCTCCACCACATCGCAGTCCCCCACCATCAGGCGGTAACCCTGCATCTTCATGGTCCCCACAAATTCCATAGCCACCCTCTTTCGCATTTGGATTAGTTTACCCCGATTCCCAAACATCCAATGCTACATCGCATAGATCGACACAAATTCAACAAAAAAGCCCCTTTCTCTTGCTCAAAAGAGCACTTCCCATTCGTCCTAACGGATCAACAAAAGCCTCTTCAATGACATTCGTTGCCTCCAAAGATTGACCTAGACCGTGGGGAAACCTGCATGACCCATGAACCATCGTTCCACCCCTGATGAAGCGTCTTTGCATCGCGTAATGTAGCAGATCGCACTCTGATATTGTCTTTGATTATTTCTATAATCATTCCTTCAGGAAAGAGTCGAACGAAATTCTCAACTCTATAAAGACCAACGGAGAAATAGTTCTTCTAACTACTCCGTTATTACCTTGATCTCTTTCAAGATGAGCCTGTTGGATCGTTCGAACGTTTCAAAGTCAAAAGTCACCTCAACTTCAACAATAGCCTCTTCTCGCTGACCCTTCACAGGATTAATGTAGGTCACGGTCCTTTCGTAATTGCCCGTTCCTGAGTTCTCGACGCGATCGGCATACACCCGTTCTGCAGCAAAACCTTCCGGAAGTTCAACCATAGCGGGCAAGGACGAGAGGTCATCCGGCAAAACATAGAATCCAAAAACCTCCTCGATGCTTTGTAAGACGTCCTCGATGGAAACTTCCTTGGGGGCTTCAAGCCCTTGCGTCGCATAATCGTTTGCAATCAACTGAGCAGCAGCCGCCAGATACTCTTCTGTGGTCGTTGGCTTGGTTAAGCCTTCGCCCCGACTCAAATTTGCAAAAACCGTGAGCCTATCGGCAAGGAGCTCGGGATCCTCCACCGGTGCATAAAGAGGTGGGTAAGATGCTTCGTCGTCGGACGCTTGGAGGGCTTTTTCGTAGTCATCGTTGGTGTAGTGACCGGGCTACCAAACCTCGTGCACATAGTTGCCAAACGATACTGATGTGAAATTAATCGTTGTGCCCTCTTCCTCGTATGCACCGTCGTGCACAATAGGGGCTAGATCCTCGGCTGCCAAATAGAGCTCACCATCCTTGAGCACAGGGTTTCGTTCAAAAGCCTTCGTCTCCTCCATCAATGTCGGCGCAATAATGTCCATAGGCACGCCTTGGGCAGCAAGTTCCACAAGGTAGGGCGCTGTGAGATTGGGCGGGATCTCTTTGGTTCCGTCCATGCGAGACGTGAGTTGATATATATGGGCAAAATGGAAACCATGATCCGCCGGATTCGAATTGACGATGATCAAGCCATCGGTCGGGTTATCTGACAATTCACCCGGCTTGGTGATGTAGATGAGGCTGTCGGGCTCACTAGGGATTTCCTGGACGAAATAACCTAAAGCCCAAGCAAGAGGCGTGAGCGGGTAGAGTCCTTCTTCCGGCACTTCGCCGGACCAGATGGTCTTGCCTTCGATTTGGATATGAGATGTGGCTTTCGTGGCAGATTCTTCTGTAGCCTCTGCCCGGAGCATCTGTGTTGGGTGATGGAAAGGGAATAGGAAAGTCAAAAACAGCACGGTTACTAGAATACGAGAGCAGATGTGGCGATTGGTGCTCATGGTTTTGTGTGAATGATTCTCTATCATGGATGCCTCATATAGGTTCGATGATCCAATGTGCTAAATCTATCACAAGATAGCAAACGCCGAATCACCACGTAAGTCACCTGTTTCTTAGAAGAATCTTATCGGCAAAAGCCTGCTCTAACCGTGCTACCTCTGAATTAAACAAAGTCCCTTAACATGAAGAAAACAAACACTTCGTCTCCACTTCCTACACGCTAGAAAATCATCTTCTTAAAAGTTCTAAAACACCGATAATAGAGGGGCTTTTCGTAGAAAGAATATCCTCAACCAAGGAAACAAAACATAGAATTTTCGATATCATTAGATTATAGTTACTTAACAATAAGCTGATGGTTCTCTTGGACTCACTTCAAGAGTAATAATCATTGAAAGAAATACTGAAATCTACGAAAAAGCACTACACAAAATAAGGTTCGAAATACTACGTCATTAAACGGTATTCCGAACCTTCTTGAGCTTTAACTGTCAAAGACGGGATATTAGCTTATGAGAAGGACAGACGATTGTCTTAATACAAAATAGAAAAACAGGAAGTGCTCACCTACGTTGTTAAAAGCCCCACTCGCTCGCCATGAAATTGGCTCTAAACTATTCCAGGATTTACAAACGATTATCCAACTGTATTTATGAATACCATCACCAGAAATCAACCTATCGTTGTTCTCTTTTACTTTCGCAAAATGTGACTAAATAGATGACCTGCACTTGATCTAGCCCACATAATTCCAATCTTTATCGGACTTAGTTTCATTCTGGTGCTTCTTTAGATTCTTTTCTGCTTTCTTCAGGAATTGTCTGATTGAAACAAAGATAAAAAAGAAAAATTCGTATAGAATCCCTACTGATATGATACGCCTTTGGTCGGCCTGATCGATTTGGCCAAACAAAAAGGAGCAAAGCATGAAAAGAAAGACATTGATACTTTGTCTACTCTCTACCCTGCTGATGATCATTCCGCTTGCTAACAGCGTCATGATGTTATCGGCTGAAACCGTTGAGGACCTTAGCCTAGAACCTGAAGAAGAACCAGTACATCTCAATCTCCTTATGATGGCTTCTGCAGGAAAGGAAGGGGCTGATGAAGTCACTGATCGCATGAATGAACTAAGCGCAGAGAAACTCAACATTACTGTCGATCTACAATTCATTGGCTACGGCAGTTATGCTCAACAAGTTAATCTAATGCTATCAAGCGGTGAGGGCGTTGATGTACTTCCGATCTACCTGACACCCTTACACTCAGTTGCAAACAGCGGTCAGATTCTGCCCCTTGATGATCTCCTTGCCACCTATGGTCAGGGAATTATCGACGTAATCGGTATGGACTTTATTCAAGCCGGTAAGATCGACGGTGAGATCTATGGCATCACAACGGGTCGCGACCTAGCAGCTTCCCACGGCTTTGAAATGCGTAAAGACCTCTGTGATAAATATGGTATCGATTATGAAGCCATTGATGACCTCGATAAACTCTATGATGCCCTCAAGATCATTCAAGAAAATGAACCAGATATCATTCCGGTTGTCCCAAGCAATGGCGAGTTAGTCCGAAACTGGGGATGGGATGCTTTAGGCGATCAATTACTCAGTCTTGGTGTTCTGATGAACATGGGTCAGGACAACACAGATGTCGTAAACCTCTTCGCAACTGAAGAATACAAGGCTTTCGTTACTCGTATGCGCCAATGGTACAACGAAGGTCTCATCATGCAGGATGCTGTTAACGTTACCGAGAACGTCGGGACATTGATGGGTGCAGGAAGAGCATTTGGTGGCTTCATGAATCTGAAGCCGGGATTTGATGTTCAAGAGTCCCGAAATTATGGGGTTGAAATTGTGGCGACAGAAATCATCCCAGCTTTCACTACTACAGCAAACGTCAATATGGCTACCTGGGGCATTGCCGGTTCTACAAATTACCCGGAAGCATCAATGAAGTACCTCAATATGATGTACACCGATTCGGATTTTGTTAATACTTATATCTATGGTATCGAAGACGTACATTACAAAGTGATTGGTGAAGCAGCCAACGATCAAAGTATTATCGACTATGCGGATGGTCTGGATGCTACGACGAGTCCCTACCGTCCTTCAGGTGGCTGGCTATGGCCTAATCAGCATATCGGTCATGTTTGGGCTGGTAACCCCGCTGAGTACTGGGAGAACGAGATGGAGTTCAATAATACTGCCATTAAATCAATGGCTTTTGGCTTCAACTTTGACCCAACACCCGTGAGGAATGAGATGACGGCCTGTACAAACGTCGTGAATAAGTATCACAAAGCTTTGATGTGTGGAGCCGTCGATCCCGAAACGAATCTGCCCTTATTCTTAGATGAACTTTCGTCTAACGGTATCGATCGCATTATCGAGGAAAAGCAGACTCAGTTGAATGAATGGCTTGCTATGCAAGAAAGCAATTAAGGTTGATACTTCCTGTCTCTTAATCATGTTTAGATCCTGTAACTAGGACTTTGAGGCCGGCGTTTTGCCGGCCATTATTTTACAAGGACAATCAATATGTCAGTTAAGAATGCCATGCCTACAAATAGAAGAAGCTTATCGAAAAGACTTTTGAGTTATACACCACTTTATCTCATGTTGCTTCCGGGTCTCCTCTATTTCTTCATCAATAACTATATTCCCATGGCTGGAATTATCATCGCCTTCAAAAACATTAGATGGAACAAAGGGATTCTTGGAAGTCCATGGGTTGGTCTCAGTAACTTTGAGTTCCTTTTTACAACGGATGCAGCATGGCGAATTACAAGAAATACACTTGTCTATAACAGTATTTTCATTATTCTTGGTACCTTGCTATCAATCGCTGTCTCTATTTTGCTCGATGAAATTCGTGTTCGTTTCAAGAAAAATTATCAAACCCTCATTTTGACTCCACATTTGATTTCCATCGTTGTTGTTTCATACATCGTCTATGCATTCTTGAGTGTGGACTCAGGTTTAATCAATAACAGTATCTTGAAGTCCATGGGTTTAGAGAGAATCCAATGGTATACAAGTCCACAATACTGGCCCTTTATTCTTACTATTGTTCATCTTTGGAAATCGTTTGGCTATAGCAGCATCCTCTATTATTCTTCAGTCGTAGCTGTAGATAGAGAGCTTTATGAAGCCACTCACATTGACGGGGCAACACGCTGGCAACGGATTCGATATGTGACTATCCCTTCTATCTCACCCACGATCATTACTTTAGTTCTAATGAATATCGGTCGTATTTTTTATTCTGATTTTGGACTCTTCTATCAAGTTCCTATGAACTCAGGTCCCCTTCAAAATGTTACTCAGACCATTGATACCTATGTGTATAACGCACTCATTCAGTTAAACGATGTCGGAATGAGTTCGGCGGCAGGAGTCTACCAGAGCCTCGTAGGTTTCATTCTGGTTCTCACTGCAAACTATGTTGTGCGACGTATCGACAGAGAAAAAGCACTATTCTAGAAAGAAGAAAGGCTATCACCCATGACGAAACATGATAGAGGATTCCAGCTTATAGCAAATGCTGTGATGATACTTCTCGCACTTTTTTGTATTTTACCCTTCCTTTTAATTCTCATATCGTCATTGACAACAGAGGATTCACTCGTACGAAACGGTTATTCTTTCTTCCCGGAAGAATGGAGCTTAGAGACCTATGGTTTCATCTTTCGGCGTGGAGCTACTATCCTTCGTGCTTATGGGATATCCGTCTTCACTACAATTGTCGGCACAATCTTTGCTTTGGTCTTAACAATACTTACCAGCTATCCGTTATCGCGAAGTGATCTACCCGGGCGCAAGTTCTTTTCGTTCTATATCTTTTTCACCATGTTATTCAACGGAGGTCTAGTGCCAACGTATATTCTCTATACCCGCTATCTCAAAGTTAATAACACGCTGCTTGCGCAAATTGTGCCCTATCTTCTCCTAAATGCCTTCAATGTTTTCCTCATGCGTACATATTTTCAGAGCAACATTCCAGCTAGCTGTATCGAGTCAGCAAAAATAGATGGCGCAAGTGAATATCGTATCCTGCCCCAAATTGTGCTACCAATGTCCAAACCTGTTGTGGTAACGATGATTGTGCTAATCGGTCTAGCCTACTGGAACAACTGGACAAATGGACTCTACTTCATCATCAATCCAGACCTCTTCTCTATTCAGAATCTCCTCAATCGTATGCTTCAGGACGTACAGTTTCTAAGGACAGCAGGAAATATGAGTGGCACCAGTGAAATCGCTGCCTCACTCCCCAGCACCGGTATACGCATGGCTGTTGCAGTTGTAGGGGCCTTGCCGATACTAATCATCTACCCTTTTTTCCAGCGCTATTTCGTTGGTGGAATTACGGTTGGAGCTGTAAAAGGTTAACGTGATCCCGGCTGTGAGAACTTCTAGGTTGAAAAGTCTAGGCTATAAAAAGTCTCAGATTACTTTGTGGCTAGATACATTACCCTTGTGATTTCAACAAAAGACTCTATCTCTGGGCAGCTAACACACTCTTTCTGCTGATCTTAGTGATGCTAGACGAAAGACTAATCATTGCATTGAAACTTGTAGCATAATTCCATAAACGTACTCATAACGGAATGTCCCCTGCACTCAACATCAGACATTCCGTTACGTTTATCTTTGCCCATCGCATGTTTTTTCTAAGAATGCTAAAATTGAATCAAATACTAAAATAAAATTCCTCATTTGCTCTTTTATTGGAAGGTATAAAACCATGCGCTGTGAAGATTGTATTCAAGGTATTCTTGACAAAAACACCATTGATTTTGACGAGACTTTGCTGCGTGTTTTGTCCGAAATAACAGATGAGGAAGAAGCCCTTTTGAGTGGGGCGAAAATTGATCAGAGCCTCTACAGCTCCCGTGCATATTTTGAAGTCGATTCACAAAAATTACTCAACGTTTCCAACACAATCACCGTTCGGGCTCATACCCGTTTTGCTGACTTCCCTCAACACAAACATAACTATGTAGAAATCATGTATGTGTGTTCTGGAGAAATTCATCATGTCATTAATAATCAAGATCATGTTATAGCACACGCCGGTGACCTGATTATGTTTAACCAACATGCTATGCATGAGATTAAAGCAGCTCAGTTTGCTGATGTAGCAGTGAATTTTATTGTATTGCCTCAGTTCTTTGATGATGTTTTGGCCCAACTTGGAACGCACAATATACTCAGTGATTTTCTCCTTGGGAGTCTCAAGAAAGATGGAAACAGCGTTAGCTACTTACATTTTGTGGTGCAGGATGTACTGCCCGTGAGAAATCTTGTGGAAAACCTAGTATGGAGCCTCAAATATAGAGATAGTGACCTGCTCAGCATTAACCGGCAAACGATTACCTTGATTATGCAAATTCTATTGATGCATACCGATTACCTTACAACATCGGATGCTAATCGTAGTAAGAACCCTATAGTAAACGCTGTACTCCGTGAAATTGAACATAACTATACGAAGGTTAGTCTTTCAGAGTTAGCTGAACGTTTCAGCGTTAACGTGACGTACTTAAGTGCGGAGATAAAACGAGAATGCGGTATTAATTTTGGCGACCTCTTGCGAGAGAAGAGAATCGAGCGCGCTCAGTATTTGCTCACGAACACGGAACTAACGAACGAAGAAATTGCTGAGGCAATTGGCTATGAAACGACAAGCTATTTCTACCGTATGTTTAAACGAGAAGTCGGGTTAAGTCCCAAAGAGTTCCGTGAGATAAATTCATAAAATCGAGCATACTTTTCACTCAAACCAGGACCTAATCAGCCTCGATGGCTTCTTTTATACTCAGTACAAATGGAGTAAGGAAAGTTTAGCGAGGATAATACTATGAATTATCATCTGGCCATCGATATAGGTGCTTCTAGCGGTCGTCATGTCATTGCTTATTTAGAGCAAGACCGTTTAATGCTTAAAGAAGTATACCGATTCAAGAATGGCTTTCATCAACATGACGATCAACTCGTTTGGTCTCTTTCTTATCTATGGGACCAGATTCTCCTAGGATTAAAACGATGTTCTGAAATAGGTATGATTCCCCAGACTCTCGGTATTGATACTTGGGGCGTAGATTTTGTTCTATTAGATGAGGACGGGGAACAACTTCTTCCCTGTGTAGCTTATCGAGATCGCCGGACGGATGGGATGGATGAAGTTCTGCGTCAGCATATCTCTGAGCAAGCTTTGTACGAGCAAACCGGCATTCAAAAACAGATATTTAACACTATCTATCAGCTTTTGTATTTACAAAGAAAAAGCCCCCAGGAACTAAGTCGAGCTAAGCATTTCTTGATGGTACCGGATTATTTCAACTATCTCTTAACCGGCAAAAGAGCCAATGAATATACCAATGCAACAACAACGTCACTTATCGACGTCCATACAGGACACTGGCATAGAGAGCTCATTCGACTTATAGGATTGTCGCCGGATATGTTTTCTGAAGTAAGTCGACCCGGTCAGATTCTCGGGCGATTGCAACCTGAAATTGTCCATCAAATAGGCTTTGATTGTGAGGTTATCCTAGTCCCTAGCCATGATACAGCCTCCGCCTTTTTAGCTGTCCCAATGGAAGATGAGTACGACACCATAATTTCTAGCGGAACATGGAGTCTACTGGGTAGAGAATTGAATCAACCGATCCTTTCACAGCAAGGTTACTTTGCTAACTTCACCAATGAAGGGGGTTATGCTAATACCTATCGCTATCTTAAGAACATCATGGGACTGTGGATCATCCAAGAATGTCATCGTTTGCTAAACACCGATCGTCAGTATGATTTTATAGACCCTATGGAACATGGCATAGCTTGGGACTTTACAACAATAGAAAAGGCAGCAGCCACAGCGAGTGACTACCATGGCCGGATCGATGTGGATTCCGATCGGTATCTCGCTCCGAGCGATATGATAGAAGAGATTTATTCTGATCTCGTTGAACATGCTGAACAAAAACCAAGAACGATAGAAGACATTCTCTTCAGTGTGTATGCCAGTCTTGCTGAATCTTATGCGTCTAACATTGACTTGCTTGAACAAATTACGGGCAAGAAAACGAGATGCATTCACGTTGTAGGAGGAGGTAGCAAGGATACTTTCTTAAATACACTAACGGCAAAGACCTCCGGCTTACCATTGAAGGCAGGTCCTGCTGAGGCCACATCGATAGGTAATATCCTGGTCCAATTAATCACGAAAAATGAAATTAAGAGCAAAGAAGACGCACGCGAGTTAGTAAAGAGATCCTTTGAGATAAAAGAGGTAAATTATGCAAGCATTTGAAATAGCAAAAGAACGTTATAACAAGATCAACATTGATGTTGAAGCTGCACTTGAAATAGCTGCACAGCAGGCTCTCTCTATTAACTGCTGGCAGGGAGATGATATTCAGGGATTTGAATCAGGCTCTTCTTTGAGTGGTGGTATTCAAGTTACAGGTTCTTATCCGGGGAAGGCACGGAATTTTGAAGAGTTAACCGCTGATTTTACTCGAGCAATTTCACTAATCCCCGGGAAAAAAAGGATCAATTTGCATGCATCCTATGCTGTAAGTGATGATCCTAATATGATGAGAAATCAGATCAGCTACGAACATTTCAAACCTTGGGTAGACTATGCGAAACAAGAAAAGATAGGCATTGATTTTAACCCTACCTTGTTTGGCGATCGCCATGTAAAAGATGATATGACCCTAGCTAGTCCCGATGAGGCAACGCGTCGTTTTTGGATTGAGCATTGTCAGGCTAGTCGAGAAATTGCCCAGAAAATAGGAGAAGCTCTCCAAGATGAAGTGTTGAACAACCTCTGGATTGCCGACGGTCTGAAGGACTCCCCTGCCGATAGGCTGGGTCCCCGTCTAAGGTTGAAGGATAGTCTTGATGAGATCTTCGCTACTCCATGTGATCACGTCATTGACAGTGTCGAAAGCAAAGTATTTGGCATCGGGCTTGAAAGTTACACCGTGGGAAGCCATGAATTTTATTTAAATTATGCCGCTCACAATCCGGGAGTCTATTGTCTTCTTGACCTAGGGCACTACCATCCTACGGAATCTGTCGCCGATAAAATCTCAGCGATGCTATGTTTCTTTGATCGCCTACCCCTACACATAACACGATCCGTCCGATGGGATTCAGATCATGTCCCATCCTTCAACGATGACTTGCGCGAGCTATTCCAAGAGATTATCCGCGGTAATGCCCTCGAAAAGACAATCCTTGGCGTAGATTTCTTTGACGCATCCATCAATCGTGTTGCAGCTTGGGTCATCGGTTCACGCAATGTGCAGAAAGCATTGTTATGGGCCTTGTTGGAAGATTCAAATGCCCTCAAAACTTGCCAAGACGAAGCAAATTTCACGAAAAGATTCGTTCTAGCGGAAGATCGAAAAACTCTACCCTTCGGTGCGATTTGGGATGAGTACTGTCGTCGTCAAGGCGTTCCGCTTGATGGAGAGTGGTACGAGCACGTTCTTCAATATGAAGCTGCTGTCTTAATGAAAAGGGTTTGATATGGGTTTTGCAGATTTAGATTTTGTCCAAGGATTTGGGCAAGTTTGCAACGATGGCTGGCTACAAGGATGGCACGAACGCAACGGCGGTAATCTTTCCTATCGCATGACAGATAATGATGTTGCAGAAGCAGAAAGCTTCTTCGATATCCATCGAGATTGGCATGCCATTGGTGTTGCTGATCCTGATTTAGCAAGTAGTTATTTCCTCGTTACAGGGAGCGGTAAATATTTCCGCAATGTGCAAGACTATCCCGAAGAAAACATTGGTATTGTGGAAATTAACGCTCTCGGTGATAGCTATAGAATTGTGGCGGGTCTAAAGGAAGCAAAACCCACAAGTGAGTTCCCCACACATTTCATCTGCCATGGTGTAAGAATGCGCGCAACCCAAGGTAAGGCACGGGTTGTCTATCATGCTCATGTCACTAACCTCATTGCTATGACCTATGTCTTACCGCTTGAAGCACGAGCCATAAGTCGAGCCTTATGGCAGTCTGCCACAGAATGTCCGGTGGTTTTCCCTGAAGGAGTTGGCGTTGTGCCTTGGATGGTGCCGGGAGGAGCAAGCATCGCTGATGCTACCGCCGAAATTATGTCGGAGTATCAAGCGGTTGTCTGGTCACACCATGGGTTGTTCTGTACCGGTGATGATTTTGATACGACGTTTGGTCTCATGCATACCATAGAGAAAGCTGCAGAAATTTGGATTCTAATACAAGCTGCGAGTCAAGGTCGACCTAATCAAACCATTAGCGATGAAAATCTCTACGCTATAGCACAGGACTTTGGGGTAAAAATCCGCGAAGAATTTTTGGACTTGTGATTA
>CAYFSS010000024.1:0-25195 GCA_964345975.1 uncultured Oscillospiraceae bacterium
CACGCCCAGCCTGCCCAGCACGCCCAGCCTGCTCAGCACACCCAGCCTGCTCAGCACACCCAGCCTGCTCAGCACGCGCAGCACCTTCAGCACCCTCAGCATACCCAGCACCCTCAGCATACCCAGCACCCTCAGCATACCCAGCCTGCCCAGCACACGAAGCGAAATACGCATCGAGCGTGTCGAACGCAGGGATCGAGGCGATCTCGGAATAGATCCTAGATCCCTCACGATAGGGGTCAACAACCGCTACGATCTCGAAACTCTCGCGATCGACATGATCCCGCAACAATTCAAAAAGATAGGCGCCGTAACCTCCGACGCCTACCAAAACAATAGAAACCATACTAAGCCTCCTCGTCCATCCGGAAGTATCGCCAACTGTTAGAGTAGCAGATATCAGAGACGACTTGACCGAGAAATTCGATCTTTGCAGGGTACTGTCCGGATTCGACCAAATCACCGAGGAAATTGCAGAGAATTCGGCGGAAGTAGTCATGCCGCGGATAACTTAGGAAAGAGCGAGAATCCGTGAGCATCCCGACGAAAGTGGACAGGACTCCTTGGCTGGCTAAAACTTCGAGATGCTGGACCATACCGGGAAGGTGATCCAAATGCCACCAGGCAGGGCCTAACTGGAGTTTGCCGGCGTCAGGGCCTTTTTGGAAATTGCCCATCAAGGTGCAAAGAATGGGGAAGTCAGCCGGATTGAGGGAGAAGAGGATGACCTTAGGCAATTCATCGGTTGCCTCAAGCGAGCCCAGAAGAGCATTGATCGGTCGAGCAACATCACCGTCCAAGATGGAATCGTAGCCGGTATCGGGTCCCAACTTCTCAAACATGGGTGGGTTATTATTGCGGATGGATTGGATGTGTAACTGCATCGGCCAACCACGTGCAGCATACTCACGGGCTAAGAATTGTAAGCTTGCTGTGATATACGCATTGATATCACGAGATGAAATAGCGTCACCGCTAAGACCGGATTGGAAGATAGCTTCGAGCTCAGCTTCATCGGCTTCGACATAGTCGTAAGACGCTAACGCATGGTCACTCGCCCTACACCCTAGTGCTTCAAAAGCCTCCATCCGTTCTTTCAAAGCTTCCAAGAGTTCTTTGTAGCTTGTGATGTCACGTCCCACAATAGCGCTCAAACGTGACACGGCCGCTGCGAAACCGGAATCCCCAACCGCTAGGTATTTATCAGGGCGATAGGCCGGATAAACTCGGAGGACCCCTTCATCACGGAGTTTCTTGTGGAAGGCCAGGTCATCGGCCGGATCGTCGGTCGTGAAGACCGCGTTGACCCCACTCATCTCCATCATTTTCCGAGCGGTGAGACCCGAAGCAAGTAGCTCATTCGCACGATCGAAGATTGCATCAGCGGACTGGGCATCGAGGACGTCATCGATATCGAAGAAGTGGCGAAGCTCCATGTGCGACCAATGATAGAGAGGATTTCCTATCGCGTGGGAGAGAGCTTCAGCATAGGCACGGAACTTGTCACGACCGGGAGCAGAACCGGTGATCAGTTCTTCATCGATGCCGTAGGCACGCATGATGCGCCACTTGTAGTGGTCGCCGCCGAGCCAAGCTTCCGCGAGGTCCTCGAATGCACGATCTTCGTAGATTTCTTGCGGGCTGAGGTGACAATGGAAGTCGAAGATCGGCTCATCCTTGGCGTAGTCCTCGTAGAGGGTCTTGGCGGTAGGTGATTGGAGGAGGAAGTCTTCGTTCATGAAACGGTCCATGGTGGTAGTCCTTTCTGTGGGGTTTTTGATCTCAGGAGGGGGAGATTGGTTGGGCTTTTTTGTGTGAGGATTAGCCCTTGACGCCCCCTGCTGCGATCCCTTCAACGAACTGGTCTTGTGCCGCAAAGAACACGATCAGCGAGGGGATGATGGAGATGAGAGAAACGGCGAGTACACGATTCCACTCGAAGCCGACGTCAGCGTCCATCGAGAGTTTGACGAAGATGGAAGCCGTATAACGTGCAGGGGTGTTGATGTAGAGCAAGGGCCCCATGAAGTCGTTGTTCGTCCACATGAATTGGAACAGACCGATGGAGACGAGCGCGGGAATGAGCATGGGGACGATGATGTGCCAGAGCGTACCGAGGACGTTACAGCCATCGATGCTGGCAGCTTCCTCGAGCTCGACCGGGATGCCGCGGAGGAACTGGATGAGCATGAAGACGAAGAGGGTGTCGGTAGCAAACAGCGAGGGAATGATGAGGGGTGCGTAGATCGCGGAATCGATCCAGCCGAACTGCGCATACATGATGTACTGCGGGATGTTGAGTACGACCTGCGGGAGGAAGAGCGTCGAGATCAAGATGGGGAAGAGGATCTTCTTGGCGCGGAAGTTGAAGCGGGCAAAACCGTACGCCGCAAGGGTGGAGGAGATCAAAGTGAAGATGACCTTCGGGATGACGATCTTGTAGGTGTTGACCATCGAGCGAATGATGTTGATTTGACCACCGTAGTTGACGTTGACCTTACGCCAGCCGTCGAGGGTCGGTTTCTGGGGTATGAACCAAATGGAGGAGAAGATCTCTTGGTTGGATTTGAAGGTTGCCCCGATCATCCAGAGGAGAGGGTAGATCATGACGAAGCCGACTGCAATCAGGAGGACATAGCGCCAGAGAGTGTTGAGGTTTCTTTTTTTGGGGTTAAGCGTTTTAGCCATGGGTATTCTCCTAATCTAATCCGAGTAATGTACCCAGTGCTTCTGACTGAGAAAGGCGATGACGGTGAAGATGAGGATGATGATGAATAGGATCCAAGCTTGCGCACTGGCAAGACCCATTTCGCTCTTCATAATTCCGTTGTTATAGATAAGTAGTGACATGAGGGTCGTGGAATTGCGCGGGCCACCACGTGTGATGATGTAGGGACCGTTAAATTCCTGAAAAGCCTGAACCAATTGGGTCACTAGATTATAAAAAATAACCGGAGTAATGATGGGGACGGTGACGGAGAGGAATTGGCGGGCACTGCCTGCTCCATCGATGGCTGCCGCTTCGTAGAGTTCTTCGGGCACGTTCTTGAGCGCTGCGAGGAAGATGACCATTGCAGACCCGAACTGCCAAATTCGCAGAATAGAGACGACCCAAATCGCATGCTTGGTTGAAGCCAACCAGTTGGGGCCGTCGATGCCGATATAGCCTAAGAGCACATTGATGATGCCGTCATTCTTGAAGAGGGCGATCCATAGCACTGCGATTGCTACGGAGCCACCAAGGATAGAGGGGACGTAGTAGATCGTACGGAACAAGTTGATGCCCTTTAGTTTGTAGTTGAGGATGTAAGCGATGAAGAGCGCAAAGATAAGTTTCAATGGCACGGTCAGGAACGCATAGGTGAAGGTGACTCTGAGCGCTTGCAGGTTTTTTCTGTCCGTTAAGACATGTAGGTAATTGAAGAAACCGTGTTCAGAGATCCCTTTATGCAGGTTGTAGTCCGTGAAACTGTAGTAAAGCGACGAAGCAAAAGGATAAAGCTTGAAGACGAGGAGACCGATGAGCCAAGGGACGATGAACAAGAAGCCTTGTTGAGCTCTGGTCATACGTCTTCTAGGTCGAAGGAGTTGGCCAGAGGAGCGAGCGTATTCCATGGAGATTTCCTTTCCGGGGTATTCCGCAGGATGCGGGCCCTTGTGGCGTTGATTGCGTTGCATCATGAGAGGTGGCTTTGATGACGAAGGGTTGGTGGCAGTCAGTAAAAAGTTAAGGATAAAACGGAGACAGAGGATGTTGGGGACTTATCTAGCAGGCTAGGTGACAGCTCGTGTTAAGCGGCCTGTCCGATTGCGGCCTGTCCGATTGCGGCCTGTCCGATTGCGGCCTGTCCGATTGCGGCCCTACCAGATTGAGCTCGATCCCAATTGAGCTCAGCCCGATTGACCCGGAGGTGGTAGAAAAGAGAAGACCCGGATGACCCTAACGGCATCCGGGTCCTTTGCGGCTTTCGCTGCTTGGCGAGTCAATGCATAAGCTGTGCCTCGCCGATTGACCTAAGTGCGTAGGTGTTAGCCTTCGAGCGCTGCTGTGATTTCTTCGATCAGGATCTCGGCAGCTTCTTCGACGGAGTAGTCGCCATAGCTGATGCCGGAGTGAACGTCGTAATAAGCACCGTCAGAGCTCTTGAGTGCTGCTGCTTCAAAGTAAGGATCGAGCGGGAAGCTTGTCCAGTCCATGATTCTTTCGTGTGCAACGACGACGTCAGGATCGAGGTACTGCTCGCCGGTCTCTTCTTCTTGAGCCTTTAGAACTTCAATAGCCTTCGCTGAGTTCGGGACACCACGCGTGGTTGCAAGCGTCACGATAGCTTGTTCGTTGTTGAGGAGGAAGTCGATGAGCTTAGCAGAGGCAGTACGCTGTGCTTCGTCGGCACTTTCGCTGATCGCAAAAGCCATCGAGACCTTCGTAAATCCACCCTGGTGTTCGCCCATATCGGTCGGGAAGGTACCAACGGTGAAGTCGTCAGGATTGACGAGTGAATCACGCATCTTGGTTGCAGCGGAATCCCACTCGAAGAGGCCACCATAGTTGCCTTCCATCCAGCGAGGGTTCTTGTCGAGTGAGTCGGCTCCGTCACCGGCTAGGACTTCGAGCGTCGGAATGACGTGTGCTTCTTCGAGGTCGAGGAAGAGCTGGAGTCCTTCAGCGATTTCTTCGGCTGAGTACTGGAGCTCACCATTTTCAACCCAAGGCTTGCCGTACACGGATTCGAGGTAGTAAACCATGAAGATCATACGGTCATACTCACCCATGGTCATGGGGTAATAATCATCACCGAGTTCGTTAGCAAAGATATCACCGGCTGCGATAATTTCTTCCATCGTGGTAGGTACTTCGAGACCGGCTTCGTTCCAAGTTGCTTCGTTCCAATATAGGATACGGCCGGTCATAGAGATCGGGATCCCTTGGAGTTTCTCAGCAACAGTACAAGCTTCGAGCGTCGACTCGGGGAACTGTGAGAGATCGATGATATCGGCGTAGTCGTTGATGTCTACGAAGACCGATCCGTCTGAACTGTAAGCTTCGATCCAGTTCCAGTTGATCTGGTTCATATCTTCAGCAGTTCCGGAGCTGAACTGAGCGCTTAGTTTTTCTTCCCAGCCACTCCATGCACCGAAATTGGTTTTGACTGTGATCTCAGGGTTCTCTTCCATGAAGAGATCGACGGCCTCTTGGGTTGCGTTGTGACGTTCGTCGCCGCCCCACCAAGAGAAGGTCATTTCCACATTCTCGCCTTCTGCTGCAACGTTTGTTGCAGGCAGATTCACGAGACCCAGAATGAGTGCCAGGATGAGACTTAGTGCCATCAATGTACGTTTGGTTTTCATTAGTTGCCCTCCTTGAGCTTTTTCCATTGAGTCTTTTAACTTCCTTTATTCATCACGCCGAAGCGCGAAACGGACCGTTATCAGACTGTTATCTATATATAGCTTCGTTCTGACGAACCAAGCGGCTTACTATCTTTGTGCGTGCAAAGGTCCAAGTCGTTGAAAGATCCTTCAGGTTCACGCTCCCCGAAAGGATCATGCTCGCCCGAAAGGACCACGCCACCCGAAAGGACCACGCCACCCGAAAGGACCACGCCACCCTACAGCGTCACGCCATCCTTGAAGATCGCCAAACCCCTCCGATGCATCGCTTCGGACTTAGCTGTTTTGACGCCGGATGCAACATCCAACACCAGATCCATAAAGTCTTCACACACATCATCCATAGGAATACCTTGCAGCAGGGGACCGGCATCGAAGTCGATCCAATGCTCCTTGCGTCGTGCCAGATCTGAATTCGTTGAAATCTTGATCGTCGGGACGGGGCACGCGAAGGGCGTCCCACGACCGGTCGTGAACAATACAATTTGCGCCCCACTGACGGCCATCGCCGTCGTCGAAACGAGGTCATTCCCCGGTCCTTGAAGCAGATTCAAACCCTGCTCCTTCAAACGCTCGCCATAGTCCAAGACCCCCATGACCGTCGAACGACCTGATTTCTGCGTACAACCCAAGGACTTCTCCTCGAGTGTGGTGATCCCACCGTCCTTATTCCCGGGCGAAGGGTTCTCGTAGATAGGCTCGTCATAGCTCATGAAATAGCGCTTGAAGTCATTGATCAGGTCAACGGTCTTGAGGAACGTTGCTTCATCCTTGGCGCGATTCATCAAGATCGTCTCGGCCCCAAACATCTCGGGGACTTCGGTCAAGATCGTGCTACCACCTTGCGCCACTAATGCATCAGAGAATTTACCCAACAAGGGGTTTGCACTTAACCCAGAAAAGCCATCCGACCCACCACACTTTAAGCCGACAATGAGGTCCGAAGCAGGGCACTCTACTCGCTCATCTTCCACCATCAGGTCGATGAGTTCCATCGAAAGACGGACCGCTTCAGCCATTTCATCGTCGACCGATTGACTATGGAGCGAACGCACTCGTTCAGGATCGTGCTCAGGGAGAGACGCCATCTGATCGACCAAGATATTGTTCTCGCAACCCAGGGCAATGACAAGACTCCCGCCTGCATTCGGGTGCGTGATGAGACCCCCTAAGGCACGCTGCGTATATTTCAAATCATCGCCTAATTGCGAACAACCATACGGATGCTCAAAAGCAAAGACCGAATCGGCAAACGCTTGCTTCCGGGGATCATCAGAGTTTCGCAGTTCTGCACGAACCATCTCTTGGATCTCGGAACACAGTGCATTGATGCAACCAACGGTTGGGACAATCCAAAGTTCATTGCGAACCCCGACACGACCGTCCTTACGGCGATAGCCCATGAATGTCCGTTGCGCTTGGGGTTCGAGTTCAACTTGGAGAGGGTTGTAGTCATAGTCGAGGATCTCACCCAAGCTGGTCTTCATATTGTGCTCGTGGATATGCTCGCCCTTTTTCACGTCTTCCTGCAGGATCCCAATCGTGTGGCCGTATTTTTGGACTCGATGCCCTTTTGGGAGGTCGCGGAGAGCATACTTATGACCTTTAGCGATACCGCTTGGGAGATCTTTCAAGGCTACGGCAACGTCGTCGTCCGGCTGGATTTGGAGGGAGGGGAGCAGTTCCAGTTCACGGATCGCTTCACGCACGCCACGCTCACGGATCTGCTTGCTGTGGAGTTCGATGCGGTCTGTGAAGCCGGGGATCTGCGTGAGATCTTCACCCCAGAAGGAGGAGTTGCTGATGGCTTTTGTGATGTAATCGCTGTCGTCACGATGCGCCTTAAACCAAGCCATGATTTCAGGATCGTCCTGGACTTTATCGGTTTGATAGAAAGCGAGGAGCGCAGCGAGGGAGAAGACGAGGCGTTCGGGCAGCGTTCCGTTTACAGCGAAGGAATCCTTGAGGCTGGGGAGAATGCGTGCACGCCATTTGGAAACGGAGTTGAGTGCAATTGAGAGGAGCTTATGGTCGACGAAGGGGTTCTCGAATCGCTCGAAGACGTCCTTGGCGAAGGAGGTTGCTTCTTCTTGTGGAAGCGGTACCGTGGGCACTATCTCATCGAGAACGGTCCGACGGAGATAAGGACCGAAATCGTCGTCCTGCATGAGTTCTTCGACGTTATCGATACCGCCCAGATGAGCTGCAAGGACTGAAGCGGTGTGGGCCCCGTTGAGGATACGTACTTTGCGCTCGCGGTAAGGGGTCTGGTCATCGGTGAAGACAACGGGACAGCCGGCTTTATCGAGTGGGAAGCGCTCCGCCAATTCAGGATTATCGGATTCAATGACCCAGAGGCCAAAGGGTTCAGCGACTGCAAGGAGATCATCTTTGTAGCCCATGCGCTCTTCGAATTCGGAGATATTTCCGGGATAGCCGCTGACGATCCGGTCGACGAGGGTCGAAGCAAACGTACAAGCATTGTTCAGCCAGTTGATGAAGTCATCACCCAAGGTCCAGCGCTCGGCATGTAAGAGGACGATTTCCTTAAGTTTCACACCGTTCGCTTCGATGAGCTCGACGGGGAGGATGAAGACGCCCTTATCTGCTGCGCCTTCGAAGTGCTCGAAGCGGCGATAGAGGAATTGCGTGAGCTTCCCGGGGTAGCTCTCAGGGGGTGAATCGGTGAATTTATCTTCCGGGCGATCTGTGATGCCGGCTTCGGTGGTGTTGGAGATGATGAACTCCAATTCAGGGAGTTCAGCGATCTTCATATATTGTTCGTACTCGTCCGCAGGTTCATAAGCAGACTGTAAGACATCGGTGAGGCGAAGTTCATCCATGAGCTTACCGCCTTGAATGCCACGGAGCGCTACGGTGTAGAGATAATTCTGGCGATGGAAGGTCTCGAGGGAGCCACCGACGATAGGTTTAAGGACTTCGATGCCGTGGTTCATCACCCCTGCTTCGTTCGCTCGTGCCACGAAGTCCGCGACGAAGGCTCTGAGGAAATTCCCCTGCCCGATCATGAAGATCTTAGAGGGACGTTTCGTTTTCGAATGCTGTTCTTGAATCTCAGGATACTTCTTCATGGCAAACTCCTTAGATCAATTCCTTGATCTTGACCGCTTGACCGGTCTTCATCGATTCGTTGGCTGCGATGCCTGTAAGGATGGAAGCGATACCATCTTCCAACGATGCAGCACGCTTGAACTCATCTTCTTCGGGTATACCGAAAATGTCATTCAACAAAACAGGGTCACCACCGCCGTGGCCACCTTCGGACTCGACGATTTCGACGCTATAAGGTTCAGCAAAGTGAGGGTAGACCTTAAGACTCTTTTGCTTCAAAGCCCCTTCATTTGCTTTGTCACCGCCTGCATTGACGTAGCTCTTTTCAACCACATCGAGCTCGAGACGACCGGCATCGCCGTTGATGGCAATGCGGAAGCCTTCCCAAGGAGAATACGCGGTGAGGGAGTAGCTCATCTGGGCACCGGTCTCATAGCGAACCAGGACGTTCATGGTGTCCTCGATCGAAATACCGTCACTAAATACGCTTTGATCCCGAAGATAACCGTCATGATGCTCGGCTTCGTAATAGAGTTTACAGAGAGTTTCGCTGTCTTTCAGGTTGAGCGCAAAAGGATCGTCCTTGGCAAGGGGGTCATCGGTCCCACGCTTGTAGAATTCCGTGATTCCTCTGGCTTCGGCATTTTCCTTGCCGTAGAACTTGAGGTCACCGAAAGCAAAGACCGTTTCAGGTTTTGTATTGAGCCAGAAATTTACGAGATCGAAGTGGTGCGTCGATTTATGGACCATGAGACCGCCGGAGTTTCGCTTATCGCGGTGCCAGCGACGGAAGTAATCCGCCCCATGTTCGGTATTGAGGAGCCACTCGAAGTGGACAGAGGTCACGTTGCCGATGGCGCCGTCGCGGATGAGTTCGCGGACTTTTGTATTGTGGGGAGCATAGCGATAGTTGAACGTTACGCGGATATCCTTGCCCGTGCGCTCTTTGGTCTCGAGGATACTCTTGGCTTTCTTAGCATCGACGGTCAGGGGCTTTTCAGTGATGACATCTGATCCGAGTTCCATCGCACGATTGATGTATTTGTGGTGGGTGCGATCCGTCGTCGTCACGATGACGTAGTCAGGCTTGTGATCCAGGAGCATCTGATCGAAATCCTGTGCCAAGTAGGTCGGGATGGGGTCTAAACCGTGGTTCTCCAGCACACCGTTGGCATAATCCATCCGAGTCTGATTTACATCGCAAAAAGCCAAGAGCTTACTGCTCTCACGGAACGTTGTCGCTATCGCTTCATAAAAGAACTGCGCACGACCGCCTGTACCAACCTGCACATATGTTTTCATTCTGATGGGTCCTCCGGAATTTGTGTAACTTGACTAATATCTTCGTTTATAGGCTTCATACATGATCTATTTTATAGAGACAAGTCAAGGCTTTTTCGGCTATACTTGCGATAAATAATGAAAGGCAAGCATTTTGTGCCACGTTGGGAAGTGTCAAATGGCAAAGGATTCTTACCACCCTCACGACATTCAAATACAAGATGATGTTTTCGGGCCATCGGGCGAAGAAGGTCGTCTGAGCGAAATGCTCAGGGGCGAGAATGAAGTCTTGCGCTATCTCAGCCCCGACGGATATTTCCGCATCGATCGCGTGGCACAGCAAGAAACCTATTCGATGCCGCGCCGCCACCAACACAATTTCTTCGAGCTTTACTACTTATTGTCCGGTACGCGTTACTACTACATTCAAGGCAAGACCTATTTGTTGCGCGAGAACGACATCATCTTGGTGCGCCCCGGCGCCTATCACAAGACGATCGATACGAGTCAGGGTTCCCACGATCGGCTCTTGATTCATTTCGACCGTGCGTATTTCACCCAGGAACCATCGATCTCCCAATTTATCGAAGAGCTCTTTACCTTGCCCCAGATCATCATCCGTCCTCGCTCGGCCGATCGGACTAATCTCCAAAACGTCGTCTTACGCATCTTGGGTGAAATGCTTCAGCCTGAAGAGGACAGGAGTCGAGGCATGATGCTCTCCGGCCTCATGCGTGAGATGCTTGCTTTGACTTATCGTGCGGGTTTGAACTCCAATCTCGAAGCTGAGGAAGCGGACCCTCACAGTGACCCGCGCATTTCCGAACTCATCGAGTACATCAATGAAAACTATCGGGACGAACTTCGGGTAGAAGATATGGCTCAACGTTTCTATCTCAGTCGCTATCATTTATCGCGCAAATTCAAGGAAGCGACCGGTTTCACGATCATCGAATACATCAACAGTGTGCGCATCATCGAAGCGCAAGAACTCCTGCTCCACAGTGATCTCAAGATTGGCGAGTTGGTTGATCAGGTGGGTTTTGGCTCAAGTTCTCAATTCACTCGCATCTTTAAAGACATCACAGGGGTCACACCTTCGCAGTATCGTCGCCAGCAACGCCTGCGTAATAAGGGCATGCGCTAAGGTTTCTCCTTGCGCATCCCTTTATGTACCTATAAATACATCCACTAAAAAGCATCCCTCTAAAGTTTGCCCATTAAAAAGCATCCCTCCAAATGCATCTCTCCAAGTGCATCCATCGCCGGATAAATCCGCTGTTCTCCGGCAAATCGTGCTCATCATCCTTTACAATCAATCCAGAGATTTCTCAACCTCGTACGAAATTCCTAGCCAATTGCACCTAATTCATCCCCAAAGTGATGTCGCTCTCTTGTCCTCAGATCCACCCTCACGCATCATGTCCTCTTTGCTATCTGCGTCAATCGGATCCGTGCCATCCTCCGCTCGTCCGACTGCCTTTGAAGGACATACCTTTGCATATCACGAAACGTCAACACCTCTTGCTCGTCACCCTCTTAGCCCTCGTCATCACGTTTGCTTTCCCTCGCCACACAAAAGCCGCTGATCAAGTCGCCGCACTTCGCAACCTCGGCCTCGACCACCCGGCCATCATCGAAGCCCTGCAAAACGGGGGTGCCGCCGGCGTTCGGGGTCAACGCATCGCCGATCGTGCCTACTCGTATGCCGGCATGGGACAGGGGAATTTTGACTGCTCGCTGTTTGTCCAAACGGTCCTCTCCCAAGAGGGCTATGCGGGCCCTCGTTCCGCCAGTGAATATGCCGACTGGGGCGAAGCGGTCGATGTCGTCCTCTGGGATGTAGACCTGGATAAACTCTTGCCCGGGGATGTCATCGGCTACGACACCCTCAACTGGGGTAGCACCTGCCACGTAGGCATTTACCTCGGCGATGGCCAGGCAATCCATGTCAATACGGTCGACCGGTACATGGAAGTCTGCGACATTGGTCTTCGGGCTAATTTCCCCATCACATTTATCAGGCGTGCAGCACCATAAAGAGAAAACCCGGGACATTGTTTAAAACCAATGCACCGGGTCTTTTTTGCTTAGGGGAAGGAATAGATGTTCTAACCCTTAACGGCTCCGATCATGACACCCTTCACGAAATACTTCTGGAGGAAGGGGTAAATCATGAGGACGGGAACGGTAGAAATCATGATGGCAGCATACTTGATTGTCTCGGCAAATTGATTGATCTGATCGGTATCTGTCGCAGCGGAGTTCAAGATGTTGGAGTTTGCAATCAGCACGGCTCGTAAGACGTTTTGGATCGGGAGCTTATAGTTGTCCTCGATGTAAAGCGATGCGGGGAACCAGCTATTCCAATGCCCGATACCGTAGTAGAGGAGCAATACGGCCGTTGTCGGCTTGATCAGGGGGAAGACGATCCGAAAGAGGACCGTGAAGTCGCTTGCACCATCGATGTAGGCGGACTCCATCAAGCTATCGGGGATCGCTTCGATCGCCGTCTTATAGATGATGGCGTTGTAGACGCTCATCGCAGCCGGCAAGATCAGGGCCCATAAACTGTTATATAGCCCCAGCTGACGGATGTTGAGGTAGGTCGGGATCATACCTCCGTTGAAGAACATGGTGAATAGGATGACAAAGAGGATGGGTCTCTTAAAAAACACATTCTTTGAGGCCATAAAATAAGCTGCCAATAAAGTCAGCAAGATATTTATAGGAAGTGAAACGATTAAGATAAACAGAATATTGCGATAACCGCTTAGTAGCAAGGGATGTGAGAAAGCTAAGCGAAACGATCCTAGGGTGAAACCTTTTGGGTACCAGAGGAAGCCCGGCGTCGCTTGTAAGGCAGCATTGCTCGTGACAGAAGCCACCGCAACGTAATACATGGGATATAAACAGAGGAAACACAACAACAGTAAGATAGAATAGTTCACAGCATTAAAGATGCGATCACTCGTAGTTTCAGATAATTTATTTCTCATAACTCGCTCCTAGTGCAATAAGTCCCAAGCTAAAACAGACTGGAATCGGTACGGCGTTTACTCAATGCATTGGATACGATCAAGAAAAACACATTGATGACCGAGTTAAACAGGCCTACCGCCGCACCATAACTGTAGTCGGCGCGAATAATCCCTCGACGATAGGTGTAGGTCGAAATGACATCGGCAACTTCGTAGACCGGCTCGGAATAGAGGAGCAAGACTTTTTCGTATCCGACGTTCAAGATGCCGCCCATGCGTAGGATGAAGAGAATCATGATCGTTGGCATGAGGTTGGGGATGGTGATATGGAGAATTTTCTGAAAACGACCTGCTCCGTCGATCGTAGCAGCCTCGTATTGCTCCTGATCGATAGAGGATAAAGCCGCTAGATATATGATCGAGTTCCATCCGATGTTTTTCCAAATATCCGAAAGAATGTAGATCAAATAGAATTTATTCTGCTGGATCAAATAATTGGTCGGCTCACCGCCCGTTACAACTGCAATCTGAGAAAATATGCCATTACTTGCAGTATAGGTTTTGATAAGGGATGCCATAACCACCAGTGAAATAAAGTAAGGCATATAAGTTATGGTCTGGACAGTTCTTTTGAATTTCCTGTGTTGCACTTCATTGATCATCAAGGCAAGTAGGATAGGAGCCGGAAAGCCAAAGAGGATGCTTAGTGCACTGATCGACAAAGTGTTGCGCATGAGGCGCATGAAATATACATCATTGAAAAATTTTTGGAAGTTCTCAAAGCCCACAAACTTGCTTCCTGCAATACCAAGTCGAGGGCGATAGTCTAAGAAGGCAATCTGCAGACCGGCAATGGGACGATAGGCAAAGATGAAGAGATAGATAAGGACAGGAAGAATCAGTAAGTACTTATACTTATTCATCTGGAAGTCTCTTGACAATCGAGCGCCAAGGGACTTTTTCGTCATGAGATTGCTTTGCGTATTTCGTAAAGGAATTTGGGCTTTACTCACATACTTCTCCTAAGCTAAGGGGCGGGTGCACTATAACCCGTTAAGCTGCACCCGCCGATAAAATTTTTATAAATTTCCTGTTTTCACAGCATTAACGCTGCGTGTATCTGATATAGGCTTGAGTGTAGAGTTCTTCGAGCCTGGTATAGTTCATGCTTTCCAATTCGCTGAGGAAGGCATCAAAGTCATCGAGTGATCTTTCACCTGTTACGAAGGCTGCGGCAGACTCAGAAATATGGGTCTGAATAGAGGCCTCGAGGTCGGCAATTTCATCACTTTCGTCTGCTGTGAAAGACACTCCCGGAGGCAGCTTGTCCATGTAGGTTTCTTCTTCATTCTCATAGAACCACGTATCATTAGCTGCGATTGCAGTTTCGGTATTCTTTAGATAAAGCATTCTGGTTGCCTGGATATTAGGACCGCTCCACGTTGAACCACCGTATTTCGAGATCGCATCGTTCAAGCCATCGGGATCTTCTGTGACGAGCGGTAGGTATTCAACATCTCCATCGTCGTTGTATTCCCATGAAACGCCTTCTTTACCGTAGTTCCAATAGAGGAGACCTTCTTCGGTGTAGGCATAGTCCATGACACGAAGCGCGAGTTCAATTTTATCTTCGTCGATATCTTGTGATACGAAAGAAACGTTGTTTGGATCGATACCGTAGCCACCGAAGACTGACGAAAGTTCGCCATCATCGGATGTTGGATACTGTAGACCTATCCATTGTGCGCCTGTATCAGCTGAGCGGGCATCAGATTCCCAGTTACTTATCTGACCCATGGAGGTGAAGGAAATACCCATTTCACCGTTCTGAGCTTTGGTACGCATGATCGTGTCGTCGTTCGTGAAAACGTCCTGATCGATCCACCCATTGTTGTACCACTCGTTGAGCTTGGTGATGTAGTCACGCCACTCGGGTTGGGCTTGAGCCAGTTTTACTTGTTCTTCATCGACATACATTTGGAAAACTGTGCCACCGTGAGCACCGAAAGCACCTGATAATCCAATATTGTTAAAACGACCGCCCCAGCTAAAACTAAAGGGCACATTGTACTCTTCATGGAATACTTTGATGACGTTTTCGAATTCGCTAATCGTTTTGGGCTGTTCCAAACCTTGCTCATCGAGCCAGTCTTGTCTTACAACAGGCCCAAGATACGCATCATTCCAACCACCGTCTTCACGGAAGAAGCCAAAACCAAAGTATTTTCCGGAATCCGTTTTAACAGCCTTCTCACGTGCATTGAGTTCATGGATCCATTCCCAATACGCCGGTGCATGTTCTTCGAGATAAGGTGTTAAATCCAATACAACACCTTCATCAATATAACGATCAGCCTCTTTATTGACAGGACCATATATCATGTCAGGCAGGTTTGCACTGGCCATCAATAGATTGAAGGCTTGGGTGGTATCCGTTCCTGCCGTTGGAAATTGCCATTCGATATCCACACCAACCATCTCGTTCAACCCGCTATGGAAGGGAGATTCTTCCCAAGATCCATAGGCTGTATTTAGAACAGGCCCATGAGTGACAAACCAAGTCAATGTCTTATCTGTTTCGATGGGGTAACCGGTGAATTCTTCTGCTTCTGCTTCAGCTAAGCCAATGGAATGGCCTGCGAATCCAAGGGCTAATGCGAACGTCAACATAAATATAAACAGGTGCTTCATTTGTTTCTTCATATCATTTCCTCTCATTTCCTCATATATTCTTTAATTGATTAGGGATTATTCTTCACTTGCATTTGGGTATTTATCGAAGATCTATTTGTTGAGTGCCACTTCCTTTCTTTGAATTATCTTCTTCGATAAATTTAAGTGTATTTGCATTGAAATGTCAAAGGCTAAACAAGAACTTAACATTGGAGTGAGAAACTGGCGTCTCCATGAGGAAAATTCTTTTCGCTCAAGGCATATGTTTCAGCCAATTTGAATCTCAGTCCATTGCGGAATAAAAAACCTTAAGAAATCAACATTTATCAACTCTAAAGGCTGAAGTTCCTTTTATTAGCTTACGAAAGCAATCGAAGACTTATACAAGTTTGCAACTTCTGTTCGAACTTGAGGAGCCTATCGCGAACAATTTTATGCAAATGGCTTTCAAGAATTCGCCAAAACCTTACCTTCCGTCCTCCTCACAAAATTCCATCGGAATTCTTATTCCTCATGCTATGATCAATAACAGTGTTAATGGACGGGAAGGAAGCTCTATTTTGACGTACATCGTGCTAGATCTGGAATGGAACATGGGTTCCGTAAGAAACAGCTTCGAAGATCCTTTGCGTGCTCGTGGCATGGCCCCCTTCAACGAGATCGTTCAAATCGGTGCCATGATCTGCGACCGTGATTTCGGACTCCAAGGCCCCTTCGACCTTCAAGTACGTGCCGAGGTTCACAGCAAGATGAACCCCTACGTCAAGAGCGTCACGGGTCTCACGACGGCGGATCTTCAACGCGGCGTCCCTTTCCCTGAGGCTTGGGCCCAATTCGAAGCCTGGATCTACGACCAAACCGGTTACCACCTCACCCATGAGGCCGATACCCCCCAAGATCCTGCGAATCCTCCTGCAAACACTCCTGCGATTCCTATGGATCCCGTTCCCCTCGATAGCGCCATCCTCTTCACCTGGGGTGATAGCGACACTGCGGTCCTCCTCGAGAACCTACGCTACCACGAACTCTCCACCCATCTCAACCTGCGTGTGATCGACCTTCAGAAACTCTACTCCCAACTCCTATCGATACCAAAAAGCACCCGTCCCGCCCTCACCAGTGCTTTGACTCAGATCGGTCTGAAAGAAGACCGCCGCCTCCGCGCCCACGATGCGGCCGCCGACGCCTATTACACAGCACTGATCCTGCGTCGCCTCGTTCCCTACATCCGCGAGCTACTCCAAAAGCAACAACTTCCCCTCCGTGAGACCCCCGCCGAAGACATCGCTACAGACCTCACCGCAACCTACAATAGCCAAGGTCCTCTCGAAGCCGATGAAGCTCAAGAGATTTACCATCGCCTCCTGAACTTGGGCTATGTGCCAAATTTCAGCTACAGCAAAACCTTGCGACTCCCGTTCCGTATCCGCTCCGCATCCTTATTCAAACATGTCGAACAAATGGAGCTTCATTGCCCGGGCTGTGACCGGGAGCTTTCCGTCGTTAAACCTTGGAATCTCGCGAAGCGTTTGCGCTGGACGGCGACCTTCCATTGCCCGACGCATGGGGATGTCCAAGCAAATGTCCAAGTGCGCCAAGTCAAGCTACGCACAGGCCCGATCAAGCGTGATGCTCAAGGCAAAGAAATCCCCCAAGAAGGTCGCCCCGGCTTCAACGGCCGCCTCAACCTCCGGCTACCCAAACCTTTCTAAGACTATTTGAGAGCATTACGTCATATGCATGAAAACCGCCTTACGTTAAGGAAGTCACAGGTTCGGGAACTCCTAATTCAACAAGCCCCCCAATATGCCTATTTAGAATTGCACGCTCTCAACACGGCCGGCACAGTGAACTATGTTTATCGGCTTGGTGAATCGTTTAGCCTGCGCTTTCCTATGCAGAAGGAAGATCCGGTATTAGCCCTTCAGCACATGCGTGACGAGTTCAAAGCGATGGAAGAGTTTGCAAGCGTCTCACCATTTCAAGCCCCACATCCTATCTTTGTCGGGGAACCCTCCCAAACGTATCCGATGCCGTGGCTCATTCAAACATGGGTTCCGGGGGTTGTTGTTACCCCACATTCCTTGGCACAGTCTCATTCCTTTGCTGAGGATTTGGTAAATCTCATTTCTACCCTCCGAGACGTAGACACCCGTGGACGCACCTTCCAAGGCACAAATCGTGGAGGAGACCTCTTCGTGCACGATGCCTGGATGAACGAGTGCTTTCTTCGATCCGAAGATTTGCTCGACACCACAACCCTGCGCAAGATGTGGCAAACATTTCGATCCCTGTCCCGTGAAGATACCGATTGCATGTCCCACACCGATCTCATCCCCTTCAACCTTCTTGCCGCCAATGAGTGCCTCGTAGGGGTTCTCGATACGGGCAACTTTCAAGCTGCGGATCCTGCGTTAGATCTCGTCGCAGCTTGGCACATGCTGGAGCACGAACCTCGAGAGCTCGTCCGCAAAGAGCTAGGCTGTAGTGAGCTCCAATGGGAACGCGGCAAAGCCTGGGCCTTCCAGCAAGCTTTCGGCTTAGTCTGGTATTACAAGGACAGCAATCCGGCGATGGCAGATTTGGGACGAACCTGTCTGGAACGCCTGATGGCTGAATCGTGAGAATGCTGGAATAATTGAATTTTTGCATCTTCGTAAGTTCAGTGTCTGCTTTTTTGCGATAAAACCTGCACCTGAAGACAGCTGGTTTTCGTACCCCGATCAAGAGGAGAAAGCTCTTTGGATCGGGGGCGGGCGGAGGGAATGGGCGACGGAGGTACGATCTTTACTACAACTTTATCGATCAAGATGAGGCAGCGAAGGATGAACTCTAAAGCAAAACGCTCGAATCCTTGTTGCATGGGTCACGTTGTCCCTGCGCTTATTTCTGAAAAATAAGGATACACTGCACCTTACACACAAAAGCCCCCTTGCTTAGGGGGCCTGATGAGAACTTACGATGACGTGCAAAGAAGCTTAATCGCCATGCTTTCTAATGCTGAGATCAGGCTGTGGAATCGTCACAGTCACATCAGGGTCCACCGACTCGGTTAAGAACACGTTGCCACCGATGGTCGCACCCCGACCGATGACCGTCTCGCCACCCAGGATAGAAGCCCCTGAGTATATCGTCACGTCATCCTCAATAGTCGGGTGGCGCTTCTTACCTGATAAACGCTGACCCCCGCGCGTGGATAAGGCACCCAGCGTCACACCCTGGTATATTTTCACACCGCATCCAATCTCAGCCGTCTCACCAATGACAATCCCTGTGCCGTGATCGATGAAGAAGGATTCAGCAATTTTTGCCCCGGGATGTATATCGATCCCTGTCTTCACATGCGCTTGCTCCGTCATGATGCGAGGCAACAAGGGGACCTCCAATTCATGCAGAGCATGAGCTAAGCGATACACGCAGATCGCATAGAGACCGGGATAAGCCATGATGATTTCTCGGTAACTTTGAGCTGCTGGATCCCCTTCATAGGCAGCTTCTACGTCCTTAGCCAGGACCCTGCGGATCTCCGGAATTTGAGAGAAAAGGAGGTTAGAGGCTTTTGTGGCATTAGAGGCACTTTCTTCTTCCGTTAAACCTGACGTTATGTACGCCAACTTCATCTGAAACATTAGCTCAGTACTGACACGTTCAAGGAGATCGCGCGTGTAGTTGGCGAGGGTTTCGCCCGAGAGATCCTCGCGGCAATAGAAGCCGGGAAAGATAAGCTCACGGAGATCTTCGAGGATGTCCAAGACCTTGAACTTGCAGGGCAGGTAAGAGCCGTGGACTTCGCTGATATGGGGCTCGGTTTGATAACTCTCCATGTATTGTGTGAGTAGCAGCTCTACCTCATCGGCAGGCATCCGGTCTAGACGAAGGCGCATAGAACGCCTGTTATTAGAGTTTGTCTTAGACATAGTTTCCTCCGCTCTTGGGGTTTCGTGTCTTCACAAAAGCTTCACGTTAATCCCCATTATTTGACCTTGACTGACTTTCAAGGCTTGCTATAATGGGGAAGGTCAAAGTCAGACAAAGACTATACAGAATTTGTCGGACAGTGTTAGATAGAAGATACTTACAACGCAAGTCGAACGCATTACTCTACAGATGAGTCTTGAGGTTGAAACTACGTTAGCTTATCAGACCTAAGAGGAAGGAGGCGTGCATGCGCTTAAGTGATTTAATCGAACAAATTCTGAAAGATAACATCCAGGCCAATGAAGGCCAATGGACCTTCAGCCGGAATGCACTTGCCAATGAACTCAATTGTGTTCCCTCCCAGGTTTCTTATGTCATCTCGACTCGATTTACGAGTGGCAAAGGGTACCTCGTTGAGAGTAAGAGGGGTGGTGGAGGATCGATTCGCATCCAGCAGATCATAGGATTTGGCGATGACGTTTCCTATCTGATGCACACCCTTCAGAGCCTAGGCGAAGAAATGACGCAGCACGATATTGAAGTCAGCTTACAGAACTTCATCGATTATGAGGTCGTAAATCCCATGATTACTCGCGTCATGATGGCAGCTCTCACAGACCAGGCACTTGTCTCGGTCCATCAGACGAAGCGAGATCAGGTGAGGGCCGAGCTCTTCCGGAACATGCTGATGCAGCTTGCTCTGGATGCACAGTAGGTGCGGTGAGGCTTTTTTGTGAAGCATGATGAGCGATGAGTGTTTAAGGTAAGCAGGAATTTAAGGTGGCTCCATCGTGGAGCATGGGGGATAGATTATGACATGTGATATTTGCCGCGAACGAGAGGCAACATTATTTCTACAACAATCGATCAATGGGAATGATCGGCGCATCCAAATTTGTGGTCAATGTGCGAGCGATATTCAGAATGGAACGATCCAAGCTGAGTCGCTGGAACAACACGAACAAATCGAGGAAGCGCGGGAGCTGATGCAAAGCGTCAACCCGATGAATATGAACATGGGGATGGGAATGGATGACACGTTCCTCCAACCGTTCCGCGATTTGATGCGTCGTTTTAATCGACCGGCCATCGATAGGAGAGAGCGATCTCTTTGGGATAACGTGGAATGGGGCTGGCCCTTTGGTCGACAAGCGATGAGACCTCTTGAGCGGATTTCTATCCCTGACCCTGAAACTCGTAAGAGGGAAGAACGAGCTTCACGCTTGGTGTTCAACGAAGATGGCACCGTGAGTCTTCTGGGAGAAGATAACGCACAGGGCGTAGAACGTGCGCACGAAGCGAACGGGGATCGTGAAGATCACGGGGATCGTGAAGATCATGGCGAGCGTGGAGAACACGGCGAGCACGGCGAACACGGCGAGCACGGCGATCACGATGACCGCACGGAAGCGCAATCGATGGATCCTCCAAACGCTAAAGCCACAACAGAGCGCACAGAGCACTTGAAGCCCAAAGATCTCACAGACGTCGAGCTGATTCAGATGAACTTTGGCGAAGTGATGCACTACACCGACGACGTATCTGCCGAAGATCGCATCGCTGTCCTTAAGCGGCGCAGAGACCTTGCAGTCCAAGAAGAGGACTATGAGCTGGCTGCTGAAATCAGAGACGCACTGAAGTCTTTGCAGTGAAACAGCGAGGCGACGAGAGGGAGATATGAATACATATAGAGAGATGACCTTCATGAGGTCAAACGATAAGCCCGTAAACCGGGCAGCCATTAGGCCCCTGAGACGGCCGGAAGATAGGCTCAAAACAGAGCCGAACATGAGCAACAGCTCATTGGAAGGAGATAGATAATATGGCGATTAAAATTTCACAACGTAGCGGAACGATGTTGGGACGTGCCCTGCTACTCGCCCAAGCATACGGTCAAAACACCGTTGCACCGGAACACATACTCTACGGAATTCTGGCTGAAGAAGAAGGTATTGCGTATCAAGCGCTAAGAGCCCAGGGCCTAACCGTTGATAAATACAAGGCAGCTTTGGATCAGGTCAATGCACGTGAAGCATCGATTACAACGGCCAGAACTCAACTGAATGTCCAAGAGGTCTTGAGAGCCTTTACACCTCGCTCGAAGAAAGTGATGGAGTATGCGGTCCTCGTGAGCCGTCAACTCGGTCGTGATGTCCTCGAGCCGGAAGACTTCCTCTCAGGCATCATTCGCGAGGGGAACAGCGTCGCAAACCAGATCCTCACCGCAGCAAAGGTCAGCTCCGAGACGCTCTTAAGAGATATGCTTGAGCAGATGCAAAGATTCGGCGGACAGCCCGGATTCGGCGGTGGAGCACAAGGGGGTTTCGGTGAAGCACCGGGTCCCTTCGGCCAGCATGATCAAGGCGGATATCCGGGTCAAGGCCCGGGCCAAGGTCAAGGCAGTGCACTTGAAGAATATGGTCTCGATCTTACGAAACTGGCTCGCGAAACCAATCCGGATCCCGTCATCGGTCGTACCGATGAGATCAATCGCGTGATCCAGATCTTATTGCGACGCACCAAGAACAACCCTGTCCTCATCGGTGAACCCGGTGTCGGTAAGACAGCGATTGCTGAAGGATTAGCCCAGCGCATCGTCGACGGCAGCATGATCGACGATCTGAAGGACAAGCGCTTGATCAGCATCGACTTGACCGGTATGTTGGCCGGCGCCAAGTTCCGCGGTGAATTCGAAGAACGTATCAAGAACGTGCTCGACGAGGCGAAGGAACAAGAAGATGTCCTACTCTTCATCGACGAACTCCACACCATCATCGGTGCCGGTGCTTCAGAAGGGACACTTGATGCTTCGAACATCCTAAAGCCCCTCTTGGCTCGCGGTGAAGTTCAGATCATTGGCGCAACAACGCTCGATGAATACCGCAAGATTGAGCAAGACGGTGCTCTTGAGCGTCGTTTCCAGCCCGTCACGATCGATGAGCCCTCAGAAGAAGAGACCATTGAGATCTTGAAGGGTCTGCGCCCCAAGTATGAAGAGTTCCACAAGGTCAAAATTACGGACGAAGCCATCGAAGCTGCTGTCAATCTCTCCAAGAGATACATCACAGATCGCTTCTTACCTGACAAAGCCATCGACCTGATTGACGAGGGTTCTTCACAGCTTAGGATGAACACCTATGTTGAGCCCGAGCGCATCCGTGAACTCCAAGAAGAGATCTTGGAATGCCAGGCGCAGAAGGACACTGCTGCTGAGAATGAAGAATACGAGCAGGCGGCGAAACTTCGCCAGCGTGAACTCAAGCTTCAAAACGAGCTCGAAGAAGTCCAGACCAAGTGGCAGGAAGAAATCGAGAACGAGATGAACACCTTGGGTGAAGATGAGATCGCAGCGGTTGTCTCGAGCTGGACAGGGGTCCCTGTCCGACGTCTCACCGAAGACGATGCCGACAAGCTGCGTCACCTTGAAGATAGAATCCACGATCGCGTCATTGGCCAGGACGAAGCCGTTCAAGCCGTTGCTCGTGCCATTCGCAGAGGTCGTCTGGGTCTCAAAGATCCTCATCGTCCTGCCGGTTCGTTCATCTTCCTCGGTACAACAGGTGTGGGTAAAACCGAACTCGCTAAGGCTCTGGCTGAAGTCATGTTTGGTGAAGAAGAGGCTTTGATCCGTGTCGATATGTCCGAGTACATGGAGAAGTTCGACGTCAACAAACTCATCGGTTCACCTCCCGGATACGTCGGTTATGACGAAGGTGGTCAACTGACCGAGAAGGTTCGTCGTAGACCCTACTCCGTTGTCCTCTTCGATGAGATCGAAAAAGCCCATCCCGACGTCTTCAACGTCCTGCTCCAAATCCTGGATGACGGTCGCTTGACGGACGGCCAAGGTCGCACGGTTGACTTCACCAATACGATCATCGTGATGACCAGTAATATCGGTGCCCATCTATTGACCAGCGATGTGAGAACCATCGGTTTCGGCCTCGCTTCAAAGTCTGACGAGAAGCCCCAAGATCTCCGTATCTACGGCGGCAAGACGTATGATGAAGCTAAAGACTTGGTCATGAAGGAACTACGTAGAGAATTCCGTCCGGAGTTCATCAACCGTATCGATGAGATTATCTTCTTCGAGATGTTGAGCCGCGAAGCTATGAGCGAGATCGTGCACCTCATGATGCACTCCTTCCGTCTCCGCCTCGCAGTCCTAAACTACGAGTTCTACTACAGTGAAGAAGCGGTTGAACAGTTGGCAGAACGTGGCTATGATCCGCAGTACGGTGCACGTCCGCTCCGCCGCGAGATCCAGACCTCCATTGAGGATCTCTTCAGCGAAGAGATGCTTAGCGGAAGCATCCAAGAAGGCGATAGAGCTTTTGTTGACTATGAGGACGAACATTTTGTGATCCGTCCCATGCGTGACGAAGATGTGATTGCCTCCGGAGATAAGAAGGGACAAGCTCTTCTTGCCAGCGAAGATGCCATAGAAGTCGAGCTTGAGGAGTTAGAAGAGATTTCGGAAGCTTAAGACGTTCAACATTCGATTGACCTGCAACTGAACTAAATATTGTCTAGCGAGAGCTGACAAATCATAGGACCTTCCCATGAATCCGGGGAGGTCCTTTTTGTTTGTAAAGAAGATGCACAGCGATATTGGACAAAGTATTAGAGGAACGTATGAGATTCTAAGACGAACTTGAAAACGCATGATTGCCCTGCTAAGTTATCAGCCTTATGCGCATCCCATAATGCTTCGCTAGGGTTGTTAGAGGAGAAATAATCGTGGCCATTGAGAGATACATCGTTAGCAAAGACCCTGAACACTACGAATCATTTCCGGACATAGCCCAATTAAACAGCGGCGAATTACTTTGTGTTTTCAATGAACTGAAATCTCATGGTGATCGTTCCTACTCTCGTGTTGCTATGGTGCGTAGCCAAGATAAAGGGAAGACTTGGAGCGAGAAAGAATGGCTGGTCGATGCAACATATTCAGAGGACGCCAGTAGCCATTGGGATTGTCCTCGAGTATCCGTCTTAGAGGATGGACGGGTTGCTATGCTCTGTGGTTACTTTAAAGACAAAGAGCATCTTCCGGTAGCTTACCTTTGGATCGGTGATGAAGAGGGGAAGAATTTCGAAGTCGTCAATGACACTCTCTTTGAAGGCATCGTCCCCGATAAATTATTTGTGACGTCTAGCGGTCGTTGGATCGTTACGTGTCATTACGGTGACCTCGATGGCTTTACCAATCTCCAGCAAAGAATGTGGTATTCCGATGATGAAGGTAAAACCTGGGAAGGTCCTATTATTATCGGCAAAGATGAGCGCTATAACCTATGTGAAGGCTCCATCATCGAGCTTGAGCCGGGAACTCTTGCCTGTCTCATGAGGGAAAATTCTGCACTCAATTTTGAATGTCCGGTAGCTCTATCGCGTGATAACGGTGAAACCTGGGGAGAGATCCACTTCATCCCGCTTTCGGGTTGTCATCGACCGGTTGCAGGTCATCTATCGACCGGTGAGATTCTCGTCACATACCGGTATCGTCAAGGATCGCAATTCGGCTGGCTTGGTCACTGGACGCAAAACACATTCCTTGCCATTACCGATAAAGAGACCATTCTAAGCGAAGGAGATCGCAAGAAACAGAAGGCTCGGATCATGCCCCTTAACTACGACACAAGCTATGAGTCCGATTTGGGTTATACCGGTTGGGTCGAGCTGGAGAACGAAGAAATCTACATCGTCGACTACATGCGTGGTGAAGAGCCCAAGTGCTATATTCATGCCGTTTCCCTGACAAGGGATGACATTGGCGGGGAGCGATTGGGTTCAGATCGTTAAGTTCTTATGAACTGCTCAATGACCAACCATGCCCGCTTTCACACAAAAAAGCCCCCAGCCATAAACCGGAAGCT
>CAYFSS010000025.1:0-2696 GCA_964345975.1 uncultured Oscillospiraceae bacterium
TCATTCCCAGAGTCACGTAATTCCCTCGCGTGACTCTTTTTTTGTCTCGGTTCGGTCATCAGGTTTAAAGTTAGATGGTATGAATCGTCTTTGCCCACTTCTAAGGATAGGTTATAGAAAGAATGTTATCGGCGTATCTTTCAACTTTTCCGTATTTGCATTCGAGACGAGGGTAGTTGGGATCTTTAAGAATTCCGTTGACGGTGAAGGCTTTTGAGTAGTGTAGTTCGTAGATTGCATTGTCCCAGGTGAAGGTGGTGGTCTTACCCTTACGCGTGAACGTTGAGGTTTTGCATAGTTTGTGGAATTGATCATATGAACCATGCTCATCCGCTGAACCACAGACACAAGCCCAAGCGGTTGTCTTGCCATACTGCTTTGGATTCTCATCGATGTCTTCAAGCGAAAACAAGGCAATGTAGCTATCGTTGTCCTTAGCGATAATGCACTTTGAGTGCAGGCGTTCTCTATCCTGAGGGAACCAAGCGTGCGTGTAGAGGAGTCGTTCTTGTTCCATATAGCCCCTACGTACATTCAGGTCATACTGACAGATCAGTACATTCTTATGCTGCCGACAATCCGGATGGATGCCATTCCCTACCCAGAGTGAGGGAGTAGTGTTCCTTGTATCGTTCTTGAACGCTGATACTCCCGGATGAGTTGTAAAGACAGAATGACCTTCACCAAAGGTCGCCTGCCAAACATGTTGTTGATCGCCAAAGCTACCCGGATGATAACTTTGAGCTGAGGAAAGAAAATAGTGTGGCGTACGATAGCTATAGCTATTGACTCTTTGAATTGCTAGACCTGTGGTGACGGGATTGAGAATGCGAATCACGAACGGTAATAGTTTTAATGGGTGAATGATCGGTATTTCAAGAGCCTTTAAACCTTGGAGGAATTTGTTGTCCGATAGTTCCCAATCCTTGAAGAGCTTATGGCTAGTCTCTACGGATTGAGGGTTGGTGAAAGCTTCCATGCTCCACAGGAATAATGCTCTGCAATGGATGTCACCCCTATCAGGGAAGTGGTCGTCTACTTTATCGAAATTCAGTCCCTCGAAACTTTCACTTCACCTAAGCAATCGTCATGAGCAATTTCATAGATCCATTGGGGGAGACGATAGGTTTGATTCAGTAGATAATCCGTTCCGACTCGACTGAAGTCATATCTGTAAGTTTCGTGAAAATGAAAGGCTTTCTGCATAATATCTGCGACGTCTTGCGTCTGAGGATCCTTCTTTTGACTCTCATAAAAACGACCGCTTGTGGCCGCCAGATATGAGCGATAGTGATGGAGTGCCATATCCAGGAAGAGAAGATCAAGAATTCGCTGAGCTCGCTCTCTCAGCAGAGCATCGTCGGCACAGTCAATCAACAAAGAGAGAGCTGCGACATTTTCTTCATAATATGTGTTGGAATGCCATTCAACGAAACCCAAGCGAAACCTTAATGCTAACCACTCCTCTAGACGGCTATGAGCTTTGTTCTTGTGGTTAATACCGAGGTTTCCATCATTTGTAAATATATCATTTGAATAAAGTTGGCCCGCTAGAAACTCACAGACGGCAAAGATAATTTGATGGTTTTCACTCCAGTAACACATATTGTCCGCACTCGGCTCATCCATCCAATATTTGAAGTTCAAGACGGTCTCTTTCATTCGAGTCAAAGTCGTGTTAGAGATGAGCTCGGAATAACAGAAGAGTGAACGTAGAATGCAGATCAAACGGAAATCGGCACAGTCGATTGTCTGATCAATGAAATCACAAATCGCCAGGATTTGCTTTTCATCAGCAGGCATCCCTCTAGCTAATTGGATAATGGAAGGAAAGCAAGCCGGTGTCATTTACTTATACTCATCGATCAAATGCTGCTTCTCTGCTATTTCACTTGCAGACAAGGGTTCATCACGCTTTGATAGGAAGTACTTCACACGTTTAGCTTTATCAGGCGTCAAACGCATTTTGCCGGCAACGAACCAGCCGAGTGAACCAAAGAGAATGAAGGTGAAGACAAAGATCAGGCGAATCGCCAAAACGGTAGAAGCCGGCTGAGTCGGAGAAGGGATTTGTTCCGTCGGGCTGATGAATCCTGTAAAGCCGATCAAGTTACCGATGAGAAAGATGGTGAATGCGGAGCTGATTTGTCGAATAAGGGTCATCGTCGCACTATATGAACCGGTGATGCGCTGACCTTCTACCAATTCTCCTAAGTCCACGACATCGGGGAAGATGATCCAACTTAAGGTCATAGCACCGGCATAGCCAAATGCTGTGAGAACTGTTAATCCATAGACTCCGGCGTGTGGTCCATTTGACGGATAGAGCCCGATTCCAATGGCTCCTGTAATGGCGAGCGGTAAACCTACACGGTAGAGTTTGGTCTTACTGACCGTCCGGACCAGTCGATAGAAAATCGGTAGCATGATGATCTGCACTGCCAGGAATAGACCAAGGAAGATCGTGGAATTTAGTCCAATAACAACGTATAAGCTGTAGTAGAGGATGATGGCAGATACGGTGTCCAAGGTCACGGTTTGGGTGAGGTAGAGAGCAACCATGTGGCGAAAGACTTTGGTCTTTAATGGTTTGACGAGCCCGCCGGGGGAAATATTCACTGTTTCATCATCATAAGGAGCTCGTTCTCTACAGTAAATGCCTGCGATAATAATCGGCACAGTGAAGATAAGTCCAA
>CAYFSS010000025.1:2796-23704 GCA_964345975.1 uncultured Oscillospiraceae bacterium
CCTAGAGATCTGCTGCTGCAAAGATGAAGCGCTCTCGTGTGGAAAATTTCTTGATTTGATTCATAGGTTTGCTCCTCAATGACTTTTCTTTATTTTAGCAGAGTTAAGTAAGGAGAAATTTTGCAAGCAATGATGCTAAGAATAAAGGGAAGTTGATGGACGATTAGCCAACCATAGTTGAGGTTTTTGCGCTATCCTAGGAGAGCTGTGAGCTTATCCTAGGAGAGCTGTTAGCTATTCTCGAAGAGCTGTGCGCTATCCTAGGAGAGCTGTTAACTATGCTCATGGAATCTAGTTAGGGGTCTTAATGTTTAAGCTGTTACTCTTTGATGTTGACGGTACGCTCGTTGAAGAAGGATCAAATTTGGTTTCTCCAAGTCTGATCGAACAATTCGTCGAAATCATGAACCGTGGAGTATACATTGTGATTGCGAGCGGCCGTGGTTATGCTAATTTAAGCACGGTCTTTGAACCCTTGATTCCCAAGGCTTATTTTCTAGCGGATAACGGGACGAAGATCTATCATCGCGGGGAACAAATATACTGTGAAGCGATGGACGACGAACTGGTTTTGGACTTGCTCGACACTTTGGAGGCGTTACCTGATCTCTCACCCTTGTTCTCCGGCCCTGCAGAGACCTTATACGCGGTTGATCGGTGGATCTTACCGGAACTTGAAGAGTTTAAGAGTCAGGGTTGGGAGAGAATGATTGAAAGTGTGAGCAGCTATGAAGAGATTCCTAAACCGGTGACCAAGGTTTCTTGTTTCTCCAGCAGCCGTGCCACGCGGTATGCTGAGATGCTTCGACCTACCTGGCAAGATCGGTTTGAGATTGTCATAGGCGGAGAGGTCTGGCTGGCTTTTATGAAGCCCGGGACGGGCAAGGGGAGAACGCTCAGGATTCTTCAAGAGATATTGAATCTTGAGCCGACCGATTGCGTGGCATTTGGGGATCAAGAGAATGATATCTCAGCATTTCTTGCCTGCGGAACGGCTTTTGCAACGAAAGATGCAAGAGAACATGTTCAGCGATCTGCGGAAAGAGTTTTGCCTGAGCCGCTACATCTTGGGATCTTGCGTGTGTTAAAGGATATGCAAACGTCGGGGCAACTACCTTAGCTGTGCTAAAATATTACAATTGTAAGAAACTATTTTGAGGAGCATACGATGACAACAATGGCCGATGCACAAATCTATGCAAATGCTTATAACACTGCGCTGACAAGAGGATTTGATTCGCTTGGAGCAGAACAACTGGAAGAAGCATACATGGCCCGAGCTGAGGCGCTGGGTGAGATTCAAAATTTGGTCTTTAATCTAATTCAGGGTTGGGATCAAGAGCCGCTTGAAACCGGAGAAACCGCTCAAGAGATATTGGAACGTCAAGCAGCGGGAGATGAGTTCTGGGATTTTGTGCATGCCCTATCTTATCTTATTGATGAAGATTTTTCGGATGCGGTCAAGCTTGAATTGAGCAAGCGACCGGAGGAGACACAGGAAGTTTTCCGTTCTTGGATTGATGCTGCTAAATGGGATGAAGATGCTGAGTTAGGAGCTTCAGCTGAATTGCAATCTGCTGTCATTGCCTTGCGTTTACTTGGTCAATGGGAGGATAGCGCAAAGTTTGAACGATGGATTCTACGGTTTAGTAAAACTGAGAAGCCCGCACCCATCTGGGCGGAAGCCATCGTGGACTATGCGAAAGCCGTGCCTGAGGTTGCTATCGAAGTTCTAGGTCGCTTTCTGAGTGAGGCTGAATCCACAGCTGAGGATACGCTAAGTCTTCAAGGACGCGAATATTTACTTGTTAGCCTCACTGAAGCAACCAAAGTTCTTAAGCAGGACAGTGAGTATAATCCGGAACTTCTGCAGAATTATGATGAGCTGTCTTCTGACGTGTATATGATTTTGCGAGCGTATTTCCTGAGGCATGAACCCCGTGTTATCGCTGCTATTTGTTTAGGCGATTTGGGTCATCCTCGTGCTGTACCTCTCCTACGCAATTATGTTATTCGTAATGAAAATGATCCTGATAAATTGGATCGTCAGCTCTATTATGAAATCCTTTCATCCATCAAACGTTTAGGTGGAGACACCTCGGATCTACCGGATCCATTCCGAGATTTCAGCGGCGGAGGAGGTGGACGATGGCCGTCACTTTAAAGAAGATCATCCAGGATTTTGAGCTTCAAGAGCTGATGATCTATGGTCGTGAAGATGACATCCTAATTTCCGTGGCAGATGTCACACGCCCCGGACTTCAATTAGCCGGTCACTTTGATCACTTTGGTCCGGATCGGGTTCAGTTGGTGGGGAATATGGAAATGACTTTCCTCCAGAATCTCGAACCGGCTGAACGTCAAAGAAGCTTGGATGCCCTCTTTTCCAGAGGCATCCCTTGCCTTGTTTTAAGCCGTAACCATGAACCTTTTGCTGAGATGAAGAAGGCTTCAGAGCGTTACTCCGTCCCGGTTTTGCGGACAGATGATACGACCTCATCGTTTATGAGTTCTCTTATCAAGTATCTGAACGTTGAGTTAGCTCCTAGAACCACCTTGCACGGCGTCTTGGTCGAAGTCTATGGTGAAGGGGTCTTGATCTTAGGTGAGAGTGGCGTCGGTAAGTCCGAAACAGCAATGGAGCTGGTCAAACGAGGTCATCGTTTAGTTGCAGATGACTTAGTCGAGGTCAGAAGAGTGTCTGATACAACGCTGCTTGGAACTGCACCTGAAATCATTAGGCACTTAATTGAGATCCGTGGGATTGGTATATTGGATGTTAAAGAACTCTTCGGTGTTTCTTCAGTCCTAATGCAAGACAATATCAATTTCGTCATCAATTTAGAGCTATGGCAAGAAGATAAGATCTACGAGCGCCTTGGCATTAAACAGGAGTTCACGGACATCTTGGGAATTGAGGTTCCTTCGATCACGATTCCGGTGCGAGAAGGACGTAACCTTGCGATTATTGCTGAAGTAGCAGCGATCAACTTCCGTCAGAAACAAATGGGTTATAACGCAGCTGAGGCTTTGACCTCTCGTCTCTTTGGAGGCGGGAAGATGCCTGAGAAGGGATAAGAAATGATCACAAACAGTACGAAACGTCGATTGATCTCCGCCCCTCAACGTGAGCGGCTGGAAGCTCAAGAGAAGGTTCTCCGTCAGATCGATCCGGATTTGAAAGCCAATGAATCTTTGGCTGAATACTCATCATTCCACATTGGTGGACCGGCTGATTTTTTCTCGCGACCTCGTTCGTTTGAGCAGTTAAGTGCTTTGGTTGTGGCTGCAAAAGAATTGGATCTCCCGGTGTTTTACCTGGGTTCAGGCAGTAACCTCCTGATCTCCGATCAGGGGATTCGCGGCCTCGTCATTCGTCTAAGAGATTTATGCGCCATAGAGTACCTTGGTGCCTTGGATCAAAATGATGCTTGGCCGGTGCCCTCTAAGCAAACTGATGCGGTCTTAATTCGAGCTGAAGCAGGAATTCCCATGCGTGAATTGGCAGAGCATTGCGAAGAATGGTCTTTAAGCGGTCTAGAATTTGCTCACGGCATCCCCGGCTCGCTTGGCGGTGCAATCTTCATGAACGCCGGCGCATACGGTGGACAAATGGCAGAGCATGTAGTGGCTGTACGGTATATGGATCATGAAGGCAAGCTTCATGTCAGGACAGGTGAGGGGTCTAATTTCTCTTACCGGAGAAGTTTCTTCATGGATGAGCGTGTCATGGTCCTTGATGTCATCCTACAAGTGGTGCCCGGAGTCCGCGAGACCATCCGACAGACGATGGATTACTTCATGGATAAACGGCAAGCCAGTCAACCGTTGGAGTACCCCAGTGCAGGTTCAATCTTTAAGCGTCCTGAAGGATTCTATGCAGGAAAGTTAATTTCCGATGCAGGACTTAAAGGGTGTCGGATCGGTGGAGCCGTCGTTTCGCAGAAACATGCCGGCTTTATCATCAATCCCGAGAAACAAGCGACCGCAAATGATGTACGCCTCCTAATCCGCCATATCCAAGAGACGGTCTTAGCGGAATTCAACGTTCAATTGGAACTTGAACTTCGTTTTGTCGGAGACTGGGGAGGCCTCGAGGAGAATCTATGAGCCAAGCTTCATTCTCAACGAGAGTCAAGCAAGAGATCATCTCAACCGTCGTCCCTTCCATCTCAACCGACTCCACCGAGGCAGAGACGGAAGGGACTGAATTCGCTCTATTGCGTGCAAGACAAGACGAAACTCTGTTTGATCCTGAGTTTGTCCTGTACTTTATCCTATTGTCGCAGGCTGAGTTTCGCGTTCCGAGAATTCGCTTTGTTGCAAACCTCAAGGCTTTAGCAAATCTCTATCAAACACTGTTTCTGGAAGTCTTCGATTATCCGGTTCAGGTTTTGGTCAAGGGGAGACAACATCGCTTATTGGTCGATAATTTGCAGGTCTATCGTGAGGTCACCTCAACGCTTAAACGACTCTTCCACTTTGATCCCGTCCGTGGATCCTTCCTTGTTCAAAGAGATCAAATGGAACTTAGTGCTCAGCGTTCAGCTCTCCAAGGTCTCTTCTTAAGCTCAGCTTCGATGGCTAATCCTGAGCTAAGTTACCAAATGGAGTTCCAGTTTCGCCGTCCTGCTGCGGCTCAAGTGGCGAGATCACTCTTTGCTACGTTTGATCTCGATCCGCTTCCGGTCCGACGTGATGTCTATTCGCTTCTCTACTTCAAAAGCCGTGACGAAATCTCCCAAGTCTTACGTCTTCTGGGGGCAGGAATGAGCGTCCTTGATTTTGAAAATGTGCAAGCTGAGAAAGAGATGCGTGGTGATATAAATCGGATCGTCAATTGCGATCAAGCAAACACACAACGCATCGTCAATGCTTCTATGCGCCAAATAGAAGCGATTCAGTTGCTCTTTGAGCGTGGTGTCATCGAAGATCTTCCTTCGGAACTGCAAGAAGCTGCCAAGTTGCGCATCGATCATCCCGAGTTTTCTCTCCGGGACTTAGCTGAGGCGGCGAATCCTCCTGTTGGACGTAGTGGCATGAATCATCGCTTGCGTCGTCTCATCAAGCTTTCAGAGAAAATCGAAATGGATCGTTCCTAGATGGGCTTGGAAATCGCCCTATGGCAACCTCAGATCCCTTCGAATACGGGAAATATCGCTCGCACCTGTGTTGTGACTTCCTGTCCCTTGCATTTGATAGAGCCCCTTGGCTTCTCAATTGAAGAAAAGGCAGTTAAGAGAGCCGGCCTGGATTACTGGTTTGATTTAGATCTTACGCTCTGGCCAAATCTCGATTCGTTTCTCAGTCATATGTCAGGGAAACCTGTCTATGCTTTTACAACAAAAGCCAAGCAAACGTATTCGAACGTCCAATTTGCCGAGGACAGTATTTTTCTTTTCGGTTCTGAGACACAGGGCCTACCTAATTCGTATTTAAAGACGCACGATCAAAACCTCTTGAGAATCCCTATGCTGGAAGGTCATCGTTCGTTGAATCTGGCGAACTCTGTGGCTATCGTCGCGTATGAGTATTTGAGACAATTCAATTATCCGGATCTACTATAGACCGATGTCTTTTATAGACCTAAACTGCGTTATAGTATGACCACTAGAGGAGGCTAGACATGATCGATCAACAATTACTTAGAAGTGAGCCTGAATTTGTCAAGGAAGGCTTGGCCAAGCGAGGGTTTGACTTCGACCCTGAAATGTTCAAACAGCTTGACGAAGCCAGACGCTCCCTCATTGAGCAATCTGAAACCTTGAAGGCTGAACGAAACAAAGCCTCAGCAGAAATTCCCAAGCTAAAGCGAGAGGGCAAAGATGCATCCGAAGTCCTTGAGCGAATGCGTCAAGTCTCGGATCGAATCAAAGAACTCGATGAGGATCTAAGAGAACGAGAAGCAGATTTGCGTCAATTTCTCCTTAGTCTTCCTAATCTCCCTGATGCCGATGTCGTAGCCGGTGGGAAAGAGAACAATGAAGTCTTGCAGGTTTTCGGCTCGAAACCTGAGTTTGAATTTAAGCCGAGAGATCACGTCGAACTTGCAGAGTCTCTTGGTCTTATTGACTATGCTCGCGGTACCAAGCTTGCAGGGAGTGGGTTCTGGATCTATAAGAATCTCGGGGCACGCCTGGAATGGGCAATGCTTCAATACTTCATCGAGGAACATTTAAAAGATGGTTACGAGATGATTCTCCCGCCTCATATTTTGAACTATGAAAGTGGCTTAACTGCCGGTCAATTCCCGAAGTTTGAAGAGGATGTTTATTGGTTGGACGGTGGACGAGAGAAGAAAGCAGAAGGTCAGTTCATTTTGCCGACCTCTGAGACGGCTCTTGTGAATTTCTATCGAGACGAAATACTTCAGGCGGAGGCTCTCCCTGCAAAATTCTTCTCTTATACCCCATGCTATCGTCGTGAGGGTGGCGGTTATCGTGCGGATGAACGCGGCATGATCCGTGGGCATCAATTCAATAAGGTTGAAATTTTCCAATACACGTTACCGGAAGATTCGGATCAGGCTTTTGAAGAATTACACAAAAAAGCCTGTGCCCTTATGGAGGGTTTGGGCCTCCATTTCCGCTTGTCCAAATTGGCCGCTCAGGATTGTTCAGCCAGCATGGCTCGTACGTATGACGTTGAAGTTTGGATCCCCAGCATCAATGATTACAAGGAAACGAGTAGTGCTTCCAATGCACGGGATTATCAAGCCAGACGTGGTAATATGCGTTATCGGGATCCTGCAACGGGCAAACCGGCTTATCTGCATACGTTGAATGCCTCCGGCTTAGCGACGTCTCGTGTGTTCCCGGCTATTCTTGAACAAAATCAACAGGCGGATGGTACTGTACGAGTGCCCAAAGTCCTGCAAAAATATATGGGTGGACTGGAAGTCATTTCCAAACCTTAGATTGGTCATGTTGGACCTTGGCATAGGTTGAAAGAGTAGTAGATATGAACGAGGAACGAATAAGTGGGGGGCAAGTTTATAAGCAGGGACTCGATGAAGTTTTGGCTAATTATTCTGTTAACCCCTCAAATGGATTGACGGATCAGGAAGTTGCCACACAATTTGAGAAGTATGGTTACAATCGTCTTGAAGAAGAGAAAGGTGAGTCTTTCCTACGGAAGCTCATTCGACAGTTCCAAGATTTCCTCGTCATTATTCTGATTATTGCTTCAATCTTTTCCGCTGTTACGGGAGATTATTTTGAAGCCCTTCTTATCATTGCAATTGTTGTCTTGAATGCTCTCTTGGGTGTCTATCAAGAAGGTCGCGCCGAGAAGGCCGTAGAAGCTCTCCAAAGGATGGCCTCACCGACGGCGAGACTTCTGCGTAACGGTAAGCAAGTTCAAGTCCCTTCGGAGGAAGTTGTCCCCGGGGATATTGTTCTGCTTGAAGCCGGGGATATTGTCCCGGCAGACGTTAGACTTATTGAGTCGTCGAACCTCGCAGCCGAAGAAGCCGCTCTAACGGGTGAATCCGTACCGGTTGAGAAACATGCCGTGGATTTAGGTCAGGAGGACCTACCTCTCGGTGACCGTCAGAATATGCTTTACAGTTCAACGGCAGTTACGAGCGGTCGTGGGACGGCTGTAGTTGTCGGGACCGGTGATGTAACCGAAATGGGTAAGATCGCCGGCCAGTTGCACTCCATTGAAGATGAGCAGACCCCCCTCCAGAAGAGCATTGACCAACTAGGGAAGATGCTTGGGCTTGTTTTGCTCGGCGTCGTTTTTATCACATTCTTAGTCGGTCTCCTACGAGGCGGTGATGTGCGCGATCTCCTCATGACCTCTATTTCACTTGCAGTCGCTGCCGTTCCTGAAGGATTACCGGCCATTGTTACCATTGTCTTGTCCCTCGGTATGGGCCGCATGGCGCAGCAAAACTCGATCGTCAAGCGTTTGCTTGCCGTTGAGACCCTGGGTTCCGTCGACATTATTTGCTCTGACAAAACCGGTACTCTGACGCAAAATGAAATGACCGTGACGAGAGTTTATGTCGGTGGCGAAACGTATGAAGTCAGCGGTGTAGGTTATGCACCTGAAGGCACGATCACGTCCTCCGAAGGTAAAGTTTCTGAGGGAGCAATCCCGGATAATCTTTCCAGACTCCTGACGATCGCAAGTCTATGTAATGAAGCTGAACTCCAGGAAAATGAAGGAGCTTGGGGTATCTTGGGTGACCCGACCGAAGCTTCTCTTCTGACCTTAGCTAGAAAAGCCGGAGTCGTTCGTTCCGATCTGCAAAACAAATATCCTCGCATCGGCGACTTTCCGTTTGATTCTTCCCGAAAGATGATGTCGGTCTTCCACACCGATTTCTCGGATGGGACTCTTTCGTTAACCAAGGGTGCTCCGGATATCATTCTCAAGCGCTCAAGTCGAGAACTCACGCCGGACGGAGTCGTCGAATTAACAGACGCAAGGCGTCAAGAAATTCTGGATGTCAATAACACCTATGCCCAGTCGGCTCTGCGAGTCCTTTCCTTTGCATACTCTGAGCATCCTGACGGAGACTTTGAAACTGCTGAAGAGAACCTGATCTTTGTCGGCCTCGTCGGCATGATCGATCCTGCAAGACCTGAAGTTAGAGATGCGATGGCACTTTGTCATCAAGCCGGTATTCGTGCCGTCATGATCACGGGTGACTATAAAGAGACAGCCTTGGCCATTGCCAGAGACTTAAACATGATGAAGGAAGGTGACTTGGTCTTCTCCGGAACAGAGCTTGACGGCATGAGCGATGAAGATCTTCGAGCCGTTGTAGATCAGGTTGCCGTGTTTGCGCGTGTTTCTCCGGAACATAAGCTTCGCATCGTCAATGCACTGCGTGCAAACGGTCATATCACGTCGATGACGGGCGATGGTGTCAACGATGCACCGGCCCTGAAACAAGCCGATATCGGTGTTGCTATGGGCATCACAGGGACGGAAGTTTCTAAGGGTGCGGCTGATATGATTCTCACGGATGATAACTTTGCAACCATTGTCACGGCGGTCCAAGAAGGTCGTATCATCTATGCGAATATCCGTAAGTTTGTTAACTTCCTCCTGAGCTGTAATATCGGTGAAGTCCTTGTTATTTTCCTTTCAATCCTTATCTTGGGACCTCAGATGATTCCGCTCGTTCCGATCCAGCTCTTATGGCTCAACCTTGTAACGGACAGTTTCCCGGCTTTGGCTCTTGGCCAAGAAAAAGGTGAGAGCGACATCATGCTCCAACCGCCGCGCCGTTCAGATTCACGAATCCTCAATAAGGATATGATCTGGTCTATTGCTACTCAGGCTATCGCGATCTTCGCTTCGGTCCATATTGCCTTCAACTTCGGCTTAGCTCGTTATGGTACGGAAGCCGGTTTGCCCCATGATGGTGCCAGAACGTATGCCTTCGTGACCTTAATCCTAGCCGAACTCTTAAGAGCCTATTCCTCTAGATCTGAACATGAATCAGTCTTCAAGATCGGTCTCTTCAGCAACAAGACAATGCTCAAGGCAACGGCAATTTCGTTTGTCCTCTTGATCTTGGTCCTCTATATTCCATTCCTAGACCCCGTTTTCCACACGATACCTCTGGGAATTTTGGAATGGTTACTCTTGATTGGTCTTGCCCTCATTCCTTTCATCATCGGGGAATTATTCAAGAAAATTTACTATAGGTCTTAAGAATAGCGTTCTCTCGCGCGTTCGATTTATTGTCATTGACGCTGACGATATGAATCGACTCATTGTATAAATAGTCTACTAACCTGAGACAGCAGTTCTGAATTCCAGCGGCTGCTGTCTTGTTTTTCGTTTCCTATGGCCTGAGCCCGGGGGCAAGTTATTTGACAATCTGACCGATTGACATTAATATTTCTGAGTTATGTTCTAATTGGACGATCTAACTAGCGGAGGCGAACATGAGCACAGCCATTACCATTATTGGTATCATCGATATTATTATTTGTATTGCCATTATTTTCTTGGTGGCTATCCAGGAATCTAATTCTGAAGGACTTGGCTCCTTAGCCGGAAGTCGCGTTGAGACATTCTTCGGACAGAATCGTGAGCAACAATCCGATCGTATGCTTAAGCGTTTGACAACCGGTTTGGCGATTGCCTTTGGTGTTTTGACGATTGTCCTCAACTTCATGATCGATCGTTTATAATTCATTAGAAATTCCAAATCTAGTGCAGCCTCACCGTGTGTGGGGCTTTTCTTTTGCTATGCTTAGATAGCTCATACTGAACAATACCTTAGGAGGTAGCAATGCAATTATCCGGCATCCTTGAACAAGAAGGTTCAAGTGGTATCGTCCGCGTCGATTTTAAGTCTCGTATTCGCCAGGTGGAGGTTTCACGTCAGCACCTAAATGGTGCGCCCTTTGGCTTTCGAGTCGTGGTACAAGTTCCCGACGACCAGGTAGAAGAATTTAGACCTAAGGGAGAAGTGATCAAAGTCTTGGGCGATCCTGCGCTGCCTAACGTAGCCATGGAAGGGATCCTTGAGCATTACGGCCTGTCGATGACTTTCCCACGTGCCGTACAGGAGGCGGCAGATAAACTACCGGCTCAGCCAAGCGAAGAGGATATTGCACGAGAGTTAGCCGATCGTAGAATTGATTTAAGGGACTTACCGACCTTCACGATTGACGGTCTGAGTGCTAAAGATTTAGATGATGCGCTATCGATAGAACCTTTGGATAATGGTGGATATAGACTCTATGTCCATATTGCAGATGTTGGTCACTACGTAAAATTTGGCTCGCCTCTCGATCGGGAAGCCGCTGAAAGAGGCAATAGCTACTACTTGGCTGATCGAGTCATCCCTATGCTTCCCCCTGAACTCTCGAACGGTCTGTGCAGTCTAACGGCCGGTCATGATCGATTCACGATGACGTGTGAGATGACGTTCACAAATAAAGGTAAACGTGATAGTGCAAAAGTCTATGAGAGTTTGACGCGGAGTGATCTGCGCGGCAGTTATGAAGAATTAGCACGCATATTCCCCAAGCAGAAGGATCTTAGTGAAGGGAAGTTCAGTGAATCCGATGTAAATCAGGAAGCGTTACAGAAGCTAGGATCGGAATATGAATCTTTCCTAGAGACGTTCATCATGCTGCAGAATATGGGCGTCGAGCTCCGTAAACGCCGGATGCAGGAAGGCGCCTTGAATTTTGACTTTGCGGAGACGCAGATCGTCCTTGATGTTGAGGGCAAGGTGACGGATGTCCATGCCGCTCAGTCTGATTGGACCAATCAAATCATCGAAGAATGTATGGTTGCAGCAAATGTCGCTGTTGCGGAACGTTATGGTCAAGCGGGTGCTCCAATTATCTACCGCGTCCATGAAAACCCGGATCGTGAGCAATTCGAGCATTTTAAAGAGGTCGCCAGGTTGCAAGGAGCGTCTTTAGGAGCCATCGATATGGCTGATCAGAAGTCGGTAGCTCGGGTCATTGAGAATCTAAAGACCTTACCGGCCTCTGAAACCCTGATGACGCTGCTCCTTCGATCCTTGGCGAAAGCTCGTTACGATTACGATCCTCTAGGTCACTATGCGCTTGCTGAAGAATGGTATGCCCATTTTACAGCCCCCATCAGACGTTATTCCGACTTAGTTACTCATCGAGCGTTGAAGCGTCGCATTCGCGGTGAGAAAGATGATCAGAAAGAGAAAAATCGTCTTCCTGCCGTGACCGAACATATTTCTGAGACTGAACGGAATGCCATCAATGCCGAGCGAGATTCAAATGATCAGAAGATCGCCGAATACATGGAGCAATTCACAGGTCAGAGTTTCGATGTTGAGATCTCAGGCATTATGCAAAGCGGTATCTTCGTACGTCTACCCAATACGATTGAAGGCATGGTTGCTTTCCGCACGATGAATGACTACTACGTTTATGATGAATATACGCTTTCGGCGAAGGGCGCTGACCATGGCAGACATTTCCGCTTAGGAGACAAGCTCCGTGTCAAACTTCAAAGCGTCAACACGATTCGGCGTTTCATCGACTTCGTAATCCAAGATGAACTTGAAAGCGGACATGACGGAAAAGCCAAGGACGACATGTCGGTTGCTTTCGATGAGTCCATCAAGCGTCAAAATGAAGCTCGCAAGGAGCTAGGGGACAAGCCATTGGGCAGACCACAAGGTCAAGGACGAGGACGTTCCTCGAATTCTGATTCCCATAGACCGCGAAATCGTCGAAATAGGTCCGGCCAAGACAAGTCTAAACGACGGCGTGGTCATGCCAAGCCGATCGGCGGTAAAGGACGAAAATAAAAGAAAATCCAGGAGCAACGTTAGAGGTGCTCCTGAGGCTTTTGGGTTGAAACATGCTTCGTGCTATAGAACCAAGGAACGATCTGCATAAAGCACACTTTGATCTAGACGAAAGATTGTTTGAGAGCTAAGGAGGGGTTACGATTGTTCAGGTTTCACCAGGAACTTCTTGATCCCATCGATCAAATCGATGCTTGGATTGCTTGTGTAAATCAGGACTTCGATCGGGTTACCCAAATCTAAACTAAAGATACCGACGATAGATTTACCGTCTACAACGTACCTGCCTGACAACAGGTCAAAGTCATAGGGGAAACTATTGGTGAGATGGACGAAATCTTTCACATCCTGGACCGAGTGGAGCATAATTTTGTATCGAGTCATCTTAAGAAAGGCTCCTTTCATGAAAGCGAGAATTGTAGAACATCATGACGAACAACAGCAGTGATTTCAAGTGTTCGTATTTCCTTATTGAAACGCTGGGGTGCCGCGTCAATCAATACGAATCGGATGCTCTCACAGCAGAACTAATAGCACGAGGCTGGGAGCTTGCACCGGAGGGTCACTCCCCGCAGCTACAGATCTTGAACACCTGTACTGTGACTGCTGAAGCGGCACGCAAGGTGAGACAAAACCTCAGACGAATGCGCCATAATGCTCCGGATGCATTTCTTGTCGCTTGGGGATGTCATGTGGAGTTTGGCGGCGTGGATTTAGACTGTGACCTAAAACTTGGTAATCGCGCCAAAGGTGAAGTGACGGATTTTATCTTGGCTCAGGTTGATTCATTCAACGCTCAAGCCGAAGGCAAGGCCAAGCGTCCTTCAAGCGGACAAGAATACCTTGGGGTAGATGCTGAAGATCGCTTTAGCGAATTTGGTGAAAGACCTATCCCGCAAGATTCCCGAGCCTATGTGAAAGTACAGGACGGTTGTGATAATCATTGTACTTACTGTGCCATTCGCCTGGTAAGAGGGGCGTCGAGGAGTCGCTCATTAGAATCAATTGTCCAAGAAGTCGAACAATTATGTCGAGCCGGGTATCGCGAGATTCAGCTATCCGGAATTCATCTTAGCGCTTACGGCCAGGATTTATATCCTATCGTGGACTTGGGTGACTTGGTGCTGGCTCTCGATGAAATAGAGGGCTTGGAACGGATTCGGCTTGGATCTATTGAACCGGAAATTGTCAGGGTAGACGTGGTGGAAAAGTTCGCGAAAGCCAAGCATCTGGCGCCGCATCTTCATCTGGCTTTGCAGAGTGGATCTGCTTCGGTTCTTAAGAGAATGGGACGTAATTATACGAAAGACGAATATGCCGGAGCTGTCCGCTTGCTTCGTGAAAGATGGGAAGGTTTAGAGTTAACGACAGATCTTATGGTTGGCTTCCCGGGAGAGACAAGGGAAGAACACCTCGAGAGTATGAGTTTCGTGTCAAGCATAGGCTTTAGCGACTTGCATATCTTTCGCTATTCCCCCAGGCCGGGAACTGCAGCTACGAAGTACAAGCATCCGATTTCAAATGCCGTGAAACGTGAAAGGGCACACGAAGCCGAGACACTTCGGCAGACCTTGCATCGCAAAGCACTGGAGAGACAAATCGGCCGGCAAGACCACATCATGTTAGAAGGACTGAATCCTGCTCACGGGTATACGGGAACCTACCTCCGTTGTGAATTGGAAGATGAAGATCAGCTTAAATCAAACGAAATCGGGCAGATGCTCATGATAAGAGTGACGAAACTTGATGATGCCGGCTTAAAGGCTGTTACCTTGTGGTAAAATAAGAGAACATTCGATTTCAGGAGGAAGATATGCAAGATCAAACAGCAAGATATGATTTCAAGAAGGATCAGACGGATCAAGTCGAAGCGATCCTGAAAGAAGTCTTAGCCGCGCTTGATGAGAAGGGTTACAACCCGGTCAACCAATTGGTTGGTTATTTCCTCTCAGGAGATCCTACCTACATCACGAATCATCTAGGAGCACGAGGTGTTATCCGTCGGATGGAGCGCGATGAGCTCTTGGAAGTTATCTTGAAGGAATATATTCAGCAGTTACAGGGACGACCTTAAGTGCAAGGTCGCTATTTAGCGATTGATTACGGCGAGCGCCGCGTAGGGCTCGCCGTTTCCGATCCTTTAGGCATCACTGCGCGGGGCTTGGAGACTGTCGAGCGCCCGGGCAATGATGGAACCGTCATCAAACGCATCCTTGAAGTCCTCGAGGAACAACAAATCAAGAGAATCGTATTAGGTCGTCCTGAACGTACCGATGACAAACCTTCTGAGGCAGCTGCAAGGGTCGATGAATTTCGTGAACGTCTGGCAGCCGCAACAACAATTCCTATTGTTTACCAAGATGAACGTTATAGTTCCAGCGTTGCAAACCAATACCTTTCTGAGCGAGGTATCTATCGTGGTGCCAAGCGCCGTGAAGTGATTGATCAGGTGGCTGCGGAAGTCATCCTCCGCGACTATTTAGATGATCAACGTGTGTGATATAATTTCAAGACTTTTTGTAGTTATTGATATTCGATTCATCGAATGACCCAATGAGGAGAGGACGTGAATCCATGGATACATCAGATCACAACCCTATGAATGAACAGCCGTCTGAAGATCTGCACGGTCTACTTGACTTTGAAGATGGTGATCTTTCTCTTGAGGACTTAGGACTAACAACCGTCATCCTAGTCGATGAAGAAAGTGGCCAGGAGTTTGAATTCTTCATCGCTTACGATTTCCCCTTCGAAGATGAAATTTATTATGTCTTAGTATCCATGGATGAAGGCGAGCCGGAAGCACTCTTTGCTCGACTTCAAGAAAGTGACGATGGTTCAGAGTTCTTTGTTACGGTTGCAGATGATGAATTTGAGCGGGTGGCCGCTGAATATGAAAGAATCTGTGACGAAATGGAAGATGATGACGAACTCTTTTAATCATTTCTTCAGTTTATGATTGTGAGGACCTATATCCGGGTCCTTTTTTTATCGTAAGATGAATGCATAGTGCCGGACACGCAAGGAGCTCATGATCGAGCGTATCTCTATAAAGGGTTTGAGGCGCCGGGATTAATGTTGGTAGAAGAACATACGGGTATCGTGCAGGATGGAATTGAGGTGTTAGAAATGCGAAATAGAGATGATGACAGGGGACAGCGCGCGCCGGAAGGTGAACCGCTCTTAGTCCTAGAAGATCTCGACAATCGGTATGATTACTACATGTCTGTTGTCGACCGTTTTCCCTTGGGCGACCGCGATTACATTGTCCTGACGAATTATGAACCGGAAGATGGTCACTATCGGGCACCTGATTTCGTCTTGATGCGAGTCCATCTGGGTACCGATGGACAGCAATACTACGAATCGATCCGAGATCATGAAGAGTTGGATCTAGTCTTTGAAACCTTCTTCGAGCGTATGCGTGGAGACCTCTTAGGGGAAGCTTGATGAATATCTTCAAAGGTCAATTTAATCGCTCATCCACGCGTGCTCCGGGACCTGATCGACTGACATTGGTCGTGCCTGCGTTCTTTATCCTTGCACATCTCCTTCTCATGATTGTTGCTTTCATGGTGCTCAATCTTGCGCTCAATGTCTTTCAAATTGATATGTCCGATATGACGTTCACCCAGATCGGTGGCATCTTATACTCGTTGTTGCAGATTTGGATCTATGCAGCGTATCTCATAGCTTGGCACAAACACGATCCCAAGGCTGTTCGTCTGGAAAAACCCAGTCCCTTAGTTTTCCTCTCCATCATCCCTTTAGTTTTAGGTTCCTTGGGGTTTGCTATTCTGTGGTTTGAATTGTTATATAGGCTTTCGGATAGCATTCCTACTATATCTCGCATGCTCGAAGCATACGAGATCATGTCCCAAGCCTTTACTCATCCTGAAGCAGTGTGGCTTAGCATTCTTTCAGGTTCTATCCTCATTCCTATCGCTGAAGAACTCTTGTTTAGAGGAATCGTCTTTGCTGAGTTTAGGCGAACGTTCAAACCTATTGTGGCGATTCTTTTGAATGCGGCGATCTTTGCGATCTTTCATTGGAATCTACCTCAAAGCGGGTATGTATTCATTGCGGGCATAGTGTTTGCAGCAGCTTATTATTGGAGTGAGTCGTTGTGGTTCCCGATGATCCTTCACATGTTGTATAACTTTTTTGGCAGCGATTTCAGCCAGATGTTTCTCCAACAAGAAGATGCTGCGGTGCGATTTGCTACACTCCAAATCTATATGATTCCTTTGAGTGTTTTCTTCCTCATTGCTCTTAGACGGCAATATCACGTGAGACATCGTCGTGCTACCACGTCTTAGATATCATCTGCGTAGGATGAATCAAGAGTCCACGCGCAGGTGGCTCACTATTCCGCTTCTATTCACTTTCGTTGTTCTTCTCTTTGCCGGCTTCTTCTTATCGTCCCTCAGCGATAGAGAGCCTATTGCAGAGCCACTCAACGTACGTGTATCACGTGAAACCGGAATCCGCTTACAACCCCTTGAAGGAATAGGATTATCAACAAACAAAAGCCTGTCCCCCAATCTGTTGAATGAGGGTAGCTTCGATCAACTAAACTTTCGCAAAGAATTGCAGGCTAGAAGCTTAGGCAATTCAAACTTCTCACTCCAAAGTCTAGATCAACAACCGGAGATCTACAGAAGTCCCGGTCTCCCGACTGATCAAAGTTTGGTCCTCTTCGAGGGTGGGCGCATAAGCCTTGATCGCTTGGAACAAGGCAGACTTCAAGCTTTAGGTCATGGCAAGGTGCAGTCGGGGAAAGATGATCAGATTCTGGATGAGATAAACCTTGATCTGCCGGGGATTCCTCGTTGGTCTACCTTGGCATGCAAGTATTCTGAAGACCAACAGCTCTTGGAAACTATGGTCGTCCTGAACGATGGCCGAGTGGCTGTCAATGTGCATTCTGAGCTCTCCCAAGTGTTGGAGGGGCGAGTACCAAGTGATATCGAGGGGCTCATGTATGTCAATAAGCGTCCACAAGCTTGGACGAAGCATGGCGCAGTCTACGAGTACATCAGCGAAGAGCGTTGGATCTTGGTCGTTGCCGGCGTAGAGCAAGATATAGTGATCGATGATTTGATTGCTCTGGATGAAGAACGATATTTTGCGGCTGCCGCAGAGCAATTCTATATTTCAGATCAGACGATATGGCGCCCTATGGATGCGCCGGAAAGCGGGGAAGGACCGTGGGAGATTGCGCATCGTGGTGAAACGCTCTACGCTCTTCGTGCCGGTAAACTCTTCGCTAATCTGCCACCTTGGATTGCGTTTGACGAGGGTCTCAGCTATGGGGAGGCCAGTATTCTATTGCCGGCAGAACATCGCTGGGTGGAAATCTATGAGGGCTCTTCATCAGCACATTTGAAAGAAGATCCCTATGGAGATGTGCTCATTCTCGATCCCGAGGAGAGCCTATGGCATTTGCTCCGAGACTTGCGTCAAGAAGGCAATGATCTCTTTCAACCTGAAAGTCCATATAACGTGACGCATGATGCATTGTTGCAGGGTGAAATGCCTGGCGATCTTCAGCATTTATTGCCTATGGGCCGTGGAAGATTGTTGGCGGGGACTTCAAAAGGGGCGTATCTCTTGTCCGCAAGCTATCCTAACGGATCTTCCTATCTTTCCGATAATGCTGTGACGTATTACTCACTCAACGATATGGACCTCTTGACCGTGAGCAAAGCCGGTGCCAAGCGTATACACCTAACATCGACCGTCAAGCTTGATCTCTCAGAGAAACTTAGTTTAGGCGAAAGCTTTCACGCGACGTTAGAAAAACAACTTTCACCTGCTGCTTATGAAGGTTTAGGTGGGGACTATCCATGGAAGGTCGTTAGCGGATCACATTCGTATGAGATGCAAAGCACCAAGAGTGACGTGGTATTTGAAGAATTGCCTAGTTATGAAATGGTTCTTATCCCTGATGAGGGGATGTCAGAAATACGGCAATCTATTTTCTTGAACGACGATATCAATGGGGGCGAATTGATGACGTTTGCGTTCAAGGCCGGCACCAAAACGGAAAGTGGGCTGCAACGTTTAAAACTAGTTTTAAGTGGTCCTTTCCGTACGTATGTGCTCCAGAGCGATCGGATCAGGACCGGAATGCGAAACTACAGCATAAGTTTTCGCTTACCGGAGTTTCAAGCTGATCGCGAGGCGATGAGTCTTGACCTAAGCCTTCAATGGGAAAGCGAATCTGAATTATTTCTTGATGACATCGTTCTCATGACCAGGGAGGGGAATGACGAAATCGGCATATCTGCTGCCTTGAGGCATGAGATACAAACCATGAAACCTCAACGCTTCCGTTTCTCTTTGGCTGAAGATTCCGGCTTCTCCGATCGAGTGAATGCCGGCATCAATAGCAAGAGTTTCCGCACACGCTTGAATCAAATTTTGCAGACGTGTGATCTCATGGGGATTGAGCCATGGATCATTCTTCCCCCGGATTGGACGGCGGAAGAGCACGCGGAGTTATTCCAGTATTTAGCTGCTAATATCAATGATCCGCTGGGGCGACAGAGATTAGAAGATGGCTGGGGGCAAGCCTGGCTAAGACGGTTACCTCGAGTCTACCTGGAGATTTCAACCGGAAGTGAAGAGCCCCATGATGATCTGCTCCATGCCGCAAAAGTCAATCAGGCTTTAGATGCTATGACCCAATCTTCTTCCTACGATGCAGTTAAAAATCAAATTGTTTTTCTCGATGGACTGGATTACGCGGGTGGCAGAATGTTATCAGCTGCCGACGGTCATGCAAAATCCATTGACCTAACCGACCTCAAATTGCAGATGGGTGATCTACTAAACATCAAGAAAGATGCGATCCTTGACTTCTATTATGCTGATACCCCTCGTTTATCCGATGATGCAGAACCGTGGATTGCAAGTCTTGAAGATAATGCAGGAGAGACAGAAATCAGTGAATTAGTCGCGGTTATCCTAGAATGGATGGACCAAGGAATTGCCGTGAACCTTGATCACTCGAGTTTACTGCCCCTGGAATCAGCTGCAAATTTGACGGCGCTTGAAAGCTTATCGAAAAAAGATTCGGATAGATTGCTGCTATGGTCGAGGTTCAATGAATTGACTCATGGACAACGTCTGCAAATTCATCTGGAAACAGAGGCCGACATCTTGGCTGCAGAGAGTCTAACGCTACTGGCAATAGAGTCGGGAAATGAAATGCGATTCATTATCGTGGCGGATTCTGAAATGGATAGGAAGAGTCTGGAGTTCAGCTTACACAATTTTGCCGCTGAACAAATGAGGCTGCATCGTTTTGACCGTGATGGTAGGCTTTATGAAGATAGAGACTCTAAACGACCGGAGACTAACTTTACTCTGGTTCCGGGTGATATCCTCTTTGTCGCATTTAGTTCTGAAAAATAGTTCGGAGGAGTTTTGAAATGAAGATTTTCAATTTAAATTGCCGTATCGATGTTAAGCAGGACGGTGAACATCAATTTCCACATCGTTTAGGAGCTATCCATCAGCTGATCAAAGACACGGATGCTTCGATCCTGACGTTTCAAGAACTCTTTCCCCATATGCAAACAGCCATAGCTGAAGTCCTTCCCGATCGCTATGTATGGCTTGGAAGGTCACGTAGTGGAGATTGGCAGGATGAATTTCCGGCGATTGTCTTTGACGCTTCACGATACTTCCTGCGAGATTATCGACAAATGTGGTTGTCTTATACTCCTGAGCTTCCGGGTTCCCGCTATCCAATTCAAAGTTCATGCCCCAGAACTTATGGTTTAGCTTTGCTGGAAGAGCGTGTTTCAGGGAGCCGATTGCTAATTGGTACGACTCATTTGGATCATGAGTCAGAGCAAGCCAGACTTCTCGGCATGACTCAAGTTATGGGTGAAATTGTAAGTTTCGTCGATAGGACGGCTATCCCCGGTTTGCCGGTCATATTCACCGGTGACTTTAATGCCGATCCTTCGGAGGATTGTATCAAGCTGGCTACGACCATGCCGCTTGATGAAACGAGTGACAATACCTTACGCGATTTGACGGCTAAGCTTGGCCCAACTTTTCATGATTTCGATAGAGCTTTCCAACCGGTCAAGATTGACTATGTTCTTGCCTCAAAATCCGTTCGTTTGATAAAAGCTGAACATTACGATAAGGATTCTATGGGAACTTACTATTCAGATCATGTTGCGCAAGTGGTTGAGGTTCAGATTCCTTGACAAGGTTAGTGTAATTTGTTTTACTTCTAGCCGTTCCATATTAAACGGTGGGATTAGCTCAGTTGGTTAGAGCGCCAGGTTGTGGCCCTGGAGGTCGGCGGTTCGATTCCGCTATCTCACCCCATGCGTCCTATAGGACGCATTTCATTGGGATGTAGCCAAGAGGTAAGGCACGAGACTTTGACTCTCGCATGCGTAGGTTCGATCCCTACCATCCCAGCCAGATTCGTTAGCTCAGCTGGCAGAGCACTTGACTTTTAATCAAGGGGTCCCGGGTTCGATCCCCGGACGAGTCACCAAGCATAAACCCTCGTATTCATTGAGAATGCGGGGGTTTTTGTTTTGGCTTGACACATCGATCTGACAACTTTGACACCAATTTTGACACCAATAGGTT
>CAYFSS010000026.1:0-9915 GCA_964345975.1 uncultured Oscillospiraceae bacterium
GGGCGTGCTGAGCAGGCTGGGCGTGCTGGGCAGGCTGGGCGTGCTGGGCAGGCTGAGGGCGCTGACCGCGTTGAGCGTGCGGATCTTGCCATTATCGCCACCCCCATCCCTCTTCACCGCGAACAAACCGTCCGCTGTCTGGAAGAGGGACTCCATGTCCTCTGCGAGAAACCCGCTGCTGCCCTCCTCAGCGACCTCCATGCCATGATCGCAGCAGCTAAAAGAGCCAATCGACTCCTTGGCATCGGCTTCCAATGGTCCTACTATGATGAAGTCCTTGCGATGAAAGAAGACATCCTCGCCGAACGCTTCGGCCCTGTTCATCTTGCAAAAGCCCTGGTTTCTTGGCCACGCCCCATCTCTTACTACTCCGGCAGTTGGAAAGGCAGAATCCACCTCGACGATGGCAGCTACGCCCTCGACTCTGTGCTGAGCAATGCCACTGCGCACTATCTCCACAATCTACTCTTCCTCCTAGGACCTTCGTGGAATCGTTCAGCTATGCCAACTGAACTAAACGGCGCTATCTATCGTGCGCATGACATCGAGTCTTACGACACGGTCTCCCTCGATATGACCTTCGATGATGATAGATCAATGCTCTATACGGCTTCCCACGCAGTCAGCGATACGATCGAGCCGATCTTTGAAATCATCTGCGAAGAAGGTATTTTCGGTTTGGATCGTAATCTCGATAATCCCCGTTTCTACGCTGAGGATGCCGAAGGTGTACGAACTTACTACGGGGACGAATCCTATAGTGATAGGCAAAATAGTCTGAAGATCCAATGGCTTATCCGTGGCGCTCAAGAATTCAAAGACAGCGGTAAACTCATTGACTTGCCTTGTGACGGCGAAACAGCCATCCCCCACCTCACACTCGTGAACGCCATTGCCTTCAATGCCAATATCAGGGACATCGATCCTCAGTACATCGATGAGGTCGATACGACCGTCATGCATGGTCCCACGATCCGCTTCCTACCACAGGCCATGCGAGAAAGCTTCCAATACAACCAGCCACTTAGCGGGAGTCAACTCCCCGGACTGGTAACAGAAGAAGAAATTTCCTTGGATTTGGACGATACACCAGCCCTTCATCAGACTTAAAGATCCCCTACCGATTTAATCTCGTCAAAACGCGAAAGCTCCCGAAGAAGGTAATGTACCCCTCCATCCGGACTGACCCCCCAAAATTTTCCTTGAAACCGACGGACGAACGTTCGTCGGTTTTTCTTAGGCAATAGACATTGCTTGGCGGAACTGAACGGTGACTGCTTATACCCAATCCAAGCTCCTCGTCCAGAGCTCTTCCTCCCTCACACTGTCCCGCACCGTGCTTCGCGTCCAATAGCTATGCTTCATCTTCGCGTACCAACGTGATGCCTGTTCCCGCAGCGCCTGTTCATCGATCCCCGGAAGCTCACGATTCCACATCACCGTCCGCCCGTTGATCACGGAGTGCTTAATCTGCGATGAAGTACACGCCAACGTAAGCGTCCTCAACGGGTCATCCATGACACCGATCTCGGGGGCATCCACATCAACAAAAAGCAAATCCGCTTTTGCTCCAACCATCAGTCGCCCCAAATCCGGACGCTGCAAAGCATCTGCCCCGCCCACCGTATAAGCATGATAGAAATGGCGAGAGTGGTTCCACGGACTCCCCGGCTCTGAAATCTCAGCCATGAGTTGACCCGAACGGATATTCATAAACGGATCCGGAGGAAAGGTATCCGAACCCATACTCATCCGAACACCCAAGCGCAGGAAACGGGCGAAGGAGTCGAGATATTGTCCTCCGCGCGCATAGACCAAGGGGCAGTGGATCACCGTCGTCCCGGTGCGTGCCAGGATTTCCTGATCGTCGTTACCAGCATCCGAGACGTTATGCGTTCCCGAAGTATAAATACAGTGCGGAATGAGGGTCTTCTCATCGAGGACCCCGAGGCTATCCAGATATGCGATGGAGGATTTGCCGTACGTGCGCATGCAGTACCCGTAATCCATCGCGCCTTGAGCCGCATGCATCCGGAAACTCAGATTGTACTTTCTAGCCAGAGCTTTGGAGCGAAGGATGGAACCTTCTGTTTGAAGCTCCAGACGCTCGGGCACGACTGCGGCTTGAACAAGTCCGTCGAAAGCATTGTGGTAATTCTTGATGAAGCGCTCGGCATTTTGAAGACCCTCTTCAGCTTCTTCTTCCGGTAATGGGAGACAGACCGTGTGTGTTTCATCCTCGGACAGCAGATGTTTCTGTGAGAGATAGGAGGGGCCCAGATAGACCCGCAAGCCCAAATTACCTGCGTGTTCCGCTGCAGCGGCAATCTCCTCGTAAGTCTCAGCGGCTTTTTTGTATATAATAGAGGTGATAGGCATCGCAGTCGTTACGCCCGCACGAATGAGCTGAACATACGCATTTAGCGACTTAAAAGCCTCTCCCTCCACCCCCATCTCTTCCTTACGCTCGCCCTTGAAATAGCGCTGCGACCAGGCGAGCTCACGACCTCGCTCATCCGAGTGCTCATGAAAAACCAACGTATGATCGATATCGCCCAATGCATCGAGATCAACAAATCCCGGCGCAACGAGACTGTCGAGCGCATCGATTCGCCGATCATGGTAAACATGCTATGTCCGGCATGAGCATGTGCGTCGATCAGACCGGGTAGGATCAGTTTTCGCTGGCAATCGATGATCTCTGCGGGTTCGGAGTGATAGCGGTCCAGGATCTCCTCGGTCTTATCGACGGCGATAATCCTGTCTCCTTCTGTGACAACAGCACCATCTTCTATAATGCGTCGATTTGGGTCGAGTGTGACAACTATTCCATGTGCAAAGATGACTAACATTATTTCTCCCTCTGATCGCGAGTCACGAATTCTATCAACTCTGATTTTCCTGTTTTTTCGTTATGATCGATCATAATTTATGCGTGGGTAGAAGTTAGCCTGGACGCTTCATATTTCTTCATTTAATAGAGATTTCGATTCTTGAAGTTATGAGCATCTGGGTTGTGCTCCATCTGAATCCCTTACAATTTTCCAGTGAAACTTGAATTACTGACTGATAGATATGAATCCCGAGAAGATTGAATCAATATCAGAGCCATAGTCACTCGTACTAGGTCTACACATGACAATTTTACAAATTTCCCATCAAAAGAAGCAAAGAATAGATGTCCTCCATGCAAATCCGCCTGGAACTTAAGATCATTCAACGATTCCTATAAATAACTTGCATTTTTAACATGAATTCCTTCAAACAGAGTGATTTCCTCCACCAAGATAGGCTTTTTCAGCAGTTCTCAGACAAAACCTAAACTTTTGACTTGGAATCCGAGGTAACTGGTTCGCAGAGGCAGTTTTCAGCTCTAAAGCGGCGGGTAGCTCATACACATTTCAGTGATACTTGCATTTTTGTTTGGGGAAGACGGAAGTCAGTAGGAGAGGGCGGAAGTTGTGGAGGCTTTTGAATCTTAATAGCTGTCGAAGGCTTGTCAAAAAGCCTGGCAAAGGTTTGTCAGAGGTGGTGTTTCCCAGCCCGGTTGCACTTCAGCGCAGCATTAAGTGCGGTTCACGAAGGAACCACACTGAGAATCGCTTAATTGTAGGGAGAGTTGGGAATTAGCCGGGTGAGCGCGACCCGGACAAACCGGGCCAAGCTACGGAAATCCATATTGTCCAAGCCGTTTCATATAATCTGTAGGATTTCTTGATGCCGGGGAACTGCGGTACTTCCCGGATCTTAACTTTCTTATAACGCAAGCTTGGTTCTTTACCCTCTTTCATCAAGAGCTCTCGCATAGCCCGATGACCTGGGAAAAATTTACGGGCTCGGATCCGTATACTCTTCTTGAGGATCTTGGCAATGTTATAGGCCAGCGTCTCGAAATGAGCGATCTCGCTGAGTTGCCCTGCTGTCACGATCATCACCTTGTAACCCTCAGCTTCCAAGTTCATCTTCCGCACAGAGTCGCCGGAAAATGATTGGGCGTTGTTGTGATGCTGGAAACTGTTGTATTCGATGATGAGCTTTTCCGAAGGTAGGTATAAATCCGCATAATAGGCTCTCTTCGCCTTATGGGCGACGATTTTTTTGTTGAATTTCATACCACGGAAGGCACATCCACCCAAACAATTTGGCAAGCTAAGGAACATGAAAAGCAAAGCTTCCATGGGGGACCTTGCCCCCTCTTCCGCATACTTCAAGGCCCGTAACGCCTTGCGACGGCCATGATGACCTACGAGTTCTTCCGCACAAGAGCGTAATGCTCGTAGCGTAGTCAAGGGAGGCTTAAGGTCTCGATAGGAAGTCATTTGGATCGCTAAGTAGATAAGCTGGTGGATTTCATAATCCCTCGCCACTTGCAAAAAGACCAAAGGCAGGGTGCATACACCATCTTTGGTGTACTTGGAAGCTCCTTTGATGCGACAGGTGCGGAGCGCTAGGCCTTGCGGTCTATGGACGGATTGCTCCGTAAATACAACGTACTCCTGTTCCACCTCGTGATCCTTCGGTTCCAGGATGCCACGAAGATGGGGTACGCCCCAATGCTCCAAAGCCGCTCGCCCGCTCAAATATTTCATCGCTATCTTGTCCATACTTAGATCGTGCAGGAAAACAAGACCGCCCCGATAAGATCTTTCTACGGAAGGGTACGAAATGATCCAAAAGCCACTTTGACCAACTGTATGAAAGGTGTTATACGAGGATCTTCCCGGAGGAGGGATGGAGAAGCCACAAGCTGATGCACTTTTCTATACAGTAATCACAATCCGATAGTAGTGGGAGTATCCTAAATGTCTGCGTCCCTGGTTGCCCATTGATATCTTGTGAAACATACTCTCTCTTCTTGCCGCTCCGTTGTAGCCAGCTTAATGCCTCTTTGTTTGACTTCGAAATTCTTAAACTTAACATAGTCTAATAAACTTGAAAAAATGAACTAAGAACATTAACAAACTATCGTGTGCTTCAAGGAGGAAGATCGGTATGAAACGAATAATTAACAGTAATCTACTCTTCATTCTCTTGGCACTCTCTCTGTCATTATCCATAGCAGCACCGGCATTAGCGTATTTCAATACTAATGAAGAAGGAGCTCTAACAGCTCCTGTGTATGATTATTTACCGGCAGAAACAACAAGATATTTCAATGGGTTTGAAGGATTTCCTGATTCAGTCTATATAAGTGCTCATTATATGGGGTATATATATGGAGGTTATATTCAGATATCTACAGTAAATATATTTCCGACGATCGGTCTTGTGGAGGTCACTTATAAAGGAATGATCCCATTAAAAGGACAACCGCATTCTCTACGGTTATCTCTCCGGACTTGATCACTTGAACTTCATCCGACAGATGCAGAAGTTGCCTCAGGATCGCACGAACGAAGTCATCCAACAGATGCAGATCGGAAGTTATGTGAAGCGGTCTGTGAAGACCTACTCCATGGGGATGAAGCAGTCGCTACTTCTGGCCATGGCCATCATGAATAAGCCTGAGCTCATGATCCTCGATGAACCGTTAAACGGTTTGGATCCTACCAGCGTCATCCGGATGCGTCTTCTCCTTCAGCAGATCGCTTCGAACGGTACTGCGATCTTGCTTTCGTCTCATACGCTCAGTGAGATGGACAAACTCTCAAAGGATTTCTATTTCCTCAAGAATGGAGCGATCATTCAAGATACGAAAGACTTGGATCAATCTGCTGAAGAGCGCTATATGAGGATCTTCCCAGAGGAGATGGAGAAGGTGCAGGCTTTTGTAGATGTATAAAGAAAAGGGGCCAGTATAAGAGTTCAAGGTTGCATCTTTCAGCGGTGAGGATTGGTGAAGATCAGCGAGGGCCGGCGACGGGTCCGGTTTGCCTTGTTTAGGGCTTGGTTAAGCGTTATAATCCACGTCACTGCCGCAGTGGCCTAATGGATAAGGCAGCAGTTTCCGGAGCTGTTGATGCGAGTTCGATTCTTGCCTGGGGCGCCATGCCAGGGATGAAAGCTGCGAGAAGATTCTCGTGGCTTTTGTGTTTTAAAAGCCTGCTCTCATTGCGCGTCGTGATTATCGTGCGTCAAAGGATATGCGAAGTGGAAGGATTTGAGAGCCGGTGCAGCGGTCCATCGATCGGGAGATTGAGAACAGGCGCATGGTTGTGCTCTCTTGGGAACGTATGCCAATAATCTCGAATTTTCTGCAGGATCTTGCGCATGAACGTGCCGTCCCAAAGCGTCCGCACTTCCTACCAAGTTTGTGTTGATTGAATTCTTTAGAGCAACGACTCCATCCCATTCGAATGAGCCACCAAGAGCACTTCTTTGTAGTGAACTCTTCTATCCGAGTGTCCGGGTTTAACGGTTCACTACACTTCGCCACTCGCTATCATGAGTCATGAGTCCAAACAGGAGTCCAAACACGTTAAAGCCCACTCCTGATAGTCATCGATTTGGTGTTCAGGCAAGAAGTAATCGTAATCTGTCCAGACTTCAGAGCTTAGACGAAGCTCTTGGTCTTCGGGTAGTTGGTAGAAGGTTAAGTCTGTGACCAGGTCGTCAAGCGCTTGGTAAACGGATTCGATGCTTTGCCAATCTCGGTCTTGCGGTAGTGGCAAGACCGCAGGTTCCTGCTCATGTTCTTGGCTCTCTCCTGTTACGCTCAGGAGAATTCGTCCACTGATCTGGAAGGTATTATCCGGACTGAGATCATCATAGGGGGGCACCCACTCGCAGGGTCTCACAGAGACAAGGTAGGACTGACCCGGATGCATGAAGGCATAGTCGGTAACTTGTCTTAGGGTCTTGGTCTGAGTATCCACACGAGCTCCTTGCACGAAGTGGCTGAACTGGTAGAGATAAATTTCCCCCTCATGCGCACGCGGTGTATGGATAACTTGCTCGGACTCAAAGAGGTCGTTATAGGAATCCTCTTGGTAATCCAAGCGATCCAATAAGTCTGCCCGATAGAGCCAACCTCTGCCATTGGCCATCTCCTGGACCTCTTCCACGCGGACCAGCAAACGCCCTAGATTAGGGGTGTATACCAGGTCATGATTGTAGATATCCATTCCTTTACCGACAAAGAGGGTTTGTAAAGAATATCGGTCGATCTCTTGGTGGACGGGTCGGGTGGGGTCTCCCGGTAGCGAGCGCAATAGAGCCAGGACCAGGCCTGCCAGCAACATTAAGATAAGGCTTGCATTCCGCCAAGGTTGGACATTATAAAAAGAATCGTGCCAAGCGTGGGTTTCGGGTATCCTTGTCCCGCTCGTCCCGCTTGTCCCGTTCGTCCCATTCGTCCTATCTCGTTTGTCAAACACAGGATCGCTCCTTGATCCTCCCCGCGTCCAGATAGAGTGATGCAAGGGGCAAATCACCAAAATCTTCCTTATGATGGCTGGTCATCACTAGGGTCTTACCGTCGGCAAGAAAACCTTTCAGGTAGGCTTTCACTTTATCAGCCATGTCGCTATCCAAAGCATTCAAGGGCTCGTCTAAGAGGAGTAGGTCCGGTTCTTCCATAAAAGCCTGTATCAGGCCTAACCTTTGCCGCATCCCTAAGGAATAGGTCCGAACTTTCTGATCTTGGACCTGGGACAGGTCAAAGTAATCCAACCAATGATCTAAATCCGCCGGGGTCAATTGATTTCGTACTTCCGCCAGAATCTCCAGATTCTGCCTGCCGCTTAAATCCATCCAGAAGGCCGGAGTCTCGATGAGGACTCCTTGCTTGGGTGGGAATTCCAGATCCGCCCGAGGACCAGATCCCGCCCGAGAACCTGGTCCCGGTAGAGGATTCGTCCATGTGTGGGACGAATGAGGCCTGCAAAGAGACGCAGCAGCATGGTTTTGCCGGATCCATTGCCGCCGAGGAGGGCTAAGCCGGCCCCTGCTTCAAGCTCAAAGGATAGGTCCGTCAAGATAGGGATTTTATTGATGCTTTTGCTTACTCGTTGAAATTCATAGAGGTTCATCGGTAGATCCTTTCTTCTTAAGATCAAAGGAAATCCATGGACTTGGACACGTTGCGCATCCGCTTCATGAGGACGTATAAGGCCGATGCATTGAGGGTAAACAAGAGAAGGAATTGAGAGGCTGGGGAGGCGCCGGGCTTTTGTAAACAAGAGCCGAGATAGGCCCATTGATTGGGGAAGAGATACGCTAGAAGTCGAAAACCTAGCAGCTTGGGTAAGTAGAAGGATATGGCATCGAGCAGAGGTATGAGGCCCAGCCAAAGAAGTCCGATCTGCGTAAGCGCAAACCGCAGGCGCAGGTTCAAATGATTTATGAAGATGACCCATACACAAAGGTTCAAGCTATGGATCCATAAAACTGCAAAGACGGTTCGGGTCATTTCAAACGGGGTGATCCAACTCAAGACCGTCAGAAGAAGAATCTGAAAGAAAAATATAGAGGCCATCAAGATGCATAGTTGTCTTTGTAGTCCTGCAACCCATGCGGACCGACTGACGCTCCGACTTAAGACATAGATTCCTTGACAGCGGAAGGCTTCCCGACAGTAGTCTGAAAGAAGCATCAGAGGAACTAAGTGGTACGTGATATAGAAAAGAAAATCCAAGGGGGTGCCAGAGTAGAGAAAGAGAACATCACCAAAGAGAATCTCCGGAGGAACTCTGACAGCTGTCTTCAGGAAGACAAAACTCAAGCCCCATTGAACGGTCTGAAGCCCTAAGACGATGAGCAAGAATCTTTGATGAGCTCGTAGGAAGCGCAAGCTGCTTTGAGCAAAGCGAGGCGGCTTATTCTTCAACAGAACTCGGTCATAGATCTTCGCAAATCTTTCTTGCGTCAACAGGTTCAAGGTGAACACTAAAACGAGAATGACTAAACTTAAGCTCAAGAAAGTCCAGGCAAGGTAGTGAATAAGTTCTTGTCCATCCAAGATACTAGTCTGGTGAAAGATCCCCATCTCAAAGAAGACCCCATCAAAGGTATCAAGGTGATCACGCAATCCTAATCCCGGTAAGGCATCCAACAGATACTTGGCAGCTGAGATACTGATCAGAAGAACTAAAGGAAGATTGATGTCTGATAAGGCAAAGATCAAAACCAGGAAGAGGAGGAGAACACCTGTCAATAAGAGGTGAAAGAGAATAAAGATCGGGATCAATCTCCAACCCTGGAAAATGCCTTCATCCAACGATCTGGAAGTTAAGCTCAACAAACAGGAAAGTGTGACTAAGCCCGAATAGACCCATCTTTGAAGACGGGTATTTCGCAAATAAAAGAGAATAAACGCTCGCCGCTTAGGAAAACGCACGAGGAGTTCAGGGCGAATCAGGGACCGACCGATGATTCTCCAGAGACCCAATAGCATGAGAGGATAAACAATCAAATAGAAGGTTAGTGGAATACTGAGTGGATTCAACGGTTTAGCAGTATTTTGCAGAAAGCCTGAAAGAAGAAGGATGAGGACAAGTCCAACAAGCAGTCCATCATAGCGATGAAATCTAAATCTTCGGATCGTCATAATGGTTGACCCTTGTCTCTTAACTTCCTTACCGTCAGGATCATCAGAAGAGTAAAGACAACTAGATAGATAGCCAGAGGCAGAGTACAAGGCCACATGGACTTCCCCTTGGCGGTGAAAGCTATGAGATTAAGGGGTTGAAGGTGAGTCATCAATTTAGATAGAAAGAGTTTACTGTCTCTTAGGAGATAGGCTAGTACCTCTGTGATAAGACTAAGGCTTGTGATGAGGAGGAAGGGTAAGAGGTTGAACAGGCGATAATCTAGGCTCTTCACGTAGGATACGGCATATGTCCCGGTCAATAAGACGGCGTACATAAGCGCAGTTTGAACACTAAAAAGCCCATAAAAGACAACGATCGGGTATGGCTGACGGTTCCGGCTGGCTGGCTGACGGTCCCGGCTGGCTGACCGGTCTGGCTGGCTGAC
>CAYFSS010000026.1:10015-19826 GCA_964345975.1 uncultured Oscillospiraceae bacterium
GGCTGGCTGACCGGTCTGGCTGGCTGACGGTTGGGGCTTTTCATTGAACTCATCCCGGATAATTCATCGATGTTGATGTTTATGCGTTTTATTTACACTTTGTTCACCTTGAGGGTCAAATCCTTTGCATAATCCCCGTATAAACGAGCGAATACAATCACTTCTCAGTCATTGCTATAATACATAGAACATTCTCAATATATGGAAGGTGTGAAAAATGACATTGAAGATGATTTCCTGGAATGTAAACGGGCTACGCGCCATCGTCCAGAAAAATTTCATGCACGAATTTACCGAGCTGGATGCCGACTTCATCGGGCTCCAAGAGATCAAGCTCCAAGAAGGACAAATTGATCTCCAATTCCCCGGCTACCATGCCTACTGGAACTATGCAGAAAAAAAAGGCTACTCCGGCACTGCCGTCTTTACCAGACATGAGCCCCTGAACGTCAGCTATGGCATCGGAATGGAAGAACATGATTCAGAAGGCCGCGTCATCACACTGGAATATCCATCCTTCTACTTCATCACCGTCTACACACCCAACTCACAAAATGAACTCAAGCGTCTAGACTATCGCATGGCCTGGGAAGATGCTTTCCGCGCATACGTCGCAGAACTCGACAAAAACAAGCCCGTCATCATCTGTGGCGACCTAAACGTTGCCCACAAGGAAATTGACCTGGCAAACCCCGCCACCAATCGTCGCAGCGCCGGATTCACAGATGAGGAACGTGGAAAATTCACCGAGCTGATCGAGGCCGGATTCATCGATACATTCCGCCACTTCTACCCTGATCAGGCTGAGATCTATACCTGGTGGTCGTATAGAACCAGAGCCAGAAGCAGAAACGCAGGCTGGCGCATCGACTACTTCGTTGTTTCAGACCGATTAAAAGATCAACTGCATGACGCCAAGATTCACGATGACATCCTTGGTTCGGACCACTGTCCCGTGGAACTGACATTGGAGGTCTAAGATGGAAAACCCTGAACTGGGCATTGAACTTCATTTGTTGAAAGAATCCGTTGCGAAGGCCATTGAAAACGTCTATGCCCCTTACTCTCAGTTCCGAGTGGGTGCTGTTGCGCAAGGTGAAAGCGGTCAATACTACACCGGCTGCAATATCGAAAACGCCAGCTACGGTGCAACCTGTTGTGCCGAAAGAGTCGCTATCTTTAAGGGGGTTTCGGAGGGCGAACGTAGGTTCAAGCAGCTTATGGTATGGACGCCTGATGCCGAGGGCTATGCCAGTCCCTGCGGTATCTGTCGCCAAGTCATTGCCGAATTCTTTGAACCCGATGCAAACATCCTGATGTTGGATCATACGAGGGACTCTGCAAAAGTCATGAGCGTCGAAGAGCTGCTGCCACATTCTTTCAATCTTGAGTCTTAGTCATACGATGAGGTAACACAACGATTGGCAATCAAGCCGGAAAATAACCTAGGTTCGAGTTCATGGCCTTAACGACTAATTTTTTTACAGGATCCAATGCATGGATCCTGTAATTTTTTGTTGCCCTTTGGAATTAATTAGCTAAATTAAGTTCAAAGTTCGATGCAAACCGGCCAAAGGTCGGTAAACTTATAACAATGATTGGAGGTCAGCATGAAATAACTGCGCTTTTCCTTAGGACTTCTGGTTCTCATCTTTATTATGAGTTCCTTGAAGATCTCGGCCGTCAACTCAGTCCCGTTCGGTGACATAACTGGCAAGAAAACTGAGCCTACAACCACTGAGTCTTCGAGCACAGAACCTACCACGGTAGAGACGACACCCGAGGTTACAACTTCGGAATCCACAACCACAGAGCCCGAATCAACTGAAACAAATCCTAGCGAATCGGCAAACGATGTGCCTAGAAAACGCCGAGACGGCGTGAAGATCGTCCCCTTTGGTGAAATAACAGGTAAAAAGACTGAGCCTACCACCACTGATCCGAGAAGCAATGAAACGGAACCGAGTAGTGATCCGAAAGAACGTACATCCGGCGTTAGAATCCTCATAACCCCTCCGCTCTTCAGTTATGGTCGAGTTGAGGATATCTTCCCTGTCTCCTACAAAGTACCGGAGCAATGGCTCGGCGAATTCATGTATGACGAATACAACGACCCAACCATATTCTATTATCCTCGAATCAATAATTTCGATACCGCAGTCCAAGTTTTGGCTTATGAGGTCAATCGTGAAGGTTTAACCGATGAAGAATTCCTGCGCTACATCATGGATACCATCAAAGAAGAAAATGAATACACGGCACTGCAATACAAACTGGTTCAAGGACCCGACTTTCCGTACGCCAGGCTCACCATAGAGAGAGATTACAAGGATTCCAATACCTATCTGGATCGGTTTTATCGGCTGCTCGGTGATCAGGTCATCATGTTCCAGTCTCTTGTATTTGATGCTCCAAATGCAGCGAATGTAAAGAACGCAGAAGCTATGTTCCTGAGCCAATTCGTCGATGATGCAACGCTGCAAATTCCTTCAAGCTGGAAGAGTGTTACACAAGAAAAGGCTGTTTACCGCTATCCCGAAACCTGGAACTTCAATGAAATGATCGAAACTGAAAACACTCTGGGAGGTCTTGTTCATAAGTCGGATGACGGTCTCACATTCTTTAGCACGACCGAAGAATACGATTCGAGTCCATTGGAAGAAAATAGCGACTATTACAATGCTCTTGAACATCATGCTCAGAACATAGCGGCGAGCTATGATGAATACATCATCGCCGGAATCGACGTTTATCTCGATACGGAATATACCATGCGGATGCGTCTCTTCAGCACCTTGGACGGTGAGAAAATAGAAGTCCAAGTCTTTTCACTCCTTGATACGTTCGACAATCGTTTATACACCTTACTCCTAGAGACCGAATCTGATCATGAAACACCTGACTGGGAAGCCATTGAGCTCTTTGACACCATTGTCGAATCGTTCGAAGTAAATTTTGATCCTACGGTAGGTCAGGCTTAACGAAACGAGAGAACCTTAAGATCCAGGTGTCTAAACACGCACAATAGAATTCACTCGTCACACGACGAACGAACAGAAGACCCGGGAGAAATAAATCTCCCGGGTCTTCATTCATGCGTCTAATTTCATTCATGCGCCTAAAGCACCTAAAGCACCTACAACAATCAATCATTCCTATTTGTAGTCGTAGAAGCCCTTGCCCTCAGTGACACCTAACTCGCCGCGATCGATCTTTTCTTTGAGATAGGCTAACTTCTTTGACGTTAGAGAATCAGGATCATCGGCGCCCGGCTTACTTGAAGTAATCTCATAGGCGGTCTTCAAGCCGACCACGTCATAGATCTTGAACGGACCGAGAGGAGCCCCCGTGGAACGTTCCCACGTCTGATCTATCGTATGAGGATCGGAGACTCCGGTCGCTGCCAAACTCAAAGCGGCATCGAGGAAAGGAACCAACAGCGAGTTCAAAACATAGCCGGGTTGCTCTTTGTGAATCTTAATCGGAAGCATCCCAATCGCTTCGGCAAACTCTACCATTTGATCGTAATACACCTGATCCGTTCCCTCATGTCCCATGATCTCAGCGATGTTCTGCGCCCAGATCCTATTGGCGAAGTGAAGGTGCAAGAATTTTTCCGGTCGCCCTGTAAAGTGAGCTAACGTACTCGGTAGCATCGTCGATGAATTGCTGACCAAGACTGCCTTCTCGGGCAGGATCGGTCCAAGCATGGTATAGAACGCTTTCTTTGCGTCCAAGTTCTCGCTCATGGATTCGATCACGAGGTCGGCGTCGGAAAAAGCTCTTTCAACGTCCGTCTCAAGCTTCATGTTTTCGTAGACCGAGTCCACCTTCTTCAACATAGCATCGATATCTTCAGTCTTGGTGTTTGAGATGTCATCGATCAATCCCTTGGGGTAAACGTAGGCAACCCGAGGATCGTTGAGGAGGGCTTTTGTTTGTTCTAATGAATCTCGATAGGACAAGTGAATATGGTCCAATCGTGGCTTGGTACGCTCGATCGACGCCTCACTACGCAACCAAATCGTGGTATCGAAGCCCTTCATTGCCGTTTGGAATGCAATTTGAACGCCGAGGACACCGCCACCGGCTACAACAACTTTCTTGAAATCCATGATATTCCCCTTCAAGTTTTGAGTTTTCGTACGTGATGATTTACATCAAACTTCTTGAAGCATAGTACACCTATGAAAGGGGCTAATCAAGAATTATTTATCAAAATGTCCGACGACATCGTAGTCGAGCGCGTCCCACAAATTACCTTCGCCCACGAAGACGTGATAGCCACCGATCGTACGACGATGGACAATGTGTGAATTCAACGTCGCCAACACGTCTTCGGCCTCTACCAGTTCATGCTGCCTCAAGACCAGGATGAAGTCGTCCTTCGCCGCACTCTCCAAGTAGAATCGACCTTGCACCTGGTAATAATAGGGCTTTAGGTCACCCTCCTGAAACGTCACCGCACGTGTCTCAAGCCTATCGTCGGAGCTAAGTCTCAGGGTATGCGTGACCCAAAAATTTCCATAAATCGGCGTATCCTCAACATCCATGTCAAGGAGTGCATCCTGCAACGGAGCGAGCGCGTTATCATTCCATCCATCAAACGGCATTGCGTAGATCTGTCCCGCTTGGATTAAGGTGAAGACTCCTAGGAAGAGGGCTAAGAACGTCTTCACCGTGAATTTTTCCTTCGCTCTTTGCGCCAAATACCCTAGCCCCACAAAAGCCCCCACGATCACCACCGGCGTCAGACGCCACGACGACGATCCGAGCTTGCCATAAATCATCGTGAAGAGAATGATCGCCGTTAGGAAGGCGAGGGTATAGAGAGGTAGCGCTGTATCCTCATGTCTCCAACGTAAGAAAAGATAAATCGGTAGGCCACAAATAATGAGGACCAAGGCTAACCTGAAAACGAAGCTCAAACTATCGACACTGGCTAATGAAACATCTGCAGCCACCGTGGCATCAAACAACGTACGGATGTGACGAGGCAAGATCGACACGTTCTCCAACCACTTTGCTTCCTCAGAATAGGTCATGTACGCGGAAGCATATCCGGCAGAAACACCACCTCGCTCCAAAAACAGCTTAATTCCCAAGCCAATCGGTATGGTTAGACCTAATACATTGAGGTAGTAGATTCGCAGTCGTTTACGATCGATGAGGGTGATGGCCAAGATCGCTGCTATGAGAGGGAAGTGAAACATCGAGATGCCTTGGAGTCCATTGATTGCTACACCGATGGAGAGCAAGATGAAGGGTATAAAGAATTTCTTTTCCATGAGATAGATGGCTAAGAAGAGGAATAAAACCGCTAAGGAGTAGTAGATGACGTGACCCCAGAAGATTTCACGCATCTTCACCGAGGCAGAGCACAACATCAATAGTGTCCCCACGGCAAAAGCGGTTCGCTTATGCGACAGTTCAAAGCTGCGAAAACCCAGCCAAGCTGCGAGGACAAATAACAGTAGGAAGATCAGGTTTGTGAGTTTATATGATGCCCATCCGTAGCCGAAGATGGCAAGGAGAGGAACGGCCCAAATGCTCGAACCAAAGGGGACATAACCGGCATATTTGAAGTCCGGATCCAAGGTCCGACCTGCTTCGAGGGTGGCCTCCGCCCAGAGGAGACTATCGGTGCTGTCCGAGTGGATCTCAGCGGCGCCTGCCCCCAAAATGAAGTAGATCACAGCAACCAGGGCCACAGCAAGATAGATGAAAGGAAGAGCGCGAAGAAGGATTACGTCTCGTCTTCTTCGTGGTACTCCTTCTCCGTATTGACGTTCCACATTGCCTCCTTCTCACATCGGCCAAGGAGAGCATCGACTCCCCTGAAAGCTGTGAGGACCGAGTGGTCCATATTGTTGTACCTATGCTGCCCGTTACGACCGATGCAGTATAGCCCTTCGATCCCGTTCAGGTAAATCTGTAGTTGAGGGAAGTCGCTGTAAGTACCAAAGTAGGCGGGGTAGGCTTTTTTGACATGGATGCGTACGGCATCCAGCACCTTATCAGGTTTGATAATCCCGATGTGGGCAAGCTCTCGGATCGCAAAAGCAATGAAGTCTTCGTCGGACATGTTCCACTGCTCGTCGCCCTCATTGCAGAAGTATTCGAGGCCGATGAAGGTCGTCTCTTTGGGATCTTTGACCATATAGGGTGACCAGTTATTGAAGATTTGGAGGCGACCGAGGCTCACATCGCGCTCTTGGATATAGATCCAGTTATCCGGGACACCGCCATGCATCGTAGGAATGCCGCTTTCGTTGGGGAGCTCGAGTTCCTCGAGAAGAAGCCCCACGGTCATGAAGTCGCGGTAAGGAAGTTCGCGTGCGATCGATTGGAGATCACCGGGGACCGCCTCGCCCATCGCTTGAACCAGATCTTTGACAGGCATCGTGGAAAAGATTGCATCGGCAGGCCACTCACGGGTTGTTGAGCGAACAGCCTTGATCTTCCCTTGTTCGATGTTCACGGCCGTGACTTCTTCCCCGAAATGGATGATTGCACCCAGTTTCTCGACCTCACGAGCTAGTTGTTCCCAGAGCTGGCCCGGACCGCGCTTAGGGTAATAGAACTGCTCAATGAGGGACGTTTCAACGTCTCCGTCTTTCTTGCGGAAAGGTTTGGCAATAGCGGTTCCGATGGCTTTCATGAGGGATAAGCCCTTGACACGTTGGGCCCCCCAGTCCGCTGATATTTGTGAGGGGTGGCGGCCCCAGACTTTCTCCGTATACCCTTCAAAGAACATGTTATAGAGCGGGCGCCCGAAGCGATTTATGTAGAAGTTTTCGAGATTATCTTCAGGGAGTTTACGGACGATGGAGGTGAGATATCCAATCCCGGAACTGAAAGTATTTGCCAAGCCCATATTGATGAAGGTTTGCGGCTTGATCTGAATGGGATAATCAAAGAATTTTCTGAGGTAGTAGATCCTTGAAACACGATCACGGAGAAGCATGACGCGTTCTTCTCTTTCTGGATCCGGCCCCCCTTCGGCCCAATCTTTCACGATGCCGAGAATCTTGTCGTCCGTGGAGGGTTTACCTTGGACCGGAAGCAGGTTGCGCCAGAAATCCATGACTTCCTCACTCTTCGAGAAGAAGCGATGCCCCCCCAAATCCATGCGATTACCGTTATATTCTATGGTCTGAGAAATGCCGCCGATGGCTTGGCTGGCCTCCAGGACGTGGACCTCATACCCATCGCTTGCTTGGAGAAGTCGATAGGCGGCAGATAGACCTGCCGGTCCTGCCCCTATGATGATGGCTTGCTTCATGGCTTTTACCCTCTCTTGTGCCGATTAGACCAGCGTATTAACGATTAAGGCTATTCCCTCGTGCTATTTCGTGCTGTTTCGTGCTAGTCCGTGCTATTGCACGCTAGTCCATGCTAGTCCGCGCTATCACCACGCTAGTCCATGCTATTCGTGCTATCCCACACTATCCCGTACTATTCACCGTAAATGAGCCATTTCCTAGCACCAAAATTCCAAACCAGGACCATCGCTGCGACCACGATCTTTACCGCGAGATACGCATACGACTGATCGCCAACCAAGCTCACACCCAGATGCATACCTAGTTCGGTCAGACCCAAACCAATGAGCCCTATGATCGTAAAAAGCACAAAACCGCGCCTACTACGCCCCCTGGCTTGCTGCTCTTTCCGGCGAAAAACCCAAGCATTGGATAAGACATAATTTGCAAGTAAACCCACGATGAACCCCAAGGCGGCACTGAGGGTAAGATCAACGCTCGGGTCAAGATGTGTGAATAGAACTTCTCGGCCCAGCAACAGACCTAACATATCCACGACAAAGGAAAGACCGCCTACCACGACATACCGCATGAATTCAGCGAATTTATCTTTTGGATCTTGGATCGGACTCACCTGCCTTTCCAAACCATCATACTCCACTCGTTTCGACGTTTAATGAAGACCTCGTAAATGCGTTGCTATTTAGAAAATTCAAGAGCAGCGTTAGGATTCTTGTGCCCACGTTTCAAGCGTTGTGACATCGATCTTCCCTATAGCTGTCTTGGGAAGTTCTTCGTAGTGGCGATAACGAACCGGTCGTGCATGATGCATGAGATTTTCTTTTGCGTAGGCTTGGAGCTTCTCGACGAGTGCATCCCAGTCTTGGTGTTCTTGTTCCGGGACAATCGCAGCTTCCACTTCCTGCTGCTTATAAGGATGCGGTACGGCATAACATGTCACTTGTGCAACCCCTGCGACCTGTTCGAGGAGCGCTTCGATTTCAATTGGGAAGACCGATATCCCTGAGACCTTGATCAGTCGTTTAAGGCGGCCATGGAGTTTGAGATAGCCGTCTTCAAAAGATGCTAAATCTCCCGTCTTGACCCATCGCCTGCCTTCTGCATCTTCAACGATGATCTCTCGGGTGGTTGCCTCATCGTTTAGATACCCGATCATGACGGTAGGTCCCGTGACATAGAGTTCTCCGACCCCTTTTTCATCAGGTTCGGGGATCGAAAATTCATGATACGGGATAGGTTTTCCAACGGTTCCTGATCTATCGTCTTCTCGTGGATTCACCGCAATGGCTGTGACCGTTTCTGTGAGACCATACCCTTCACGAAGTGTGATTCCCGCTCCATGGTTCCTGAAGTACTGATCCATTTTCTGCTTTAGTTCAGGTCTGAGGTGATCTCCCCCACAAAAAGCCGCTACCAAATACGACAAGTCTCCAACATCATCCATTTGCAGCAAAGCCTCGTAGACTGTCGGCACAGCGCAGAGGAGTTCGGGTTTGTCATCGCGCAAGATTTCGGCCATGGCTTCAGCACTGAACTTCGGCACGAGGATGCTGGTCATACCGTTGATGAGCATGGTATGAAGCTGCATGCAAAGCCCAAAGCCATGGAAGAACGGCAACATGGCAAGCATCTTGAGGCCTCGTAAGTCTGCAGTCCCCATGAATGCCGGAGCCTGTTCTCCCAGCGCATTGAAGTTCTGACTCGACAGTTCGATGATCTTCGCTCGGCCCGTGGTCCCTCCGGAACTCAAGTACACGGCCGGTTCATGAGGATCCATCGGAGGTAGATCCGGAGCCGGGAGAGATTCTTTAGCCAAGCGTGCATAGAAATGAGCATCTCTCAATTTAGGACTTGGTTTGAAGCCGGTGAGAAAGCGTTCGATCCCGACGAGATAATCTCGAGCTTCGCAGAGGATCACCTGATAGCCGGAATCTTCTAAGAGCTCTCGATGTCTTGGGACGAGGGGGGCAAAGAGGAAGACGGTCTTACTGCCGGTCTGTTCCATATTCCGCTCGAGTTCTTTGGTCACTGTGAGCGGATGGACGGGGTGCACGATGATGCCCTGGGCATTGGCGGCATAGAAGATGACAGGGAAATGAGGGATGTTTGGGAGCACGAGGGTGATGACATCGCCTTTGCGGAGGCCCAGGCGATGGAGAATAGAGCGCCAGGCTTCGATCTGTTCGAGCAAGTTTTGATTCGATAGCTTGAGTTTGCGGAAGCGGATGGCTTCGAGGCCGGGTTCTGCGCGAAGGGCATCGCTCACTCTGTCATAGAGGGATAGGGCCGGGGCGGGCTTTTTGGTGTAAAGCCATGCATCGTGGCGAAGGGTCTCAGTTAATAACTGATCCATAAAAGCTCCTAACTGCTTAGCTTTGCATCGCATAAACTTATGATTTATCGATTATAGCTGAGGATAATTGAAAGTTCGCTTGGGTTTGACGCAAGCCTCATCGGAGCCGCATTGAAAAAACGTCGTGGACAAGTCGACAAGTAAGAAAATGGACAAGTGAGCAAAATACTCT
>CAYFSS010000027.1:0-19001 GCA_964345975.1 uncultured Oscillospiraceae bacterium
GTACCCAAGTGGCCAAAGGGGGCAGACTGTAAATCTGTTGTCAGTGACTTCGATGGTTCGAATCCGTCCTCTCGCACCATAGCCCGACAGAACTTGTCGGGTTTTTTTGTGTTCAAATTCTTCGAGGTACTATAGGCTTCGTACCTTATGCACTTAACGACTTTCTCTACTTCACTCTTAGCCTCTGATACACAAAACTTCTGTTTCTTAGATGTATTTTTATCACTTGAAATGTATTACTGTGATTTCTCCTACATTTTATTTGTTACCCAAAGCTAACAGTCGCACAAACAGATTCTTTTGCTAATATGACGAGAGAAAGTTCAAAGTCTGCTAGTTGAAAAGGAGAACTATATATGAGCATGTCATCAGATCCTCTCATGGGGATGATGAAGCGGCCGCATGGTGGTGTGGAAGTTAGCCATCATAAATCGACCAAAGATCTAGCCATCGTAACCATGCCCCCTCCTCAAACTGTACAGCTCCCGTTAAAACAACACGTTGGTGTTCCCTGTGAGCCGGTTGTCAGTGTCGGAGATGAAGTTAAACTCGGTCAAGTCATTGCTGATTCCGATGCAGCTTTATCCGTTCCTATTCATGCCTCAGTCTCGGGGAAGGTTTCGAAGATCACGGATATCTCCACGGTCAACGGCTTAAATACGAGAGTCATAGAGATCACCTCAGATCGCAAGATGGAATGGCATGAGAGCATCGTCCCGCCTAGGATTAACAATCTGGAGGAATTCTTGACCGAAATCCGTGCATCAGGATTAGTTGGATTGGGTGGTGCAGGCTTTCCTGCATTCTTTAAGCTGGATATTCCTCAGCATGCTGAAGTCGATACCCTGATCATCAATGCTGCTGAGTGCGAGCCGTTCATAACCGTAGACTATCGCACGAGCATGGAACAGACAGAAGATATTGTTCTTGCTGTCAATGCGCTTTGTGAGTATCTAAGAATCAAAGAAGTCATCATCGCCATTGAGGATAATAAGTCCGAGGCGATCGATAAGTTTGTCAAACTCATCGAAGAACGCAAGCCCGGAAAGAAACGCGTGCGCGTAGCCAGTCTTCCCTCTACCTATCCTCAAGGCGCAGAGAAAGTCATGATCTATGCTGTTACCGGTCGAATCGTCGAAGCAGGAAAACTGCCGGCGGATGCAGGCTGTCTCTTAATGAATGTTTCAAGTGTAGCCTTCATCGGCCAGTTCCTTCGTACGGGCCAACCCCTGGTCGAGCGATCGCTAACCGTCGACGGTAGTGCGATCCAGAATCCCAAGAATGTGCGGCTCCCGATCGGGACGTCGGTTCGAGACCTAATCAAATTCTGTGGCGGTTTCAGAGAGACACCCTATAAAGTCGTCATGGGAGGCCCCATGATGGGGATCGCTTTAGATTCCATCGATCAACCGATCCTCAAGCAGAACAATGCTATTCTGGCCCTCACGCCCCAAGACCTTGAAGTTGCGAAAGTAGAAACGGATTGCATTCGTTGTGGTCGCTGCTTGGGTGCATGCCCCATGTACTTAAACCCGACGATGACGATGCGTGCCGCTCAGAAGGAAGATGTCGATCGTCTAAATGAACTCGAAGCAATGCTTTGTATGGAATGCGGTTCCTGTGCTTATGAGTGCCCTGCAGCAATCCCATTGGTGCAATACATGCGCTTAGCGAAAGCTCAGATTAGAAAGGCGGCACAATAAACATGACCGACTTAAGACTTAAGGTCTCAGCCTCTCCCCACGTTCATTCTGAGGTAACGACCCGGAAGATCATGCTCTTTGTTGTCTTGGCGCTCTTGCCGACCTCGATCGCTTCTATTGTTATTTTTGGACCACGATCCTTACTGGTGCAAATGGTCGCTGTCAGTTCTGCCGTAGCTTTCGAATGGATTTCTCGGCGCGTGATGAAGCGCCGTAATACCATCCAAGACCTGAGTGCAGTTGTCACAGGCCTTCTCCTTGCATTCAATCTTCCGGTTACGATCCCAATCTGGATGATTATCCTTGGTTCAGCCGTCGCAATCGTCCTCGTCAAGCAGTGTTTCGGTGGAATCGGAATGAACTTCGTGAATCCTGCCTTGATGGCCAGAATCGTCCTTCTATCGTCATTCCCTGAAGAAATGGCAACCTGGCAGATGAGCCGCGCCTGGACAACAGGTCTTAGCAATCTAGACTCCATGACCACGGCATCTCCCCTCGCTCATTTAGGAGAAATGCTGAACAATCCTGATTTGACCACGGATGGCTTGCCTTCGCTCCTGGATATGTTCTTGGGGCTCAGGGCAGGATCTTTGGGTGAAACGTTGATTGTCACCTTAATCATCGGGGCTCTCTTCTTGTTAATCACGCGGGTGATTAAACCTTTGATCCCTCTAAGTTTTCTCGGAACGTTCGCAATCATGATGATCATCGCATCCGGATTCGATATCACGTATACCCTTTACCAACTCATGAGCGGTGGCCTAATGCTCGGTGCACTCTTCATGGCAACGGACTACACAACATCACCGCTCAACGATAGAGGTAGGCTGGTCTTCGGGATAGGTTGTGGACTAATCACAGGTCTAATCAGAATTTTCGGAGCGCTACCGGAAGGTGTTTCCTTTGCAATTATTCTTATGAATATCCTTGTGCCGCATATTGAGAAACTCACGACACGCGCGCCGTTTGGAACAGAGAAGAAGAGACAAGGCCGTTTGGCTTTTGCAAGAACAGCAAAGAAGGAGGGGCAATAATATGGCACAGGAACCTCAAGCAACGCTCAACCTTAAGACGATCCTCATGCCGACCGTTGTCCTCGTCCTGATCTGTCTGGTGAGTACGTTTCTCCTCGCAGTGACCTATGATATAACAGCTCCCCTAATTGCTGAACGAGCGGTATTAGCCGAGGTCGAAGCACGACAGAAGGTTCTACCTGCAGCTGCATCCTTTGGTGAAGTTCAAGAATTCGAGCTTGCAGGGACGACGTCGACGCTTGCACCCGGCTTGGATGAGAACGGCGAAGTTGTAGGCTATGCCATCACGGGGGACGGAAGTGGCTATGGCGGTCAGGTACGGATGCTTGTTGGTGTAGGTCTCGACGGCGTCGTGACCGGAGCTACACCCTTGATCCTAAATGAAACCGCCGGACTTGGTATGAAGGCTGAAGATCCTACGTTCCTCAGTCAACTAGAGGGGGCGAAATCAGGTATCTCAGTCGTCAAGAATAATCCCGGCGAGAATCAGATTGAAGCCCTTACCGGCGCAACCATAACAACAGATGCCGTTGTGTCTGCTGTCAGCCGTGCACTTGAAGTCTTTGAACGTGAAGTCGTCATGGGAGGCGATACCTCAGAGTTGGATCGTGAGAATAATTTAGAAGTCTTCCCTGAAGCTACGGCCTTTGGCGAATCCTACGAAGTGGAGTTTGAAGGTTTCAACTCGACGATAACTCCGGCATTGGATGACGACAACAACACCATCGGCTATACCGTAACGGGTGACGCTGAAGGTCATGCCGGCGTCATGACTTTACTCGTTGGTCTTGATCTCGACGGTACGGTGACAGGTGTTAAACCGCTCATACTCCATGAAACCGCAAGCATTGCCGTACTTGCCGAAGACCCTGAATTCCTTGCAACCTTCGTTGGTTTGACCGGAGGGATTGACATGGTTATGGAAGATCCGGGGGCAAACGAAGTCGAAGCGATTACGGGAGCTACCGGCACGTCAGAAGCATTTGTCGACGCAGTGAATCGTGCGATTCGAACCTTCGAACACGAAGGCTTAGGTCAAGGATAGGAGAGAATCATGGCACAAGATAGAAATAGTATTCCTCAATTTTTCAAGCGAGGGGTTATCACCGAAAACCCGGTCCTTCGTTTGATGCTCGGTACATGTCCTACCCTCGCAATCAGTACGACCTTAGCAGGCTCCATCGGAATGGGTATTTCAGCAACCCTTGTCCTCATCGGCTCGAACGTCGTAATCTCAGCGCTGCGCAAGGTCATTCCTGACAAAGTTCGCATTCCTGCTTACATCGTCATCATTGCAAGCTTCGTCACGATCATTCAATTACTCGTCAAAGCTTTCCTCCCCTCCATCGATCAGGCCTTGGGGATCTATCTTCCCTTGATCGTTGTCAATTGCATCATCTTGGGTAGGGCTGAGGCATTCGCCAACAGCCACCCGATCCCTGCAGCAGCTCTCGATGGCCTTACGATGGGTATTGGTTTTACAACTGCTATTAGCCTGATGGCCATCATTCGTGAGATTCTTGGAGCAGGGACTCTTTTGAACGCTCAAATCCTGCCGGCGAGCTTCCCCCCCATCACGATCTTCATTCTTCCTCCGGGCGGTTTCTTTGTGTTTGGGATCTTAGTGGCCTTAGCCAATAAACTTGCCGTTGCTACAGGCCGTGAACCGATGCAACTTAATTCCTGTGCCGGTTGCCCGGGTTCTGAAGCTTGTGCAGAATTTCGTGATGCCGATGTCGTAGCTTCAGATGCAACTGAGACGAAAGAGCGTCCCGGACGTGATCCTGCTTCCATCTCCTACGATCATTCCGCTCAGCAAGCTTCGCAGTATGACACGATAGAGACAGGTCATCTTAAGCACCGTAGCATCGATACCGATGCCGAGCCGATCCAAACTGATGATGCTTCCGAGCAGAATAATCCCGAGGTGTAATTATGACGCAGAATCTATTATTCATCCTCTTAACGGCAATCCTAACGAACAACTATATCCTTGTTCAGTTCCTGGGTATCTGCCCTTTCCTCGGTGTAAGTCGAAAGACAGAAACGGCCGCCGGAATGGGTATCGCGGTCACAGTCGTCATGGTCATTGCTACAGCAGTGGTCTATCCGATCAACGAGCATATTCTTGTAGCAAATGACTTAATCTACTTGCAGACGATCGTCTTCATCCTAATCATTGCAGCCCTGGTCCAACTTCTGGAGTTTGTGCTGCGACGTTTCATCCCTCCACTTTATGAAACCCTAGGGATCTATCTCCCGTTGATCACAACCAACTGCGCAATCTTGGGTGTCGTCTTGTTAAACGTTGAACAGGGCTTTAATTATCAAGAATCTCTCGTCAATTCGCTTGGGGGTGGCTTGGGTTTCTTGCTTGCGATGGTTCTCTTCTCCGGCGTTCGTGAACGTCTTGAATATAGCGACATTCCTAAATCCCTTAGGGGTCTGCCCATAACGCTCATCTCTGCCGCACTCGTTTCCGTTTCTTTCCTGGGTTTCGCCGGTCTGATCGAACGCATCTTCGCGTAAGCAATAGGGAAAGAATAAGTAGAAAGCAAGAAAGGATACGAAAAGCATGAACCCACTTCTCTTAGCTACCGTTTCAGTGACAGGCATAGGCCTCGTCGTTGGACTGGTTTTATCCATCGCGAGTGAACTCCTCAAAGTTGAAGGTAATCCTCTGGCCGACGAGATTGAAGCTATGCTGCCCGGCATCAACTGCGGTGCCTGTGGCTACAGCGGCTGTGCCGGCTATGCAGCGGCTATGGCATCCGGCAACGAACAGAACGTCAGTCTGTGTTCTCCCGGAGGTCAAGCTGTAGCAACTGCCTTGGGAGCAAGGCTTGGTCAAGATATCAGCGTCGGCGAGCAAATGACAGCCGTCGTACGTTGTCAAGGTGACCGTTCAGCCACGCATAATCGATTGAGTTATCAAGGCATCAAGAGCTGCCGTATGGCTTCTCAATTATTGGGCGGTCCGGGTGAATGCCGCGACGGGTGCATGGCTTTTGGAGACTGTGCAGCGGTTTGCCCTTATGGTGCCATCCGCATCGAAAACGAACTTGCAGTGATCGATCCTCGTCTTTGTCGCCAGTGCCAGATGTGCATCGGCGTTTGCCCGAAAGGTCTGATCACGATGGTGACGCTCGAGCGACAAACTGCTGTGGTGGGATGCCGTAACCGCGAGCGTGGTGCCGTAGCCAGAACTCAATGCAACAAAGCTTGTATTGCTTGTCAACTCTGTGTGCGAAACTGCCCTACGAATGCGATCGTCATGGATAATAATCGAGCTGTCATCGATCCTGATAAGTGCATCAATTGTGGTAAGTGCGTCGAGGTATGTCCCACAAATGCCATCTTCAATCACCCGATCGACAACGTTATCAAACTTGGTGAGCCCAAGGTACAAGACGTAAAGCAATCCGCATAGGATAAGGATCATCTTAATCGTCAGAGGTTCGAGCAAGCATCGGACCTCTTTTTTGAACACAAATCTACCCTGCCTCTTCAAATGTGAGATGGCAGGGTAGATTTTACTTTCCTATCTGAGACTTTAAGGTGATGGAGTTGGGCTTTTGTAATTAATTGGCTAAGAGATCGGCAGCTATGGTCTTAGCAAGCTGACGTAAGTTGTCCTCATGATCCTCACGCATCGCTGAAAGAACTTGGAACGTTTCACCTAATTGCGTCATCTCAGGCATGGACATCAAGGAATCTTGGGTTACCTGTTCTGCACGACCACCCCAGCTCTTGGAGACTAAGAGTGAATACTTCCTCCGACCGAAACCATTTTCCTTGAGTTCATTGAGGAGCGTATGCACCGGGAAATAGAGGGTTGTGTTGTAGTTTAGGACACCGAGAACGAAGTGGGAGAAACGCGACATTTCACTCAAGAGCACCGATGGATGTGTTTCGGAAACATCATACATGCGAATACCACGGACCCCCTCTTCTGCAAGCATGGTTGCAAGACGCTGCATCACCTGCTCCATATTGCCATACATGGAACCATAAGCTAAGACAATGCCCGTCTCTTCCGGTTTGTAATTGGCCCATGCCATGTACTTATCGAGGATCATGGAAATATCGTCTTCGGTCCGATAACCAAGACCATGTAGAGGTAGGATCATCTCAAGAGGACGATCTTCAAACTTCTTGAGGAGGCTCATAACGGAACGCCCATGTTTGATAACGATGTTGAGGTAATACCTCCGAGCATCATTGAGAAATTGCTCTTCATAGTCCACTTCATCAGCAAAGAAGTTGCCTGCTAATGCACCAAAGCCTCCAAAGGCATCGGCTGAAAACAATCTCTTATTGGTCTTATCGTAGGTGACGAAAACTTCGGGCCAGTGCACCATCGGAGCCATGATGAACTCCAACTCCACTTGACCAAGATTAAGGGTATCGCCTTCTTGAATGACACGGGTATTGACTTGAAGGTCCTTGCCGCCATGGAAATTCTTGAGGAACGTGAAGGTCTTCTCATTTCCGATGATGGTTACTTCAGGATACATCCGGATGAGATCCAAGAGACCTTGGGTGTGATCCGGCTCAACGTGTTGGACTACGATATAGTCCAAGGGACGATCCTCTAGTACATGGGTAACAGAATCCAGGAAATGAGGGAAAACCGTTTTATCCGAACTATCGAAGAGACAGGTTTTCTCATCCGTAATCAGGTAGTTATTGTATGAAACTCCTGTAGGAAGTGGAATCATATTCTCGAAGCGCTTCTTACTACGATCGCTAGCTCCGACCCAATATAAGCCCTCGGCTATTTTTCTTTCATTATGCATCTATCGCCTCTTTCTATGACTCAGAGATAACTCGAGCACTCGAGTCTTTCAGACTTTACTCTATTCATTGTAGGACATGTGAGCTGAGATGAGTATCGTTCTTTAACTCAAAGTTGATTCTTCTCGTCTCAACACGTAGTTCTTTTCATTATGTTCACTCATCACTCACATCAATGAATGGTCAAAGAATCAATCGATGTAGCCGATAACCTCTTCATCGATGATATGAATAACGTCTTAGGGATGTCGGCGATCGAAATTTAGTGGACTTCATTTTTCCGAGGGACGAGAAACCTTCATGTGTGCGTATTCGAGGGTTTACATTAATCTCGAACTCACGCACAAAAAAACATCACGCCTTATGCGCTGACAACCATTGTGTCCGCTTAAGTCGTATCCGCTTAACTTGCAATTGGTCGGATCAATTTTCGACTCAGACCCATAAATTATAGTATCCTGCGACAAAAACAGGAGTGGCTCCATCCCGTAGAGCCACCCCTTAACTAAGGCATTCTATAATTCATTGAAATCCCTTCGGATGCGGATGCGGATGCGAAGGCTTACGAAACGAACGATTCTAACGAACAGTCTCTAACAGAGGCGATCCATCAAGCGACGCATAGTTTCTGCCGGAATCTTGATTGCGTGATCCATCTCGAGCAAGCCGTTTACCTCTTGTTGGACGTCTGTCAGCTGGGTATAGCAAACCCCTCTGAAATAACCACAAGCACGAATTGCATCATGGAGCTTACCCAAGCGTTCTTCGAAAGCCTCCATGGTACCAACGGTTCTACCGTAGCCCCATTGATCTCCCTCAGTTGCAAACGCTATACCACCATACTCAGATAGGATAATCGGCTGATCTTCATAAGCATGACCTTCGGCGAAAGCATACTTTGAATTTGTCATATGGATCTCATTTTGCACGATACGATCCATGTCGTAATAACGTTCAAAGAAAGCGTCGCCGTCTTCTTCGTAGTCATGAAGCGTTAAGAAATCCGACAGCGTATGCTCCCATCCATCATTGGATATCACAGGCCGAGTGCCATCAAGAGCATGCGTCAACTCATAAACCCCACGCGTAAAAGCCTGCTCAGGTTCATGCCATGCGATCTTCCCTACACCCCAAGATTCATTGAACGGAGTCCAGGCAACAATTGAGGGGAAATTCCTATACTGTTGAACTAGCTTCATCCATTCGACGGAGAAGTATTGAGCAGCTTCCGGTGTGTAGACATAGGTTGCTGCCGTCTCACTCCATACAAGTAAACCTTCACGATCACAGTGATAGATGAATCGTTCATCTTCGACTTTCTGATGCTTGCGAAGTCCATTGAAGCCGGCGTCTTTCAAATAACGAAGATCATGCAAAATCGCATCATCGTTTGGGCACGTAAGTAAACTATCTTCCCAATAACCTTGATCCAAGATTAATTTCATGAAATATGGGCGACCGTTGAGCCTGAAGACTCCATTGTCGTACTCAAGTTTACGGTGTCCATAATAGGACTTAACATGGTCTACCCTCTCATCTTGAACAAAGAGTTCAAACTCAAGATCATAGAGATTAGGCTCTTCCGGCGACCAATAAAGAACTCCCCATGGAGTTATGCGAAGATCTGACAAGGGCAGTCGTAGATCAACGACCGCTGTGTCTGAAGGGAATGATTGACCTTCTAAAACTTGAACTGCTGTGGAAATGGTTCTGCCCTCATACGCGAGGCTTGCACGTAGCCGTACTCCTTCGCCGGCTCCCTTTAATCTAAAGCGCAGCTTGACTTCATCGTTCTCAAAATCACCCTCCATTTGCACGGATGCAATTGAGGAGCAACTCACCGTTTCAAGCCAAACCGTTTTCCATAGACCTGTGGTTTGGGTATACCAGCAACCATAATTCTCCGGGATCCAACGCTGCTTACCACGAGCCTTTTCCGGATTCATATCATCCAAGACTTCTACCGTGAGGAGATTCTCACCTTGTACGATATTGTCCGTGATATCAAACGTCAATCGATGCTGACCGCCAAAGCGTGTACCAACATTATCCCCATTGACCCAAACCGTCGTTTTGTAATCCGATCCATCCAGATGCAGGAGAAGCTTCTTGTCAGAGTTCAGTGAATCTTCGCCGACCTCGAACGATCTTTGATACCATACGCATTCATGAGGTTCTTCTATATCTATACCTGAGGCTTTGCTTTCATACGTAAAGGGTACAACAATCTCATGTTTCTCTCCTGCTGCAAAAGTCTCAGCGTCCTTAAACGACCGATGCTTTCTTCCTACCTTCTCATCATCGAATGCGAAGTTCCATGTTCCGTTTAAATTCTGCCAATTGTCCCTCACAAATTGAGGACGCGGATACTCTGTCTGAAATGCTTTTCCATCAAATGCCATCTTTTACTCCTTATGCTAATCGTTAACGATGAATCAGCTTTGCTACTCAAAAGCCAACACCAACTTATCCTTTGACCCCTGAAAGCGTTATACCTTCAACAATTTGTTTCTCTGCAAGCAGATAGACCACAATCGCAGGTAGTGCTGCGACCATGTTTGCCGTCATAGGCATCGTGAAATCAACCGAGTACGTTCCAACAAACGTCGGTAGACCGACAGGGAGAGTGAACATGTCTTGACTCATCGCTACTAGCAATGGCCAAAGATAACTATTCCAACTGCCCATGAAAACGAACAGTGCCACGGTCACCATGACAGGCTTACTGTTAGGAAGTAGGACTCTCCCAAAGATTCCCAACGTACTAGCGCCGTCTATACGAGCTGCTTCAATGAGATCTGTCGGGAAAGCTCTGAAGAAATTCGTCATAATGATCAAGTTAAATGACGAGGCTAATCCCGGCAATAAGAGCCCGGCATAGCTGTCAATAATTCCCATCTTATTGCTCAATAAAAACAAAGGGACAATGGTAGCTTCGCCCGGAACCATGAGTCCTAAGAGGAAAAAGAAATATAACGCCCTGCGTCCCGGAAACTCAACCTTGGCTAAGGCATATGCTGCAGCTGAGGAAGTTGCTAAGACTAAGATAACGGATGCTGCAGTTATCAAGATGCTGTTGATAGCCCAGCGAGGAACCGCTGAAGACTCGAAGATCATATGGTAATTATCCAAAGTATAAGGAGGTTTAAACCATTCTGTGAGTGATTCAATGGCTTGACCTTGAGGATGCAGTGAAACGAATAATGCCCATATGACCGGGAACATAAACATAAAGGCCAAGACCCAAGAGAATACCGTCAATACTCTAGAAGCTATTCGATGTCTTTGGTTTTCTCGATATATACTAGACATAACTCTCCCCCCTTGCCTGAATCTTCAACTGAATCAGCGTAGTTATTGCGATGACCAAGAATAGTGCCATAGACATAGCAGAAGCATGACCTAGCTGATTCTTCACGAAACCTTGTTGATAGATATACATAACCAAAGGACGAGTTGCGGTTCCGGGACCACCCCCTGAAATCAGATTTACCTGACCAAATATTTTGAAACTAGCCATGATTTGAAGGAGGACATTTAGATACGTGATGGGTCTCAGCATCGGCAAGGTAATGTGCCAAAGACTCTGTCGGCTTGTAGCACCGTCAATTGAAGCTGCTTCATATAACATTTTTGGAATATCTTGCAGAGCCGCAAGATACAAGAGCATTGTCCCGCCGAGAGTCCACCAAATCGTTGAACCACTGAGAACGCCCCATAAGGTTGATACATCACGAATCCACATAATTTCTTCCTGGGGATGTAGCAAACCTATCGATTGAAGAAGATTGTTCATCACACCTGTATAAGGTCTAAAGAAGTATATAACGATATAAGACATGACAGTTACTGATAATACTGTCGGTAAATAAAAGCCAATTCGAATAAACTTTTGACCAAAGACTTGACGATTTGCCAGTAATGCAGCCCCTAACGAAAGAAGAATGATCCCGGGCGTTATAAGCACAATATATTTCAAAGTATTCAACAGCGAACTAATGAAATGTCGATCCGAATAGAATCGCTGATAATTGTCCAGACCAATAAAACCCTGTTTTCCCATAAGTCCCCAACGATGAAGACTTACATAGAAACCATAAACCATAGGGGCGATCGTAAAGACAAGGTAGAGAATGAGAAAAGGGGCAATGAAGATAAATGCTGTCAGCAAGTTCCTTCGCTTCCGAGTATGCATAGAAGCCTCCGATGAAATCTGCCACGTCTTGGCAGACGTGGCAGCTAAATGATCATTTACCAAATTTCAGCTTCAAGATCCATCATCATGGTATCAATAGCTGTTTCCGCATCGGCCTGATCGGTGAAGAAAGTATCTAGGTTTGTAATCATGACACTCTTCATAGCGTTGAAATACGGAGTTGAAGTCGGCAAGACTGCAAGTTCACCGGCTTGAGCATAATCAACACGATATGGAAGGGACGTAAATTCTTCACTTTCCAACACACTAAGGTTCGAAGGAATTTGTCCGGATTTAGCCCAAATTGCTGCGCCTTCAGTTGAAGCAAAGGCTATGAAGTCGAATGCATTGACTGAATCCTCTTCAGTTCTTTGCGCATTGACAGGGAGAGTAAGCGTATGAGCATCCGCCCAGTGCGATTGGTTATCAAATAATTGTGGGAAAGTTCTTGCTACAAAGTTCAGATTCTCAGCTGCTTCAAAGACGCCAACGGCCCAAGTTCCACCGATAAAGAATGGAGCATTTCCACCTTGGAAGTATTGCTGATGATCTTCAATACCCTGCTTGACATAACCTTCTGTGTAAAGAGATTTGACAAACTCAGCAGATTCAATTGCAAGATCACGATCCAAAGTTAATTCGGAACCATCGTCACTTAAGAGAGGCGTTCCGCCCTTCTGATAGTAAGTAGCCCACCATACTCGATATGGGTCGTCACCAACTTGTGGCAAACTAATTGGCGAATAGTCCTCAGAGAGGTTTTCTTTTGCAAGATCAAGAGCAACTTTGAAATCATCCCAAGAATTAATCTCCAGCTGATTGTCGACAAGTTCAACACCTGCTTCATTCAGAAGATCCAAATTCATGAAAAGAATCTCAGCATGCGTATCTAATGGCATGGCATACATTTGATCATCGAAACTCACAGCTTCAATCATGGAGTCAGTATATTGACTTAGGTCAAACTCAGCTGCCGTAGCATATTCCTCGATTGGCTCTATGACCATTTGATCATAGAGAACAGGAAGTGATGAGACGTGGGATACACCGATATCGGGGCCACTATCTGCAGCAACTGCAGTCGTTAATTTTGTATAGTAATCTGCCCAAACGAGAATGACAGGGAATACTTCTTTTGCAGGGCCGGTAGCATTATAAGCATCGACGATTTCTGCCATGAATCCCCCATCACCACCGCTGAAGAGTGACCACAAGACAAGTTTATTCTCGTCTACTTCAACTTGTAACGGATCGTTGACCGAACCATCCTCATTATAGAGTTCAGTTTCTTCTGTTTCACCTTCCTCCGCAGTTAATACAGGGGCGGTCAAGAATCCGAACGCTAGGGTTAGGACGAGCATCATATATATCGCGAAATACTTCTTTGTTTTCATTATCTTTCTCCTATGAATCTAATTGCCATTGAATTGCTTTCAAATGATGTAAATCAAATGTTCATCTTTGTAACTAACTTAGCAAAAGAAGCTCAATGTCCCTCCTTTCATAGCTTCTGATCCGTGTTCATCCTTTTTCATTGATTGTTTCTATTTCAATAATACTGTAATAATTTAAGTTTATGCAAGTGTTCGCAACGAAATACTTGTGAACTCTGAGCATTCGATTGCTATAACTGTCCCTAAACCATTATGCACTTAGTAAATACGAGTGAAGATTCATGAATTTTCTCATTTATTACAGCATTGCCGTAATCAACATCATTCTGATAAAATAATTTTGCTCTAATGTTCGTCTAAACATCCTTTGTTCGCCTCAGATCATTCATACTCCGGAGGTGCTTATGAAGAAAAGAATCAACCTTAACCTAGATAATCCGAAACAAGCAGCAGATGTTTGTAAGGCACTGTCTTCTCCGGCCAGAATTTCATTGCTCAACATGTTAGTAGGTAAGGTTCATAACGTTTCTGAAATAGCAGCAGAACTCAACATACCTATCTCATCAGCTGCATATCACGTTAACCTCTTACAGGAAGCCGGGCTGATCCAATGTAGCGAAATGCCCGGCGTGAGAGGCTCACAGAAATTATGCGGGCTAGGCTTTGATGACTTATACCTCAGTATTCCTGACCCTCAAGTCCATAACGGATTGCAGCGACAAAGCTACTCCATACCGATTGGTTCATACTTTAATTGTGATGTATCAGCACCCTGTGGCTTAGCAAGTTCTGACCATTTAATAGGGGTTGAAGATAACATCAATTCTTTCTACCTACCCGAAAGAATCAACGCTCAAATCCTTTGGTTTACGACAGGGATCATAGAATATAGAGCACCCGTCAATCTGAATCTGGAGCAAGAGATCCATAAGCTCACGATCTCCTTCGAACTATGCTCCGAGGCGGTTGCCTTTAATCCAATCTGGCCTTCAGACATTGATCTAATCATCAATGACCAACGTTGCTGTACGATCCTTAGCGAAGGAGATTATGGTGATAAACGCGGCACGCTTAATCCTGCTTGGTGGAGTTCTATCCGTACGCAATATGGCAAACTCTATGTCGTTGAGATTGATGTAGAAGGCACTTGGCTCAACTCCAAGAAAGTCGGCACGACAACCTTGTCTGAACTTCAAATTAAAGAACCCTATATTTCGATCAGCTTCCAAGTTCGAAAAGATGCGAAGTATCCCGGCGGATTGAATCTCTTCGGCGAAAGTTTTGGAGAGCATCTGCAAGCCATCAAGTTAGATCTCTATCTAGGTAATATCTAAAACCCTCACTGCTCAGACGACGATCTCGATCGATCCAACACAAACCCCTCAGATCGCCGCTTGAACTTCACTAGTTCCCTGTTATAATTAGCTCTGTTCTCGCGGAAGTGGCGGAATTGGCAGACGCGCTAGGTTCAGGTCCTAGTGAGCTTCACGCTCTTGCAGGTTCAAGTCCTGTTTTCCGCACCAAGTGAACAGCAAGCTCCTTTCCACGCGGATGGAGCTTTCTTTTTTGCTCGAAGGAGGTTAAATGGCGATCCAATCCCATTCGAAGAATAAGATCGAAACTCGCATCGCTGTACGTACCCTCGTTGAGTTTGTGCATCGGACGGGGGGTTTATCGAGTCTCACCTATCACCAACTTAGTGCTAATGCCGGCACTAGGACGCATCAGGCTTTCTTTGATTACTTGCGGGCGAATTTCCCCAATCATGCTTGGGTCAGCGAATTTACACTCCAAGGTGCATGGGATGATCCTCAGATACTCCTCAAGATCGGTGGGCGCGCTGACCTCCTCATTCTTCCTCAAGGCACGACCTTCACACAAAAGCCCGGCGTGAACTCCCCCCCTATCTTCTTAGAAGAGCCGGGCAACAAGCAAATCATCGAACTGACACAGTCCAAGATCCCTTTTTTTTGTGAAATCAAGACGATCAATCTTCCTCTCTCTGAATTAAACCCGGAAGGAGAACCGCTGCATTGGTCTCAGGTCATGATGTACACGGCTCTCTACTATTTCTATCGACCGGATCTCATAGAAGCCATCACGAACGAAGAACTCCTCCCCGATCTTCTTAGCTCTCCCGGTCTAGCTGAATTGAATCTCGACCAAGACGAAGAGGCTTTTCCGTCATTTGAGATTCCCTATATCCTTAGTTATATCTCTCAGACAACGTTGGAGTGTCGTATCTTAGAACGCACGATCACCTTGTCTAAGCTTTGGGCTTGGTTCAAAGATACGATCCATGACTATCTTCGGTGGGCCAAACTCCAAGCCAACCACAATGACTATAGAGATCACTCGATAGTGGATCTCCCTTTTCCATATGAGACACCACGTGAAGGGCAAAATCGTTTCATGGAATCTGTAGAACGGAGCCTTCGCACAGGCGAGCCCCTCATGGCGCAAGCTCCAACCGGCAGCGGTAAGACGATTTCAACCCTGTACCCGGCCCTTCAATCTCTTTCAAAGCATGAAATCCAACGGATCTTCTATCTAACTGCGAAAACGTCTACGCGCGAAGTCGCTGAACAAGCTCTCGAAGATTTGCGGAAAGTCGGCCTCTATGCCAGACAGGTGACCCTAACGGCGAAAGAGCAGATGTGCCTTGCACCGGAACTCTACTGCGACACTACCGTTTGTCCCTATGCCGTCAGTTACTATGAGCGCCTCGATGAAGGACTTGAAAGAACCCTACAAGAATCCGTCCTCAAGAAAGACCTCCTTATGAAACTAGGGGAAGAGTTTGGCTTATGCCCTTTTGAACTCAGCTTGGATGCTGCAATCTACTGTGACGTCATCATTGGTGACTACAATTACGCCCTCGACCCTCAGGTGAAATTGGATCGCTTCTTTGGTGAAAGCGAAGAGCGAGAAGGGCTCCTCTTTGATGAGGCTCACAACTTGGCAGATCGGTCACGCGAAATGTTTAGTGCAACGCTGGATATCGATCTATTTAAGAAATTCCACACGGAGTTGCCTGATCGAGCAATCTATTATAAGGATCTCTTGAATCAAATGATTCTTTATCTTCAAACGATTCATGGAGCCGTTGAAGCTCAAGACCAGACAACTCTTGATTACTTGACCCAACAACAGGGGTTTAATCCTGAGACCCATTTGATCTTGGAGGCACAGGGTTTTTGTGGATTAACAGCTCAACCCTTAGGCTTAGTCAATAAACTAAGGGATTGGTTGAAAGATTTTCGCAACATCCTCGATGACGAGCTTCCTCCGCCTCTCCGTCGACAATCGATAGAATTAATCGGAACCGTTAGGTTCTTCCTGCAAATCTGTGATGAGTACTGGGACGACAGCTACATCGTTGCTATGCGATATGTCAAAGAGAAATTTGCGCTTCGCCTCATCTGCCTCAATGCCTCAAACTTCATTGCAAAACTATATTATCCACGGCATGCTGCTGTTTTCTTCTCAGCCACCCTCACACCGTTTGCTTACTATCGCCAAGTTCTTTCCGGCGAAATTGTCCGGCCACAAGAGCTAAATCTTCCCTCTCCCTTTGAGCTAGAGAATCTCCAAACCTTAGTGCTCAAAACGATCAGCACTCGATTCAAGGACCGCCAGCAATCGAAGCTTGCTATTGCACGCGCCATCGTTATTGCGCAACGCGTCAAACGTGGTCAAATGATAGTCTACTTCCCATCCTACGCATATCTCCAACTTGTTCTCCCTGAAGTCCTAACGCTACTCCCGGAGAAAGTTCATCTTACAATCCAAAAGCCCCATCTATCTCCCCCCCAACGCGAAGCCTGGGTCGAGAACTTCCGAAATCCCGCTCCCGGCAAAGAAGTCTTGGGTTTTGCAGTGCTAGGTGGCCTCTTTGCTGAAGGGATTGACCTCATAGGGGAGCAATTGACCGGGGTCATCATTGTTGGTACCGGACTACCCGGAATCAGTCCTGAACGAAACATCATGCAACAATACTATGATGAGCACGGCCAACATGGTTATCACACAGCCTATACATGGCCCGGGTTCAACAAGGTTCAACAGGCCGCAGGACGACTCATCCGAACCGCTGCGGACAAAGGCTTCATCCTTCTTCTCGATGATCGCTATCAACAAAGCGAGTATCTACAACTCTTCCCCGAGCACTGGCAACCTTTATTCTTAAACTCGGAACGAGAGCTCCTCGACGCACTTAAAGAAGGTCGCCGTGGCGAGCGATCGTATGGGGGCTTTCAAGGTTTGGGAGCGACGGATGACCAAGTCCAAGACTTCGGTTCAGTCGGTGGCGTTCAAGATAGCCCTTGGTGAAAGGCTTCATGTAGACTCGTATCTAAGAGCCAAGATTAACACGAAAATTTTGTTAAGCTATAAAAGCAAACGCAAAGAAGTTGGACTATGAAGAAGTGAATGCATCTCTTCTAAACAAACAAAAAAGGAGCAACAAATGTCGTTCAGAGGATACTCCATCCCCAGTTTATTAACCGCTTTCTCGGGTGAAGACATCAATACAAGCGAAGAGTGGCTGAAGATTAGGCGACCCGAAATTCTTTCCTTCTTCGAGAATAATGTGTTCGGGCACGTACCGGACGATGAGATTTACGTCAGTATTCAAAGCTTCGATAACCCCGAATCAATCTACCAACTGAGTCCTTCAAAGACGGTTGAATTTGACTGCCTTCGAGATGGGAGAAGTTTCCAGTTCTCGATGATCATATTCTATCCTCCTGAAGCAAGCGCGGAGAATCCCGTTCCGGCCATCCTCACGATGTGTAACGGCGGCATCGGAGATGCAGATCCAGCGAGAGCCGTCCTAAGTGACTTCTGGCCTGCAGAGCAGATCGTGGCGTCAGGGTTTGCTGCTGCTGTGATCTTGACCCAAGATGTTGCCCCGGATTATCCGGACGGGTACCACTTGAAGATCCATCGACTGTTCCCTGATTATCTTGAAAACCGTCCACCGAATGCTTTTGGAGCTATTGCAGCGTGGTCCTGGGCAGCATCAAGGGCAATGGATTACTTTGTTGAAGAACCGAAGATTGACCATGAATTTTGTGTTGTAAACGGGCATTCCAGGGGTGGGAAAACAGCTCTCTGGACGATGGCTCGAGATGATCGCTATGCGCTATGCATCAGCAGTAATGCCGGAAATAGTGGTGATGCCTTGGCCAGAGGTAGCACCGGAGAGGTCATAGCGGATATCGTTTGGCGCTTTCCTTTCTGGTTCGCCGAAAATTATCAAGCGTATGCTGACAATGAGGAAAATTATCCTGTGGATCAACATATGCTCTTATCTCTTGCAGCTCCGAGGTACCTCTATACATCAATGAAATCGCGCGATGAGTGGGCGGATCCGGACAACCAATACCATTCTCTTCAGATGGCATCTCCTGCGTGGGAATTGTTCGGTAAGGAAGGCCTTCAAGCAGATGCACCTGAAGAACAAGCACTCTATAAGCCTCTACTTAATGGCCACCTCGGTTGTCATCGTCAAGTAGGAGATCATGGAATGGATGCTTGGGATTGGACTGCATATCTAGAGTTCTCCAAGCGGAAATATCAGGATAGTAAGAAAAACTGAGGTAGGCCAATCCAATTAGAAAACCCCTTGATACGGCGTAATCACGCTGAAATCAAGGGGTTATTCCAGTTCTGGCGGAGAAGGTGGGATTCGAACCCACGTGCCCTTGCGGACAACTCGATTTCGAGTCGAGCTCGTTATGACCTCTTCGATACTTCTCCTCGAAGAAACACTTGAGTAGTATAGGCGAGCTCATAATTTTGCGCAAGACATACTAAAGTCTCCTGAGTAGCTTTATCGAACGAGGTTCAAACAAAATATGAGCCTCTCACTCTA
>CAYFSS010000028.1:0-12795 GCA_964345975.1 uncultured Oscillospiraceae bacterium
GGCAGTAACCGGCAATGATCCGAGACTTGTTATTGCCGTTCATCTCTTGGACCCAAGCCAAGAGCTCTTGAGGTGGATATCCATATCTGTCAGAGACTGGGTGTTTTTATTGAGCAAATCTCTGGTGTTCTTTTATTTAGACATCAGGCAATAATGCTTAAATATTCTAAACTTAAAATTAACGAGACTGCTCAACAAAGATCAGCAACGGAGTCTGCTGTCCTCCCTGTCCCTTCGGATTATCCTTGAACAAGGCTTCATAGGTTTCCGCCGGCAGCGGAGCATCGCTTCCCAGCAAATTACAACCAAGATCGTTTGCGTCCATCACTAAGAAACCGGTGAAATTTTCCAGCTGCTTCTTCGTGAGCAAGCCACTTTGTCTTACAGCAGCGCTCAATTGGGCTGCAACGCGTGAAGGTTCTTTAGGGGGCAACTTAGCCGATACATTGGAAGGGTATACCGAGTATTCTGTGGGTCCATCGATGGCACGCACATCACCACCGGCAATATTGTAGAAAACACCCTTCTTCCCCACGATTCTACCAAGAGCTGCTGCTACGGATGCCAGAAGGATGCGCGGCAAGCCAACTTCTTGGATGGCAAGTTCCATCGTATAGGGAGAACCTAAGCCAATGCCTGCCGGAGTCCGGTTGACATATCGGCTCAAGAATTTTGCCCACCAACCGGGGCTCATTTCATAGATGAGATATGAGCGACCTTGACTGATTGCTACAATCTTCTCACTGATCGCTAAGCCCCAAGATTCATGCTCTAGTTTTTGCGAAATTTCAGGGTGCTGAAGATAGGGTGGGAGAAGATCGATAATCATCGTCGCAAGATCCGTGTCTTTGTTGACTTTCTCTGTACGAATCGGATAACGATCCCATGCACTATCTTTTAATTCGATGGTTAAGTTCTTCTCAGGGTTAACCTGTCCAGGAGACCAGGGCGGGAGGGGCTTTTCAGCCCAAGCATCTTCAACATCGACGAAAGCACGAAGCCATAGCTCGACATTGAGCATGCGCCAGAAGTCCATGGAATTAAGCTGTCCCTCACCTTCCATGAAATCACGGAATGCCTCGAGGACGTCATGCTGATTGAAGTACTTACGCTTACCGAAAGACTCGCTCGCAAAGAGCTCGTAGATAGGCCAAGAACCAATCCTGCTCAGGGGTCGTAAAACCAATCTTCTTGCGACGCCGTGAAATCATCTCCGGCAAGATGCCTGACATCGCTTCACGCAGGATACGCTTATTCCAGCCATCCTTGATAATGGCATCATCGCCGATTTTGAAAATGTGCTCGACGATCTTCATGGTAATAAAAGGAACACGTCCTTCAAGAGAGAAGCGCGAGGTACTGCGATCTTCGTAGCGCAGCAGGGACTGCAAACTATTGGAGAAGATATCCTCCATCAAGCGAGTCTTGAGGTGATCTTGAGTTGAAACGTATCTCTCAGATGAATACTCACGGACAAAATCAGGATGCAAGAGTTCCTGGATACCACGCTTCTTAGCAAAGACGGTGCTTAGTTTATCGCCTAGGAGTTTGAAAAGAATATCCCGACAATACCACGCTTCGCGGAATAAATCGCCCCAACGCCCTTCCTTCTTCAATTGACGAAGATAGACAAGGAAGTAGGGATTGTAGCCCGCCATCATTTCATCTGCACCTTGGCCATCGAGCAAGACGGTAACATGCTTCGAAGCTTCGCGCATAACGACATACTGAGCATAAGGGCCGGTGCTGATGACAGGTTCTGCTTGGGTTTCGACAAAATCTTGGAGATCTTGGAGGAACGTATCGGAGCGTGGAATGATCTTCACCGGGTCAATGACATCGCCATGCAGATCCAATACGGCATCGACATAAGGCTCTTCATCGTTGCGTTCATTAGGGAAAATGGCGGAGAACGTTTTCTGTTTCGTGCCTAATTGCTCCGGCCGCTCTTCCGGTCGAAGTTGTGATAGATGATCCGCAATAACGCCGGCTACAACGGATGAATCAAGTCCACCGGATAAACTGGTTCCCACTTTACGGTCGGATTGAAGGCGAAGTTCAATGGATTCTGTAAGGAGATCCCTAAATTCGGCAATGACGTTGTCCGAATATGCTTTGGGCTGAACAGAATCCCGGGCCAGATCCTTCAATCTTTCATTCAAGGTCGTGTAGCGATAGGGCTCTTTGATCACCGGAGTCTTCGTATCCTCGGTCCAGCGCAACGTCATCGCATGCCCGGGCTCTAGTCGATAAATTTGATCGAAGAAGGTCTCAGCACCATCGTCATGAATGCGGAAATTAAGATAGCGGTAGATCACCTTATCATTGGGTTTAACGTGGTGAATCGTTTCCAGGAGAGGGGGTATCTCTGACGCAAAGTAGAAGGTTTGATCAGGATTATTCTGTGTGTAATAAAGAGGCTTGATTCCAAACTGGTCGCGAGCTAAATAAAGCTCTTGCTCTTGCTCATCCCAGAGTGCGATAGCAAACATGCCGTCGAAACGATCCAAAGCTGCTTCTCCCCAGCGAATAAGAGCTTGGAGGACGACTTCTGTATCCGACTCTGTTTGGAAAATAACACGGGTTTCGCGCTCCAGTTCCTGACGAAGCGCCAGGTAATTGTAGACTTCACCGTTATAGATGAGAGTGTAGCGATCATCATGACTGGACATGGGCTGCTTGCCCTTATCCGCATCGATAATCGTCAACCTTAGATGAGCAAGTCCAAGCGCTCCGGAATGGAAGAACGTCTTATCGTCAGGACCACGATTCACCAGTCCTGCAGCCATCTTCTCCAACATCTCCGGCTGCGCCTGTCCTAAATATCCAGCAATACCACACATAAACGTTCCTCTATCAGATAACCCGAATCTCTAGAGTTGATCTTCTCCCAGTCGACTCGAGCAGCAAACAAATCATCCACACTTTGAAACTAGTAGCTTACCAAAAAATAGCCCTAAGCGTTATTCCGTCATAAACTCTTATCAATCAAGCAACTCATCCAACTCATAAGGTTTCACCGTAAGACGGCTATGACGGTTTCCATGAGTATTTTGAGATCCCTCACAAAGGACAACTCACGCAAATAAACATAGTTATACATCATCTTCTGTGGCAGAACATCTTCGACATAGGCAAGTTCAGGATCAACTGCGTCAGCCAGGATCTTAGCCTCATCTTTATAGCGGATGCTCGCAGGGGATGTGACGCCCGGACGAAGCAATAACGTAGCCCACATTTCAGGGGTGTATTTTGCGACGTAGCGAGGAACTTCCGGTCTTACACCCACGAAACTCATATCACCCAGCAAGATGTTTAGGAGCTGAGGGAGTTCGTCCAAGCGTGTCTTACGCAAGACATGCCCTACACGGCTTATCCGGGGATCGCGCCCGACACTAATTTGCGGACCGAGACTTTCAGCATCTTGTCGCATCGAACGAAACTTAAACATCGTAAAGTCTTCGCCATAACGACCGACCCTCTTTTGGGTGAAAATAACCGGTCCCCGGGAATCCAATGCAATCAGGATCCCTAGCAGTAATATGACAGGAGCAAGAACCATGATGAGCACGAAAGACATCACGAGATCGAAGATACGTTTTAGTACGAGAGTGCCTTGACGCTCGCTCAATAGATCGTAATAGGGTCTTGTTTCAGTCGTCCGAAACACTTCCGGTAAATTCTCCCACCGCCGCATCTTATACCTCAGGCACCAAGCGAATCATCGCTTCGATAATCCTCTCGACGTCTTCATCCGTCAGCAGCGTATGCAAGGGCAAGGTGATCACCTTCTCATAGTGTGCGTAAGCCTTGGGATAATCGGCAATATCAAAGCCCAACTTACGATAAGCGGTCATCATCGGAAGCGGCTTGTAATGGACATTCGTCGCGATTTGCTCCTCCGCCATCTTCACAATCAATGCATTGCGTTTTGTCTCATTCAATCCGGGGATCTGCAATAAATACAGGTGGCGTGACGAATCTCGTGAGCCCTGCTGATGTAATAATGGCTTCCACCCTTGAGCTACAAAAGCCTCATCGTACTTCTTCACGATTTCACGACGACGCTCAAGCAATCCCGGATAACGATCCAATTGGATTAGACCCAGCGCAGCCATGATATCCGTCATATTGCACTTGTAGGCAGGTGAGACAATGTCGTATTCCCAGGCTCCAAGCTGCATCTTTGCCAGAGCATCTTTCGATTGACCATGTAAGCTCAGCAGCTGGAACGCTTGATATAATTCATCGCTATCAAAGCCGAGCGTGCTCGACCAGGTTACGGCGCCACCTTCTGCCGTCGTCAGATTCTTGACAGCATGGAAAGAGAAGCAGTTGAAATCTGCTAAATTCCCGGACATAACGTCACCATCTCTTGCGCCAAAAGAATGGGCAGCATCTGCAACGATTGCAATACGACCCAACGTTTTCTGATACTCAGATTCAGGATTGGCCTTAAACACATCCTTCTTTGATTCAATCACTTCATAGATGGATTTGTAATCACATGTCAGGCCCGCGATATCGACCGGAATGATGGCTTTCGTATTTTTATTGATCGTTTCCGCAAGTTGTTCTAGATTCATCTCAAAATTATCTTCGTTGGTATCCACCATACGTATGGTAGCGCCAACATGATAGATCACCGAAGCGGAAGCCGTGTATGTGTAAGCCGTCGTAATGACCTCATCACCGGGTCCTATCCCCAAGACTCTCAAGCACAGTTCCATTGCTGCAGTGGCTGAATTAAGGCAAACCGTTCCTGCTGCTCCCGTTTCCGCCGTAATACGGCGTTCAAACTCCTTGGTTCTCGGCCCTGTAGTGATCCAACCGGAGCGGAGGGCCTCGGCAACTTCAGAGATTTCTGCTTCAGTAATATCGGGGGGCGAAAAAGGAATTGGCTTTGGCATGGGTATAATCCTCCTAGATCCAAACGCTGGACTATTGCTCAATTCAAACGGCACTTGGATTGTAGTTCCAATGGTCAAGAACCGCAAGAATGCACAGTTCTTTGGTTTTTCATTTAAGACAAACAAAGTCTATCGGGCTATAAAGCAGCTCCCCTTGATGCTTTATTCTCTCTCCATAGAGCTTACTTCTATCGACGCTTCCTCAAGTTCAGTCGTGAGATCGAGATCATCTTCTGATGCGTCGCCCTCCTCCACTTGAGTGTCAACCCGGTCTACTTCCTCAGATTCAACCTCATCTTCAGCCGAATCAGAATCCTCCAGGAGCGGTTGATTCAGCCTGATGAATTCTCTCGAATCCAAATCAAACACAAAATACTCGCGCTCAAAGAACTTCATCCCTTCATCGTTTTCCTGCGAGGTAAAGAGCACAAATTTCTGGGCACCAAGGGGCGGGAAATCTTCTGATGGATCTTCGATGTCCGAGGCCGCAGGCAACGTTGTAGGCTCAATTGGATCGAAGAGTTCGAAGAAATCACCATGTGCTGAGGGTATGAAATGATGAACTTCTCCCTCACGAAGACCGATCAATAATGCTTGATTTTCTCCTTCAACATCTGAAATCCAATAGATCAAGGTCAAGCCATCCATCTGCAAATGATGATAACGATTTTGCGGATCCAAACCTCTCATGAGCTCGCTTCCAGGCACTTGCTGCACGTCTCCTTCATGAGGCACAAAGAAGAGTTGATATTCTTGCTCATTCTTTTCAACCAACACAAAAGCCTCGCTCAACCCATCCCCATCAAAATCTTGGACATCGACATAGAGGATGCTTCCTTCAACCCATGTGGGAAGCCCTTCAATGATTGTTTGTTGGTCTGCTGATGGGTTGTCAAAGGCTGAGACCGGTTCAAGGCTTACATTCTCTTCACGGACTAAGTTCATATTTTCAGCCGGTTCTATAGGCTCAGGTAATGGTTCAGGCTCAAAGGGTGGTCGTTCTTCCGGGATTGGATCGGTTGGAACCGTTGTCTCTTCCGTTGACGGTTCCGTGATTTCATCAGTAACTGTGGGTTCAGTAGAAGGTTCAGTCGTTACTTCCGTGGTTGGTTCGGGTGTTGTAGTAGGTTCGGGCGTTGTGGTTGGCTCGGGTGTTGTAGGAGGTTCGGGCGTTGTAGGAGGTTCGGGCGTTGTTGGAGCTAACGTCGTTGGTGCTTCTGTCACCGATGTTTCCGTTAAGGTTGTGGGCGCTAAGGTGGGCGTAGTCTTCGTGGTTTCGTCTGGAACAAACGTTGTTGTTGGCTGAGTTTCTGATGTCTCGGTCAACGTTGGCTCTACTAATGTTGTTGCTTCGGGTGTCGTTGTAGGTTCCGGGATCTGAACTTGGATTGAACCTCTCTGATAAGGTATTTCGCTGAAGATCTCGACACCTTTCAGCAGATTCACAGAGTAAACAATGTAATGGTGGCTACCTGAAGCAGGTTTATCGAGGCGTATGTTATGGGCGGAAGTGGTCGTGATACGTTGCTCTACCTGATCGATCACTTCATAGATTACGTAGTAGTCAGGAGCTTGAACCTCTTCCGGGATATCCCACTCCAAGTAAAGACCATCGTCTCGTAATTCCGCATGGAAACCGGTTACGGGTAATGGCTTTACTTCCGTATCACGAAATGCCGCTTGCTTTTGTGTGAGAATATCGTGCTCTGTCACCTGATCCAGACTCGTTCTGACGAACTCATAGGTCTCACCCCAAGTGTTTGAGAGCGCTTCATCTGAGACAGGAGATGGGGGTTGGCTTTTGGAACTATGTTGTATCCAAGTGCCTAACAAAGTATAGGATTCTAATAGAAGCAAGCCTTTACGAAGATGCGTACTCGTAGCGTTTGGTTCGGTTTGAGGGGTCCAAGCCGAAAGTTTATCGCGAACAAGGTTAAGGAGCTCATCGTTGATATCGATGTAGCGACTCTCCATAAGAACGCCGTTGTATTGACGAGCGGTGAGATTTAGCGGACGTAGGCCGGAGAGTTTCGTTAGGTACTCTTCTACGTCATGAGAGGGACCGGCGTCATGAGAAGACCCGGCGTCACTAGGGTCTAAGAAGATCTTTGGTAGGAGAAGCTCTAACAAAGCATCGATGTGGCTTACATTCACGACAATCTCAGGATCCTCACTCATCTGAGTCGCTGCAAGAGCATCTCTTAGTGTCATCGCTTCACCCTTGAGAACCCTTTGCTCCGCCTCGGGCAATAATTTCTCTATTGCAGGATCCAGCTCGGCAATAGACTTCTTTCTGGCATCCATTAATTCTACGATTCGTTGATGAACCTCGTTTAAGAATCGTTCCGGATCTTCTTCACCTTCGAAGGCAGAGAGAAAGAGAGCATTATCTAGCGTGGAAACCTCAGACCATAACTTGACGGCTTCATAATCGGCCGCAAGCTCATACCGGAAAACCGATTGGGTTTCTGCATCCATTATTGTCGTAAGTTCTCGTACATGTGGCCCATAACGTTGTTTTTGCTGTTCCGTTTGACGATTCAAGATTCGGATGAGGGCTTCAAGCGAACGAGGATCGATCCTTGGTTCTTCTTCCGTAGGTGGTTCCGTCGGATCCGTTTCTGCCGATTGCGTGTCCGCCGATTCCGTGTCTGCCGATTCCGTCGAGTCCTGAGCAGCGGCTGTTTCTTCTACCGATGGAGCTTCTTCTAATATAGGCGGAATGTCATACGTTAGAACCTTTTGGATCTCTTCAACTAAGCGCTTAATCAATTGATTTTGTTCTTCTTTGATTCGTACGGTCGGCGTCACCCATTCAGCTCTTAGGGTTCCCCCTCCAAAAGCCAACACTATCATCACAACACTTAAGAAGAGCGAAATCGTCTTGTTGAATGACCTTACTTGCTTCTTCATCATTTGCTCCTTAATGCTTATATACAAGTTTATTCTCATTGTACTAACTTTCTTAGATCGTTCTTTCAAATTTCGCTTATATTTTGCAGAGGATGAACAGGGTCTTCCATACACTCCCCACAATTTTATGCTTGAAATGAATGCATGGTCGTATCGTCTCCCTGTTTCAGTTGAGAACGAACGCTGCTTGATGATTGTTTACACTGTTAATTGAAAACGTACACGAATCGTCGTAGCACAAGATTCAAGGAGCTTTATTGACCATGAAAGAGATCACAATTCCAAGAAAGAAACCCTTTCCATCCAACGATTTACCGGTGCGATTCTATCCTGCAGCATTCATCCCAGCTGAAGGCCCATTTTCCGGCAAGGTTGCTTCAGCCGAAGAAGTCGAAGAACACTTTTCCAATAACGGTTGGGTCGACTTCTGGGTCGATGGCGTCTATAGCTTCCATCATTTTCATGCTGAAGCTCATGAGGTCTTGGCCTGTCTTAGCGGATCAGCCACCCTATGTCTTGGAGGTCCTGAAGGAGTAGAAGTTGAGGTCGAAGCCGGCGACGTTGTCCTATTGCCCGCCGGAGTAGGCCATCAGAATGTGACTTCAAGCTCGGATTTCAAAATGGGAGGAGCATATCCCAAGGGGCAGAGTCCCGATTTAAGACGCGGCGACGATCAAGAGTGGGCTGAAGTTATAGAGAGAGTTGCTGAAACTCCAAGGTGGGAGAAAGACCCCGTAAACGGCGATTAACTACGGCGTGTAGCGCAAGATCCATTTCACATTTGGCCATAAAGAGACTGAAGGGCTCACATTTTGTGTAGGGAGCCCTTGCATTGTCTAAAGCTTTAGAAATAACTCTATTCGTAAAGCTTCCCTGAGTTTTGAGGAAGTAAGGTATTTACGATCTCAATATCCGTATTGTTCTCAGCGATGCGCTCAATAAACGATTGAGCAAGGGTCTGCAACTCGGGGATGTCACAATGAATAATGCTGATGAGGTTCTCCAGTTCGATCTTCAAATTCTCTTTATCTCGGATTTGTTCGAGCACGAAAATCTTCTCGTGCGTCGTCTGATCCATCTTTTCATTCATCAAGGCCAGCTCTTCGACGAGTTTCTCGCCGGGACGCAGGCCGATAAACTTTATGCCAATATCGATTTCCGGTTCATATCCGGAAAGTCGAATAAGCTCTCTGGCTAAGTCAACAATCTTGACCGGTTCGCCCATATCCAAGATGAAGATTTCACCGCCTTCTGCAAAGGCAGCCGCTTGTAAAACTAATCTGGCTGCTTCAGGAATGGTCATGAAGTAACGTTTCATCTCCGGATGGGTCACTGTGACATAGCCAAGATCTGTAATTTGCTTTCTAAAGAGCGGCACAACGGATCCTGCGGAACCCAGCACGTTACCAAATCTAACGGCCGAGTATGAGGTGAATGGATAAGAGACTTGAGCCGCAAGGATGCCCATTTCAGCGATTCGTTTCGTTGCCCCCATGACATTCGTCGGGTTTACAGCCTTGTCCGTTGAAATGAGGACGAAGCGTTCAACGTTATACTTACCTGCCATCATGGCAGTTTGGTAAGAACCAAAGACGTTGTTCTTTACTGCCTCACCATTGCTGGTCTCCATTAGGGGAACATGCTTGTGGGCAGCAGCATGGAAGACTACATCAGGGCGTTCGGAAGCAAAAACCTGATCTAAACGATCCACGTCTCTTACCGATCCGATGAGAACTTCAAAATTGAGTTTAGACCCATAGCGTGAACGAAGTTCTTGTTGTAAGTCGTACACATTGTTTTCATAGATATCAAATACAACGATACGGCGTGGCCTAAAAGGAATAATCTGACGCACGATTTCAGAGCCAATGGAACCGCCACCCCCGGTGACGAGGACTACCTTGCCCGATAAGCTATCAGCAATGCCGGCCATGTCTAGCGTAACCGGTGAGCGGCCTAGAAGGTCTTCAATGTCGACACTCTTAAGATCTGACAGTTCAACCTTGCCATCCAAAATATCGCCAACATGAGGCAGCATTTTTACCGGTAAACCGGTCGCCTGCGCCTTGCTCACGATATCTCGTAAACTCTCATGGGATGCTGAAGGAATAGCCACAATGATTTCATCAATGGAATAACGACGAACAACTTCATCTATTTCATTACGATTTCCAACGACAGGAATACCCATGGCACGATAATTCATCTTCCCGGGGTTATCATCGATGAAAACAATGGGTTCACGCTCGTTCTTGGTGCGCTTCATCTCGTGGACCAACTGATATCCCGAGTCACCGGCCCCGATAATGAGACAGCGTTTCTTATGCTCCTTGGGTTTCTTCTGGAAAATCGCCCAAGCACTGCCTTCACGTCGTCGCAATTGACGGACAACGTATTGATAAGCAATGCGCAAGCCTAGTAGTAGCACCACTAGAATTGCTGCAAACAGCAACATAATCGAGTACGGAAGATGTCGATCGCGAAGGATATGATATCCCTTGAGAAGTACAGCTTGTATGCCGGTTCCGAAAACCAATAGCAAGTATTGATTCATCCCCGCATAGGGCCACATTTGATCCCAATATCCCAAGAAATAATTAAGAATAAAGGCTATAAAGATCAAGATCCCCATCGTCGAAGCGAAGCTGGACATCACCTCGTTCGGAATATTTCCATCGTAATACAAGTAATTCGCTGCCATGAAGGACAGGGGAATCGCAAGGAGATCATAGACGATTAAGAAGACCTTCTTTGGAGTAAGGACTCTTTCAAGTGTCTTAAATCGATTAGTCATAGGTTCGTCGATTCTTTCTAGAGAAGACTGGCTGCTGCGCGATCCACAAGAAGAGTAGCATCGGGGTGGACCTGCAAAATGGATGCCGGGCAATCAGGGTCGATCGGCCCCCGGACTGTTCGACGGATGGCTTCGGCTTTTGCTTCGCCGGTTGCGATGAGTAAGATCCGCTTGGCTTGCATGATGGAACGAATCCCCATACTGACAGCCTTGCGTGGAACTTCATCAATTGAATCAAAGAATCTTGAGTTTGCTTCTATCGTACTCTCTGCCAAATCGACTACGTGGGTCATTCCGGCAAAGACAGCGTCAGGTTCATTGAAGCCGATATGACCGTTCGTTCCGATGCCTAAGAGCTGGAGATCAATGCCGCCTGCGTTTTCGATTGCGTTATCGTAAGCAAGGCTCTCTGCTTCAGGGTCGTCAGCGATGCCGTTGGGAATATGGCGAAGTTCTTCCGGTTGGTCCACATGATTGAAAAAATTCTCAGACATATACGTGTGGTAGCTCTCGGGGTGGGAGGGATCAAGGCCAAGGTATTCATCCAAATTGAAGGTCGTGACATCAGCAAAAGAAATGATCCCCTCTTTATAGAGATCGATGAGGGACTGATAAATTCCCAAGGGAGAACTTCCCGTTGCCAGGCCTAGAACCGCATCAGGCTTCCGAAGAATCTCGGCTGCAATAATTCCTGCACCAGCTTGAGCCAGTTCCCTATCACCCTTAAAGACATGAATGTTCATCATGCACCTCCACATACTATGAGCTGTAAACGCATAAAAATTGGAATCCCTTACGAGCGAAATCCAAATTAAGAGATCCTGTTTCGGAAAGTATAGCACTCGAGCCATCTTGATTCGATAATGAATCGCACAACGGTCGATGATATCGGGCTTTGTAAAGCCTAGTTCCTCTTATTCTCCGGCAAATTGAGAAATAAACATCGATCGACGAAGAGAAAAACTTAACTGACTGAAGGGAAAAACTTAATAATGCCAAGAAAGCCTTGAGCTATTCTATAGGTACTATATGATGTTATTATCATTATTAGATACCAGTCTTTAATAGATACCCCCAACAACGAATATTGATTTTTCGCTACGTAGGTATAGAAGCTTTGGTTCAACAAAAGTCATCGTGAGAGGTGTTTTATGAAACGGTCAATTAGCTATTTGCTATCTGTTGTCCTTGTCTTTCTATTAAGTGTTCTGTTGCTCCCCGGAATGATTCAAGCATCGGGCCCCGTTGTGATGAAGGAAGAACTTTCTGAGCCCTTCGTAACAGAACCGATCGCTGAAACCTTTGACATGGTTTCACTTGAGGCTTCCAATCCGAAGGTGGCAGATCTGACAACCATAGATAACGAAGACGTCATTCTTCCATCCGATGAAACAAACGACAGAATTGAAGAAATAAATCGATTTACGCTTACGGAGGAGAGTTCCACTCAAGAATCTCAGATCGATCCTGTAGAAATGACAGACCCCGGAGAAGTACCGGAGCCCGAAACTACGGTTATCACAGAACCCTCAACAGCCCTTGATGAACTTCAAGCACCTGACAACCCGCTTGAAGGTGATGAAACCGGAGCCTCTGAAGAAACTCCAACCTTTCGTGAAGAATCACCAAAGTCAAACAGCCCGGTAGATGAACAAGAGACTTCACTCACGGATGAGACTCAAATGCCTGACAGCACGGTTGCCATTGAAGAACCGACAACGATTGAAGATGTAACCAAGTCTGAGCATTCTCTTGTTTCAGAAGAACCTACCACGCCTACAGATGATCTAAACGGAAGCAAAGAAACTACGGATGGCGAAGAGCTTACGGACAGTGAAGAGCCTACGGACAGTGAAGATCCTTCAATAGAAGATGAAGACACGAAGCCACAGGATAATCTTCTTACGACACACGCGCTCAGTGCACAGCAGTCCCCCCAATTCATCGTCGAAGTCAGGGACGGGCAGCTTCTGTTGAGAGAAGCAAGTACCGGCGTCATTCGCAAAGACAATAAATGGGTTATTGATTCTGTTACAGGACAAATGTACTTCCCCAATGCCCAAGGCTACTTGTATCACGACCAGTTCATTACTTTTGGTCCGGCGATGGCATACTACCTCGGCTCTGACGGAAGTAAGCAAAGCAATCGCATCGTTGAAGTAAATAACAACTTGCATC
>CAYFSS010000028.1:12895-17050 GCA_964345975.1 uncultured Oscillospiraceae bacterium
CGGTGCAAAAGTCACAGGACAGCATGACGTAAACGGCATTAACTATACGTTTGACAGCACGGGACGATTTGTTCCGACTTATAGGGGCTGGACGACTTTAAAGAATCAGCTTTATTACTTCGCGACCAATGGTTTCCCGACCACAGGTTGGTTCAACATTTCCAGCAGAACGTATCATTCCGATACGACAGGGATTGTTTCTAAAGGCGTTAAGACGATTGATCGAAACGTGTACTACTTCGATGTGAGATCGGGAGTGCAGTATCCGAACATGGTGAGAAACGAGAAGCTGAGCTTCGGGAGTTACATTTATTACTTTAATCAAGACGGGATTGGCATTCGCTTAAGCAATGCGCCCCTTGGATCAAGGCAAGATGGTACTTACCTTACGAATAAGAACTTCATCCTGACCATCAAGAATGGTTTAGCTACCATCGATGGCACTTTAATCGTCAATAAGACCTTCACATTGCCCTCGACTTATAACCCGGGGCTTACCTCCTCTACCCAAACAGCCTTTAATACGATGAGAAATGCTATGAATAACCAGGGTCTAAGCCTTTGGATAGCCAGTGGCTTCAGAAGTTACGCAACCCAGAGTCAATTATTCCAGCAATATGTCGATGCCCATGGAGTTGCCGAAGCTGAGACGTTCTCCGCCAGAGCCGGTCACAGCGAACATCAATCCGGTTTGGCTATGGATGTGAACTCGATCTCCGATTCGTTCGCTTATTCGAATGAAGGTATTTGGCTTCACAACAATGCTTGGCGTCATGGATTCATTCTGCGCTATCCCCGGAACAAACAAGGAGTCACAGGCTATATCTATGAGCCCTGGCATTTCCGTTATGTCGGCTACGACTTGGCAAGAAAGCTCTATAACAACGGGAGTTGGCTCAGCCTCGAAGAATATTTCGGTATTCCCAGCCATTACTAAGCAAGGCAAGGAAGTAATAGATGGTGCGGTGGGGGCTTTTTTGTGAAGAGGTTCTAGACGAAGAAATAGCCGAAGGCTGCCCCTAAGAGGCTGAGGTATGTGGTGTTGATCTTGAACCGAACAAGCACAATCAAGGAGATTAGACCGACAATGGCGGTTGGAAGGTTGACGATTGACGTTTGAAATAAACGGGTCAAGACCGATGCCATCAAGGCAAGAGAGGCAAGGTTGATTCCATCGAGAAGAAGCTTGAGCTTCTGAGAGTCTCTTAGCTTGTGGAGAACCGGGTTGAGCAGTGCAACCAAGATAAATGAAGGCAAGAAAATACCGACCGTAGAGACTAAGGCTCCCGGAACACCCCTCAATATGTACCCCACGGCAGCTGAGGTCGTGAAAACAGGTCCGGGAAGCAGTTGACCGATCGCAACGGCGTCAATCAATTGGCCTTCGCTTAGAACGCCTAGTCCTTGGACGAATTCGGTCTCGAGGAATGCCAAGAGCACATAGCCGCTACCGTAGAGAATGGCACCGATCTTGAGGAAGGTGAGAAATAAGATGAGGAGCGAGACGGGTTCAACTGCCAAGAGTTTATTCTGATCCCTATGCTCAAGGATCATCTGGGTCCCGAATACAAAGATTCCTACCATGAAGATGAGGAGAATTTCGTTGACGCCCAGCATGCTCAACGCAAAACTTGCAATAAAGACGACAAGGTAGAAGGGCTTTCGTTTGATGACCGTAGGGACGAGCTTAATCAGGGCGTTGGCAACGATGGCTATGATAACGGGCTTGATGCCGTCTAAGATATTGCTTACGGTCGGGATGGTGCCATACGTGACATAGAGATAAGTGAAGAGAAGCACGAGGATCATGGCAGGAATGATAAAGCTCAAACCCGCAATGATTAGGCCCGGGATACCGCCCCTGTCGTAACCCAAGAAGATCGCCATTTCCGTGGAATTAGGCCCCGGGATCAGGGACGTTAACCCGAACATATCGATAAACTTCTCTTTGCTGAGCCACTTGCGTTTCTCAACGAGTTCGTCTTCCATCATGGACACGTGAGCAGCAGGTCCCCCGAAAGCGGTAAATCCTAAACGTGTAAACACACGAAAGATCTCAACGTAATGGTTCTCTTGATTCTTCATCTGCAATACCTCAAGGACAGAGTACCAAGGTCTACGCTTTGCAAGGGGTTCACTTAGCTCTCTTATTCCTAAAAATTCATTAACGATCTTTGTGCTTGTACGTCCTAGAGCTTGCGATAGTTTACGATCTTGTCCACTTCCAATTGACAGCCGTCACTAACAAGAAAACAATCTAAGCAAACAAAAGCCCCCCGCCTAATCTGCTACCAACAGAAGGCAAAAATGATCTTGAAAGGAACACAAAATGTCAGGAATACTAGGAACCAATAGAGTCACTCAAGTGTGCATCATCGTGAAAGATATCGAGGAATCAAAGAAGAAATTTGCTGAGTTCTTAGGTCTCCCCGTCCCGGAACACAATGGCGGTGGAGATTATAAAGTCACAGGTACGGAGTATATGGGTGAACCGGCCCCTGAAGCGAATTCCTACCTGGCCTTCTTCGATGTGGGTCCGGGACTTCAGCTCGAACTCATTCAGCCAAACGGTGTCGCCAGTACCTGGCAGGATCACTTGGATCAACATGGTGAAGGGATTCACCACATTGCTTTCGTTGTAGATGACATGCCGAAGAGCATCGAGAATTGCGAAGAGTTCGGGATGAAGGTCGTGCAGCGCGGGAAGTATCGCGATGGCAGCGGCGAATACACGTATTTGGATGCCACAGATTCGCTCAAGTGCGTGATTGAACTACTTCATAGCTATTAGATTCAACGACCGCAAATCGTTTTTCTATCCTTGTGGCGTTGCCTGAACGTAAATCTTCGTGATTTAGCGCAAGATCTAAGCGAATTCGGTTTGCCCCCATCCTTTATATGAGGTATTATCTACTCCGTGACCGCATGGAGCGGGTCGGTAAATTTTGCTTTTTTGTATGAATAGCAGAATACCTGACTCCGGCGAGTCCTTACTTGAGAAAGAGATAGGGGGCACAATAGTTATGTACGCTGTTATTAAAACAGGTGGTAAACAGTACCGTGTTGAAGTAGGCGATGAGGTTTTCGTTGAGAAACTCGACGTTGAAGACGGTTCTGAAGTAGTCTTTCCGGTCCTCGCGCTGTCCGATGATGACGGACTTCACCTCGGAGATGCTGTAGCAGATGCTAAAGTAACCGGGGAAATCGTGAAACAAGGCAAAGGCAAGAAGATCTACGTGATCAAGTATAAGGCGAAGAAGAACTATCGTCGTAAGGCAGGGCATCGTCAGCCCTACACGCGCGTACGTATTAACGAGATCACACTCTAAGGCAAGCCGCTCGTGATCCACTTAGACTTCTTTCGAGACGTCAACGAACGTTACTTTGCTTTTGAGATGGAAGGGCATGCAGACTATGCCGACTATGGCGAAGATATTGTCTGTGCCGCCCTCACTGCCCTAGCTACAAGCTGTATCGGTGCTATGACCGATCTCCTGGAACTCGATGTCAATTATGTCGCAGGTCCGGGCCTCATCACATTAGAGGTCCTGAAGCTTGGAACTAGAAAACCTGAGATGGAAGATAAGATTGATCTTATGTTTAGATCCTTTGAATTAGGTGCAAGGCAAGTGCTCGAAAGTATTGAAGATGGGGATGAGTGGATAGAGATGAAAACTTTAGAGATGAGCGAGGAGGAATATAATGCTGAAGATTAATTTACAGTGGATGGCTTCGAAGAAGGGTGTTGGTAGCTCACGCAACGGTCGTGACTCCAAGGCTAAGCGTCTAGGCACCAAGCGTCATGATGGTCAGTTCGTGCTCGCCGGGAATATTCTCGTGCGTCAACGCGGCACCAAGATCCATGCCGGCACCAATGTAGGTCGTGGCAAGGACGATACGCTTTTTGCGACGGTTGACGGCAACGTCTCCTTCGAGCGTGTCGGTCGCCGTAAGAAACAAGTCAGCGTCTATCCGATTGCTGAGTAAGCTAACCGGCTTTCTTGCATTCAATAGCCTGAACTGATCTGACTTTGTGTTATAGAGTCCTGCCGCCTTGTGTGGTTGGACTCTTTTTTACCCTTGTGTAGTGTTTGTCGTTTTGTGTTTATCCGCTCGCTTGCTTCTTTGTCATCGTTCGACATGCGGTTAGTTACA
>CAYFSS010000028.1:17150-18936 GCA_964345975.1 uncultured Oscillospiraceae bacterium
CCTTAGCTCTATGCGACACAGTTTTGGAGAATTATTAGTTTTATGTTTATCGATCATGCAAACATCGAAGTAACAGCCGGGGACGGTGGCGATGGAGCGGTCAGCTTCCATCGTGCAAAGTATGTTCCTCGAGGCGGCCCGGACGGAGGTCACGGTGGGAATGGCGGTAGCGTCATTTTTCGCGCCGATCACAATTTGTCGACGTTGCAAGATTTCCGCTACAAACGGAAATATGTTGCCCAGTCCGGTCAAAACGGTGCCAAGCGCAAACGTGCCGGAGCAGCAGGCGAAGACTTGGTTGTGCGCGTCCCTCTCGGAACGCTCATCACTGATGCGAACACAGGTCAACTCTTGGCGGATTTGACGGAGCACGAAGAAGAAGTCGTCGTAGCTCAAGGCGGACACGGGGGTGTGGGAAACTCCGCTTATGCCACAAGTCGTCGTCAATCCCCTAACTTTGCAAAAGCCGGCGAAAAAGGTGAGCACCGTTTCATCCAGTTGGAGCTGAAAGTCTTGGCGGACGTCGGTCTCGTCGGGATGCCAAACGTCGGAAAGTCTTCTTTCTTGTCCGTCGTTACGTCTGCTACCCCTGAAGTTGCCGATTACCACTTCACGACGTTGCAACCGATGTTAGGAATCGCCACCGTAGGTGACAGTTCTTTCACAATTGCCGACATCCCGGGTCTCATAGCAGGCGCAGCGGAAGGCGTCGGCTTAGGTCATGATTTCTTGCGTCATATCGAGCGCACACGATTGTTGGTCCATGTGCTCGATGCTGCCGGTTCTGAAGGCCGCGACCCGATGGAGGACTTCAGACAGATCAATGAAGAGTTAGAATCTTTCAATGAGCATTTGGGAGAACTGCCGCAAATCGTTGCTCTAAACAAAATTGACCTTGCCGAAGAAGAGGATATAGAAGCGCTCGAAGAAGAGTTTCGTTCGATGGGCTATGAGGTCTTCCCTATCTGTGCTCCTATACAGGAAGGCACTGAAGATCTCTTAAATGCCATGGCTGCCAAACTCCACACCCTGCCTGTACCGGAGAAGGTCGAAGTCGATACTTCCTATCGTCTCTATGATCTCGATACAGGGGAAGAAGAAATCACGGTCTACGTTGCCGAAGACGGCGCCTATGTTGCTGAAGCTCCCTGGCTCGATCGTTTCCTGCGCTCAATTAACTTCGATGACTTCGAGTCTTTGCATTATTTCCAGAAGACGTTGAATCGTCGTGGGGTGATGGCTGCATTGGAGGCTGCCGGCCTTCAACCGGGGGATACCGTCAGGCTTGGCGATGTTGAGTTTGAGCACGACCCGTTGAATTAGTTGATTGATGCACCGTGTACTTCGTGCATTTCATGTACTTCGTGCATTTTGAATCTAGGAGGAATCTCTAACGTGATTACAAGTAAACAAAGAGCTTGGCTTCGAGGCCAGGCTAACACCATTAAGCCCCTCTTACAGATCGGGAAGGATGGTTTCAGCCAAGAGACCGTACGCCATGCCGATGACCTTCTTCGGACTCGTGAGTTGGTGAAGATTGCTGTCCAGAAGGCGGCTGAGGAGACACCGCGCGAGCTGGCTGACCTGCTGAGCGACAAGCTTGGCGCAGAGGTCGTCTCGGTTCTCGGTCGCAAGATTGTGCTCTACCGTCACTCGAAGCAGTTAGCTGAGAAGGGTCGCTCGCTGATCTTACCGAGAGCTTAGTTCCGGTTTGAATTTGATGTTTAGTAAAGCTTCCGGTTTATGGCTGGGGGCTTTTTTGTGTGAAAGCGGGCATGGTTGGTCA
>CAYFSS010000029.1:0-3542 GCA_964345975.1 uncultured Oscillospiraceae bacterium
GGCTCGGTTGGCTTCGTCGGATCGGTTGGTTTCGTCGGTTCTGTAGGCTCTTCAGGATGTACGTGAATCCAAGTTCCCGGTCGGCTCATCGGCGAAGATAATCTTCGGATCCACGACCAGCGCTCGTGCAATGCCCACTCTTTGCATCTGACCCCCCGACATTTCTGAGGGTCGGTGCTTGGCTCGAGTCTCCAAACCCATTTCCTTGAGAGCACGTCGCGCCATCTTGATGCGCTTACGTGGGCTAATACCCTTGAAGATCAAAGGGAGGGCGACATTCTCTTCGGCCGTCATGCTTGCGATCAAATTGAAGGACTGGAAAACAAAGCCAACATGTTCACGGCGAAAATTCACCAGCATGCTTTCATTAAGCTTTGATATATCCACCTTACCGATCTTTACAGAACCCTTGGTAGGCGGTTCAAGGCCTGCCAACATATTCAGCAAGGTCGATTTGCCTGAACCGGATGTTCCGACAATGGCGACAAACTCACCTTGTTCGATGGTGAGGTCAACACCCGCTAAGGCATGGACTTTCGAAGAACCCACACGGTAGACTTTCCTGAGGCCCTCAACTCGAATGAGAACCTGAGGAGAGTTCTGCCGGGCTTTTTGATTGAATGGACTCACAAGATTCTCCTTGCCTCACGCTTAAACGTAACGTCGACAATTACCCGTAAATGGAATCGCTTACTAAGGGGAAGATAGAACACCCGGTTCAATATCTTCTTTCAAAATTCGGAAGTTTCGAAGAACTGGAAGAAGAAGGTCCCAGTCCAAGCGAAGATGCAAGCGAAGGGTCCTTGGCCGCCTCCATCTATGACAGAGTCTTCGTCCGTCGTTGGTCCATGACTAAGACTGCGATCATCCTCGGGTTCCTGCTCCTCTTCCTCCCGGTTGCCTTCGGGACATCCTGGGGTGTCACAAGTGCCTATCATCGGGTAGCTGCAACGGCGGTCGATAAACTTGGGATTCCACTTTCGCCCGGAAATGCCGACATGATTACGGACAATCTCTTGGCTGACTCCACCTTGATCCGCAATGTCGGCACACTCATGGGTGCGTTCATCGGCATGCTCTTAGCAGGCACGTTCCGCTTCGACTTTTCCTTTGTCAGAAGTGACACCCTCTACTTTGCGCTCGGGGGGCTCATGCCGGGCTTCGGTGCTCGGTCTGCCGGCGGTTGTAATGCGGGGGCGCTCTATTCGGGGATCGCATCGTTTACACTCTCCGGCTGGGTCTTCCTTATTTTTATGGTCTTGGGCGGCATGCTCAGCGTGAAGCTCTTTGCCAAGCACGTCTCAACCTTGCCTGAGATCACTGAGACCTAAAAGCCCTCAAGACTCATCCGCTTAAATCTAAATCTAAATGGCAAAGACCAAACAGAGGGAGTGGATTCGTTCCACTCCCTCTGTTTTGTGTGACTATGCAGTTGTATTAAATAGTCTCTAGAAACCGCGCAGGGTTTGCGTATCAACAATGCTGCGAATGGCTGTCCGCATCGCAGCGTCACGCCACGAACAGTTAGAAATCTCGCGCTCAGCCTTAATCACTCGGTAAGCATTTGTCATGATTTCCTTGAGCTTGTTGTTGACCTCTTCTTCCGACCAACGAACATGCTGGAGGTTCTGAACCCACTCGAAGTAAGAGACCGTGACGCCTCCGGAATTACAAAGGATATCGGGAATGATCGTGTGGCCATTGGCAGTGAGGATCGGATCGACACCGGCAGTCAAAGGTCCGTTTGCAGCCTCAACGATGATCTTAGCCTTGACGTGTGGAGCCATTTCTTCTGTAATCTGATCTTCCATCGCTGCCGGGATGAGAATATCGACATCGAGGGTTAAGAGTTCTTCGTTTGTGATTTGGGTCGTCCCGAAGTCGTCCTTGTAAGCAGTGAGGTCTTGGCGCGGATTACGATGAGCCGTGACGAGGTCTACATCCAAACCGTTCGGATTGTAAATGCCGCCTGTGGAGTCTGAGATGGCCACAACCTTGTAGCCTTCGCCGGCTAGAATCTGGAAGGTCACGAGACCGGCATTTCCCGCACCTTGGATGGCGACCGTGAGATCTGCCGGATTTAAACCCTGGTCTTGGACATAGAGATCCGTGATAATGCTGACACCTCGGCCGGTCGCCTCGTTTCGGCCTAAAGAACCGCCGAGGGGGATGGGTTTTCCTGTAACCGATGCTTGTCCTTGTTCGCCGCTCAAGACGTTGTATTCATCCATAAACCAACCCATGATCTGGGCGTTGGTGTTGAGGTCGGGTGCCGGGATGTCCTTATCCGGACCGATGATGGGGAAGATCGCTTTGACATAGGAGCGAGTCAGACGCTCAACTTCAGCCCGGGAGAGTTCGCGCGGGTCGACCGTGACGCCGCCCTTCGCCCCTCCAAAGGGCACGCCTACGACCGCACACTTGAGGGTCATCCAAACAGCGAGGGCTCGCACTTCATCGAGGTCTACTTCCGTGTGGTAGCGGATGCCGCCTTTTGCAGGGCCGCGAGCTGTATTATGTTGAATACGGTAAGCTTCGTAGGTCGTGACGGAACCATCGTCACGGCGCAGAGGGAGTGAAACTTTAAGCTCACGCTCATTGTGGAGCAAGCGCTCATACTCATCGGGCGTATACCCGAGATCTTCTGCAAGCTCTCGGAGCAATAAAAGTGTATTTTGATAGGCATTGCTACTCTCAGACATTTGAGCCTCCTCAATATCCTTCAATCGTTTGAAGTTTGGTGTGTCGTCGTTTGAGGTATCTGCCTATATTTCTGCTAATAGGGTACTTTCGTCAAGCTTGAAGCTTGAATTTGCTGGAAATCGTGCTTAATTATGGAAGATCTTGACGAGTTTTTGAGATTATTTGTTAGGTATTTCAATAGATAGAGAGGGCTCTTGTGCGAGTAAGACATAAGCGATGGGCTATTCCGGAGATGAAGAAGAGTCCTTATGTGGCTTTTAGTTCATTGGCGGAAGAACTGCGTGGGAACTGGCAATCCTTCTTCGCGAAGGAACAACCACTGCACTTGGATCTGGGAACAGGTCGGGCTCAATTCGTCATGGCTCTGGCTCAACAAGAAGAGACACGCAATGTTCTTGGAGTCGAACGATTTTCAAATGTACTGGTCTATGGCGCTAGATCTTTAGAGGAACTTGATCTTCCGAATGCACGCTTGTTGGTAGCCGATATGGACTTCGGAGCAGCCTATTTCTCCCCTGATGAAGTGAGCTCGATCTCGATCAATTTCTGTAATCCCTGGCCTAAGAAGCGGCATCAGAAACGCCGCTTAACGCACCCTCGCAAATTGCGTCTGTATGAGCAAATATTGGTGGATGACGGAATCTTACAAGTGAAGATAGACGATGAAGATTTATTTCGAGCCACGCTCGAGTATCTGGCGACGTCAGCGTTTGAGCTCACTCACGTGAACGAAGATCTGGCCGTGGACGAAGATCCCCACGGGATCGTGACCTATTACGAAGAACGTTGGCGTGCTCAGGGCATCCCGATCAAGTTCATCGAGGCTAGGAATAGGAAAG
>CAYFSS010000029.1:3642-15020 GCA_964345975.1 uncultured Oscillospiraceae bacterium
CTAGACGCGGGACACGTTAACACTAAACGCCGAGATTCTTATAGAATCCGTTGATGGCCTCCGCCAAGGTAGCAGGCTCTTCCGTATTCACCTGATGTCCTGCTCCTTCAATAATCATGATATCTGAAGTTGAGATCTTGTCCCTGAGGAACATCGCCGATTTCATGTTCACGCTGTCTTTTTCACCGATAACGACAAACGTCGGGCACGTGATGCGCTCGACCTCTTCGCTCAAATCCAGTTTCTTGGCGGACTTCGTAAAGCCGATCACATCCTTCTTAGGCATCCCCAATTGCGCGAAAGACTTAGCCGGTAGAAAACGGAATAAAACGTTTTGAAGGTTCATCATCATGCGAGGCATCTTCACTTGCGTCCCAATGACGACCAAGGAGCGCACCATCTCAGGGTGCTCGGCCGCAAACTGCAAGGTCAACAATCCACCCAGTGAGAGACCGACGAAATTGAGCTGCTCAGCCTCTGTGGCATCATAGATCCCCTTACAATACGTCTCAAAAGCCCTGTACATTTTCTCGTAGGTCATATCATCCTTGGCAATCAGGGAGAAGAGGTTCGGAAGAACGACCTCCGCCTCAGAACCAATCTCGAGTTTTTGTGCAACCGCATCCCAAGCCTCCGGGCCCTGCCCTAAGCCATGGACAAGAATGTATTTCATGAAAGTTCTATGCCTCCTGATCGATGCGGAAGTTCTCTTGATCTACGACCTCATAGACACTCCTGCCAAGTTTAGCTTCGAAGTCTGCCAGGGTCTCAAGATTTGAATCCCAGGAAGACTTAGGATACCAGCCATAACGCTCTTTGACATCGTTCATACGATCCTCCAGATCCAGAACCCGATCTGAACCTGCCAAACCGTCACACAGCTGAATTAAGCGATCGTATTCGTCAATTTCGATGCTCTTGAGCTCTTGGAGGAGGAACTCTGTTTCTGCTTCGGATAGATCATTCTTGCCGATATATTCTTCCAAACCCTTCTCAGGATTCTGGAATGAATGCGTGAGACAGGTGCGTGCCACCTCGTCATAGCCGAGAGACAACATGTACTTGTATCCATCATAGACATGGCGGAGGTGACCGGTCCCGAACTTCCTGCCAATGTCGTGGAGGAGACCTTGGACATAAGCCTTATCCGCATCGAGGTATCCGAGAGACGAGGCGATCTTATCGGCACAGTAAGCAGCAACACGAACGTGGTTGATCCATGGGCCGGGATTCAATTCCCCGGCCGCCTTAAGAATGGCGTGGGCTTCTTCTCGACTGGGATACATAGCGTGTCCTTTCATAGGAAGTTCTATAAGAGCTTTCAACCCACATGATGCGATGGACGCTTAGAGAATGCAACACGTGAGATATAGGTTTTATTTATGCCCGTAGCCAATCTTTCGTCGGCAAGAACCGCTTCATCCCGGGGTTGCAGGAAGGTTAAGCATATTTCACAGGTGACATTAAGACAGAGGTCTACGCTATCACGCGAGAGGAATGAAACTCCAAGCAGAAACCACAAGCGTAGGAGAGTAAAGACCGGCACGTGTTTTGCTTCAAATCTCCGCATAAACAAAAATGAGTAGCAACAACTAACGGATGGCAAAACGCATCGCCTATTTTTTAGACAAGATGCCTGTTTTACTGCTATCCTAGCAAAGATGTTTTTGCGAATCACTTTATATGATTCTTTGCTCTATCGTTACTCTATCGTTACGTTAAATTTCAGGAGAAGTCTATGCCTGCCGGATATGCTTATGCTTTAACTCTGACACTCTTTGCAGGGCTCTCCACCGGTATCGGTGGGCTCATTGTCCTCAAAGTCGATCGCACCAACACGAAACTGCTCTCCGCTGCCCTTGGTTTCTCTGCGGGCGTCATGGTTTATGTTTCTTTCATGGAACTACTTCCCGAAGGTCTGTCGTTCCTGCTGTCTTCCAATTCTGAAACTAGAGCTCAATGGCTGATGCTAGCCAGTTTCTTCGTCGGCATCGTCTTCATCGCCCTCATTGACCGTTTCGTACCGGAAGCAGAGAACCCTCACGAACCACTGGAACTCGAGCAGATCGAGGACGTTCAACAATCGGAGAGTGAAGCAAACGAAAGCGATGTGAGCGATCTTAACCATCACCAGAAGCGTGAACTAAAGCGCATGGGTCTCTTTTCCGCCTTTGCCATTGCTATCCATAACTTCCCCGAAGGAATTGCCACATTTATCAGTGCGCTCGTCGATCCAACGCTAGGTCTCAGCATCGCCATTGCCGTTGCTATCCACAACATTCCGGAGGGGATCGGTGTTGCGGTACCAATCTACTATGCGACCGGCTCCAAACGTAAGGGCTTCCTCTACGCACTTCTCTCGGGGCTCGCTGAACCTGCGGGGGCGCTAGCTGCTGCGCTTATCCTCCAGCCCTTCTTGACCGACCAACTCCTTGGCCTCATTTTCTGTATGGTCGCAGGCATCATGGTGTTCATCTCGTTCGACGAATTGCTTCCGACAGCGGAGAAATATGGTGAGCATCACGTAGCAATTTATGGGGTCGTTGCAGGGATGATGATGATGTCGATCACGCTAATTGTCTTCTAAAAGCCCACCCGACCAACCGCCAAGATCCGAACGATCTCATCATTGAGCCAGCTCCACCCGATAAATCGACTGAAGCCCTGTCGAGACCTTCGTCACGATGACGACAAGCTGTGAATCTTCCCCTTTGATGTGGTAAATATCCTCACGGAACACATTAGTTTCTATCTCAGGATGTTCAAGACTCAGGTCCTCTTTGAAGACCGTTTGCAAGAATGCATCCGCCTTATCATCATTTGACATGGCATACATGAGCTCCTGCACCTCTTCCCCGCTGACCGCTGCATACAGCGTATTGCCTAACCTATCAAAAGCCCCATAGACTTTCTCATCCCGGGCGATACTCCTCCCTCGAATCGCTCGCATATTCTGCAAGAGGTTCTCGGGCAGTGAACCTAAGGCTCCGTCATCCAGCCATGTGACCCAGGTTGCCAAATCCTGCGCTTCCCTAAAATGATCTTGCATCTCCCGGACAGCATCAAGCTCAAGTTCGACGACATCTCCTACATCATCCGGCCTAAGATTCATCATGAGATCCGCCATTGGGTCTTGGAGCGAGATCATGATCTCGCCAAGGAGTCCACGCTGTTTCTCAGGGCTCTCATCCCACAGATGATCTAGACGGACCCGAACCCAGGCTCTTAACGCAATCGCTTCGTTTCGAATCTCCGCTTGCTCATCGGCCGCAGCATCGATCGTGTCGAAGCTCGGCCCCCACAAGTCGTCGAGAAGGTCGTTCTTGAGCGCTAATTCCAAGACATATTCGGCGTCGATGAAGAACAGCAAATGCTCTTCCAATTGCTCGATTTGCTCGTCCGTCAGACCTGCCTTTGAATTTGCCAATTGATTGAAATAATGGAGATTCATATCCCGGAATATCACAGAGTCGAAATAGAGTCCTCGATAGAGCTTCGCTAATTGCTCCACCCGCGATTCATCTCCGAATGTCTCAAGATCTATGCCGACAGATGATCCCGAGAGGAGCCTCTCCGCGATGTTCCATAGTTCACTATCCGTCACCTCAAGATTGCGATAGATCTCAACCTCTTGCAGGTCCTCAGCTCTAAGCGGGCCCACCATGGCAATCATCAAAAGCAAGCTCAATGCCAGCACCCTGATCTGTCTATAGAATGTCTGCCTTCTCTTCATCGTCATCACCTCCGAGGGATCGCTTTGCTCCATGATGAAGGAGATTTTTCGTAATGGAAAGCCCGCACACCACAGAAGAGGGAGTACGGGCTATTTGGTGTAGAAGTAGGACGTGGCTAACGCTTGAGTTTGCGGAACGACGCGCGCAGATAGGGCGACGCTAGGATGAGGACAGCTAAAGCCATGAGGACAGAACCGGCAGAGGCATATCCTATCCGAAACTGATCGATTCCCGTTTGATAGATGTACATGGTGATCGTCTTCGTGCTATCGGCCGGACCGCCACGAGTGAGGATGTTGACCTTATCAAAGAGCCGAAAAGCATCGATGATCCGCAGCAGAACAACCACACCGAGCGTACTCAGTAGCTGTGGAAAGATGATGTAACGGAAGGTTTGAAAGCTATTAGCCCCGTCGATCGAAGCAGCCTCTTTCATCTCATCCGGGATCGTGCGAAGCCCAACATACATGAGGAGGAAGACCATCGGCATATATTGCCAGACATCGACCCAAACGATCGCATAGAAGGCAACACGAACATCCTGGAGCCAATTCACCGGCGCGATCCCAAAGACCTCGAGCAAGCGATTCAAAACACCATAGGCATTACTGAACATCGTTTGCCAAACCATCGTGACCGTGACCGGTGGACAGAGCATCGGCAAGAGGAGGATGACACGCATTGTGGACTGGCCGAAGCGAAGAGAATTGACGAAGAGCGCCAAAGCATAGCCAAGGACAGTCTCCAGGACTACCGCCAGGAAGGTGAAGTAGAGCGTCGTGGTCAGGGCTTGACGAAACTTGCCGTCCTGTAAGATCGTAGCGTAGTTCTTGAGGCCGACGAAATCTGCCCCCCGATTGAAGTTCAGTAAATCCAAGTTCGTCATCGATGTATAGATGACATAGACGAACGGGACGAAGCTGAAAGCAATCAGGATAAGGGCACCGGGTGAGGTCATGAGCTGAGCAAAGGCAGCATGCCCGGTTCGAGCACGCCGCTTTCTCAAGCTTGCCTTCTTTGAGGTTACTTGATTCGTCATAAGTTAGTTAGCAATCGCAGCATTCATCGAATCTACAGCAGCATCCAGAGCTTCTTGAACGGTCTTGGTGCCGACAACAGCTGCTGAAAGCTCGGATCCGAGGGCTTCTTCAGCGGCAGACCACTTGCTGTGACGAGGCCGAACAACCCCCAGTTCCATGCCTTCCATGATGGTTGGGAAATAGGGATATTGAGCAACGAGTTCTTCATCTGTGAGGACAGCCTTACGGGTTGGGACACCTCCGACCAAAGCGCCGGCCTTCTGGGCGTCTTCCGACGTAATGAACTCAAGGAATTGAACGGCAATTTCAGGGTTCGTGCTGTTGGCTGTGACACCCATCATCCAGTTACCGATCATGCCGGAAGGATTGACATCGCTGTCTGCATCGACTTGGGATGGGATAACGCCATAAGCAGCGCTTGCTTCTTCACCGGAGACGTACCAACTTGGCCAGCCTAGAGACATACCGGCTTGACCTTCAGTAACGGCAGCAACGAGATCGTTCTTCTCATAGTTTGCGCCGCTTTCGAGGAGCTTGAGGTAGAGCTCGAGAGAGGCGATACCCGCTTCAGAATTAACTTGAGCTTCCCATTCTTCGTTGAAGACTTCGCCACCGTGCGCCCAGAAAATGGGAAGCCAGTCGGAGACGATCGGGTTCCCTTGTTGACCACGGATGACGTAACCAAGCGTATCTTCAGCTTTGAGACCTTCAGCAACTTCGAGGACTTGCGTCCAGGACGTAGGAAGTTCAGCTACGAGATCGCTGTTATAGAAGAAGAGCATGACGTTGCCGGAGAACGGCATCGCATAGAGATCGCCTTCTGCATACGGGACACGGCCAACATCGGTGGAAGTCTTGACAAAATCTTCGTCCGGCTCAAGGCCTGCTTCGGTGAGGTTGAGCAGGACACCGGCTTCGGTCATTTCAGGCATCCAAGGATCATCGAGCATAACGAGGTCGATGCCACCTTCAGCCTTGATACTGTCCAATTGGATTTGCTGTTTGAGATCGGCTGACTCGTAACCTGCGACCTCAATGATCACATTGTTTGCTTCTTCGAATTCGCCTTTAACTGCATTGATTGCATCAACGTGTGAACCACCACGAGCAGCAATCACGAGTGTCTTGGTTTCTTCAGCCTTCAACTCAACGCCAAGTCCCCCCAAGAGACCTAGAGTCAAGGCGAATGTCAAAACCATCGCCATCCATCGCTTCATACCATACCTTCTTTCTCGTCGACTTCATCGACTCCTAAGGACCCAATTCTATGTATCAAACCTCTTTCGGCTCATATTGCCGACATTCGGCTTATTACCTTCTCTTCAACCTTTGACGGCTGAACCTGCTAAACCCTCGATCAAATAGCGTTGCGCAAACATCACAAAAAGCACCACAGGTATCGTCGATATGACCCCGCCTGCCCCAAGGACTCCCCACTGCGTCAACTCTTGTTCACTGTTCATGGTTGCAAGCGTGAGCGGCACCGTGAAATTCCGCGGCGACTGGATGAAAATAACGCTATACAAGTAGTCATTCCACGACGCCATAAATGAGAGCATCGCTACAGCTGCGATCGAAGGTAGAATTTGCGGGATAACCATCTGCACAAAAATCTGCCACTCACTAGCTCCATCGATCCTCGAAGCCTCTTCGATGGAAACCGGGATCTGTTCAACTGACGTCATGAGAAACCAAATGATGAGCGGCATATTCAAGATGAGGTGCGCAGAAATGACAGTCCCCAAGGAGCCGCTGAACCCGAAACGGTTAAACAAGAAATACAGGGGGATCGCAAAGGCAATCGGCGGCATGAGCCTTGTGAGCAGCACCCAGAAGAAATAAACCTTGCGCTGAGGAAAGAAAAAGTGTTGACGCATCAAGACGTAGGATGCGGCAACACCGGATAACAAAGAAATGATCACTGAGATGACTGTAATGATCAGAGAATTTTTCAGAGACGTCAGGAAGTCGAAGCGAGAAAAGAGATCTTGGAAGTGGTTCGTGGTGAAGGTCTGAGGTATGAGGGCAAGTCCTTCGCGTAATTCTTCAGAGCCACGAATGGAGAGACTGAAGAGCCAATAGATCGGAAAGATCGTCCAAAAGAGGATGAAGACGAGCAGTAATATGCGTAGAACACGGTATAGAATTCGTTTTGGCTCTTCCAAGGAAATTCCTCCGACAAAATGTAAAGGACTAGGGTCGCTATCCTTTACCATTTTAGGCTTCATTAGGCAATTTGTCATTCAATACCCAATATTTATAAGCTTCTCTTGACATTGTTGATCTTCATATCCACAAATTGGCTAGATACCTTCAACGGAAACCCTAGACCAAGAGACTCATGGCGTCTTTCCTAACCCTATTGCTAAAAATTAATCGAATTTGAATGCTTTGCCCGAACCTATCCTTTAAACTTGAGGGGCAATAGATCAATGCTGTTCGCAGCGAGCGAACATTGAAGGGAGAACCCTATGGTTCAAGAGAAATTTATCAAGGGAAAAGCCGGCCTGCCCATCCTCATCTTGCTCATCATAGTCTTGGCCTTATCCATCGCAGCCTTTGCCTTGGGGCTCTACTTTGAAATGTACTGGCTCATCCCCCCAGCCGTCATCGCTTTCTTTCTCTTCTTTGTTTTCATAGCAGGACTGAAGAGCCTTCGCGCCAACGAAGCGCGAGTTCTCACCCTCTTCGGTGACTATTATGGGACGCTCAAGGGGCCCGGTTTCTTCTACGTTCATCCCTTCAGCCTCAGCTACAATCCGGCGGCCGGAACCAAATTCCGTAGTCGCGATGTCAGCAGCGGCAAGGGTAAAGACGAAGAGGTAAACATCGAAGTCGTCAGCAAGATCATCTCGCTGAAACTCATGACCCTCGATAACAACTTACAGAAAGTCAATGACCTTCTGGGAAATCCCATCGAAGTCCGCATCTCCGTCATCTGGCGCGTCATCGATACGGCCAAAGCCGTCTACAACGTCGACAACTACTTGGAGTATCTTTCTATCCAAAGTGACAGCGCCTTACGTGACGTCGTCCGCAAGTATCCTTATGACGTCGCTCCGGGGATCGATACCGACGGCGACGGTGAACCGGATGAAGGGAGCCTTCGTGGTTCCTCTACCGAAGTCGCATCACGCATCAAGTCCCTGATTCAAGAACGTGTGGAAGAAGCCGGAATTGAAATTGTCGATGCCCGCATCACCCACCTCAACTATGCCCCTGAAATTGCCCGCGTCATGCTACAGCGTCAACAAGCCGGAGCCGTCGTTGATGCCAGACGAACTATCGTCGACGGAGCCGTTGGGATGACTGAAATGGCCCTCCAATACCTGGAATCCCAGGGCAATATTCAATTCACGGAGTCTGAGAAGGCAAGACTTGCAACCAATCTCTTGGTAGTACTCTCCGGGAATCGAGATATCCAGCCAACCGTAAGTATGGGCGCTCCGGATTATCCGGGGGAAGCTTAGCTAGGACAAAACCATGGCAAAGAGCCCGAGCAGCCTTAGAAGGTCGCTTGGGCTCTTCTTGAATTATGATCATCGCGTTCGACTTTACTACGCTTCACCGTCTAGAAAAGGCTGCAATGCCTCATTTTGCGGTCGCATCAATGCATGCTTATAGATTTCCCGGTAGATCGTGCGAGCAGTTTCATCGGCGTCCAGACTTAAGTCTGTACTTAGGAGCCACATCGGGAGGGGCTTTTCGTTGGCACGGACAGCAGGCATCACGTAATCATCTTTCAGGGTTTGAAAGCCTAATTTCTCATAGAACTTGTGACGCTTAACTTGTTGTTCCGACTCGGGGATCTCGATCTCGGCCACCACTGTACGGTGCAGATCTTTGAGCGACTCTATCCAACGGGAGCCGTAGTTCTTGCCGCGGAACTCGGGCACGAAAGCCAGGTATTCGATGAAGTAGAAGTCATAGAGAGACCAGCCGATGGAGATGCCGACGGGCTTTTGATTGTTGTGATAGAAGAGCATGGCATCGCAGTGAGGTTCCCGAAAACGCGCTTCGAGAGCTGCTTGCGAAGGGAGCTCGCGGAGAGGAAAGGCATCTGTGAGGAGCCGATGCGCCAAGGGAAACGTCTTGGAGCTGATGGAGCGAGCGGTGAGAAGTGTGGACTTAGGTGAATTATTTTGCAAAAGGAGCCATCCCTGTGTTGATACCATCAGCCATGAGCGCTACGCCAACGACGATGTAGGTGGGTAAGATCGCAGGGTCACCACCAAAGAGCAAGAGGAGGGCAGCACCAAAGAGGATGAACGAGAGAAAGAGGAAAACCAGGGCAAGCTTGCTCTTCTTACGCACGCCATAGATGAACGCAAAGATGGCATCGGCCAGGAAATAAAAGGAAATGAAGTACGTGACCAAGATGGTGGTGAAATCGAGCCGCGTGAGGAAGAGCACGCCGAGGAGAATGAGAATGATGCCGAAAGCCAACTGGCTCGAATCCATCCAGATTGAATCTTCGTGCACAACTGCCGTTTGTGTCGTGGTCTCTTGCGAAGCCCCGCTTGCATAGGCTGCGTTCTCTGCGTTTGCTTGACCCTTCACACCCTGATTCACGGGAACCTTCTCGACAAGGACCCTTTGCTTGGACCGGCGCCTCTTTTGGACGAAGTGAATCACAATGGAGATGAGACCGCGCAAGATGAGGAGCCCGGCAATGAGATAAGTGATGGCGAGCATGGTCATCTCAGGTTGAAGCACGGTATAAACACCACTAAGAAAGAAAATAATCCCTAGAATGATAGCGACAGGTTTGTCACGACGAAGCGTAAATTGGAGCATAAAGGACCTCCTTGGGTTGATTACGGAGCAAATATAACAAAATGTGATATTTTCAGGCCGCAAAGTCGCACATTATCTAATATATCAGAATGCTTTCTGCGCAAACTTTTGTATGGTTCAATCATTATAGTTATTCTTTGCGCAAACTTGCAGTGAAGCTGCTTCTTTCTAGGAATAATATGAAGAAGCAGATAAAGAAAAGGAGAAAAAGATGAAGTTTGGAGTCTACACAGTATGTATGCCGGAGTACGACATCGAAGCCTCGATCCGCCTCTTAGCCGAACTTGGTTACGACGGCATCGAGTTCCGGGTCGGAAACCTGACAGAAGAAACGGCGGAAGGTCTCGCCACGCACGAGCCCTCCCATGAGCACTATCCCAGCCGCTACTGGGGTCTCAACAAGAGCACTTTAGATGTCACTCGGCTTCTCGAAGATACGCTTCGGGCGAAAGAGATCTGCGATGAAGTAGGGCTTGAGATCTGGGGTCTAGCAGGTTATACCTCCCTCGACAATCTCGAAGAGCTCGGGGCAACGTTCGAGGCGGCAGATGCGGTTGGCGCTAAGTTCATCCGCGCCGGTCGGGAATCGTTTAGGCCGGAATCCTCGGATTTGCGTTATGACGAGGCTTTTGAAAAGTTTAGGGAACAGCTCAAAACCGTTGAATCCATGGCGCGAGAGTATAAGATCAAGGCCGTTGTCGAACTTCATCACGACTCCTTGGTCCCCAGTGCAAGTGCTGCACGTCGTGCACTCGAAGGCCTCGATCCGGAATACGTCGGCATTATCTTCGATCCCGGCAATATGGTCTTCGAAGGCTATGAGCGCTATCTCAATGGGCTCGAACTTCTCGGTGAATACGTCGCTCATGTCCACGTGAAGAATGCTGCTCTCGAACCGGGCGAGCGCGATGGCAACGGAGTCCTCCAATATATTAGGACACAAAAGCCCCTCCCCGACGGTGCTGTCAATTTCACCGGCTTGTTCGAGGATCTGCGTACCTTCGGCTATGACGGAACGATTAGCGTGGAAGACTTCTCCAACGAAAGTCCTACCCGCGAGAAGCTCGAATCCAATCTGGCCTTCTTGAAGAAGCTCTAGGCACGATTCGTCATTCGTTATGCCTTCACTGAAACGCCTCGACTCCCATGATTTCTATCAGCGAGATGCCCTGAGCCTGGCCGAAGCCGTCTTGGGTAAGGTCATCGTTCACCGCTTGGACGATGGGCATGAGCTTGTAGCTCGAATTGTCGAGTGCGAGGCGTATGCCGGTGAGATAGACAAAGCCAGTCATACTTATGGCGGGCGACGTACCGCACGGACGGAATTCTTGTATCGCCGTGCCGGGCATATCTATGTTTATCTCATCTACGGTCTCCATGAACTCTTGAACATTGTTGCCGGAGACGAATCCGGTGAAGGCGTCATGATCAGAGCTGTCGAGCCTATACAGGGCTTGGATAGGATGGGACAACTTCGGTTTGCAAAGAATTATGCTGATCTGTCCCCCTATCAGAAGAAGAATTTAAGCAATGGCCCGGGGAAACTAACTCGGGCTCTGGGCATAGACCTCTCACAAAACGGGCTCGACCTTTTGGCCGACAAAAGTCCCCTGATCCTCTGCAGTGATGGGTATCGTGACTTTGAAACGGTACGGTCCAAGCGCATCGGGATCGATTATGCAGAGGAAGCAATCCACTTCCCTTATCGTTTCTATATTGCGGGGAATCCTCACGTATCAAAGGTGTGATGAGATAGGCATGACTTTGCCGGACACTGCCGGACTTTGCCGGATCTCGCCTGACTTCG
>CAYFSS010000029.1:15120-18233 GCA_964345975.1 uncultured Oscillospiraceae bacterium
GCCGGATCTCGCCTGACTTCGCCGGAGCCCGCTTGACTTCAGCTGATCTTTCATGATTTTCTAATGGAATTGCTATTACTTCCCCCATCGTTTGTCGGTAAGATTCTAGAGACATTCGGTATGAAAAGAGTGGCATGAAAAGCAAGGGGTTGAAAGATGGGAATTATTTTCTACGGGACACATTACGGTTCCGCTAAACGTTATGCGGAAGAGCTCGGTCGTCGGACTGGTTTCTTGGTCTATAACGTCAAGGACATCCGCAATGTCCCCGGTTTGAAAGATCAAGTGCAAGTTGTCCATATCGGTTCATTATATGCAGGCAGTGTTGTAGGTCTGAAAGAAGTCCTGGCTGCGGAGCTTCATCCATCCGTCCAGTTCACCCTCGTGACCGTTGGGCTCGCCGATCCTGAGAATCCCGCCAACTCACAAAACCTGATGCGGCAGCTGGAGAAATATCAGCGCTTGGAAACCTTGGATGCCCAGATCTTTGGACTACGTGGAGCCTACAACCATCGTGAAGTTTCTTTTGTTCACCGCATCATGATGGGGATGATGTTCCGCGTCATGCGCAACAAAGCAAAGAAAGTTCCATCAGAGGAGGTAGAGGCTTTTCTTGAACTGCAGCACACACCGGTCGATGCAGTAGATTTCGATGCATTGAAACCTATCGTGCAGGCTTTGACCTGAAGATGTAGCAGTTAGATATAGCCGTAGGATAGACCTGTTTTGGGCTTTTGAAGGTAAAAAAGCGGATCCTCAGCATCGTGCAAGGACCCGCTATTTTTATGGAATGCTAGGGTTTAGCCGTTATAGGTAGCGTTGTGGATAGGCTCCATGCAACCGGATTCACAGGAACGAAGACCTGCGTCAAGAATGGCCATCGCATCCATATTGAGATAGAGCTCAAGCGTAGGATGGATGGCATCGCCGGTATCGAGGTGATGGAGGACTTCCTCCGCTAAGTTCGTGCGACCTTCAGGCATGACGGCATCCGTGATGACTTCCGTCGGCTCGAGCTTGTAACGCTCACGGTGGATCTCAATGCAATCCGGCTTCACGACGAGCGTACCTTCAGTGCCGTAGACAATAGGACCATGGGGGATACCGCTTGCAACCGATGACCAGGTACCTTCCAAGATGGCGACAGCATTGGGGTACTTGACTGTGATGGTGGCGTAATCTTCGACCTCACCATACTGAGAATTGAAGTTACCGCGCAGGGCATAAGCAGCCTCCGCCTTATCATCCAGGAACCATGTCGCAAGATTCGCACCGTAGCAGCAATAGTCTAAGAAAGCCCCGCCACCCGGTTTACGCTGGTACCACCACTCGAAGATGCGCTCGTCTTCCGGCACATCATCGCCGTGCGAGAAAGGACCTTCGGAGTCGATATTGCGGTAAGTGAACTTCAAGACGCGACCGATAGCACCGTCAGCGACGAGCTCTTTGGCGCGACGAACATTTGCCCACCATGATGAAGGATAGTTCAGGATCATCTCGCCTTCGGAGCGTTCGACGGCGCGACGGATCTTCTGGGCATCGGCGAGATTGGTGGCGAAAGGCTTTTCCATGACAACGACGAGATCTTTCTCAAGAGCTGCGACACTGACGTCGACGTGGAAGAGGTTCTCACAGTTTACAAGGACGATGTCGAGTTCTTCCTCATCGAGGAGCTTACGCCATTCGTAGCCGTAGTACTTGTCGTGGAGATCGAGGCGGGTCAGAACCTGCTCGATGTTCCAACTACGTGTGCCATGGGTCTTATTGACCGTCTCCACCATAGGCTCAACATCTGCCGCAGCTACGAACTCCACTCGATCGCCGAGTGCTTGAAATTCACGAACTGCGCTATGGACGTGTGCGTGTGCGAAACCGATGATTCCGATGCGATAGGTTTTCATAAATTAAGATCTCCTTGTTTGACGAATGATGACTAACTTAGGCACATTCTAAGGCAAGCGATTAGAACCTGCCAATTTATGGCGGTTACGTTGTTCTGCTAATTTACAGGTTCTGCCAATTCACAGCGTTCGAGCAATCGCTCTGGCGCCCTGCGAGCTACCGAGCAATCGCCCTGGCGCCCTGCGACCTAGCGAGCAATAGCCTTCGCGTCCTGCGACCTAGCGAGCAATCGCTCTAGCGCCTGCAAATTATGGTAAGCGATTACCGCCGGCCAGATAGAGGTCATACCACTCACGACGCGTAAGTTCGATCTCTGTAGCATCCTTGGCTTCCCTAATACGATCAGCATTCATGCTACCCAAGAGAGGTTGCATTCCGGCTGGATGACGGAGGATCCAGGCAAGCGCCAGAGCAATCGTTGTCGTATTCTTCTCGGCCGCCATCTTCTCAAGCGCTTCATTCAACTCCTGATAATGCGGGTTATCAAGATAGGGACCCATGATGTAGCCCCACTGCAAGGGTGACCAAGGTTGAATCTTAATGTCATGGATCCGGCAATACTCGAGCGTTCCACCGGAGCGCATCGTCGCAGAATCCCACATCATATTGACCGTGAAACCTTCATCAATCATAGGTGTATGAAGGAGACCGAATTGCAACTGATTGGCAACGATCTTCTGACCGATCCCGGTTTTCAGCAGCTCCATTTGCATGGGGTTCATGTTACTTACACCAAAGGCGCGTACTTTTCCTGACTCTTCAAGACGATCAAAAGCCTCACCCACTTCGTCCGGTTCAATCAGGGTATCCGGTCTGTGGAGCAAGAGAAAATCAAGATAGTCTGTCTCCAAACGACGCAGGATTCCATCTACCTCCGTCAGAATATGCTCTTTGTCGAAGTTGAACATACCTTGGTCGATTCCGACCTTACTCTGGAGGAACATATCCTCGCGCTTGAGGCCAAGACGCTTCACTGAATCTGCAAAAGCCGTTTCAGCTCCTCCGCCCCCTCCATAAATATTGGCATGATCAAAGAAATTGATTCCTATTTCGAGCGCGGCATCAATCGCTGCATCCGCTTCTTTCTCCGGACGATCTGCAATACGCATACACCCCAAGGCTACTTGCGATACTTCTTGGCCGGCCAGTTCATAATATTTCATCTAATAATTCCTCACTTTCGGCGTGATTTTTTCAATCATAGCAAAGTG
>CAYFSS010000030.1:0-16479 GCA_964345975.1 uncultured Oscillospiraceae bacterium
ATTTCATCTAATAATTCCTCACTTTCGGCGTGATTTTTTCAATCATAGCAAAGTGATCCTGATCGGTTTGTGGCATATCCCTTCGCATCTCGCACAACACCACCAATGTTCACAAACTGGATATTTCCACACAAAAGCCAACGACCGGCCCCCCTTTTAATAGCAGAACCGGTCTTGACTCTATCTTTCAGTTAATTGGAGCTTGAGTAAACTAATTCTAAGCAACACTCTTAGAACTACAGACTTGTGATATGAAAACCACCATCAACATCGATGTAATTCCCTGTTGAATAGAGGAACTTATCTGAGCAAAAAGCACTGACAGCACCGGCAACATCTTCCGGCGTTCCCCAACGAGCGATCGGGAAGATTCCATCTTCTATAAGAGCGTTATATCGTTCTTCGACAGCACTTGTCATATCGGTAGCAATAACGCCCGGACGAACTTCATGGACCAAGATCCCTTCACCCGCCAAGCGATCCGCATAGAGCGTCGTAAGCATGGAGACGCCTGCTTTGGAAACACAGTACTCACCACGATTCGTGCTTGAAACAACAGAAGAAATGGAAGAAACATTGACGATTGTGCCGCGCTTCTTGCCGACAACATCCTGCTTCAGCATTTGCTTGGCCACGAGCTGAGTCAGGAACATGGGACCTTTGGTATTGATGTTTAAAACTCTCTCCCAGCTCTCTTCACTCATTTCAAGTAAGTCAGCTCGCTCAAGAGGCGCAACTCCTGCATTATTGACCAGGACATGGACACCGCCGAAGACTTCAACGGCTTCCCGTACAAGTTTCTCCCGGTCTGCTTGGTTCGCGAGATTCCCTTGGACATAGTGATAAGAAATCCCTTCATCTTCGAGCTGCTTGAGGTTGTCCGCAGACCTCTCTTTCGGGGAGGATGCAAAGATAACGACGTTATAACCGTCTCTACCTAGCTGTAGGGAGATACCGAACCCTATACCGCGACTACCGCCCGTTACAATTGCTGTCTTCTTCATAAGTTCACTCCTTATCTTCTGCTCTCATGACAACTTTCATGGAGTTCTCAGTCTTATTCACAATGAGCTCTAGAGCTTGCTGAATTTCGTCGAGCGGAAATGTTTGGGTGATGAGCTTCTCGAGAGGAATTGCTGAAGCCAATCCGAGAGCAATAGGGAAATCTCTGCAATATCCTTGAGCACCTTGTACCTTAATTTCATGAGTGACGAATCTCGTCACAGGTATATTGACTTCAGTATTCTCAAAGATTCCGACAATGGTTGCCAGACCGTTCTTTTTAAGTGTATTCATAGCTTGATGCAAGGTTGCTTGTGTTCCTACACATTCGAAGCTCTTGTCGACACCTCGTCCGTCCGTTAACTCACGGATACGTTCATCCAGATCTTCACTGCGGGCTAGGATCGTGTGGGTAACACCGAATTCACGGGACAATTTCAAACGAAATTCATTGGGATCGGACAAGACAACATGCTTAGCGCCACGCTGCCTACAGAGGGCGGCAATAAGGATACCGATAGCTCCTCCACCGATGACAAGGACCGTGTCCCCTAATTCGATACCGGCTCTTCGAACCGCATGAACCGCTACGCTGAGCGGTTCAATCAGGGTCCCTTCTTCGAAGCTCATGTCATCAGGGATCTTATAGACTCGTTTCGCCGGGATGGTTATGTAGTCGGCCATCGACCCGTCACCTTGGCGATAAGTGAAACTGATATTCTCACAATAGCCGTAATCTCCCGCTTCACAGGCCGGGCAAGATCCACAGGTAATAACAGGCTCTAAAGTCACCCGATCACCTGGTGCAACATTCTTTACTTCGCTCCCTACTTCAAGAACAACGCCCGAGAATTCATGGCCGATCGTTACAGGAAGGGGGGCGGAGGGATGTCTGCCTCGAAAGATATGCAAGTCGCTGCCACAAATGGCACTCGCCATGATCCTTATCAGGACTTCATCTGCCTCAGGATTACGGACAGGCCGTTCGATCAACTTCGTACGGAACGGCTCAATGACCTGTGCAAGTCGATTGATCCTTGACACGACAGCACCGCCTTTCTATTTCTTGGCAGCTCTTGCCTTGGCTTCTTCACGATATTGCTTATAGAGCGGTGCATAGACAGCTGAATCTCGTATAACGCATCCAGTCCGTCCATGATCACGCATGATTTGAGTGCACATCGAACAAGCTGTGCAGCATTTTCGAGGATCCATCTCTCCTTGAGTTAAGATGTCATGAGGGGCTGTAGGATATGCAAAGCTCTGTCGACCAAGTCCCATGAAGTCGCAAGCACCCTTCTTGAGATTTGCGGCTCCGGTAAGCGGTGCAAATTGACGTAACCAGGTGTAGCCGTTACCGACAACCGGGATATCGCCTGCAGCATTCTTAACCCTTCTCGTAAAGTCAAATAACCTCTCAATACTCTCTAAGGGGTGCTCATCTGGCACCGGAATACCTTCACTTGACTTATCAAAGGGGCGAGTTACTTGAGGATAGATGTAATAGGGATTGCCGGCTGAATTACTGAGTAATCCGACACCCTCTTCAATCATCATACGAACGAGCTGCATGGGTTCAGTATCATCGAAGGACCACATGTCTTCTTCCGATGATCCGAAACCATAGGGATACGGATGCGCATCGAAGACATTGAAGCGACATGCGACGATAAAATTATCGCCCATCTCGTGCCTGATCGCTCGGATGATCTCACGTATAAGGCGGGAGCGATTCTCAAAGCTGCCACCATAGCGACCTTCACGGGTATGACCTGCGAGGAGCTCACTCAGGAGATAACGGTGGCACGACTTGATATCTACTCCATCGAAACCAGCTTCTCTGGCATATTTTGCAGATGCTACATAGCGCTCCACCAGAGAATCGAGATACGCATCCGTGACAATCTGTGAATCACTTTCGGGATCAACACCGCTGCGCTCATCGAGAATCGGATCGTGCTGGACGATGAGAGGTTTTGCTATATGACCTACGGGTCTGGAATAGCGACCCGAATGTGTCAGCTGCAGGATATTGACCGGCTTATGATCCGCTCCGTTCGTATCGGCTGCAGCCTTATTCGTCTTCTTCAGCAAGTCAGAGAATTGCTTAATGTTGTCGGCATGAAGCATCATTTGGAGCTCATTCGCTTTGCCTTCAGGTACTACGGCACAAGCTTCCCACCACAATAAGCCCGCACCACCGGAGGCGAAGCGCATATATCTTCTCTCGACTAATTCAGAGGGAGAACCATCAGGCTCGGAATCGCAACCTTCCATAGGCAGAACAGCGATCGAATTCGGCGCTACAAGATGGCCTATCTTCTTTGATTGAGCTAAGGGTGAGAGATCCTCCGATAGTTCTATATCAACTCCAAGGTCCGATATCTTTTCGGTGATTTCTTCTAACGATTTGAACCTAAAAACTTCATGTGATGACATTACTCCCTCCTCATACATCTTCTACTAGGTCATAAATCATCTAGCTAATTGTGTTTTCATATAATTCAGACCAAATTCAGCAATCTGATCCGGTGATCCGCCCATTTGAACCCATCCGCTGTCTAAGCCGCCCGGCGCAAAAGTCTCCATCGTAATATGCCCCTGATATTCATGGGTTCTCAGCGTTTCGAATATCTGTTCCCAAGGGAAGAAACCTTGCCCCGGAGCACCTCGATGATTAGCACAGGCATGAAAGTGAAACATCTTGTCGCGCTTCAACACCTTCTCCATGGCAAGGACGATGTCATCTTCTTCAATTCCTGCATGAAAGGTGTCGAAGTGAACGCCTACATTTTTACTATCGATACGGTCAATCAGATCTATCACCTGATCTACGGTATTTATCACACTTGTCCGATATCTGTTGATAGGCTCGATAGCCAAGAGAACGGCATCGTCTTCAGTATATTTGGCTAATGCCTTTAATCCTCTGACTGCCAGATCCAGTTCTTCCAGGCGTTCAGGATCAGACAAGAGGTGTCGCTTACCCCCTCCTGCATACAAGGGGCCTGCAAACACACTCGCTCCCACTTCACGAGCTGTTTCTAAACATCGCAGCATATACTCCATGGTGCTTTCTCGGATGCTCGGGTCATGGTGTGACAAATCTCTTCCCGGTCCGAGAGCCGCACACAAGCTGACGGCCAAACCCGAATCTCTAATCTTATCGCTGAGTCCGGGTGGTAAATCAGGTGTCGTCATAGGGATCTCAACGGCAGTAAAACCCATGGCCTTGATCTTATCGATTAGAGAAATACACTCCGGCCCTAGTCCGTTTACCCAGTTCCATAAATTGATCCCTAGAGGATTTTGCTTCTTACCCTGAAGATTCACGCTTAATCCTCAGAATCGTCCCAGAAGACTGTGGCACCCGAGTGAGCGGAGGTGCATTGTTTACGATAGAGATTCAACCAACCACTGGCCGGCTTATTGACACGCGTCCACATGTCTTTCCGCCTCAGAAGCTCTGAATCATCGACCTCAAGTTCCAGGCTTCGTGCTTCAATATCAATACTAATCATGTCGCCATTTTGTATGAGGGCAATATTTCCACCGTCATAGGCTTCGGGGCTCACATGACCAATCGCTAAACCGCCTGTAGCACCTGAGAAACGACCGTCTGAGACCAAAGCAATTTCTTTGCCCAGACCTTTGCCGAGCACAGCTGCCATGAAGGTTTCCATGTGTGGCATGCCCGGACTTCCCTTGGGACCTTCATAACGGATGACAATGACTTCACCACTCTGAATTTCATCATCAAGCGCTGCTTGCCATGCTTCATCCTGTGAGTCGAAACAGCGAGCTGGTCCTCTGAATTTCCATACTTCTTCTTCTACGGCACTGAACTTCACGATTGAACTATCCGTACCGATATTCCCCTTCAGGACAGCCAGACCTCCCTCCGGATTGATAGGATTGAGTGTCGACCTGATAACGTGTTCATCTTCATTCTTTGCTCGGTCTGCCATTTCTTGAAGAGTACCGAATAAACCTTGTGCAGAAGTATCGAAGAGGCCGGACGCCACCAGCTCCTTGATAACAGTCCCCAAACCACCGGCTGCACTGAATTCTTCCATCGTATAAGTCGGATGATTCGGGTAGATGGCTGAGATGAGTGGTATCTCACGACTGATGGTGTCGAAGTCTTGCGGTGTGATCTCAATACCCATCTGCTTCGCAATTGCCGGCACATGGAGCAAGGAGTTGGTGGAGCCGCCTGTGGCCATCATATAACGAATGACATTCCGGAAATTCTTCATATCAAGGAAGTCACTGGGTCTTTTCTTCTCTCTCCAGACCTCCATGATCTTGCGTCCTGCTTCCTTTGCCATCTCAAACCATGCTTCTGTTCCGCTTCGCTCACTGGCATTGCCATGAGGCGAGAAGCCAAGCACTTCAACCATGGAGCACATTGTGTTAGCTGTACCCATAAATGGACAGGCTCCAGGCGTCGGACAAGCATTTTTGACGATATTCTTATATTTCTCTTCGGTGATCTTACCTTCTTGATACGCAGCATAGGCTTGTTTCGTGTGCGTTAAGGTAAGCATTTCACCTTCATATTCGCCGGCTGCCATATAACCGCCGGTGAAGAATACCGTCGGAATATCGACACGAAGTGCACCCATCACCATACCGGGAATGATCTTGTCGCAGGTACCGAGAAGCACCATGCCTTCGAGCATGTTCAGCTCTCCCAGCGTTTCAACTTCACTCGAGACTAGATCTCTCGTCGGTAAGGTATACCGGTCTCCGGGGGTATTGGAACACATTCCGTCACAGATCCCTAAAACAGGCAGCTCCAGAGCCAAGCCACCCTCAGCATAGATTTCCTCTTTGATGAGATCGACAACGCTCTTAAACGGATAGTGACCGGGATTCATCTCATTCCATGAATTGATGATTCCGATAACCGGTCTTCGGGCATCATCTTCAGATATACCCATGGCATATAACAGAGCATTACGATGATCCAGTGATTCTTCGTTCCATTCTCTAAGCATAAATTCCTCGTTTTATGGATACAGTTCACTCCTGTAATAAGTGAACTGCAAAACCTGCGATATCCTGTTCGGCATAGATGACGAGCACTCGTCCATCATCTGTATATTTCCTGCTATCCGGATCGAAGGTCAGACCCTTCTCTTCAAGAAAGGCTTGGGCGCCTTCCAAATCATTTGTTGCGATAGCTAGATGGCCATGCTTCCCTCTTCCGGGTTTTGTCAGCCATTCAACAGTTGTGTCGGTATAGAGCGAATCTAGACTTCGCTTGTCCGGGTTCTCGGGTAAGCCGAAGAACATTTCCATGAACCGAACACCTTCGATAGCTTCAGTTTCATCCGCACAATTAACACCTACATGGACAATCCTGAAATTGAACTTTGATAATTCCGAACTCAATTTACGCCCCTAAATAGGCTTTCTTAACATCTTCCGAATTCAAGAGCTCATTACCTGTGCCCTCTAAGGTAATCTCGCCATTTTCCAGAACATACGCATAATCTGCGATGGTGAGTGCTCTCTGGGCATTTTGCTCGATGAGAAGAACAGTGATCCCCGAGTCTCTGATCGTCTGAATAAGACGGAAGATCTGACCAACGATAAGAGGGGCAAGACCCATGGAAGGCTCGTCCAAGAGGAGTATCTTCGGATGTGCCATGAGCCCCCTTGCAACAGCCAACATCTGTTGCTCACCACCGGACAGTGTTCCAGCATGCTGGTGTTCTCTTTCTTTGAGAATGGGGAAGTATTCATACATCTTCTGTACATTCTCTTCGTTGACATGATTAGGGAACAAGAAGCCTCCCGTCAGAAGGTTGTCACGAATCGTAAGACCGGAGAAAGTCTGACGACCTTCAGGCACATGAACTATCCCCCTCTTGACGATGGCATTGGCCTTACCGGGAAGCGGTTCACCTTGGAAGAAGATTTTCCCGCTAGTTGCTTTAACTAAGCCTGAAATAGCTCTAAGCAAAGAAGTTTTCCCCGCTCCGTTAGCACCGATAATAGAGACGATCTGGCCCTCTTCAACATTTATATTTACGTCCTTGAGAGCTCTGATATAGCCATAATTGACATTGAGATCTTTTATTTCCAGCATTGTCATATTTACTTCTCCGAACCCAGATATGCCTTGATAACTTCAGGATTCGCCTGAACGGCTGTCGGAGTTCCATGTGCAATAGCTTCACCGAAATTCAGCACGTGGATGATATCTGAAATCTTCATGATAAGTTCCATACGATGTTCGATCAGGAGGATCCCGAAGCCCTTATCCTTGGCCAAGCGATCGATCAGATCAGTGAGTGCAGCTACTTCCGTCGGATTCAAACCTGCTGCGGGCTCATCCAGGAGTAGTATCTTCGGCTCACACATCAATGCACGCGCAATCTCAATGCGACGTCTAAGACCATAAGATAGGTTTTCTGGTCTTTCTTTCCTATAATCTGCCAGGCCGACATATTCCAGATACTCTTCACAGAGCTCACGGCCTCGCTTCTCCTCTGCCATACGTTTAGGAGTCGGTAAAATACTTCCAACGAAGGAATAATTACTTCTAGGATCGAAAGCGCACATGACGTTCTCTTCGACCGTCAAGCCGTTGAACAAGCGAATGTTTTGAAATGTCCTGGCCATACCTAGACGGGAAATCTTGTACTGGTCCATATGTGTGATGATTTGCTTATCTAATCGCACGGAACCTTCATCTGCAGGATAGACACCGGAAATTACATTGATGAGCGTCGTTTTCCCTGCACCGTTCGGACCGATAATGCCGTGGATTTCGCCATAATTGGCAGCAATATAGACACCTTTCAGAGCCTTAACACCACCGAAACTCTTACTAACGTTTTCAACTTCAAGAAGCGACATTAGCTTTCCTCCCTCATGTTCTTAACTTTTCGACGTTCAGTGAAATTCCTGAATGCCAGAGAGATGTTTCTTGGGGTAAGCTCCCACTCACCCAACAAACCGCTAGGCTTGAAGTTGATAATCAGGAGAACGAGGACTGCATAGATAACATATCGATAAGCTTCAAGACCTCTGAGGAACTGTGGCAAAGCACTGAGGAAGAAAGCACCGATGATTGAACCGGAGAGGCTGTTAACCCCACCGAAGAAAACCATGATGATCCAGTCAGCACTCCTCTTCCAACCGAATATCGTCGGATCGACAAAACTCAGATAGAAGGCATAGAGAACCCCTGAATAGGCTGTAAGAGCAACACTTAGTAAGAATGCAATCATCTTGACCTTCGTCACATGAATGCCCATAGCCTTAGCTGCCAGTTCATCATCCCGGACCGCTATACACTGTCTGCCATACTTGCTGCTCTTAAAGTATGCAACCAAAGCAATCGCCAGTACTGCGGAAACGGCCGTGATCAAGAGGGTCGTCCTACGGGGAATCCCTGTTAAACCCTGGGCGCCTCCCGTGATAGAGGTCATTCGATTGAGCAAGGCCGCTATGGCTTCGCCGAATCCCAGGGTCACCAAAGATATGTAGTCTCTACGTAAGCGTACAGTTGGGAAACCGATGATGAAGCCGACAACAACTGCAAGCATCACAGCCAACACTGCTGCCAATGGAATCGGGATATCGAGTCGAATGACAAGCAGTCCTGATGTATAAGCACCAATCGCCATGAAGGCCGCTTGACCAAGGCTGAACATACCGGTGAGACCGGTTAAAACATAAACACCAACAACTGCAATCAGTGTGATGAAAATTTGCGTGAGAATATTTGCTACTAATACCATAAGTAATCCCTAAGCCTTTTCCTGAACATTGCTACCGGAAATGCCTTGCGGGCGGACGAGCAAGAAGAGAAGCATGACACCGAATGTTGCTATGGTTGAATATCCTGACCCAAGTGTAGAAAGGAAGATGGTTTCAAGAAGACCCAACAGATAGGCACCGATAATGGCTCCGGTCAAACTCCCTAATCCACCGATAACCGAGGCAATGAAACCTTTGACAACCAAAGCACCGAGTGTCGGATAGAGCGTGTACTTAATTCCCAGGAAAACACCTGCGACACCGGCTAATACACCGGAGATTACGAAGGCTATCTGAATAATTAGCGTAGAATCGATACCCATTAAGGTAGAAGTATCACGATCGAATGAAACGGCACGTAGAGCACGTCCGATTCTGGTCTTTTGTATGACGTAACCAAGGACAAGGAGTACCGCCACACTGATGAAGAACATCATGATGTCAGGTTTGGAGATAACTAGATCTCCCAATCTGACAACCGGCTTCTTAAAGAACCCGGGATAGTTGTAGAAGTTGGATCCGACTCGAATGGTGACCAAACCTTCGTAGAGGGTTCCAAGGGTAATAGAGGATACGAAGAAATATGTGGAGGGAGAATCATTCTTGATAATCCTACGAAAGCCGACAAACTCACCGAAGAGGGCTATCAATCCACCTGCTATACCGGCAACAATCAATGTCGGAACGAAGCCCCAACCTTTCTGTGCCGAGATAAAGTACGCAGCGAAGGCTGCACCGGTCATCGTAGCGCCATGTGAGAAGTTTGAGAACTTAAGGACGTTGAAGATTAACGCAAACCCCGTTGCTATCAGAGCATATATAGATCCGGTTGCTAAACCATTTATTAATATTTGTAAGAACACAAGCATCTCCAATGGCTCATTATGGATAAGATTCGAGTTCTCCCTGAGGAAGAACCCGAATCTCCCGTTTCTACGTTTCTAGAGTCTTAACCTATTCGCCGGCGTATTCTTCAAGAAGAACCGGTGTCTGGTCATCATATGTATACATGTACATAGCCATGTCCTTGGGCATATGGGTTTCAGGATCAATGCTCAGCTTGCCTGTGTAACCTTCGTAGTCTGTGACATTCTCAAGAGCTTCACGGAATGCATCAGGATCTTCGAGGCCGACATCTTCAATAACCATCTTGGCAATATTGATAACGTCATGGCCGAGGAAGTACTTGTTGACAGCACTTACGTCGTCTTCGACTTCAGCAATAAGCTCAGCGGTTTCTTCATCAAAGATATCGATATTGTTGATGTAATAAACGTTGGATGCGTCTTGACCATAAATGGTGTTGAAAGAAGGAGCGGCATCGAGACCGGCTACGATTTTGCCTTCATAACCAAGCTCTGTTGCTGCTGTGACGATGGTGACCAACTGCTGGGTGTAGTTAGGAGCATAGATGGCGTCAACGTCAGCACTGACGAGCGGCTGCAGGAGCGTTTTGAAGTCTGTGTCGGCTGCACCGTAAGGAATGATGAGATTATCTTCGATGGTAATACCGTCTTCTTCCAGCTGATTGATGAAAGGATCAAGCAACGAGAGAGAGTAACTATTTTCCTGATTATAGATGATGCCGAAGGTCTCGTAGCCGTTCTTTACAGCGAACTGAGCCATGATACGACCCATGTCTGTAGCACTAGGCTGGAAGCAGAACATGTTCTTATAAGGTGTGCCGTCTTCTTTGATCTGTACAGCAGGATCCAGTGCGAAGCCAAGGACCGGTACATCATAATCTTCTGAGGTTTCTTTGATTGCGTGTGCAATGTTAGCAACCGGAGGCCCAACGATGAAGGCAACTTCGTCAACCGAAACAGCGTTGATATACGCGTTCACAGCTTCTGTAACGTCACCCTTGGTGTCGTAGGTCTTCATGACGACTTCTTTGCCATCGATACCGCCGGCGGCATTGATTTCTTCAACTGCTTTCGCAGCACCCATCTGGACCGAAAGTCCTAAAGTAGAAGTGGGGCCGGTGATGTCTTGAAGGCAGCCGATGAGAATTTCACCGTCAAATTCATCAGCCTTCACAGGCATCCCAATACCTGCGATAAAGCCAAACATTACGATTGCAGCCAATACGAAAGATAGAATCTTCTTCATTGAGTTAATCTCCTCTTCATGTCTTAAATACTATTCATCTCATTTGATAAGCCAATTCATTCGGTCAGTTCTTGGAAATAATCGAAATCACGTTCTTGTTTGATGCAGAATTCTTTGTTGAATATCTCTTAATAGACGTGATATCAATTTTTTCAGGCATACTCTATTGCTTTTTCCCCACCACCTCTCTTATTCATTTTTCTTTCCGTGGAAATGTTCTCTGTATCTTGCCCAAACACTCTCGAACCAACTGTCAGGTTCAGGTAAAGGTCTGCACTGTCTAATTTCTGTTTCAAACTCATCTTTTTCTTTATGGTATGAGCTTACCAGAACTTGTTGTCGCCCTTCGGGAATTTCTGCAACAATTCCCCAATGATTTATCGGCTTCCTCAGTAGCTCACTGAAGTCCGGACGTTTCTCAAATACAAGAGCTGAACCTCTACTTCCGAAATGCTCAGCTGCTTTCTCGATGCTCTCGATCAAAGCACGTTGCGTTAGACGGGCATCACGCTCAATCAATGAAAGGGCTAAACCTCCGGAAGTCCGATCAGCATCATTCTCATTAGCCAGGCTGTCACGAATCACTGACAATTCACTTAGAACTCTTATCTGAGCTGCCGACTTGGACATCTCTTCACGATAGCTTCCGGCAAAGTGATCCTCTTCTGACAATGCCCATTGATGCAACAGTGAAATAGCTGACTCTATTTGATCCCTGATCTCCGGATGATCCTTCAAGTCGATCGGTTCAGTAACTTTCGATTTCGCCGTAAAGGCAATGTGCTCGGCGGCTCGTTTGGAACCGACTTGACCCGAGTTAAGCGCTGAACCGCCCGGCCGATAGACGCCGAAGGTTCCTGCCGCTTCTCCTACGCAGTACAATCCTTTGATGGAAGTCTCCCAATGAGTATCGACTGCAAGTCCACCATTTAAATGTTGAGCACAAACCGCAACTTCAAGCATTTCGGTTTCAAGATCAATCTTGTTATTGCGGTATAACTCTATCGCCGCCGGGTTCATATGTTGGAGTCTCAAGAAAGGTGTTTCCTGTGTTGCTCCGGAGTTGAGTAAATACTCTTTTGTTTCTTCCGAGACATTAGAGAGGTCTGCCCTATAAGCCTTAGGATTTCTCATGAAGTCCATATAGACTCTTCTACCTAAGACTTCTGTCTCATGGAATACCAAGATGTCGATCATGGATGAACCGTCAATTTTCTTGACATCAAACGGCCATTGATAACCCTTCAAGAAAATGTAATCCAATTCATCCGTCTCACTTAGATATTCGGATAGGAATTCACGTTCCACTCCCTCTTCATCAACAGACACGTAACGAGGCAAGACTTGTTGATAAGTACCGGAGACGTTCCAACGGAAGGTTGTAGAAGCCAAGCCGTACTGCCATTCCTGAAGGTTTTGAATCTTTGCACCCGCTCGAATGGCCATGCCGAGCATACCGTGTTGTGAAGGCGGGAAAACGACTCGCTTATATACGGCAGCTGTACCCCCCGTAGCCAAAATAACGGTATCCGACAAGAAGATCACCAGCTTCGCTTGTTCATAACTGGGGTTTGTCAGATCAACCGCGAGTGCTCCTCTTATTTCTCCGCCAACAACGATAAGGTCAAAAACCATCATCTTGTCCATGATGCGAACCGTGCCGTCATTCACAACTGCTCGCTCGAGGGCTTCTGTCATATCCTTTGAGGTCAAAGGACCGCTGGAAGTCGCTCTCTGGCGCGGATCGTGATCTGTCTTGTACCCGACATATTCACCGAATTCATTGAAGGGAAACTTCACACCCAGCTTGGCTAATTTCATGAACGAATAGACCGAACCGGCCGCTTCACAATATGCGATATCACCATCAACTGAGCCACCTTGAAACAAATCTGAAGCCATTTCAGCGACTGAGTCAGGGGTATCTGAAGCAAGGGATAATTTGTAATACGTTTGTTTGTCGCTACCCGAGTTTCTTGAAGTTCCAGCGTTGATAGAAGCAGAGACCAGGACAACATCCTCTTGTCCTGCGGCGGCAAGAGTTTCTGCAGCATTCCAGCCTGCGGCTCCACTACCGACGATTAAAGTAGATGCGTGGATTACTTGATATTCATCATAAAACGATTCGTAAGTTTGCATTTTCATCTTATTCCCAAAAAACTGTGAAATCGGTTTCTTGAATTTATAACCATATGTTATGCCATGAAATCGGTTTCGTCAACAGGCTTTTTGAACGCATTTTAGGATATATAAGATGAAGAATTATCAATATATTCGGACTATATAGGAATAGATATTGAGATCAACAACTTACAGCTGATCACATAAAATCCATTGCCTCACAGATATCTTGCTTAGGTTTTAAAGAAGTAATTGTTGGGTATTAACTCCGAATATCACGCACTGAATCTCGAATCACCAGTTCACAGGGGTACTCTACATAGCTATGTTCAGCAATTGTATTTGACTCCATTTGTTCGAGAAGCGTATCGAAAATAATGCTAGATACATCCTTCACGGCATGCCGGATAGTGGTCAATGAGGGATCCAGAAATTTCATATGAGGGATATCGTCAAAACCGACAATGGAAACATCATCGGGTATGTGGAATCCGGCTTTACGAATTCCCTTATAAACACCGAAAGCCATGAAATCGTTAAATAAGAAGATACCGGTTGGCCGGTCCGGACCACGCATCACTTCGTAAACCTTCTCCAAAGCATCGCTCTCTGTACCTATGCCGCGAACGATCTTGATGTCGTCAAGGGTCATATCGTAATCTCTCAAGGCTAATTCCACACCCTCGAGTCTGTTTTGATTGTACTGGCGTTCTGTTCTGGAGATCATCACCAGGATATTTCGATGTCCATTCTCCAATAAATGACCCATAGCCTGATGAGCGGCATCCTGATTATCAATGTTAATACAAGGAGCGTTGATATCGAAATCACGATTGATAATGACCAGCGGGATCTCACCCACATAAGGCTTGATGTGATCCACGTTCTCTGTCGCGGCTAAGTAAAAGATCCCGTCAACAAAGAGATCACGGAGAGATTGGAAATAGATAGCTTCTTTCTCACTGTCACCTCTTGAATCGCACAGGATCATGGAATAGTCATGCATCAACGCATAGTTTTCCAAATGCTGGACAACTTCCGGATAGAAAGGGTTCGTTATATCGGGGATGACAAGACCGATGAGTTTGCTGTGGCCCTTCTTCAAAACTCGAGCCGCCATATTGGGCTTATAATTCAGTTCTTTAACAGCCTTTAAAACCCGAGCTTTCTTCTCCGGGTCGACATAAGCAGATCCTGTCAGAGTCCTCGAGACTGTACTGGGCGAAACCTTTGCATATTTTGCAACATCTCTAATTCTAATGACCGACAAAATAACGCCTCTTCTTTCACACTGAATTATCTGCTTTGAAAACATACTCAATCTTGGTTTCGAATTCAAGACAAGGCATAGTCTTAAAAGTTGAGAAAGTCCCTTACGAACACCGGATTTCAAACTGCAGTAACCTTGAAAATCCGTTTGCCCTAATACGTGCATAAGCATAATTATTGTTAATCAAAACAGGAAATGAGAAATCACTCTAAATACAGTAGCAGAGTTTCCAAGTGTATTTTCTTAAATCCATCCTTTGTGAGCGGTAGACTATGAAATAGACAGATATCTACGTAGCGCCGATTACCCATATCGACCCGGCACCTACCGCTTGAGAGTTTTCCGAAACAAACTTATACTCAAGTGTATTGTGCCTGGAGGTTACAGGCAACTCGGAGAATCCCTGACCATGAAATCTTTCGCGACTGCCCCTACCCCGACTTTTTAGTCCCAAAGATCCTTTAGACGAGTCGATATAGCTCTCAAGCGGAAGATACTTAGGTGCAGAAGTTATCTCGTGCGCATTTTTTCTCATGCACCTAAACATCTAGAGCGGAAAAACCCTATTACATGATCGTTAGTGATGGTTGAGGGGGCTTTTATGTGTAAGAAATTTATTAGGTACAGAAGGGGTTAATATGATAGACGTTGAATTTGAGACAAAGATGACACCGCAGGAGCATGATCTTCGCTTCAAACCGATCCCTAAACTTCTCCTGCAACTGGCGATCCCCATGATCGTGGCTCAGGTCGTAAATGCGCTCTACAATATTGTCGACCGTATCTATATCGGGAATATCCCGGGTCATGGTTCCACGCTTCTCACAGCTGTCGGGCTCAGTTTCGCAGCAATTATCCTCATCAATGCCTGTACAGCGCTCATCGGAGCCGGAGGTTCACCTCTTCTATCCATCCAATTGGGTGAGAAGAACCAGGAGAAAGCTTCGGAAATCCTGAATGAATCCCTCGTCTATCTGCTGGGGCTTGCAGTTATCATCATTCCCCTGATCTACTTCGGGCAAGACTATTTCCTCCCCTATTTCGGCGCCTCGGATCAGACTTTCCAACCGGCGAAAGACTATCTCAGCATCTACGTCCTCGGCACACCCTTCGTCATGATCTCTCTCGGCATGAATTTCTTCATCAATGCCCAAGGTCTCGCTCGCCAAGGCATGATCTCCGTCCTGATCGGTGCCGTCGCCAATATCATCCTCGACCCGATCTTCATCTTCGGTTTTAACATGAATGTCAAAGGCGCAGCGATCGCTACGGTCCTGGCCCAAGGTCTCTCAGCAGCTTATGTCATCTATATCCTGACCAGACCTCATATCGCCGTTCGACTGAATCTCAAGAAGATCCTTCAAACGCGCGGCAAGAACCTTGCACACATCACAGCCCTTGGTGTCTCACCTTTCGTCATGCAATCGACGGAGGGCATCCTCCTCATCATTCAAAACTTCGTCCTACAAAGAGAAGGCGGCGACTTGGCGCTCGGAGCCATGGTCATCTTCGGCAGCATCACACAGTTTCTTATCTTGCCTATGACAGGTCTCACCCTCGGAGCTCAAGCAATCACCAGCTATAACTTCGGTGCCGGGCTTGTGGATCGCGTGCGGGAAAATATCCGCATCGTCGTTCGTTACGCAACGATCTGGGTCGTCAGTATGCAGCTCATTGTAAGCCTCTTCCCCAACGTCTTTCTTCGGATCTTTAGCCAAGATGCAACGCTTTTGAACTATGCCGGACCCCTGCTCCCCCTCTATATCGGCGGTATCTTCCTGGCCGGTTTTCAATCCACCTTCCAGACGAGTTTCATCGCGCTCAATCAAGCCAAAATCTCATCCTTCCTCGCTATCGTACGCAAAGGGGTCCTGCTCATTCCCCTCATTCTTATCCTGCCCATTTGGTTCGATGCTTTCGGGGTGTTCCTTGCACGTCCCATCGCTGACAGTTTGGCAGCCCTCACGACGACGGCGTTTTTCCTCTATCACTTCCCTCGCCTCCTGAAGGAGCGCACGGCTCAATTGTCGGATCACAAGGGTGCCTGATAAAGGTGCACGGCGAAGGCCCTGACCAAAGTGCGGCCACAGCCCTGACAAAGGTAACCGGCGACGGCCCTGACCAATGTCCGACGAAGGCCCTGACCAACCCCCTGCTAGACACTGCAAACATCTCCTCCGAGCGCTATGTTCAGG
>CAYFSS010000031.1:0-16217 GCA_964345975.1 uncultured Oscillospiraceae bacterium
ACTCGCGACTTTCACCTTGGCAAGGTGACACTCTACCACTGAGTTAATCCCGCATGTAGACTTCCTTATTAATTCAGCAATATAGCATATTGCTGAGCGTGCTTCAATAGCACTATTGGTGACCCGTACGAGAATCGAACTCGTGTCTTCGCCGTGAAAGGGCGATGTCTTAACCCCTTGACCAACGGGCCTTATTGGTAGCGGTAGTCGGATTCGAACCAACGACACTCCGGGTATGAACCGAATGCTCTAGCCAACTGAGCTATACCGCCATATTGCTTCAGAAGGATGATGATCGTTTGGGTCTCATCCGCGAGCGCTTGTAGAATATACCAATGGATTGATCTTATGTCAAACTCCAATGAAGAGAAAAATCAAATAATCTGCTCCATTGATTCGAGGATCTCTTCTAGGTGATTTGTCCTTGAAATAAGACAAACAATACAGACAATGTCTGCCTAATAATCCAGAGGATAGTTCTCAATCAAAGCTATCACACTTAAGAATAGTGACCATCACCTATAAATAAGCTGCGACCAATAGCAGATAAAAAAGAGGACCCGAAGGTCCCCTAGTGATTGTCGAATATAAGTTACTACTACTTAACGGCGACTTCAGCACCGGCTTCGCGAAGAGCTTCAGCAGCTGCTTCTGCATCTTCCTTGCTGATACCTTCTTTAACGAGCTTAGGTACGTTGTCAACGAGATCCTTAGCATCCTTGAGGCCGAGACCGGTAAGTTCACGGACAACCTTGATAACCTTGATCTTAGCAGCACCGAAGTTAACGAGCTCAACATCAAACTCTGTCTGCTCTTCTGCGGCAGCTGCGCCAGCACCTGCATCACCAGCACCGACAGCTACTGCTGCGGCTGTGACACCAAATTCTTCTTCAAGAGCGCTGACGAGTTCAGAGAGCTCGAGGACGCTCAGCTTCTTGATTTCTTCAATAAAAGTCGTGACTTTCTCACTAGCCATGATTTCCTCCTTCACCAAGGCACTGCCTCGGTATGATCACTTAAGCTTCTTCTGATGTGTCTGCTTCGTCAGCGGACTCTTCTACTTCTGTTGACTCAACTTCTTCTGCCTCAGCCGGTTCTTCGACAGGCTCTGCAGTTTCAGCCAGTTCTTCAACCTCAGGCGTCTCTGCAACCTCAGCAGTCTCAGCGACTTCTTCAGTTTCCTCAGCATCTTCAGATTCACTCGCAGCTTCTGCAGCACCGATGTAGACGTCAGCTGCAGTCTCAGCGCCAGCCTCTTCCATTTTGGTCGAGATAGCACTCAAGAGCATAGGCAATGCGGCGATCGGCGATACAAGACCACCAACGACCTTCGCATAGAGCACAGGAAGATCCGGAATTGAGGAGAGCTTTTCAATATAGCTCAGCTCAACGACTTTACCTTCACTTGCACCGCCTTTGATCTCAAGCAGCGAGAACTTATCTGCAAACTTCTTCAAGATCTTTGCCGGAGCGACCGCATCATCGGTACTATAAGCCAACGCAGTTGGTCCAACGAACAGATCCTTGAGTTCAGGTAGACCTGCATCGACGACTGCACGGCTCGCAAGCGTGTTCTTGATGACTTTGTAAGTCACTCCTGCTTCGCGAAGCTCTTTGCGTAATTCAGTATCCTGAGCCACGGAGAGTCCTAGGTAGTCGGCGAAGACCATAGTCTCTGCAGACTTCATTTCTTCGGCCAATCCGGCGACGATTTCTTGCTTCATCGCAAGGATTTTTTCACTTGGCATGTTCATCCTCCTTCACAAAAAAACTCCCGTGCCATCAAGACATGGGAGCAAAAGACGAACAAGGACGACAAGCGACCTTGGAACAATATCTCTGCAACCTCGGTAGGCGACGCGCTTATCACCGTTAGGTGACCTACTGTCTTAGGCACAACGTTATTTATAGTAACTGAAGACTGAAACTTGTCAAGTATTGATCTCAATAGACTGTACTATCGGCAGTCACTTCTTCAGTTCTATGAACTCAGACACTATAACATGAAACTCGCATCTATCACTAAACATCAATGAACGATCAGCCAACGATTGGCCAAATAAAAACAAACGTCGCAAACGAAGTTCACGACGCAAAAGAAAGATAAAACCGTTGAGGCTTTTGGATGTGAAAACAATGATTCAACTACTGCTCTCGACGTGCTCGCAGCTCATCTGCTACCACAGTCCACGATATATCCTCTGAAACGAGAAGCACGATGAGATGGTAAAGCAGATCCGATACTTCATTTGTAATTTGAGTCTTATCGCCGGTCATAACACTGATAATGGTTTCCGTCGCTTCCTCAGCCAGCTTCTTGCATATCTTACCTTGGCCCTTCTCGAAGAGATACGTAGTATAAGCGCCGGGGCTAGGATTCAACTTTCGATCTTCAATCACACCATAAAGTTCTTCTAGAATATTACCGATATTTTCCATAGTATTTCCCCCTTTGATGACTACGACTCATGATTCTATATAACTCAACACAATTTCCCCGGGATTTGCTGTAACAAGTGATTGCGAAATGAGTGCGAAGTTTAAAATAGCGATTCCTCAATGCAAACTAAAGCCCACAAGCCTCTTCCCTTAATTCCAGATATAAGACAAGCGATCTTGCTTAAACTCAAAGCGCCGTTCTTCCTCGCGAAGTTGTGCAGGGGTCACATCGTACCAAAGACTCGCTTCATAACGTGGCGCCAGACTTAAGAAGACATCCTCAGATAACTCAAGCCCTTGATCTCTAAGGCAAGACGCAACGGTTTCATACGCTAGTTCCGGTGTGTTGTTATTTTCACTCAAGTGCGTCAAAACGAAATTCTCGGTGCCATCTTTATGCAAACGCATGATCGTAGTCGCAGCGTGAAGATTCGACAAGTGGCCCTGTTTAGAAGCAATACGACGCTTCAGTGGCCATGGATATGGACCATTCCACAACATGCTTTCATCGTAATTGGACTCGATAAACACGAGGTCAGAACCACGCATCGCTGCAAACATTCGTTCATCGACGTGGCCGGTATCTGTTAAAACAGAAACGGTGCGGTCGCCTGAATCAAACTTAAAAGCCAACGAAGCACGCGAGTCATGGTACGTATCAAAAGGATAAACTTTCCAAGCCCCAACTTCGATCACATCACCATCCTGGATGAAGTGCACTTGAATTGTCTTACGCTGCCTGTCCGATAGCTTGAACGTAGCCCAAGATTCTTCGTGCGCATAGACTGGAATCTTGAAGCGTGAGGCCATCGTCACAATGCCACAAGCATGATCGCTATGTTCATGCGAGAGGAACAGGGCATCGATCGTATAGGGATCAACGTCAACAGCCTTTAGCTCTTCCAAGAGCCGACGACCGGAGGACCCTGCATCGAGCATGATCGTACTTTCTTTATGAGACAGTAAGAGCGAATTGCCGGAACTGCCGCTGATGAGCGTACAGGCTTGAACCGGAGCAGACATTAAAGCTCCCGTACGGCTTGCGTAAGAATTTTAGAACTGCGGCGTATGGATGCCCCAAGGCTCTGGAACTTCTCAATGAAATCCTCATAGCCACGTTCGATGACGTGAATGTCATAAACCTCCGTTTGATACGAGGCCACAAGGCCGGCTAAAACCAAAGCTGCCCCTGCTCGAAGATCTCGTGCCTTGACTAAGGAGCCCGTTAAATCCGTTGGTCCTTGAACGAGAGCAATTTTGTCCATGACTTCAATCTGGGAGCTCATGCGCTTTAATTCGTCGATGTATTGAAAACGATTTGGCCAAACGGCTTCATGCATCCGACCAACGCCATGCGCTTGGGTTAAGAGCACGACGGTTTGAGGTTGAAGATCTGTAGGAAATCCCGGATAAGGAGCAGTCTTGAAATTAGCAGCCGTCAGAGTCTTTCCTTCTTTCAATGACACTCGCAGATAATCTTCACCAACTTCAATCTCCGCACCCATCTCAAGCAACTTTGCACTGAGAGGCTCCATGTGCTTAGGAATCAAGTTTCTTACGGTGATATCGCCATGCGTCAACGCTGCAGCAATCATGAAGGTCCCGGCTTCAATTTGGTCCGGGATAATGGAATACGATAGGTTGGCCGGCAGTTTCTCGACGCCATCGATCCGAATAACATCGGTTCCGGCCCCACGGATGCGACCGCCCATTAAGTTCAGGAAGTTTGCTACTTCAACGATATGAGGCTCTCTGGCAGCGTTCTCGATCACGGTGCGACCGGGTGCCTTGACAGCTGCAAGCATCAAATTGATCGTTGCCCCAACACTCACTTGATCGAAGAAGATATTAGCACCTTGAAGACCGTGCTCGGCTTTGAGATGGATCTTCGCATGGCGAATTTCATAATCTGCACCAAGGGCATTAAAGCCCTTTAAATGGAGATCGATCGGGCGGGTTCCAAAGTCGCATCCACCCGGCATATACGAGATGGCTTCTTGGAATCTCCCGAGCAAAGCCCCATAGAGATAATAGGAAGCTCTTATATCACGAGCTCGCTCGTTATTCACTTCACAGGTTTTGATAGAGTCGGGGTTAACGTGTAAGACGCCGTCTTCATCAAAATAAATATCGATCCCTAAGTCTCGGATGATGTCGATTAGAACTAAGACATCTTGTACCTGCGGAACATTCTCTATTTGACAAGGTCCATCTAAAAGAACCGTAGCTGCCACAACCCCAAGCGTTGCATTCTTGGAACCACTCACGATGACTTCGCCACTTAAGCGGCGACCACCTTCAATAAGATAGCTGGCCAAGGCATTACTCCTTCCAACTGTATAAAACATACGCAAGAAACGTGGCTCAAACTGTTCTGACGCTTTCCGTCTTCTCTAGCTCATCCGTTTCATCATTGTCTGACAATTCATCCTCAACAGATATACTCTGCACTTCCTCTGAAGACTGATCCGCTTCATAAGGAAGTGTTTGGATTAAATTATATTGTGCCATGATCTGAGCTTCCTCTTCAAGCGACAGATCCCCTAGACTCTCGGCCGTGAAGCCAAAGTCACGAGCTTGTAACAATAGCTCACGTTCTGCTGATTCGTAAAGGTTAAATTCACGATTGTCTTTATTCTCGCGCACCCGACGGAAGCTATTGAGAAATACTTTACCGGCCGAAGGCAGGACCAACGTAAACTCGCTGCCTTTACCCAAGACCGAACTCACTAAGAGTTTCCCAAGGTGGATTTCCGTAAGTTCTTTGGCAATGGCTAGACCTAAGCCCGTTCCCCCATATCGTCTTGAACCGGTACTGTCGACACGGTAGAAGCGTTCGAAGAGATGAGGTAAATTCTCAGGTGATACCCCCATGCCGGTGTCTGATACTTTGAAATTGACTTCATCCACCACTGAAGAAACATAGAGGGTGACGGATCCGCCCTCCTCTGTATATCTCAGAGCATTGGCTACAAGATTATTGAGAATACGCTCGACCGAAGATCGATCACAGAAGAGCGGCGGAACTCTCGATAGCGTAACGAGTTCGAGCTTTATCTTCTTATCTTCGGCTTGCCTTTGGAAATTTTGCATGACGTTGCGGACGATGGATTTAGCCTCTACTTCACGCATCAGAGAACGCTGTGCTTTGTTATCTAATGTCGATAAGAGAAGGAGGTCGGCAACAAGCTGCTCCATCCGTAAAACATCATCAAAGATGCGCTCCACATCGCGACGCACAGCATCGGAGTCCTTCTCGACTAAGCCCCACTCAAGCAGCGACTCGGAATAGGATTTGATGGTTGTAAGAGGAGTCTTTAATTCATGTGAAACATTCGCAACAAATTCTTTGCGCTGTCGATCTTGACGTTCAAGTTCGGTCACATCCTGTAAGCGAATAAGACTGGCTAGCCTGGAACCGTCATCATTGAAGGAAGTGCTAAGCATAATGCGATATGAATTATCCCCTAAGCGAACCGTGACATTTTGTTCTTCCTCATTGGTTCCTAGGAAGAGAGCGCTTGTCATACCGGATTGATCCGGAAACAACTCCAAGAAGTCTGTGATGGTTTGAATCTTATCTCTGCCACCCAAGAAACGCTCAGCCGTCTCATTGCTCATAATGAGCGTACCTTCAACAGAATACGCGAGGATTCCGAGGTCCAGAGCCTCAAGAATTGCTGCTGATTCCAGACGCCGTATGAGAGCTGCCCGCTCTGTTTGGCGACGTAGGGGCAATTGACGACTTCTGGTATATAAATAAATAACTAGAATTAGCCCAACACCGGCAAAGAGCCCAACAAGAAAGGTTGGCCATGAAACTGCCAAAGAGAAGAATGTATTATGCAACATGGTCAGCTCCCGGCCGTAACACAGCTATAAGCATTTCCGAGATCGACCTATTCTTGCTCACGCGCAAAGTAATAACCAACGCCTCGTTTGGTCATCAGATAGCGATAGCTACCCTGGTCGGGCTCAAGTTTCTCACGGGTCCGACGGACCGTTACATCGACGGTACGAACATCGCCGAAATACTCATAACCCCAAACTTCCTTCAAAAGTTCCTCACGTGAAAAGACAGTGCCGGCATTGGATGCCAGAAACTTTACTAGTTCATATTCACGAAGGGTTAAGTTGATGTTCTCTCCGTTGCGGCGAACTTCGTAAGCATCAGTATCAACTTCAATCTCACCAAACTTCAAGATAGCTTGTTCATGGCCTTCCGAAGCTTCACTTTCAATGATATTGATTCGTCTGAGATGAGCTTTCACTCTGGCCAAGACTTCGCGCATGCTGAAAGGCTTTGTGATGTAATCATCTGCCCCGAGTTCGAGCCCCAAAACCTTATCGATCTCTTCGCTCTTAGCGGTCAGCATCAGAATTGGGACACTACTAGTTTTACGCAGTTCTCGACAAACATCGAAACCGTCTAAACCGGGAAGCATACAATCCAGCAAGATTAAATCAGGTTCCAAGGCCTGTGCCTTCTCAAGCGCTTCATGCCCATCATATGCAGTGATCACTACATAACCCTCGCGGAGGAGGTTTGATTCTAAAATATCTACAATCGATTGTTCATCATCGACGACCAAGACCTTAGCGTTCATGTTTTTCCCTTTCACAGCTGACGTTACCGCTTCGTAAACCGTTGCTTCTCCGCAACCATAATCTTCTCTATTAACGAAATCTAACCGTTGAATTCTCTTTGCTTTAGTATAACAGATGGTAACCTATGAAGAGATAAGGTCTTGTGCTCTCAACGCCTCTCCTTACAAAGTCTATATAGTTCATCTGTAGTTCATCTGGAGTTAGTCTGTAGTTCATCTGGAGTTAGTCTGTAGTTCGTCACAGTAAACCCGCTAGAATCTTGTCAGTCCTTTAACATTTTTCTACCAACGTTAAAGACAAGCTCTTTCTTTTCCTTCAATATGAGGTAACGTTGTACTAGTGCGCCTATGGATGAACTTGGACTGAACAAAGCTTTATAGGCACAATTAGAAATGGTAGAGGGAGAAAATAATCATGCAATATTATGAAATGTTTCCGGGAATGAACGTCTCTCGTTTAGGATTCGGTGTCATGCGTATGCCACAGACCGAAGATGGGCAAATTGACCGTGAGCTTTCGATGAAGATGCTAAAGAAGGCCTACGATGCAGGTGTGAATTATTACGACACAGCTCAAGGCTATCATGATGGTGATAGTAAATATCTGGTCGGTGAGTTTATCGATACCATCGATCGCTCAACCGTCTATGTTGCAAATAAAATGCCCATGTGGGGCACGACGACGCTTGAGAAAGCCAAAGAAATTTTCCAGGAACAATTGGATGCCTGTAGGGTCGAATATTTCGACAACTATCTGCTCCATTCCGTGAACAGAGAGGTATTGGACTCTGCTACTAAATTAGGGGTCATCGATTACCTATTTGAAGAGAAGGAAGCTGGCCGTATCAAGCATCTCGGCTTCAGTTTCCATGACACGTATGAAGTCTTTGTCGAAACCTTGGATGCAGCCCCGTGGGAATTCTGTCAGCTACAGATCAATTATATTGACACCGAAATCCAAGCCGGACTTAAGGGCATGCGACTTGCTGCAGAACGGGGTCTCCCGGTCATCGTCATGGAACCCGTCAAGGGCGGTAATCTTGCTGTCCTTCCCGAGGATGCTATGGCTGTCCTTGAAGCAGTGGATCCTGAAGCCAGTGCATCGTCTTGGGCTCTTCGCTACGTTGCAGATTTCGATGAAGTAGCCCTCATCCTCAGCGGTATGAGTGCGATGGATCATGTTGAAGACAATCTCAAGACGTTCATTGATTACAAGCCGCTAGATGATGAAGACCGAGCAGCCATCGATCGGGTGCAACAGATCTTCAACGAAAGAAGTCGCAATGGTTGTACGACGTGCCAATACTGTATGCCTTGTCCCTTCGGCGTAAACATTCCCGGGAACTTCGAACCCTGGAACCATGCAGGTCGATTTGGTAACTTTGATGGCTTCATGAATCGTGAAAAGGCATTCCGTGAAGGCGATGAAGACCAATCACCGTTGGCATGTACTGAGTGTGGTGCATGTATTCCTCTTTGCCCTCAAGGTATCCCCATTCCGGATGATCTGAAGCGGCTTGAAGCTGAATACCAGGAGTTATTGGCCAAAGCTTAGGTTTTTTGCTTCTTAGCTAAGGAGCACTTATGAACGGGATCTTATTATCATGAATAACAATCTACTCCGCTCTCCATTCTCGCATCGCTGGAACTCGACTCAGCAGTTGATCATCGCAGCTGTGCTCCTTGCGGTAGCACTCTTCCTTCCCTTCCTAACAGGTCAGATCCAGAGCATTGGTAGCATGCTCTTGCCGATGCACTTTCCGGCCTTCTTGGCCGCTTATCTCTTGGGGCCGATCTGGGGGCTGATCATCGGGGCTCTAAGTCCTCTTCTCCGCACCCTGATCTTCTCAATGCCTCCTATGCCGATGGCTGCGGTCATGGCTTTTGAGATGGGAGCTTATGCCCTGGTAGCCGGTCTAATCAATAACATCCTTCTGAGAAACAAACCTCAAATGGATACCGTGCCGCGTGTGCTTATCAGCCTTATCAGCGGTATGATCATTGGCCGGGTGGTCTATGCACTGGCTTTCGGAGCAATCATGGGCAACACGCTCTCTTTCCAAGTCTTCTTTGCTTCTACGGTAACCGGTGCTTGGCCCGGCATCGTGCTTCAGATCATCCTGGTTCCAATCATCGTGCAAGCGATTGAACGTTCCCAGGGAATCAAACGAACTGTTTAAGCGCGTTTTTTGGTCACGAGCAAAGGTTAGATTCGATGAGAATTCAATATATTCTTGATGTACCAAACAAGGGGGCGTCCAAAACGCCCCCTCTTTACGCCGGTCGAGATGTCCATCAGCTGGTTAGCCGGATCGTTAGATTCTTTAAGGATACAGACGAACCAAGCTCCGGACGCAAGATCCTTGTCCTCGAAGGTCCGGCAGCTTCCGGCAAATCCATCCTTGCACAAAGGCTTTCCTTAGCTTTAGAGGCGCCTCTTGTTTCAATGGACGATTTCTTCTTGCCGTTCGACATGAGGACTGAAGATCGGTTTCGCGAGGTTGGTGGCAATATTCACTACGAACGATTTGCCGAGGAGATTATTGCGCCCGCAACAGCTTCACAAGATGGTTTTTATTATCGCCCTTTTGATTGTCAAACCGGCCAATACGCTTCTCCGATTGAGGTGCAAAGTTCGCCTTTCTTAATCGTGGAAGGTGTCTATAGCCTTCATCAACGTTTCCGCCATTACTGGACCACAGCTCTCTTGCTTGGCGTGGACCTTGGACTGCAACGCGATAGAATTCTACAACGCGAGACGGCTGCAGGCGCTCGGAACTACTTTGATCGCTGGTTACCTTTGGAGAAGCCTTATTTCCAAGATCCAACGTTGCAGGAACGTGTCGATTTAAATCTAATGAGCTCAATGAGTAAAACCGAGGTTTAGACCTCGGTTTTTTTCACCCTTCGTTGATGACTTCTCTAATCACCTGCGTCAATCTGTGCTTCGATGCTGCGCGATATTCCCAGAACATGATCCCCAATAATCCTTCAGCTTTAAGGTATTTGACCTTTTCACGAATGGATTGAGGGTCGTCATACGTGATAAATTGATCACCATTGTATAGCCAAGGAGCCTTGGCGCTTTCATCCCAGTAACGTTTAAACCCGTTGATCCCATGGCCATCAGGTCCTATGTATTCATCGACCAACACGTCGTACGAAGGTCCATAATCACCTATAGAAACAGCATTCTGGTTGTATCCGTTATCTGCGCCCGGGACACCCTTCCATAACCTGCTATAGAAGGCAGCGCCGATGACAAGTTTCTCGCGTGGTACACCTGCTGCCAAATACGCTTCAACCGCCGTCTTCACACTCACATTGTGGAAGTCATTTTGAGGTGTAAAGAGGTTTGTGTGGTGACCGGTAGCATGAGAAAATATGCCTCGCAAGTCATATGTCATGATCTGGATATAATCGCAAATCTCAGCGACCTTATGCATCTCTGTATTGCGACAGAAGAATTCATCTCCTCCGGCGGCTATCGTTAAACGCATGTGCTCGCGATTTGTGTCCAGGGCATCACGGATAGCTTGTAGGAAGAACGTGAAGTTTTCCTTGTCAGAAGGATTTGATTCGATGGCTGAAACGCTGATTCCGGGATACTCCCAGTCGATGTCTATCCCATCCAATTTATGTCGTAGGATAAGATCTGTTGCTGAGTTTGCGAACCGCTCTCTCGATTCTTGAGAAGCTGTAGCAACGGAGAACCCTCCCGCAGTCAATCCACCGATACTCAAAACAAACTTTAGCTTTGGGTTTATCGATCGCAGTTGATCCAAAACGGTTTGAACTTCCATGTTCTCGCCAGCCTGCCAGGTGCATATGCCCTGATCGACATGCCCTGAAGCAATATTTATGACGTCGAGAGCTTTTGCATCGAACGCTTTAACTGCAGCTAAGTTTAGACTTTGTACATAGCCGATGAGGAGAGGCTTTTGTTTGTGTGACGTGTTTTGGGTTTCATTCATTGTTATGTCCTATTCTAAGGATATGTGCTCAACCATCATTACGCTCGACAGCCAAGGTAAGCCAACACATTGGAACCGCAAGTTTATTACAGCTGAAAGGGATGGTTTGAAAATAGCCCCCCTTCAGCTAATCATCCTTGTGATAATCGTAGAATCCCGTCGGCTCTTGAGCACCTTAGACGCTCAAGGGTCGTCATATCCTCGCACTATAAAGATCCTTAAGTCGGTCAAATTGGGGATCCATCACCTTACGACCCGCTTCAGCTCGCAGATTAGATTCGGGGAATTCCGCTGTCCTCGTATGGACGATGTTCTGTTCTATTGCCGTACGATGACGAATGGCTTCACCCAACTTCTCTGCGCTTGGCATAGACCATGACTCGAGGAGAGCGAGAGCTGTCTTGGCTTTTGCGTGTAATGTATCGACATAAGGATTGAGTTCATGCACTAACTCACTATTGGCTGCGAACATGTTGAAGTCTTGAGCTGCCTTCAAGATGCTTGCATAAGCATGAATCAAGCCACGTAGATTTGCCTCATCATCGTTCAACACAAAAGCCTGCCCCGCCTCATCCAATGCTACCGACTCACGAGCTGTCGGCATCGCACCGTTAGACACTTCAGACATATGACTGGCTAATTCACGCAATGCTTCATGGGCTCTAGGCTCAATCCGCATGAAACTGTCCTTCCAAGATTGCAGGTCATCGAACTTCGCAGGATTCCATGCATAGTCCAGAGTCGCAAAGAGAGCGACCTTGGAGGCCTCCGCCTCCTCCATAGGATTCATCAGCACACCAGTCACCTGCGGATCCTTCGAGCGATAGACTTCCCCCGGTCCCATGAAGACTCGCCGATACGTCTCTCGATCGATATCGTTCACCGGCCAATTCATCCAAAACAAGGGATCGCGTCGTTCAGTCTCGGTCATACGGGTCTTAAACTCGTGCACGGCTTCATCCGTCAAAGGTGCACATACCAGGAGGCCGGTATAGAAGATCTGAATATCAGCGTCGAAGCCGGACTCATAAATGTTGAGCTCCGTGCCGTCTTTGAAGGCCCAGTCCATCATATTGTAGCCTTCCGGACAGAAGATCAGCTCGAGAACATCGCCTTTCGATTTGCGCCAAGCGTTGATCTCATTCATTACTGCAACGACCGTCTCATAAGGCAACACCCCGACGTCGTCTCCGAGTACACCAAACTGTCGTACACCACATGCATAGAGTTGCTCAAACTTCGTGATCAAGCGCTCGATGCCCTCTTCGGCTGTTTCAGCTGTGATCGGGCGATATTCTGCTTTGAAAGGTGCAATGGTCCAGACGTAGTTAATGAAGTGATTGTGACCATACTCTGCCAACTCACCTATCGCTTTCAGCTCATCTGTGGGATAGAGTTCCCACCAGGTTTCACGATGATAAGGGTCATCCTTGGGCGCAAACACATACGTATTCATCTTATACTTCGCACCAAAACCCATGACTCGTTCACGTTTCTCGTTCGTCCAAGGTATTCCGTAATATCCTTCGATGACTCCTCTATACGCTAACCTTGACGCATCGTTGATGACTAAGGTCGAAACGAGTTTAGAATCCGACCCGGCGGCAACAAAGAATACTTCCGCTAAGCTTGAAAGACCACAAGCCAAGCCTTCTTCCGTCTCACTTTCAATCCGTATCCTATTGACTTGGATCGTCAAGCAATATGCACCATAACCTTCAACCGTCACGGAGGTCTTAACCAATGCAATCTGCGTATCAGAGGCGTCCACAAGGTCTATACCCAGGTCTTGAAACAAGTCCCGGGCATGTTGCTCAAGACGAGCCGTTCCGCCGGTTATGGAGAGTGATTCCGGGAGAGGAAAGGTTTCAACCCCTGATTTTACTTTTTTCGGTTTTGGATAGATCATTAACATGGTCGTCTCTTCTCTGTTCATTATTAAGGTATCGATATAGTCATAGTACGCTATGGAGAAAAAATAAGGGAGTAAATCCGACTAAGCGATTTACCCCCTTAGGGACAGGAATTGGATGAAGAGCCTGCAGGCTTTTGAATGTAATTTTACGCCACTTCGACCATCTTCCCGTCATCGATCTTCAAGATACGATCTGACACTTGCTGTGAAAACTCCAGGTCATGCGTGACTAAAAGAATACACATCCCTTGCTGCGCCAAATTTTGCAAGATGGCTGCAATCTCATCGATCGTTTCTCGGTCCAGAGCTGATGTTGGTTCATCGAAGCAAAGGACCTCAGGGTCAAGCATGCACGCTCTGGCAATCGCCACGCGTTGTCTCTGCCCTCCCGATAGTTCAGACGGCATAGCGTTTTTCCTATCAGATAAGCCTAAACGCGCCAAGAGTTCATCAGCTCGTGCCTCCACCTTGGCCACCTCATGCTTGTGATAGCGAGGAGCCAAAACCAGATTGTTCCAAACATTCATGTTCGAGAACAGATTGTAGTCTTGAAAGACCATCCCGATCCGTGAGTGATACTCATTTCGCTCTTTGCTCGAGCTGTATTGGACAAAGGACGATGCATCGAACGTTCGACAAAGATAGGTTTCATCGAAGTGGATAGATCCTGTATCGACTTTCTCCAAATCGTTTAGAACTCGCAGAAAGGTTGTCTTCCCTTCGCCCGACCGACCTTGAATGGATACGACTTCACCCGGTTCGAAACGAGCGGAAATGTTGGTCCAGACCGGTACATTCTGGAAGGCTTTTGAAAGATTTTCGACGACTAAAGTCATTGCTAGATCCTTTCTCCTTAGGGCACGTATCGTTAAGCCACACCACGTGCACGCTTCTCCACCTGATTTAGAATCTGAGTCAGGATAGCGATCAAGGCTAAGTACACGAATCCGGCATAGAGATACGGTGCGAAAGAAGCAGCGGTATTTGAGGTGGCCTTAGCAACTTTCATGACATCTGTGACACCTAGTACATAGACCAAAGACGTATCTTTCACCAAGGTGATGACCTCATTGGAAATCGAGGGCAAGACATTCTTTATGGCCTGAGGAAGAATGATTCGGAGGAAAGTGTAGGATCTACTGAGTCCTAAGACCTTTCCCGCTTCCCATTGACCGGCCGGGATCGATAAGATGCCACCTCTTAAGATCTCTGCCAGATACGCTGTATAATTCAAAATGAAAGCCAAAGCAATGGCAGATCCTCTGGATAAAGACACTCCGATCACGGGGACCGAAGGAAGTCCGAAATAGACAAACATCAGTTGGAGCATCAATGGGGTTCCACGCATGATGTAGATATAGGCACCGGTCAGAAAAGAGATAAGCTTACTGTCCGAAAGTCGCATGATTGCTATAGGAACAGCTAAAGGGAGAGAGACAACGAGGGTGATAAAGAACACCCAAAGCGTTGTACTTAATCCCTCCCCCAAGATGGTTAAAAACATCCTGAGACCGGTCATTTAGTTCTCCGAGAACCAGGTTCCGTAAATCTCTTCGTATGTTCCGTCTTCCTTAACTTTCTCAAGCGCTGCGTTGACGGCAGCGACGAGCGCTGTATCTTCCTTCCGCATCCCGATACCGAACTCTTCTTCACCAAAGTTGTCATCCAGAACGCGGTACTTCTCTTCTCCCTGCAGATTCATGTAGTAACGAGCAAGAACTTCGTCGACAACCATGACATCCGCACGACCTGTTTCCAGATCTGTAAAGCACTCATTGTTGGAAGGATATTCCACCACCTCACCAAAGCTTGCGACAACGTCAGGTTCTTTGTTCATGGCATCAATAGCAGATGATTCACCTTGAACCGTGACGATCTTCCCGGCCATATCTTCTTTGTTCTCTATCTCCGAATCTGCCATGACCACGATGATCTGACGATTCTCAAGATAAGGGGTAGAGAACTGAACTTCTTTCTGTCTTGCCTCTGTGATCGAGTATCCATTCCAAATGAAATCAATCTTGCCACCCTTGAGTTCGCTTTCCTTCATCGTCCAGTCAATCGACTGGTACTCAAGTTCGAAGCCGATCTCTTCAGCTATAGCTTTCGATAGATCGATGTCAAAGCCTACGATCTCGCCGGACTCATCACGGAACCCCATGGGTGCGAAGGTATCGTCCAAGCCCATGATGTACTTATCTTTGAGCTCAGCATCTCCCTCTACTTCAGTTTCTCCTTCGGATTCGTTGCTCTTATCAGTAGCATCTGCAGCTTCAGCACCCTCTTTATCCGCATCTTTCGCGGCTTCCGTTGTTGCTTCAGTCGTCTTGACTTCGGTGGTCGTTGTTTCTTCTTGCGTGGTTTCGTCTGACTGCGTTACGTCTTCGGTTGTAGTTTCAGCTGCTACTTCAGTGGTGGTCTCGTTATGATGCTCATCAGATGTGGGCTTGGAACTATCTACACAAGCCACTAGAGTCATCATTGCTACCAGCAAGAGAGCTACCAGGCTTAAACGCTTTTTCATTGTGTGTCCTCCTCATCTGAGACATCAAAGACCAATACTGTTGGAGATTATGCAACTGCTAAGGCCCTCTTACCAGACAAAGTACTGATCTAGTTGTTTTTCATTAAGTGAAGTCACACATAATCAAAAAGAGCGGAAGATTTCGTGCTATTCTTTGACAATGTTTTACAGAGAAATTAATCCCAACGATCAGGAAGCCGTCTCGGAGCTCTCAAAACTCGCCAGTTCAATCTTGCGGGAATATTACGACCCGCTCCTGGGTACCGAGCAAAATACCTACATGATCAACAAGTTTCAATCCGTCCCCGGTATCTTAGCTCATATGGCAAGAGGTGCTGTTTACGTTGTGGTCCAAGTCGAAAACGAAACCATCGGCTTCTACGCCTATGAAATACATGAAGATGCCCTTTATCTGAGTAAGTTCTATTTCACACACAAAAGCCGCTCCCGTGGCTACGCTCGCCCTGTCATTCAAGAGTTGGATCGAATAGCCCGCCAATATCATCTTCCGGTCTGCAGGTTGAACGTCAACAAATATAATCCAAGCATAAGAGCCTATGAGCGCTTAGGGTTTAGCATTGTAAAGAGCGAGGTCAATGATATAGGTCAAGGGTATGTCATGGATGACTACGTTATGGAACGCGTCATCCCACAAGCTTAAGTTTTCTTCCTAAGATCTCCAAAGCTCCCCTAAGCTCTCCTCCCGAACCGAGACAAAAAAAGAGTCACGCGAGGGAATTACGTGACTCTGGGAATGA
>CAYFSS010000032.1:0-16189 GCA_964345975.1 uncultured Oscillospiraceae bacterium
GCCCACGATTACTATCGCTCCACCGGTTATGAGAACACGGAATGGACCTATCCGATCGACTACAAGAGCCACCGTTTCCAACAGCTCATGTCACGCTTCGACTTCCTTCAAGATCTCATGGACACCAAAAAGCCCACCCTCATCTTCTCGTTCCACTCGACCGACTTTGGACCCAGCTGCTGGTACCCGAAGGCCTCCGCCCGTCCCATCTGGGATCAGCTGGCTGCCTTAAACCTCAAGTATGATCTGCCCTTCTTTCAACTCGATAATGATGAGTACAACGTTCCGCCATTCGCCCCGGGCCACTTCCTCGACTTCCAAGACCGCACGAGCGATGAAACGGATGAAATGACGGAAGATGAAACGGACGTCCGACAACTGCTTGTGACGGAAGTTCCGCGCTTCCTCGATCCCCGAACAGACGATGAGACGTACCTCGACTACTTGCGAGGGGATGCTGCGAAAGATAGTGCTGAGCAGGGCTTCATGTTTGGACAATTATTGGAGAGTCTTTATCGCCCGATCTCACCTTATGTTGCAAGCGATAATCCCTATGCGAAGCTGGTGGTACAGCGTTATGAGCATTTCCGGGATAACTATGAACGTCGCATTAGGCACATCGACATCAATCCTATCTATCGCGACCGGTGCAAAGTGAGTGAGGCTTTCTTTAATTATGAGATGCCAAAGCTTCATCGCCTGCTCTATTGTGCACTCCTTCGCCGCAGCTGTGAGTTTGAACTTGCGAAGGGTGAGGTTCCCGGGTCCAGGATTCTAGAGAAAGTCCGGAGCGAAGCGGCGAGGCTTTTTGATGAAGCGGCAAATGAGGTCGAACAGAGTTTTCATTATACGGCGGTACCGATCCGCAAATTGATGAGTGTACAGCTTGAGACAGTCCTCCTGGCCCTAATGAGCGATGGGTAAAACCAATAGGTGACAAAGTTGTTCTCCATGGAAGGGTTCTTGCGATGAAATACCAATGAATTATTGATCAGATCCCTGATTACGAGGTTTTCATGACGGTCGATGAGCTCGATGCAAGCTCGAGACAACTGGCGAACGAATATCCGGACATTGTTGAACTTCGTGAAATAGGCAAGTCACGCAATGGCCACCCGATCTTGTGCCTTGTGATTGGGAGGGGTTCGCAAAATGCCCTTCTCTTTGCCAGTCCTCATCCCAATGAACCTATGGGTTGCATGATGATTGAGTACTTCTCGAAACTCTTAGCGGAGAACGATGAACTACGTGAGGAGCTGGATTACACTTGGTATTTCATCAAATGCATCGATTGTGACGGAACAAGACTTAATGAAGGATGGTTCAAGGGGCCGTTCACCTTGACGCATTTTTGGCGCGATTATTATCGTCCGGCCGATTATGAACAGGTGGAGTGGACGTTCCCTCAGAACTATAAGAACTATTCCTTCAACGATCCGCTGCCTGAGACACAAGCGCTTATGAAGATGATCGATGAGACCAAACCACTCTTCATGTATTCGCTGCACAATACAACGTTTGGTGGAACCTATTGGTACTTGAGTCGAGAGCTCGAGGCGGTGTGGGATCGCTTGTACAAGGCCAATCAGCGTCAAGGACTGCCTCTCCATTTGGAGGAACCGGAGGAGAATCAACTGACGCCCTATGCACCGGCGATCTTCCCCATGATCGATCAAGGGGAGATCTATGAGTTTTATGAGACCTATAGTGATGTACCGCCTGAGTCTTTGATGCTGGGGGTGATTCAAGTTTCAGCTATGCCGCAAAGTATGGGACGACGCTCTTAGTGACGGAGTTGCCTAATTTCTATGACCCTCGGATTGCTGATTTGAGCGAACTTCCGTTCTCGAGGCGCAAAGCTATGCGCCGGAATCAGGAGCTTTATTGGGAGATTCTTGAACAAGCCGATGAGCTCTATCGTGTGATTGAACCTTATCTTAGCGGTGACAATCCCTTTGCCAATACGGTCGAAATCAATGTAAGAAATTACCGGAAACAGTATGAGCTGGAGCTGAGGCACATCGATGAGAATCCAGTCTACGATGAACCGTGTACGGTGGCGGAGGGTTTCGATAGTTTGGAGATCCGCATTTTGGATCGCTTGTTTTATTTGACCTTGCTTCGTCGAAGCTGTGAGCATGAGCTGCAGAAGGCCGATCATCCGGGCTATGAGCTTCTTCTGCGAGTTCATGCGGAGGTGGCGAACGCCTTTGAAGCGGCTGCTGCCGTCATCGAGTCCGAGTTCAATTACTCTGTCATCCCCATCCGCAAACTGGTGAGTGTCCAATTGGAGAGCGGTTTAGTGTTGGCGGATTATTTGATGCGAGAGAAACGGGATCATGCGCGTAAGAAGGCTGATCTAAAGGTCAGGAGTGCTGTGAGGAAGGCTTAGGGGTCAGGGATTTATGCGGCTTCCCGGCGTTGCCTCTGCGTCTCTCTGTATGGCCACGTTTGTATCGAACAAATGAGGCTTTGAATCGTGCGGAATTCTGAATCAATCTGACACATATTTGTTGCCTTTTTTATCTAGGACAAAATGATGAATACAAATTAACTCTGAGAACTCTTAAGTTCATCTTTGTTTGGTACTATTTGACGCAGTTTCAAACTGTGCTTTGCACTGAATGGTTACACAACAAAGGAGAACTATCAGATGAAGAAACGTATATTGACCCTGGCAATGGCCTTGCTCCTGGCATTCGCCGCACCCTTCATGCTCCTTCAAGCAGAAGAGGTCGAAGGCGGTACACTGATTACCTCCGTATCGGCAGATCCTACGAGTTTTAACCCGGACTGGAAGTCGGATGACAACCTCTGGCCGATGGCTCAGAACATCTATAACCGTCTCATCAAACTCAATAACAACGACGAAATGATCCCCGACCTTGCGAAAGACTATGAGTTTTCAGAGGACGGTTTGACCTTAACGTTCAACCTACACGAAGGTGTTAAGTGGCATGACGGTGAACCCTTCTCGTCCGCTGACGTCGTGTGGACTTACACAACGATGATGGAAGAAGCATGGTTCAAATCCGATGCGCTTCAAGGCGTCGAGAGCATCGAAGCTCCGGATGACAACACCGTTGTTTTCAACCTTGAGTATCCTAACGTCGCTATCATCTCTAAGCTCGGTTGGTACGGCACCTTCATTCTGCCGAAGCATCTTTATGAAGGCACAGATCTCGATACAAACCCGGCGAACCAGAATCCTGTCGGCACCGGTCCTTTCAAATTTGAATCCTTTGAGAGTGGCGTTGCAGTGACACTTGTTCGCAACGAAGACTTCTTCGGTCCGACCCCAAAACTTGAGAAGCTTATCTTCTCCATCATCCCGGACCAGAACACGGCTTATCAGTCCTTTATCAACGGTGAAATCGATTACCTCGGGACCGGCGTTCCTACTGCAAACATCGATGACCTCGATGACAACGAAGACTATCGTATCTATCCTGAACTCTGGCAGAACCGCTCCTATCTGACCTTCAACTTTGAAGACGAAAGATTCCAGGATGTTCGTGTCCGCCAAGCCATCGCGATGGCCATGGATCAGAAAGGTATGCAAGAGCGTGCCGGCGGTGGTGGTAGCCTTCCTGCCAAGACCATGATCTCCCCGCTCCAGACTGAATTCGTCGACGAGTCCATCACCATGCCTGAACGTGACCTCGAAGGGGCGAAAGCTCTGCTCGAAGAAGCCGGTTACGAAGCGGACGCCAACGGAGTCTACATGAACCTCACGCTCGACACGTTCTCTTCCTTCGAAGATCTTGCAGCCGTTGTCCAGGCCAATCTCCGTGAAGCAGGGATCGAAGTGACGCTCAATGTCATGGAATACGCTGCTTGGTCCGACAAGGTGAAAGACGGCATGAACTTCGAACTGACCATGTTGGCCGGTTACCAGGGTCCTGACGTCTCCGGTGTCAATGCTCGTGTCCGTACGGATGGTAGTTCCAATATCGGTAAGTACAGCAACCCTGAGTTAGACGCACTCCTCGACCAAGGCCTTCAAGTTTCCGATGTCGAAGAACGTCGTGAGATTTATGTCCAAGTTCAGCAGATCATGAGGGATGAAATGCCTATCGTGCTCCTCATCGATAACGGCGGCAAGTTCCCTATCCCCAATTATCTTCAGGATACGCCGCATGAGCGTATGGAAGATGCAGCTTCCTCTGAATTCACCTACACATACTTCGTAGAGTAATTCGCTTCGCTATCAGTGGCGGCTTTCACAAAAAAGCCCTCCTGAAAACACCAAGAATTGCTTGGAGGCTCGGATCTTCGGTCCGAGCCTTCCCACGCTTAGCGAGGATCGATATGTCACGTTACTTAGGAAAAAGAAGTTTTAGCGCGCTACTCACAGTTGTTGTATCCATCTTTCTCAACTTTATGCTTGTAAGGATTGCCCCCGGCAATCCCGCAACGATCCTGGCCGGAGTCGATAATCCCAATCCGGATCAGATCGTCGCCCTGACGGAGAAATTCGGGCTCAACAAGTCCTATTTAGAACAATTTGGCATCTATGTCCAGAACATTTTGAAGGGCGACTTTGGATACTCGTTTCAGTACAATCGTCCGGTGTTGGACATGATTATCGAGAAAATTATCCCGACCATCGTGCTGAGTCTTACTTCGCTTGTTCTGGCTGTCGTCTTGGGCACGCTCTTGGGCATCTACGCTGCGAGACGAAACGGGTCGGCTTTTGATAACTTTATGAGCTCCCTTTCGTATGTCTTTGACTCGACGCCGTCCTTCTGGCTCAGCCTCATCATGATCCTCACCTTCGCATCGAGCCTACGCTGGTTTCCAACCTCGGGAATGGTTAACCTTCGAGCCGGCTACAAAGGCTGGCAACGAACGCTCGATATCGCCTATCACTTGGTCCTTCCGGTGACGACGCTTGTCATTGTGCAATTTCCGTATTACTTCCGCATCGCACGTTCCAGCGTGATTCAAGTCATGAACGAAGATTTCATCACAACATTACGTGCAACCGGCATGAGTGAAAGACGAATCTTCAATAAGTATGTTCTTAGGAATGCCTTGATACCTACCGTGACGATTCTGGGGAGTTCCATTGCCTTTCTTTTATCCGGGACGCTCTACATTGAAACGGTCTTTGCATGGCCGGGGATGGGGCGCTTGCTCTTTGATTCGATCGGAAAGCGAGATTATCCGGTGCTCTCAGGGATCTACCTCATGATCGCCATTTCGGTTGCTGTCATGATGATCGCCGTCGACATCCTCTATGGGCTCGTCGACCCACGAATCAAGTATGAATAGGACTAGCTCATGACCCTTAGACAAACTGCTATCCGAAAAAGTTTCAGTCGTCGAACGATGGAGTATTTAAGTCGCTCGAGATCATCTTTACGCGGTAACTATCAGCTTGCGATAGGACTAACGGTCGTTACGGTGCTTGCCATCTTGGCGATCCTGGCTCCGGTCATTGCTACGCACGACCCCTACTTCATGTACTCATCGCTTCAAGTTCCTCCCGGCACCCATGGGCATTTGCTCGGGACGGATAACATGGGCAGAGATATCTTTAGCCAACTTCTTTACGGTGCTAGAACATCCCTCGTCATTGGGCTTGTGGCGGCCGGCATTTCAGGGGTATTGGGGACCATGTTAGGCGGTATCTCAGGGTACTTCGGTGGAGTTGTGGACCGCATCATGGTGGAGTTCATCAACATTTTCGTCATGACGCCGTCGTTCTTCCTGATCCTCATTATCGTATCGCTCTTCGGGAGTGATATTCGCTATGTCATGCTGGTCATTGGTTTAACCTCGTGGCCGGGGAATGCAAGGCTCATGCGAGCACAGGCTATTTCTCTTCGTGAGAGAACGTTCGTCAAGAGTGCTATCGCCGTAGGGGAGAGCAAGCCACGGATCCTCTTCAAGCACATCATCCCAAACGGTATTTTTCCCATCATCGCCAATACCACGATGCAGGTCTCAGGGGCTATCCTCACGGAATCCGGCCTCTCCTTCTTGGGTCTTGGAGATCCGAACATTGTGAGCTGGGGCAAGATGATTTCGCAAGGGCAGGCTTACTTGACCAAGAGTTGGTGGATTTCAGTGCTCCCGGGAATCGTTGTCTTGCTCACCGTTTTAGCGTTCTTCCTCATTGGAGACGGCCTGAACCGTGTCATCTCACCGAAGATTCGCTCCGTGAAGGCCAGTTAGGAGAGGACGATGGAAAATTCAAGAATGATTCGAACATCGACAACCGTTGCTCCCGTCGAAATAGGAGAAGATGTCCTCTTTGAACTCAAAGACTTCAACGTCGCTTATCGTATGGGCAAAGACCGTGTCTATGCTTGTCAAGATATCAATCTCCAAGTAAGACCGCGGACCTCTATCGGCATTGTCGGTGAGTCAGGATCCGGGAAATCTACGTTGGTCAATGCTTTCTTGCGCCTCATTCCGGAACGTATCGCTGAGATCACGGGCGAGGCTTTGCTTCAGGGCGAAGATCTTATGCGAGCAAGTAAGGAGAGAATGGCTGATCTGCGATGGAAGGAGATCTCCGTCGTCTTTCAGAAATCAATGAACTCACTCTCTCCAGTACACCGGGTAGGGGATCAGCTGGAAGATGTTTATCGTGTGCACCACCCATCGGCAAGTAAACGAGAGATCAGACAGAGGCTTTTGGAACTCTTTGAGGTTGTGAGCTTACCTCCCCGTATCTTACGATCCTTCCCCCATGAGCTCTCCGGGGGCATGATGCAGCGCATCTCCATCGCCTTGAGTTTGCTATTTGATGTCAAGCTCCTGGTCTTGGATGAAGCGACCACAGCGCTCGATGTCGTGACCCAGAGTCAGATCCTGCAGGAAGTCATCCGCATGGAAGACCAGATGGATCTTACGCGCTTGATGATCACGCACGACATCTCCGTCGTGGCATCGACCTGCCGTGAGATTGCTGTGATGTATGCGGGAAGAATTATGGAGCAAGGCTTGGTCACAGAAGTGCTGGTGGATCCTAAGCATCCCTACACCCAAGGCCTTCTTGGATCGTTCCCAACCTTGACCGGCGAACGAAGAGAAGTGGAAGGCATTCCCGGCTCCCTCCCGAGACTGACAGAGAAATTCACCTACTGCCCCTTTGCCGATCGCTGTCCTGAAGTGATGCCGATCTGTCGTGAGGTACTGCCTCCTGCAACCCAACATGCTCAAGAACAAGCGGTCTATTGCCACTTGTATACGGAAGGAGCTGCCAATGCCTGAGTCACGTGCTTTCCTCAAGGTCGAGGGCATTAAGAAATATTATCGTCAGACGATTCAAGAAGAGCGACCTGTGGAAGAGCGCAGCATCTTCCGTTCACGGATCAAGACGCATCGGGCGACTGTGAAAGCTGTCGACGGCGTGAGCTTCCAGCTTGCTTTGGGTGAAACGCTAGGCATTATCGGAGAGTCCGGTTGTGGTAAATCGACCCTCGGACGTGTCTTGGTTCAGATTGAGCCGATGACTGAGGGAACCATCACGATCGGGGGCCGAAACGTCCAGACGCTCCTACAAGAAGATGCCTTACGCTATCGTCGTTCAAGCCAGATGGTCTTCCAGAATCCCTTCGATACCTTCGACCCGCGGTATACCTTGGAGCGAATCTTCCAAGAGGTGCTCGAGCTTCATTCCATCGGTGAAAACCGGGAAGAGCGCCGAGAGATTATCCTGGAGACCTTGGAAGCAGCCGGCCTAAGACCCGCAACGGATTATCTGCAACGCCATCCCCACGAACTCTCGGGCGGTCAGCTTCAGAGAATATCGATTCTGCGAGCCATGCTCCTGGAACCCAGTCTCCTGGTAGCCGATGAACCGGTTTCTATGCTCGACGTCTCGGTCCGAGCGGATATCTTACGGATGCTCGAGAAGCTCCATCGGGACCATGAGATGGCCATGATCTTCATTAGCCATGACATTGCTACAACGCGGTATGTATCAGACCGAGTAGCTGTCATGTATTTGGGGCGGATCGTGGAATTAGCCACAACGGATGAAGTCCTCCACAATCCCCGTCATCCCTACACCAAGGTGCTTATTTCCAACACTGCCTCCCTGGATCCTTTGGAAGAGCGCAAAATTATTGAGGTCAAGGGCGAACCGCCGAACCCGGTCAATACGGGAGTAGGTTGCTACTTTGCGCCTCGTTGCTACAAAGCCCAGCCGCATTGCTTCGACGTGTACCCGGAACTGAGAGAGTTGACACCGGATCATCACGTGAGCTGCCACTACCCGGATTAAGTCCGATCTACTCAAACGAAGCCTTAGAAGAAAGGTCAATACACATGAAATACCAATGGATTATCGATCAGATCCCTGATTACAAGGTCTTCATGACCGTCGATGAGCTCGATGCTAGCTCCAAACAATTGGCGGAGGAATACCCTGATATTGTTAAGCTTCGGGAAGTCGGCAAATCACGCCAGGGGCATCCCATCAATTGCCTCGTCATTGGCGAGGGGTCGCAGAATGCGTTTATGTTTGCAAGTCCGCACCCGAATGAGCCTATGGGCTGTATGCTTTTGGAATATTTCTCGCGTGTCTTAGCCGAGAACGATGACTTGAGAGAGGAGCTGGATTACACCTGGTATCTCATCAAGTGTATCGATATTGACGGGACGAAGCTCAATGAAGGTTGGTTCAAAGGTCCCTTCACGCTCCGAAATTACACGCACGATTATTTCCGCCCTGCAGGCTATGAGCAGGCAGAGTGGACCTTCCCGATGGAATATAAGAACTACACGTTCAACTCGCCCATTCCCGAGACGCAAGCACTCATGAAGGTCATCGATGAGACCAAGCCGCTCTTCATGTACTCCTTGCACAATGCGGGATTTGGCGGCACTTACTGGTACCTCAACAAAGAGATGCCGGAGATCTGGGACGCCCTCTATGAAGCCAACAAGAAACAAGGCCTGCCCCTTCATTTGGGTGAGCCTGAAGTCAATTACATCGAAGCCTTTGCGCCTGCAATCTTTGAGCTCATCGAGCAGTCCGCTACCTATGATTTCTATGAGAAGTACAGTGAAGAACCGCCCGAGAAGCTGATGAGTGCCGGGAACTCCAGCTCCGCTTATGCCGCTAAGTACGGGACGACCTCGCTTGTCACCGAGCTCCCCTACTTCTACGATCCAAGGATTGAAGACGAGTCCTACCTGGACTTCACCCGGGCAGAAGCTGCTCGTAAGAATGCTGATGAAGGCTATGAGTTTAACCAAAGGATGGATAAACTCTTCCGTCCGATTGAGGGGTATATCTCAGATGATAACCCTCACTCCAAGATGGTCGAAATTGGTTTGCGCCATTACAAAGAACATTATCAGACGGAGATCAAGCACATCGAAGAAAATCCCATGTATCAGGAGAAGTGCAAAGTCTCTGAAGCCTTCGACAACCTAGAGATGCCGAAGTTCTATCGCCTGTTCTATTGGACCCTGCTTAGACGAAGCTGCGAGCATGAGCTCATGAAGGAGAACGCCGAGCAAAACGAAGGCTACGAACTCCTTAAGAAAGTGAGGGATGAAGCAGCCCGTGAATTTGAAGAGGCTGCAGCTGCTGTCGAAGAGAGCTTCGATTACACCGTCATCCCAATTAAGAAACTGGTGAGCGTCCAGCTCGAAAGCGGTCTTCTTGTGGCAGATCAATTGCAAAAGAATCGCAAGGCTTAAGAGAGTGAGCATGAAAATGACGGATAAGAACGAGATGAACGAAATGAACGAGATGAACGATACGAACGAGATGAACAAGATGAGTCGTCACAATAAAGTCGACCTTGAAACTTTCCTCAGTGTCTCAGAGCAAATGAGTGGTCTCTTCTTACAAGACGGGAAGATTGCTATCCTCAGCGACCGAAGTGGGATGTCCCAAGTTTGGGAATACGACACGAAGCAAGGGGATATGGTTCAGAGAACCGATCTCTCGGAACGTGTCTGGCGATTGTTTCCTGCTCCCGGCAGAGAAGGACTCTTCTTCACCTCAGATGCAGGCGGCAATGAAAACGAGCAGGTCTTCTACTTGGCACCCGATGCTAAAGAACCTGAGCGCTTGACCCATACGGATATGGCACGTTTCTATTTTGCAGGTGCCAGCCCGGATAGAGAGTGGATCAGGCTCTGCTCCAATGCCAGAGATCAAGCACACTTCGATGTGGTTCAAATCAACACAAAGACACAGGAAGTCGATCTTGTGATCGAGAACAACGATCATTACAACATCCCGGTCGCGATTTCAGACGATGGCCGCTATATGCTGACCAATAAACTACGGGCCCAATCGGACAATCCGCTCTACCTTGTAGATTACGAAACGAGAACGCAGAGGCCCTTGATCAAAGATGCTCCCCCTGCGGCGTATGAAGTGCCGGTTTTCAGCCATGATGGCGAGTGGATTTATTTCACGACCGATGCCTATGATGAATTCCTCGGCGTTTACCGAATTGGAGTGACCGATGAAGAGGGTGAGCCCGAACTCGTTTATCAGGATTCCAACGATGTCGATCGTATTGCCATCAGTCACGATGATCGCTATTTGGCAATGTGCGTTAACTTTGCCGGGGCTAGCGAACTATGGATTCTCGACTTGGAGACAGGTGTCATCAAAAATGTGCCGAGCGTACCGCTAGGGTGCATCTTCACCATGGACTTCGCACCTGATAGCCACCAACTGCTCTTCTCCTTTAGCTCGGGCACAAGACCTTGGGGCCTTTGGATTCTTGACATCGACAATGACGAGTTGCGTCGACTCTCCTTCCATGAGGATCCTCTTGCTGAAGTGAACATGGTTGAACCACATCTCAGTTCCTTCTATTCGTTCGATGAGTTGGAAGTTCCTTATTGGCTTTACATCCCCCATGATGCCGGTTATGGCCCATACCCCACGATTATCCACATCCATGGTGGTCCTGAGGGTCAGGCTTGGCCGATGTATGACGGGATGCTTCAGTACTTCCTGCAAGAAGGCTTTGTCGTCGTTGATCCTAACGTGCGAGGGAGTACCGGTTTCGGAAAGACCTATCATCATCTTGATGATGTCGACAAACGTCTCGACAGTGTCAAAGACATTGCAGCTCTAGCGGAACACTTGATTGAAACCGGCATTACCGAGGCCGGACAGCTGGCTGTCATGGGTGCCAGTTACGGTGGCTACATGACTTTATCTGCTTTAGTTCACGCCCCGGAGTATTGGGCTTGTGGTTGCGATATCGTCGGGATGAGTGATCTCGAAACGTTCCTCGAGAACACAGCAGATTATCGTCGTGCGCATCGCTCATCGGAATATGGCACGCTCGAGCATGATCGTGAAACTTTACGTCGTGTGTCGCCTATCCACAAGATCGAGCAAATTAAGGCTCCGCTCATGGTCATCCACGGGGCAAACGATCCTCGGGTGCCGGTAACGGAAGCTGAGCAGATTGTTGAGCGATTACGTGAACAGGGGAATGAAGTTCAGTACCTCCGTTATGAGAACGAGGGGCATGGGCTTGCAAGATTGGAGAATCGTATCGATGCGTACACGCAAATCGTGGACTTCTTCCGCGAATCGATGGGCTTAAACTAGTACTCAAAAGCCCGTACCAATTCTCTCACCGTTACAGAAATTGATAGTAACCCCGGTCTCCTTCGAGAAACCGGGGTTTATCCGTAGCCACGAGCCGGCTTTTAATCCTTAAAAAGCATCCCTATAAGCCCAGAGTCCCAGGGCAGGATTGCTGATATAAAAGACTTCTTCGCCGTCGACGGTGTTATAACCGTCGATGAGTTTTGCCGGATCATACTGAGAAACGGCATCCTCGTAAGCCATATAGTGGAAGCCCACAGCTTCAACTTGCTCTCTTGTCAGGTGCTTCGGAGCATACATGATCCTAAATCGCCCTTCCGAAGAGCCGTGAATGAGGTGAGCCGCTACCCCCAGATTCTGCTGCAGATCTTCATTTTCATGAACCAGTTGAGCTACCCGCTCATATCCGTAGTACCCGTACTCTGCGATCAGAGCATCGTTGCGTGGATCTTCGCCGAACTTCTCGACGCCGGGTGCAAGGATGATCAGCTCCCCATGGTCTGCCATCGCCATACGTGTTCGATAAATGCCTTTATTGGCAACCCAGGTTGTTCGGAATTCATCCGGATCCAAGTAGACAACGGCTTTCTTGAAAGGTTCGTCGACCAAGATGAGATTGTGCTTCACACTTTCTTCGCTGGCTCTTGTGAAGAGTTCTCTTTGCCTTCCAATGGATAGACTCCGGACGTGGACTTGGTTATGGGTATCCGTGGTTGTGACGGTGAGGACATATAAGAGCGGCACATCTTTGAGGAAATGTTCCTCGGCATAGTCGAAGACTCTTCGCACGGGGGTGTCATGGCGGCCCATCATGCGTTCCATGCCATAGAGGGAACCCAGGTAGTGGCTTTTGTTTATCAATGAATCGCCACCACAACCTACGAGGATATTCTTGCTGTAATTAGCCATGCCCACAACTTCGTGAGGGACCACCTGACCGACAGAGATGATGAGATCATAGGTGTTATCGACGATGAGCTTGTTTACCTCGACCTCGATGGGCTCGTTCAACCTGCCTTCTGACACTTCACGGACGAACTCGGCGGGAACTTCCCCAATCTTTATCGTGTCATGACGCCAATCGTGCTTAAGGAATCGCTCAAAAGGCAAGCCCGGAAACATGTGCTCGGCCTCATCCTTCGTCATCGGCATGTGAGTCCCGAGTGCAGGCATGATGTCGATATGAGTGTTGGGAAGAAGATCCCAAAGCATGCGGGTAATGGGTCCGGCATAGGCATGGGAACGGGTGATGTCCGGTGGGACAATGAGTACATTCTTGAGCTCACCCATGGACTCGAGCGAAGCCTTGAGAGCGTCTTTGATTTCGTGGTCGTTAAGGACATCGTTGTTTGGTGCAGTGAGGAACTGTTCTTTCATGGAGATTCCTTTCGGATGCTATGGTTCATGTCTGTCAACGAACGTTATGGCTTAAGCCTTGAAGTCAGTGTGAGTCGGTCAATAGTCTATTTAAGTATTGAGATACAGATAAGTTCTCTATCCTCCATTTTATAGGGGATAATCTGGATTTGAGCCCCCAAATTGACGCCATAATCTTCATACGGCTGATTTAACAGCTCACCAAAGATCTTATTATCTTTGATTGTATTCGGGCGAACCCAAACATCTTCCGGAAGGAGACCTTCGCGAAAGATTCTTACTTTAAGATCATCCGGGAATTCGACATTGCGAAAGGGATCCAGAAATTCCAATTGTCGTAGCGTCATGGTCATTTTATCCGGTGTGTAATCCTCATGAATCAATTTTTCAAAGGAACTCCCGAGTTCATCTTTCGCAAAGTCATAATCAACTTGTGCGACTTCGTAATCCTTTACAAAGCCATAACGAAGGATGAGCACATTTTGTTGACGCTCCGACGTGGTAGTGACGTCATCGCCCTGCCTTGTAGCATAACAGCAGGCTTGGAATGATAGTCCGGCTTGAGAATCGATATAGCCATAGATGATTTCACCGGTGGTTCCCCTGGGCATATCCTCGAAATTATATTGTCTAAGGAGATCAGGGCACTCGAGGTAGAAGAAATTGCCTAAGATCGTTCTTAGATGAAGATCGCTGATCTTTGACTTTGAGATGATGCGCATACTGGCTCTCCTTTCATGGGTTAATCCTTGTTCTTTGAGAAATAAATACATTTCTAGTGATATAGAACTACTATAAACGATATCTTCCGCACAAAGTCGTAGCCTCATAAATTTGTTTCGCTAAGGAACAGCAACTGACATCTTCGTGTAAGCTCGTATAAACTCGTATTTCAAGTTCAGTGAGAACCGTCCCAACCGTGCAAAGTCATGATCTTTCATCGCAAAGAAGCCCTATGACGTATGCGTTGAACGCGATGTTGGACGTTAGAAACCCGGATCAATGTCTGCGATGTCTGACCTTGTTCACCGATAGGGGTGGGCAGTTCGTTGATGGATCAACGTTGCTTTCTCATAACGATCTAATCCACAAGAAAACATATAAAGACTCTACAAAATGCGTGAATTATTCTAAGAATCTTAGCGATTACTTTTGTTTAACCTATTGATAAACTAAGGAAGCAAAAGTTTTAAGAGAAAATGGGAATTTAAAGTTCGAGGGATTTAATGAAAAAGCATCCACGACTCAGTCAGCCCGGTCGCATCGGTTCGATGTGGCTCAAGAACCGAATGATCATGCCTGCGATGGGAACCAACTTTGTGAAGTCTCTTTATCTTAGGGCTAATCCATAAAGTTTAAGCTCGACGAAGCGGATTCGTGATCCCCACGAGCTCATGGTCATGGAAGAGCTTGAACCAAACATATTTTGCCGTTTCAGGCCAAGCGATTGAGCTCTCTTCTGAAGGAAAAGCCATCGATTGAGCAAGGCCCTTGTCTGTGTGCATCTCAACTCTAACATCCCCTTTGACCAGAGGGGTCAAACGGATCTCGCCACCCGATACAATGTCGCCGGGGAATTTACGGATCCCATTTTCTTCCATCCAAGGTAGCAGTGCCGGTGTATGAGGATCCTTCGACGCCAGCAAATGACCGCGGCTCATTGCAGTCACCAGGTCCCTTTCAGACGCTGTATCAGCGATGATCCAAGCGGACGGGCTGCCGGGCTCACGATCTCCACCCAGGCTATGGAAGTCAGATCCGGCAAGCAGTGGCAGGTAAACACCTTGGCGTAGCAAGACTTCCCACATCTCGATGGCCGCTATGTTCCAGCTAGACATGGGGCCATTCCAAGCTTCGAAAGCATTGACAAGTTCGAGGGTTCGATAGGGATTTAGGCGGAGGCTGCAATGCGGCAACGTTGGGTGATTGACTGCTAAGATTCTGGATTTCTCGCGGGCATATGCCAGCTGTTCGTAGGCGTTGCCTTGCGTATAGTTTGGGGAAGGATTCTCCGAGAAACCATAGGTATTAAAATGCCCTTCATACCAAGTGATTTCCATTCCTCTCAACAGCGTCAAGTCCGGTACCCGGGGAATCTCGGGGTGAGCAGCTATGTTGTTGTGATCCGTGATGGCAAGGAAGTCAAGACCGCGTTCCACGGCGAGCTCAGCAAGCTCTGTCACGGTATGACGACCATCGGAATGCTCGGAGTGACAATGTAAATCTCCAACGAAAACCAGATCTTGACCTGTCGTTACTTCGACGGTGAATTCATACGCAATGCTTCCGGGACTGAGCTGATAGCAACCCAAGACCACGGCCCATTCACCGGCAGGTAGGGGGCCTATGCGATATCCGGGGGTCGAACCGTTTGGTGAGATGAGGATGTCTTTGCGCGCACCTCCGGTAGCACCTCGCAAGGCTCCGTCCGGCTCTTCGATCGCGAGGTCGATCACATCGTGTCGACCCGGGGCGGATGAGGGGAAGCTTACTTTTATCTGCAAGGCATGCTCAGGGACATCAAACGGGATGCGGATGTATTGCCAGAGGTCATTCTGAGTAAAGAGATAGGTGAGTTGGTGCTTTTGGATGGAAATGGTGCCGAAAGGATCTTTCATGGTGCTGCCCGTCCTCGTCTTGTGAGTTGATCGCTATCAGTATAAGGGATAAGAGGGATTACATAGGACACGATGGGTTCAAGGCGTAGGAGATCAGGTAGGGTGAAGGGGCATACAAGCCGACGTATTTGTAAGAGATCGATGATAATGGAATTATGATTGAAGCCTATAGAAGGAGGTGCGCATGGATAAGATGAAGGTTGGATTTATTTGTGTCCATAATTCTTGTCGAAGCCAAATCGCAGAAGCGATGATGAGACATTTGGGTAGCGATATCGTCGAAGCATATTCTGCAGGTACTGAGAAGAAGGATCGCATCAATCCCGATGCTGTCCGCCTGATGAAACTCGTCTATAACATCGATATGGAAGAAACACAAAAGCCCAAACTCCTTGAGGACCTTCCGCCTCTGAACTATGTGGTCACGATGGGGTGCGGGGTCGAATGTCCTAACCTCGGGCAAACGCACGGTCGTGAGGATTGGGGTCTCGACGATCCAACGGGAAAACCGGATGACGAGTTCTTTAGGACGATCCATTTGATTGAGGAAAAGACGAAGGACTTGCTCGGTCGCATTCGTGAGGCTATGGGCAAAGAATCGTAAGGTTTTCTTTCATGCTTTTATTGACCTCTCCCA
>CAYFSS010000033.1:0-15557 GCA_964345975.1 uncultured Oscillospiraceae bacterium
TGCGGAGGGAGGATTCGAACCTCCGACCTCCGGGTTATGAGCCCGACAAGCTACCAACTGCTCTACTCCGCGATATATAATGGTGCTCATGGCCGGACTCGAACCGGCACGGATTTCTCCGGCGGATTTTAAATCCGCTGCGTCTGCCAGTTCCGCCACACGAGCTTATCCAAATCAAATGCTAAATAAAGATACCACCGGATCATCAGTTCGTCAAGCTCCAAATCGTACGTTTGTTTGCAATTCGTATCCCCTGTTTCCATGGGGCTTTTACGCTCAATGATTACTAAGCTTATATAGACTTCAGCAGAATCCACAAAGATATATGATTATCCTGGACAACGAAAATGTCAAGCCTTCAGAAGTAACGCTCGAGGCGTTCTAAGCACCTCGAGCAGTGAAACAGATTTATTATAGCTGAATTTACTTCGAGCACTCTCAATTATTCCGTGGACACAGTCCCATAGTATGAGAACTCATGGTCCAGGATAGATTTAATATCGTCCTTCTTGAGTTTCCCTTCGAGGACACGACCGGTCGGAAAAACAAAATGCGGAACGTAGTTGATCGCTTTCGTCACGCCTGCTGCATGCTGATCTTTTACCGTTGCGCTATATCGATCGGATTCTAGAACTTCGTTAACTCTATCAGTATCAAGTCCTACTTCCTTCGCAAGAGTCTTTAAGACTTCATGGTCCGAAATATCTTGGTTATCGATGAAGTAAGCTCTTTGCACGTGTAAATAGAACCCATGACTCTTATCTTCGAGCCTCGCATACTCCTTCAAACGATGAGCATCATGGGTATTGCAAACCGGTAGTTTGTCGTAATTAATTTCAACACCGACAGATGCTGCAAAGTCTTTGGACTCCCCGATAGACTTCTCCACCTCTTCATCCGACAAATCATATGCCTGCTTAAGATACTCGGCATACGTCATATCCTTGTCCGTCTCAAGATCGGGATTTAGCTCATAGCTATAGATCTCTAGCGGTACTTCGATCTTCAGCTCATCGCTTGCTACTTTATATTCATGGTCTGCCACATAGCAGAAGGGACAAACAAAATCCGTCCATAAAAGAACTTTTGGTTCCATGAGCACCTCCTAATGATGTAGAACCATCTTAATGAAAAAAGATCCCACTTGTAAGGACAAGTGAGACCTCTAAATAACAACTCAATTGAGATTAATTAAAGAAGCTAAAGACCAATGCCAACCGGACGATTTAGTACCAATTTGCCAAGCGTTGGAAGTGTGATTGAGGATGTTGGCATGCCGGGCAAAGCTTAGGTGCAACTTTACCTTCGGCAATATAACCGCAGTTCATGCAGTACCAAGTGATCGATTCGTCTTCTTCGAAGTATTTCTCTTCACGAACCTTCTCGAGGAGTGCCAAGAAACGCTCTTCATGATATCTCTCAGAAACAACAATCGCATTGTAGGAACGAGCGACAGCATCATAGCCTTCTTCTTTGGCTTCTTGAGCAGCTTTAGGATAAAGGTCGGTCCACTCGTCATTCTCGCCTTGAGCGGCAGCAACAAGGTTGTCAGCCGTTGAGCGGAATTCGACAGGGTAAGTGCTGACAACGGAAAGTTCAGCTGGCAGATCGCCGAGTAGTTCAACAATATGCTTGTAGAAAATTTTAGCGTGTTGCTGCTCTTGGTCTGCTGTTACTTCAAAGACTTCTTGAACCTCACGATAGCCTTCTTCTTTGGCTTGTTTTGCCCAGAAGCTATAACGATTACGAGCCTGTGACTCACCTGCAAATGCATTCGAAAGGTTGCGATACGTCTTAGAATTAATAAAATCGGTCATTGGTAAATCCCTCCATACAGATTAATTACAGAGTCCATTATAGGTTGCCTCACGTTCTGTATTCAAGAGACAAAAGTCAAAGATCCGAAAGATTAGCCGAGAGTAACCTTATAAAGAGCAATTGTAATGACATAATCGACTAATTCGTACGATAAAAACTTAAGATATACTCCAGTCCTTTGACAGATTCAAATGAGCGTCCTTCACGATGAAGTTCCAAACCGATTTGCCTCAATTCAGCCATGGTCATGATATTAGCAAGCAAGCATCCTAAGGACACATAGCTCATGTTTTGATGACGTTCGGAGCGAAAAAAGAAACTACTTTTTCGGAAGAGATGAACTCCTTCATTAGCCACCCAGAAGCGCCAAGGTTGACCGTTATACTCCGAAGGTGCTTGACGACCGGCTTCGAGGAGCATTCTCCACTCTGAATCCGGATCCGGGGATCCCGGCACCATTAGATTATGAAGAGCCTTTTTTCGTGCAGGTTTGCCCGGGCCTTGTCTTCTATCTTCGATGCCAAAGGTGAGGGCAATGGGCAATGGTTCTCCGGCAAACGAATCTTCCTCTTTACGCGAGATCTCCGGCTTATCATTCGTTTGCCTTAGCTGTTCAACCGCTTGCCAACAAGATGAATAACCGTTCACCGTGAGCCATAAGATAGCAAGCTGGCCGAGATATCCGACGTTCTGATAGACATCAGGACGGCTTTCTCCATAAAAAATCAAGTAGTACGGAGCATAAATCATGTTGGGAGAATCATCGGGAAAATACTCATTCATCTCACCGAAACTAAGAAAACGAATCGTAAATTCACCGTTCTTGTACAGGAGCGGAATTTGCTTAAGACCATTGAGGAAAGCTTCAAGGGCAACTTCTTCCATCGCCGCTTCACGAAAATTTCGATTAGAATAACGCTTGAAAATGGCTTCACGAACATCCATTGACCGGTTCCCACCCTTCTATAGGCACTATCCCGACTTGGAGCTAGGATAGGAAAAATTTATCTCATTATAGCAAGTCGATGCTCTGAATTTTGAACGCACTAGGCGTTGTTAGAAGGTCGTAACATAGAAGCGATTCCTTAAGTTCGTAACCGGGTCTTAAGCTTAGATTGAAGTTATACTTGTTTAGTTAGTCATCGAAAGAAAGAAGGCTTATATGAATAAGAAAACGATCGAACTGAGAAAGATCATTCAGGGGTTACAACCTCGGATGATCCAAGATTTGATGAAGATCCTTGCAATTCCAAGTATTAAGGCACCACCGCAAGATGATTTCCCTTTTGGCGAAGCATGTGAGGTAGCACTGCAAGAATTTCTCCGGACCGCGGAGTCTTTGGGCTTTAGGACGAAGAACGTCGACCACTATGCGGGCTATGCTGAATTTGGTCCTGAGGATGCCCCAACGATGGTTGCCGGTATCTGCCACCTCGATGTTGTCCCGGCTCAGGGATGGGCAGACGCATTCGATGCACGAGTGGAAGATGGTGTCCTGATTGGACGTGGTTCTATCGATGACAAAGGTCCTGCATACGCTGTACTTTATGCGATGAAGGCACTGATGGATTTCGGCTATGAACCGGCTTCAAGAATTCGACTCATCGTGGGACTCGATGAAGAGTCCGGTTCTTCTTGTATGGATTACTATGTCGCTAACGAGGAGATTCCAGTCGCTTCTTTCACGGCCGATGCCGATTTCCCGGTCATCCATGCCGAGAAAGGCATATTTACCTTCAAGCTTCATTGGCAAGCCACTGACGACGTTCCGGTCATCCGAGGTCATGTTGGAACCGTTGCAAACGTTATCCCGGGTGTCGCTGAACTCGAAGTCGATGAGGATACTTATCACGCAGATGGCATCATGGGCCATGCTGCTATGCCTGAAGTTGCAGATAATGCACTTTCTCGTTTAATGGCGGACATAGGCGCGCAGATTAACCATCCCTTTGTCAAAGCCTACAATGACCTGATCGGTAAGGATTACAACGGCCAGCGGATTGGCTTAGATTTTGAAGATGAAGTTTCCGGCAAACTTACACTCAACGCGGGGATCCTCGATGCAAATAAAGAAGGCATTACACTAACCTGCAACGTGCGGTACCCGGTCACTTCAAACTATGAAGACTTGTGCGCTTCCCTATCCAAAGCCCTCACCCCCTATCCTTTAGAGCTGGAACTCTTCCCTCCATCCGTGCCGCTTTACTTCGAGCTGGACCATCCTTTGGTCAAGAGCTTGTCGGACGTGTATTTGGAATTGACCGGCGATACCACTGCGCCCATTGCAATCGGTGGCGGCACATACGCCAGATCTGTACCTAATACCGTTGCTTTTGGTCCGTCATTCCCTGGTGAACAAGGCAATGCGCATCAAAAGAATGAGAATGTTTCACTCCAAACGCTGGAAAGAGCCTGTGAGATCTATGCCCATTCATTAATGCGTTTAGCGGAGGAGGCAAAACAGTAGCGTCGGAGGTTATTTATCAGCTTCATCCTCGTTGGAATCATGAATAGATTCCGGTGTGGGAAGCGAGTCCGCGTCGCTTTGAGATGTGAGCGCACAGCGTTTGACATCGTAGCTTTGCTTTAAGGTTTCGACCAGTTCAGGCGAGAGATAGGCTGCCTCGTCCGCATAGAGAATGGGTGTTCCTTCTTCGTTGCGAACCAGGTAGCTTGCTTTTGGGTGCATCATGCCGCTCATTTCTTGGTCGTCACTAGACTTTGTCGTTTGATCTACATGGGTAGAGTTCGCAGCAAAATCCAACGCTTCTCCATCGGCAAGATCCCGAATATGTTCTAGTTCATCACTAAGCGCAAATTCTCTGACCAAGATAAATTCGTCAGCCTGAGTCCCTTGCTCCATAGCAGAATCTTGGTCAAAGGCAACACGATAGATTTCCAGGAGATCGGAAACTGCGATATGAACGCGGTCATTGAGGGGTAAGTCGGATGGGCTTTTGGATGTTGATAGAGCAGAATCACCAATCTCTGCAGTTTCCAACACGGCGATCCGTGACATTCGAGCAGCAAAGGCATCTTGCGTTTTCTTGAGCCAATTGGATTTCCAAATAAGGATGATGCTTGCGATAGCTCCTACTGCCCATGATACCGGCCAAGAGAGGAAAACGATTAAGATATCGTTGTGAATCGGCAGCATGATATTGATCCATAGTAGTCTTACAGCCGTGAAACAAATTACGGTGATAAGCATGGGTTGAATTGACATCCCCGCACCACGCAAAACCCCGGAGAGAATTTCTGTGATTCCGAAGATCCAATACAAGGGAGCAAGAGTGCTTACCATGGTTTGGCCATAGGCTATGACCTCAGGATTGGAATTAAATAGATGCAGTATATTGCTTGAAAAATAAGTGAAGGTAAAACCGAGAATAATGACGATAACGGAAGCAATCAAGAGGGTGACACGAGCGCTTCGTTTCGCACGATCAAACTTCCCTGCGCCGACATTTTGACCGACAAATGTCATCGCCGACAATCCAAATGCATTGGCAAACATAAAGAGGAACCCGTCGATTCGACCCGCCGCTGCAACGCCGCCAACCGCAGAAGAACCAAAGGCATTGATATTGCTTTGAATGATTACGTTAGAGAAGTTGATCGCTGCAGACTGTAAACCTGCCGGTAATCCGATGACAAGAATACTCTTCAAAGATTTCGGATGAATACGGAGTTCCCGTAAGCTGAGATGATATCCGCCATCGAGCTTACGCAACATCAGAAGGACGATCAGACCAACGACAATTTGAGCGATGACGGTCGCCCATGCAGCGCCGGCGACTCCCAGACCAAAGGGCACAATAAAAATCAAGTCCAGGACAATGTTGATGAGACTGGACAAGATCAAAAGATACAGAGGACGTCGGGAATCTCCCATGGCCCGGAGGATGCCTCCGCCCATGTTGTAGACCAAGAGCGGCAACATACCTAGAAAGATGATCTGCATATAGATCACTGCCTCATCCAGGATGTCCGCTGGAGTCCCCATGAACTGAAGGAGCGGACGGGATAAGAAATAGCCCAAGATGCTTAGGATCAAACCTCCCGTCAAACTGATGAGGACGCCCGATTGGATGGAATCACGCAAGTCCTTCGTGTCGCCTGAACCATAGAGTTGAGAGATAACGACGCTTGCACCTGTAGATAAACCTATGAAGAATCCAACCAGCAAGTTTGTTAAAGAACCCGTTGCACCGACCGCTGCCAAGGCCGATGCACCGGCATATCTACCGACAATAAGAAGGTCGGCTGTATTATAGAGTTGCTGGAGAAAGTTGCTGATGAGGAGTGGAAAGGCAAATCGCAGGAGTTGCTTCCAGATGACACCTTCGGTTAGAAGAACACCTCTACTCTTCGTCGATTTGACCTGTGTTAACTTTCCCATCCTGCCCCCCTTATGAATATGAGCCGGAGATCAACACCCCGGCTCATCCATAATACCTATTATTAACTAAAAATGAGAAGCTTCATCTCATTTTATGGCTACAGACAAATTAAGCTTAAATTCCGTACATTAATTTGACTTACCGGACCTGTGAACCAATCTGAACGAAAGCGCCCGGACGGACTTGCCATCGAAGTTATTTAGCCAGGAGGCTTTCTTCCCAATGAATATCAGCCGGATAACCAAGAAGCTCAGATACTGTAGCAGCTACATTGGCCAAACCGAATTGACCTTCTTTCAAAGCCCATTCATGATTCGGATCGACAAGAATAAACGGTACCGGATTCAAAGAATGGGACGTCTTCATCGCAGTAGAACCGTCTTTGTTCTTCTGCAGCATATCATCGGCATTACCATGGTCTGCAGTGATAATCATCTTATAGCCAAGACGTTGAGCTGCACGATATAACCTGCCAAGTGAAAGGTCCACAGACTCAACCCCGACCAACGCTGCGCGATAGTCTCCGGTATGGCCAACCATATCCCCATTCGGGTAATTGACTCGAATGAACTGGTATTTTCCACTTTCCATTGCAGCTAGGACGTGGTCTGTAATAGGACCTGCCTGCATCCACGGACGCTCGCTAAACTCAACGTTATCGGAAGGGACTTCAAAATACTCTTCCAATTCTTCACTAAATTTTCCGGTCCGGTTCCCGTTCCAGAAATACGTGACGTGACCGAACTTTTGCGTCTCTGAGATCGCATACTGAGTTACGCCTTCTTTGATGAGATGCTCGGTCAAGGTATGTTGGATGTTAGGAGGCTGCACCAGGTAATGCGAAGGAATATGGAGGTCTCCATCGTATTCCAACATGCCTGCATAATAAACGTTAGCCGGAAGAACGCGCGGGAACTTGTCGAAATCTTGTTCTTCAAAAGCACGCGAAATCTCGAGAGCTCTGTCCCCTCGGAAATTGAAGAAAATCATCGCATCGTTTTCATGGACTGCACCAATAGGCGTCTCTTCATTGCCGTGCGCATGGATGACGAAGGGCGCAAGATTCTGATCGTCGGTGCCCGTCTCTGCTCTGTAAGTCTCGATAGCAGTGGTTGCATCGGGGAACATTCTGCCCTTACCTAATACGTGCGTATCCCAACCGCGTTCAACCATTGCCCAGTCAGCTTCATAACGATCCATGGTGATCTTCATACGACCACCACCTGAGGCTATGGCGCCGTCGAACACAGCATCATTGAGGCTTGCAAGGTGTTGTTCCAGCTCGTCGATGTATAGAAGGGCGGAAGTTGACGGGACATCTCGTCCATCCAAGAGAACATGGACACGAACACGCTGGACTCCGTCCGCCTTGGCACGAGTGAGAAGAGCTTTGAGGTGAGCGATATTGGAGTGAACGTTGCCGTCTGAGAGCAAGCCGAGGAAATGCAACGTTGAATGGAAGTGCTTCGTTTGATCGATGAGATCCTTCCAGGTCTCGGATTCAAAGATAGCCCCTGACTCGATCGAAGCATTCACGAGCTTGGCACCTTGCGCATAAACTTGACCGCTGCCAAGAGCGTTGTGCCCAACTTCACTATTGCCCATATCTTCATCCGAAGGAAGGCCGACAGCTGTACCGTGTGCTTGGATCGTGATATTAGGATTCTCAGTCATCAATCGATCGAGCGTAGGCGTGTATGCATTGAAAACCGCGTCCCCGCCATCGTGAGCACCAACACCCACACCGTCCATCACCACGAACAGTAATTTTTCCATAGTATCTATACCTCATTCTAGATAAAGTCTATTGTTCTTAGGACTTCATCACATTAGCGTTGCAATATATTATACCTATAAAAGCCTACTCACCTTGCACATAGAACAAGAATGAAGCAGAAACAGCCGATTTGAAAGAACTTATGAGCGAGCCGAAGGGTCGGCAGCCCTCCGCAAGCGGTTCATATAAGCCGTTGCAATGCCACCTTCACTCATGGCTTCAACACCGAGCTCTTGGACACCCAAACGATCCGCTTCTCGGAAGACGCGAAATAGCGACGCAGCTTGCGCCAGCAAAGGTTCCTCTCCTGCATTAGGCGCAAAGCTCATCATGTCGCTTGGTTCAGTTTGATGAAGCGTCTCGATGAACTCCAAGCTCCCATAGACGGCTTTGGAGCCGGGCTTGGCATGATCCATCCAAGCCTCATACGAACGAATTCGCTCGGCTAAGTTTGACCCTTCAAGAATGATGACGTTAGCGCGTGGTGCATAGTGGCGATACTTCATCCCGGGGGACTTTGGACTTTGTGCCCCTTCGGATGGCGTAGAAGTGCTTGCAAATCGAAAGTCCATACCGGCAGCGTCCAATACGGCTGCGATAAGCTCCTCATCGATGAAGCCCGGACGTAGAATCCTTAAACCCTCAGGATCAGTCAAATCCAAGATGGTCGACTCAAGTCCGACGCGGCTGGGACCGCCATCCAAGATGTAAGGGATCTTACCGTTGAGATCCTCATAGACATCTTGCGCTAGAGTCGGGCTCGGTTGACCGGAGAGATTCGCCGATGGAGCAGCTAACGGTAAGCGGCCAGGGATTGCTCTCAACAAGGCCTGAGCAGTGGCTTCTTGTGGACAGCGCACGCCCAGGGTCTTCAGACCTGCCGTGACTTCGCGCGGGACATTGTCCGTCGCCGGCACAATCAGCGTCAGTGGGCCAGGCATAAGCGCCTCCGACAGTGCTTTAAAGTACGGGGTCGAACTGTCAATGTAAGGTTCCATAGCAGCTGGCTCAGAAAAATGAAGGATCAAAGGGTTGTCCTGTGGTCTTCCCTTAACTTGAAAGATCTTGGCAACGGCTTCGGGATCTATGCCGATCGCACCTAAGCCATAGACGGTTTCCGTAGGAAAAGCTACGAGTTCGCCACTCAGTAAGGCCTTGACCGCCTGTGGAATGCCTTGAACAGGCTCTAAAACCTTTGTCTCGTATCGATTCAATCTCAATGCCCAGTCGCTTGTTCGAGGAGCTTCTTGCTTCTATCTTCTTCCATCAAGGGATCGATCAAGAGCTCAAGGTCACCTGAGAGAATTTCTTCAAGCTTATAAAGGCTAAGGCCTATCCTGTGATCCGTGACACGACCTTGATGATAGTTATAGGTTCGAATGCGCTCACTGCGATCCCCTGTGCCTATCTGCTCTCTGCGTTGTTCTGACAGTTCAGCTTCTTGCCTCTCAACCTCAAATTCATAGAGGCGTGAGCGAAGGACTCGCATCGCTTTCTCACGGTTCTTATGCTGGGAACGTTCATCCTGACAGGTTACAACAACGCCGGTTGGAATGTGGGTGATACGGATGGCGGAATCGGTCATGTTGACGTGCTGACCTCCGGCACCCGACGCACGATAGGTGTCGATGCGGAGATCTTTAGGATCGATGGCAACATCAACCTCCTGCGCTTCAGGCATAACAGCGACGGTTACCGTAGAGGTGTGGATACGACCACCGGCTTCCGTTACCGGCACGCGTTGGACACGATGCACACCCATCTCATATTTGAGCTTGGACCAGGCACCTTTCCCTTGAACACCAAAAATAATTTCTTTGATGCCGCCAATTTCAGTTTCATTGAGCTCCATAGTCTCCGTGCGAAAGCCGTTGTTCGTCGCATAATACTGATACATTCTATAAAGCTCAGAAGCAAAGAGGGCAGCTTCATCGCCTCCTGCCCCGGAACGGATTTCAATGAAGACGGAACGGTCATCTCGTGGATCTTGAGGTAGCAAGGAGAAGAGAATCTCCTCTTCGAGACGCTTGAGTTGATCTTCTAATTCCTCGAGCTCAGTTTCGATAAGTTCCTTCATATCGCCATCGTCTTCCAACTCTAACAATTCCTTATTCGCAAGAATTTCATCTTCAACTTGCTGATAAGTATGAAATAGTTGAACTGTATCATCGATGGCACTATGTTCCTGCATGAGTTCACGATATAAGTCTTGATTGTTCAAGACCTCGGTTTGGCTTAACTGTAGATTTAGCTCATCGTAGCGATGCTCAAGAGCCACGAGTCTATGTCTTGTGTCAGCGTGCATGGATACTCCTCTCGTAGCCTAATGATCAAGCGTGTGAACGAAGACATAGCGGTCTCTACCACCATAGTCTTGTCCAATTTCCACTTGAGTATAGCCGGCTTCATTTAGTAACGACCTGACGCTCTCCCCTTGATCCCATCCAATTTCGAAGATGAAAGATCCTTGGTAAGCAAGATAATCTGGCATACCGTCGATCAAACGTCGATAGATGTCCAAGCCATCCGAGCCACCTTTCAAGGCTAAAGTCGGTTCATAATCTCTGACAGATTTATCAAGCTTAGTGTAGGCGTCGTTTGCTATATAGGGCGGGTTAGAAATAATGAGGTCATAAGGACCGACCTTTGGCCATAAGTCTTCACATGCATAGTCTATTGCTACATCAGGTAGCAAACGAAGAGCATTTTGTTTTGCGATCTGAAGCGCAGCTTGAGAAATATCGGTGGCATGAAAAGCCCATCCGGTATGTCCTTTGCTATGGACAAGGTGAGCTATTGAAATGATCAATGCTCCACTGCCGGTACCGATATCGAGGACACGGAGAGGCTTTTGAGTAATCAAAGGCTCGATGGCTTCGATCAAGACCTCTGAATCAGGCCGCGGAATGAGCACATCATGATTGACATGGAAATCTAAGCCATAGAAGGGCTGTATACCTGTAACATAAGCTAAGGGCTCACCTTCAACAAGTCGCTCTATCTTCGCTTCTAATCGACGTATATCCTCGGAGGGTAAATTGACTTTATCTGCATTAAGGATCAGATCTGTGCGCGAAAGATCCAATTCTAGGGATAAGAAGCGTAGCAAAAGCCTACGAGGTTCATCCGGCTCCACGACACGCAAACGTTCTTGCATATCCTTTAGCCAAAGGTTCATTGCATTAACCGGCATGAAATCTTACCCCAAATCCATAAAAAAGACCCCAAACAGCTGGTTGCCGTCTGGGGACTATTACATGCTAAGTAAATCTACTCTTCGGTAGAAGACTGTTGAACTCTAGCCATACGGCGATTGAACTTATCAACACGTCCGCCACTATCGATCAATTTCTGACGACCGGTAAAGAAAGGATGGCACTTGCTACAAATATCAACACGCAAATCACCTGCGGTTGAGCGCGTTTCAAACGTTTCTCCGCAAGCGCAACTTACGGTAGCTGTCGTATAATCAGGATGAATTTCTTTCTTCATATCTCCACCTCACAAAGTCAAAGCCTGTACCGCCTTGGCGGTGGTACAATCGCTCCGCCAGCAATAACTAAGTAATAATACCACGGATGAAGTGAGTAGGTAAAGCATCGATTTACAATCGCGTTGCTCATCAAAGATCCCACTCAAAGGTCGCTCTTGGTTAAACGCATAGGGGTTATAATAACACCAGTTATGAAAAAATCCAGAAATGAAAGCAGGAAGTAGAATGAACTACGAACTTCGACCATTGCTTTTAAAAGATGCAAAACAAATATTCGAGGCAAAGATCCTTGGGTCATTTCCTTCTATCAAAGCCTGCCGTGAGCATCTACGCTCATTGCTTCAAGTAGCGGAAGAATCAGACCGCCATCCCTTCGTGTTCACAGCTGACGAGAAAGCTGTGTCTTGTCTTATGGATGCACCCGCATCTCCGGATACTTATCTGCGCCTCTTAACTCTCTTCACTTCGGATTCTCTCATAGCTTCACAAGAGGGAACAGCTCAGGCTTTTGAAAGAGAACTGCTGGATTATTTAGTCTCGCAAGCCCACGTTGCAGGAGCTTACCTACTCTTAGGCGGCTTTGAAGAGATTCTACCGTGCAATTCACACTTACCACTGCAAAGCTTAGGAAAGGTGCCATTCGTTTTAGCACCCGGCCTTGAAGCACCTCTAGGGGATCTTTGGATCAATATGATTGATCTGCGTGAAGTTCTCACTGAATCCATCGCCTTCTACCCTACCGAGCAGACCTTGCTTATCTTGAAGGCAGATCAAAATGCTATCTTCAGTGTTGATTTCCATAAGCCCAAGGATTTCTTTGTCGACATGCAGACCAGACGATGGGCCCAGGTTGCAGGCCTCATAGATTATGGATCGGGGAAACCCATGCAGCCATGGATTCAGCCCAATGCGCCAAAGCATCTTTATACTGCGATAGACCAATTACGAGAGTATTTTCAGGGGGAACGAGAACAGTTCGATTTGCCCCTTCGAGCTGAAGGCACTGAATTCCAACACTCCGTCTGGAACATCCTAAAGACAATCCCGTATGGAGAACCTCGATCCTATTTACAAGTCAGCGAAGAGTTATCCGCTAATGCAGCTGATGCAAAGAATCGAACCCGGGCGGTTGGAGCTGCTTGTGGAGCAAACCCCCTCCCCATCTTTGTGCCCTGTCATAGAGTTCTATCATCAGATGGAAAGCTTCACGGGTTCAGGGGTGGATTGAAAGTGAAAGCTGCTTTACTTGATCACGAAATGCGGGGAAGATTGTTCCCCTAAAAAAGGGCTGCGGTTCGATCCGCAGCCCTGATAATAATGCTTGTAAAATTCTAAGGAACGGGCAAGTAAATCGTTTGACCATAATACAAAAACACTTGGCCATCGACGATCTGTAAACCATTGTACTCAATGATGAGATAAACATAGTCTTCAGGATAAGCGTATGCACTATAGGCTTGTCGGGCAATCTGTACGAGATCTTCATTTACGGAGTTAACCGTATAGTAATGCCCAATTTGCGGGTATTGTGGACTAGGCAACGTCGTTGGTGCTTGGGTCGGTGTCTGTGTCGGCATTGTCGTTGGGTTAGGTAGTGTCGTAGGTGCCGGAGTATATGTCGGAGCCGGAGCAGGTGTCGGAGCCGGAGCAGGTGTCGGAGCCGGAGTAGGCCTGGTTGATGGAGTAGTTGTCGGCAAAACTCTTGTGTTTAAAGCAGTTGTTGACCTCGCCGTGGGTGGCGTTGGATCCGGCACTTGTGGGGTTGTCGCAGGTGCCGTCGTCTTAAGAGGCGTCTCCGGGGTCGATATTGTAGAAGTCGCTGGTTCTGTCGTTGTAGATTCCGTTGTCGCTTCGACCGTTGTCGGTTCCTGTGTTATCGACTCTTCTGTTGTTACTTCAGTTGAGGACTCCTCTGAAGGCTGCTGGGTTTCAACCTCATCATCCCTGAGTTGAATTGGACCGGCCGGAACCTTTGGTGTTGTTGCTTTGGTTGGTTTTACCAAATTTACCGGAGCTTCAAAGTTAGCTAGAAGAGGGCGCATATCCTCAAGTTCAGATCGATAACTTGCCGTCAATGCCTCAGCCAGTTTCGTGACCTCAACTACCTTTGCTTGGCTACCTACATGACCCAATACGTCATCGACCATTAAGCTAAGATCTTCAGGATCTGCCTCCGGGAGTTCCTTGATCGCTAGAGCGTAGGCCTCAATGACTTCTTCTTTAGTCTGAGCATCGGTAATCCAGTCATTCTCCAGCGAAGATAAATCCGGCGCTTCGACCTTGACGTTCAAATCCATTTGATTTCTCAGGCGATCCGTTTTGAAATCCGTGACTTGCAGGCGCATTTCCTGAATCGTCAACGCTTGAAGCTTTGCTTCCAATGGCGTTAAGTCCGCCGCCAGGTGTTCAGACCACTGCGTACCATCTTGGACGTAAGGATCCATGGTTTCAGGATCTCCCGAAGACAATGCCTGATTCATCTCAGCGACAAATTGAAAGGCATCGACTTCCGTCTTGCCGGTTAAGGTTCGCAACATTAGTGCCAACGCCAGAATCAAAATAAAAACAAGGCTAACAACGAAGACTTTAAGTCCCGAGATTCGTATACGATTGAGGAAGTGATTCCAATACATATTTCCTCCATTCTCCCGAGTAAATCGGGCTATCGTAAATACTAGCTTGGAGGACTTGGAGACTCAAATTAAGCTTCCTTTGCGACTAAATGTCGAAGAATACAAGGAAGAGTCAGGAGAGCTTCTATCTCAAAGAGAAGAAATATCTCAGATACATAAAGAGCGTTATGTGAGCCGGATAGTAGATATAAAAAGCCCAACGTTGCCATGCCGGAGGTCGGTTTCCATAGGGCTCAAAAATGAAGAGTAACGGTGCTAAGCTGGCGTAAATTTGCAGCTGTGACATTGGCGTAAAGAAAGCTATTCGCCTATCACCCAAGTAGAAAGCCAGCTGAGTCACGAGGTACGTCACAACTACGAACCCAAAGATATGTTTGATCTTTAACTCCGTGCGTAAGGTTTTCGTAAGAGGCCCGATGTATTCGAGCATCATATGATAGGCGAGCGCAAGGGCTAAGCCATAGAAGCCATAATCAGGATCTAATTGCTCCGTAAGAAAGATTGCTAATACAAAGAGTGCAACACCGCTGATCATGCCTAGACCGGCCGGCATCGTAATCCCACCCGGACTATATCTCACGGTGTAGAAATCACTCTGAAAGCCTTCTTCACCCATCGCAGTCGACTCGACTAGTCGTTGATTAAGCATCAAGTCTCTCGATGAACGAAAAAACAAATCAAAGCCGGTGATGAGAGCCAAACTAATGCTCAACGTGAAGAACACATTCGTATAAGTTGTTCTACCGGTATAGGATGCCATAGCATTCATTGCCAGTTGCGATACACCTGCGAAGGCAAGAAGTCTAAGGAAATACTTTACGACGTTTCTCGTGCGACGATACCCAAGCGCCAAGTAATACACAAAACATGGAAAAGCCAAGCGTCCTATCGTTCGTAGAATCTCCTCAGTACTCCTAGGAATCCACTGAGAAAAATAGGCACCGACGTGATCAATGGTCATGATTAGCATGGCTAATAGTTTCAGCATATCTACCCTCGCATTCAAAGATGCAGTATGAATGAATATATCTTACCAGCTTAAATTTCAGTCCGGAGCAACAATTAGGAGTCGATGAGTTCGTTTGCTGGCCTCTTAAGAATCTCAGGAAGTTCGTGCATCTTGGATTCTAGTATTTAAACCGGAATCACCTCGAGGATCCAGACATCAAGACCGCCCTGGAGATCCTCTATAAATATAATTTAGAAAAGATTTAAACAAAAAGCGCTCTTGTCAATTCTTCACAAAAATAAAAACCGCCGCATTCTCAATGAATACGACGGTTTATGTCTGGTGGGTGGTAGTGGACTCGAACCACCGACCCCCTGCATGTCACGCAGGTACTCTAACCAGCTGAGCTAACCACCCGGAACAAGTTTTGATTATACAGATATCTTTGACCTTGTCAAATGACCTCAGAAGTATTTGAAACTTT
>CAYFSS010000034.1:0-5286 GCA_964345975.1 uncultured Oscillospiraceae bacterium
AACGTTGATACATGAACATGCTTGGGATCTGTTTCACTTTAACTTGCACTCCACAAAAAATTTCTTGCGATTCATTCTTTACTCCTCATTGTTTTTGCTTGCTCATTTTGCTAATCAATTACTTGTTCATCATGATACACGAAGCATCATCAATTACGAACTTTATCTTTCTTTAACTATTTTCATGTGTGCCCAGGGTAGGAATATTGAAAAAATGTCAAAATTTCGTGACCCTCCTTAGCTTTTCATGAAAAGGCGGAATGCTATGCCGGCTTCATTCTCTGCTTAAGTAAACGCAATCATCATTGCTCGATCCTATAGGTCAGCATGAATGAATATTGCTGTCCGAAGGCACTGACTCTCGCCGACCAAGCGTCCCCGAAGAGTTCCCCCGCTCCGGTTTCAGCTGTCGCCTTGTCCCAAAGATCTGCCAAGCCCTCAGTCTCTACCGGCAAGGTATCCTCCAAGTGCTGCAGCACGGCAGTAGCATCTTCCTTGGAAATATTCGGGTTGAAATCGATGACATGTCGGATTTCGATGGTCTCCGTTTCAGACGTGTTAGACCATTGAACGGTATGCCTGACAACGTCAGGGGTCAAAGGGAGTTCTTCCGTGATCGAAGCTCTGATGAGAACGGTGGAGTTCTTTGTTTCCAAGCGCAATCTCGACGCATAGAGAAAATCAGCCAATTTAGGAAGAGCCTCGAAGATTGTTGGCTCCTTATAGTCTAGAGGAAATAGTTCTGTCTCCAACGTATGGAAGTCAAAGGCCCCGTCTTCGGCATGGAGCGTCCCCATGTTATAGGTATATTTCAATGCACTTGAAGTGCCTTCGATCGGGTGGAGCCTCGTTTGCTCCTCCATTCCTGACACAAACCAGGTATCGAGTTCAACAGGCTCTATCTCTAGAGGTTTCGTCAATACGTTTTCAAACGTCCAAAGTTCCGTTGGGTCATCTGCGATGGATGCTGTGTGTTTTGCAATGATCTTTCGTTCAGCCAGTGGGATTTCTGCATTCCCCGGGTGCTCTACAAAGTCGCTCAGTGTAACTTCTTCGCTTCGCCAAGTCTCTTTCGCGTCGATATGCCACACAAGAGCAATGCTCTCTCTTTGATTGGCGAGATCTTGTGCGATGACGAAACCTTGCTTGTCTAGCGTGCTTTCGAATGTACGGTAGAGATCTTGGAAGACGGTTTCTTTCTCATCTTCTGTTTCTGTGGTGTCTGTGGCATCTGTGGTTCTTGTCGTTCCATTTGGTTCTTGTGTTTCGTTTGATGCTTCTGTCTCAGCAGATTCTTGTGTCCCGGAAGTCTCTTGCGCCTCAGACGTTTCCAACGATTCCGTCGATGCATTTGCTTCTGTCTCTGTAATCGTTTGTGTTTCTGTCGTCACTTCGGGCTCAGGTGGTTCCTGCGACTCGGTATCTATGATGACAGCCGGTAAATTTGCAATTTCGCCTTGCAAAACGGTCAGAGGCAATAAGAGGCTTACCAATAAGGTGATGATCAATGCACGGTGTAGTTTCTTCATAGATCGTTCCTCCAAGGATCAAAAGCCCTCATAATGGTCTATCGATACACATCCAAAGCATCCAAGGGATACATGACCCACATCATCTTAGCATTGTCCAAAGCGGATAGACCGGCTGTCCAACCGGCTTCAGTAAGCGATATGTGTCTTTGCTCCTCAGCTGATTTTTCCCAATTTTCTTGGAGACCTGTGATTTCCTCCGGGATATGTTCTTCAAGGTAAGCGACGACAGCCAGGGTATTTTCCTTTGAAATATCATCCTCAAAGGTAAGGTAGTGACGAACAAAGGTAGTATCTGTATATGAGCTGGGGATGAGTTCAACGCTGTGGAAAGTGACACCTATAGAGTCGAGATCCTTTTCCGAAATTAGCGCCCTTACAAAGAGTTGTTCAGAACCTTCGGCATCTCCGGGTCTTCGCTCGAAGAGATAGTCGGCAAGGATCGGCATGGCTTCTGTAAGGGATTCGCCCTGATAGCCGATGGGCTTGAGTTCAGCCGACAGCGTATGCCGATCCCCGACATCTTGGGAAATACTGTCATGAGACTCAAGAGTGTAGTAATACTCCAAAGTACTACGGGTTCCTCGGATCTCGATCAAGGTTGCCCAGTTTTCAATCTCTTCGGGGGCACTGGCGAACAATTCCGCTTCCGGAATACCGAAAGCCTCAGCTAATGAACGGTCCAGATTGCGAAATTTTTCACTCTCTTCTGCGGTCCTCACCGTATATATTGCCTTCATCTCACGTTCTTCCAAAGGTTTATCGCCTTCCGGTATATCTGTAAGGAGAAGTTCCTCGGAGAACCAAGCTTCGCCCGTCTCGTCCGAGCTAATACTCCAGGAAAGCATCAAATTACTATGAGACGGAGCTACTTCCGCAGCTAAGGTATATCCCTCGTCCGCTATAAGCTCCTCAAGTCGAGCGAATAGATCCTGAAAGCGTGTGCCTTCCGGTTTGCCCTCAATCCTTGTCGGGGGAAGTACGGCCTCCTCTTCAGCGGCTTCAGGGGTATCTACGCGCACGACATCTTCAGCAAATGCCTGCGAACTCAAGAGGGAAAACCATAGGAGTCCCAAGATTAGGGCCTTATGTAACCGTGCAAGGTTGGTTCGGTGCCTCATAACTTAGTCCTTTCCGAATTCGTGAGAAGCGCAGGATCATGAAGAATGCCTCTCAACGTTCAGTGTTCTTCATTCTCAATCTCATAGAGCAGCATGAAGACCGTTTGTTCCTCTTGGCGATTGAGCCTTGCAGTCCAATTATTACCTTTGAGCTCAGCTGTATCTTTACCTTCGGGCACTTCCATGACCATGCCGGTGATTGCGTCGACTTCGTTGGGGAATTGATCTGCTAAATAGACCAAAGCCGCTTGAAGATCGTCATCTGAAGTTTCTGCATCAAAATGGAGAGTATGCGTGAGCGTTGAGCTGTCTCCCATGGAGTACGATGAGCGATACGAAATAATATGACGGCTTGTCGCACTCTCGGGGGACGCTTTGAGCATTGCTTCGGCGAGAATTTCATAAGGTGCTTCGATGCTTTCTTGGCGAGAATAAAGGTAATCTGCCAAGCCCACAATAGCTTCGATCCCCTTAGTATCTGTCTTGGTATCGTTATAGATCAATGGATATATTTGCGCGACGAGATAAACATAGGGAGGACTTTCCGACAGGCTCTCAGACTTCATGAAGAGGTAACGAAGAGCGGAGTCTGTTTCATCTAAGAGGTAAGTGCCATGAAAAGCATCCACGAAATCAGGTTCAGGCAATTCCGGATCTGAAAATTTGAAAGGCAATGCATCGCCGATATCAGTAACTAAAACTTCGAGCACATCCTTGTCATCCGTCCGGTTCGCTGTGTAATTAATCATGAGCGGTCGATCGCCGAAGGACAAAGTATTGTCATAAGGCGAGTCCGAGATAAATATCGTCTGAACATCCCGGGCTTCGTTATCCATGAAACCCATCCAACCGAGCCTTATCGAATGAGATTGTCCGGAAGCATCTTCCTTCAGCTCATAGCCTTGTTCATCGATAATCTCAAGCAGTTTATCTAAGTGATCTCCTAGATAGGTTTCATCCGTTTCGCCTTCGATCTTGTAAATCGACAAGTCCTCGGGCTCTGCACCTTCTTCCGCCATCAAAATGGCGGGGTGGAAGAGTCCGAGGACTAAGCTTAATAATAGGGACAACGTTAATGGGTGTGAGAGTTTTCGCATGGTCTGAACCTTTCGTTGACATTAGCTCACGCTAATTCAGACGATCTTATGGTCTTGATTCTACTGAAAAACTCTGTTTAGGATATAGCCGTATCGTTAATTATCGATGATGGCTTCCTCTTTCCGCAATTTGATGTGCTCAGCTGTTCTCATGCGATCTTGGCGCCAGACGGTCTCGAAGTTCTCAGAGGGAGACGGTATGGGTCGAACGGGACGACGTGTGATCTCACCCTCGAAGCTCACTAATTGGATCTCGTGGGGATCGACGGTCAAGGGTTTATGGGTCCCTTGGTAGAGCGCACTGCCCCTGGACGTTCCACCTGACTCTGTATAGTCACAAAAAGACTTCAGGTATACCTTCATCGTCTTCAAGAGGTCAAGGAAACGGAAATAGGAAGGCAACTGAGCGGCTACGTCGACTCCGTAGTTATGATCGAGAGCGGCTTTTGTGTCTTGTAAGAGTGCTTGCATGCCTTCGAGATCTCGAATTGCACCTGCATGCTCCGACATGCGACGTGTGAGGTCTCGCTGTTTCATCAAGAAGGACTCGCCGCCGCTAAGCGCGCGTGTGGTGTCGTCGACCAGGTCTTGGATCGCATCGTCGTCAAGGGTGTTTGGCGTGAGCTCTCGCCCTGCAATTCCTTGGGCCGCCTTGATTCCTCCAACCTGCCCGGCGTTGAGCGCAGAACCGCCCGGTCGATAGATCCCATGGGTTCCGGCGACTTCGCCTACGGCATAAAGACCGTCGACTGCCGTCATCCAGTTCTCGTCGACATCGAGACCGCCATTATTGTGTTGAGCACATAGAGCAATTTCGAGGCGATCTTGGTTGAGATCTACGTTGTGGTCTTTGTAGAAGTCGATCGCAGGTTCATTCATGTGACGGAGCCGCTCGATAGGTGTCCCGAAGCATGCGTCGCTGGCTTCGAGGTATTCTCGAGCTTCGTCCGATAAGCGAGAGAAGTCGAGCTCATCCAGCCCCTTAGGGTTTTGCCGGAAATCGAGGTAGACTTTGCGACCTTTTTTGTTCTCTTCATGGACCAGAAGATCGATCTGAGAAGAACCAGCAGAAGATCGTGTGACGTCGAACGGCCACTGATAGCCCTTGAGGAAGACCAGATCCAATGCCTGATAGAGGTCAAAGTGATCGAAGAGAAATTCACGTTCATCGCCGTCTTCATCGATGGATATAAAGCGGGGAAGAACCTGCATATAGGTTCCTGAAACGTTCCACCGCGGTTTTACGGAGGCGAGGCCAAACTGCCATTCGGTGAGATTCTTGCCGAGAGCTCCGGCTTCGAAGGCTATGCCCGAGGCGCCGTGCTGTGATCCGGGGAAGACCGAGTCGCGATAGAGGGAGGCCGGTCCACCGGTTGCCCAAACACAAGCGGCTGCTTCGATGATGACGAAGCGCTTCGCCGGATCTTCCAAGTTCTCGAGGTCGAGACATACCAAACCCTTGAATTTAGCGGGTGTGCTCACTTCTACGGCGTCCGTGTGGCGTTCACTAGCGTCCGTGTGCCGTTCACTGGCGTCCGT
>CAYFSS010000034.1:5386-14787 GCA_964345975.1 uncultured Oscillospiraceae bacterium
GCGTCCGTGTGCCGTTCACTGGCGTCCGTCAGGATCTTCACCACGAGCAAACGGTCGTGGAAAGGGATCTCTTTACGGAAGCAAGCTTTCTCCAGACCGATCGTCATTTCGCGCGAAGTATAAGGACCGACACTGGTGGCTCTCTCACGTGGATCGTGGTCAGTCTTATAACCGATGTATTCGCCATAGTCCGTGTGCGGGAAAGGGACTCCGTAGTTCACCAAACGATAGAAAGCTCTGGCGGAAAGTGCAGCTTCACTCAAGGCATGGTCTCCATCGACGAGCTGACCGGAGAATAAAGTTTCCGCCATGGAGCGAACGCTATCAGGCTCTGCACCGCTTAACGTTAATTTGTAGTAGGTCTGCTTATCCGATCCGGTATTGCGGGATGTGCCACTCTCACGTCCTTCGGAGACAATGGCGACATCTCTTACTCCTGCATCGTAGACGCTGTCTGCAGCTGAATAAGCGGCAGCGCCGGAACCGACGACAATGACCGCACAACGAATTCTTCGATACATATGAACCTCCTATAGATGAGGGATATGGTAGCCACCATCGACATCGATATGATTCCCGGTCGAGTAGAGGAAGTCGTCAGAGGCAAGAGCTGCTACAGCATTTGCAACATCCTCCGGCGTACCCCACCGTGCAATGGGGAATTTACCTTCGGCGAAGAGTGTATCGTACTTGCTTGTAACACCTGAGGTCATATCTGTCCGGATCACGCCCGGGCGCACTTCATGGACGAGGATTCCTTCCTTGGCCAAGCGATCGGCGTAGACGGTCGTGAGCATGGAAACAGCAGCCTTTGATACGCAGTATTCTGCCCGTTCCGGAGATGAAACGACAGAGGACATTGACGAGACATTGACGATCGTGCCTCGTTTCTTGCCGATCACATCTTGCTCCAGCATTTGGTTTGCCACGAGTTGGGTGAGGAACATATTCCCCTTGGAGTTGATGCCCAAGACGTGATCCCAGCTCTCTTCCGTCATCTTGAGGATGTCGTTTCGTTCACGAGGTGCTACTCCGGCGTTATTCACGAGGACATCGATGCGTCCGAAGTGTGAAACACAGGTCTCAACGATGTTCTTGCGTGAGTCCGAGTCGCCTACATTTCCCTCAATAAAGAGCGTTGCATCAGAAGCGAGCGTGCCGACGGTATCGGGATAATTCTCCGCCGGTCTTGTCCCTACGAGTGCGACGTTATAGCCGTCTCGCAAGAATCGCTCAACAATCGCAAAGCCGATCCCACGGCTTCCACCGGTGATAAGAGCAACCTTCTTTGTTTCAGCCATTTCTGATTCTCCTTGTTTATTGACTTGCTGCAGCTTCGCGCTGAAGCGCAGCTTCTCTTGCTTCACGATAGAGGGGAGCATAGATCTTTGCATCTCGCACCACGCAACCGGTCTTGCCACCGTCACGCATGATTTGGGTGCACTTGGAGCAAGCGATGCATTGATCCCTTGGATCTTCCCCTTCACCCGCCAAGAGATCTCGCGGAGCATCGGGGTAGGCAATGGCTAAACGACCAAGCCCGATCATCTGTGCTGAACCCCGCTGAACGACGGCAGCTCCCACATAGGAGAAGTACTGGCGGAGCCAGGAATAACCATTTCCAATGACAGGGATATCCCCGGCAGCTTCTTGGATTCTAGCTGTGAAATTTAGCAAGCGCTCGATGCTCTCGAGTTGGTGCTCATCCGGAATGGGGATCCCCGTACTTGATTGGTCGAAGGGGCGGGTCACTTGGGGGTAGATATAGTATGGATTACCGGCAGAGTTGGACAATAGATTTACACCGTTCTCGATCAATAGTTTCACGAGGCGCATCGGCTCTTCAGGATCAAAGACATTGAAGTCTTCCTTGTCGCAGCCGAAACCATAAGGATAGGGGTGGGCATCGTAGACATTGAAGCGTGAGGCGACGATATAGTCTTCGCCAACTTCTTCTTTCACAGCTCGGACGATGTCAAGCATCAAGCGAGTTCTATTTTCGAACGATCCGCCGTATTTGCCCTCGCGGGTGTGGGCAGCCAAGAGCTCACTCAAGAGATAACGGTGGCAGGCCTTGATGTCGACGCCCTCAAACCCGATCTCTTTAGCTAAACGGGCTGAGTGAACGTAGTGCTCGACTAAACTCGCAAGGTACTCGTCGGTGAGGATAGGATCGTCTTCGGTGACCTTAACTCTCGGGTCGAGGATAGGATCATGCTGGACGATGAGGGGTTTCGCAGAATAGCGTCCCGAGTGCGTGAGCTGGAGGATGTTGATCGGACGATACCCGTTCTTCTCTTCTGCCAAGGCATTCACTTCGTCGAAGAGAGCTTTGAATTCGGCCTTGTTCTCATCGGTTAACATCATCTGGCGAAGATTGGCTCGCCCTTCGGGCACAACGGCACATGCTTCCCACCAAACAAGACCTGCGCCACCTTCAGCAAAGCGACGATAACGGCGCTTGACCAGCTCGGATGGGGAACCGTCCGCTTCCGAATCGCAACCTTCCATCGGCAAGATGGCGTAGCGATTAGGTGCGACAAAGGGTCCGACGTGTACGGATTCCGCCATGATCGAACGATCTTCAGATTGTGGGACATCGACTCCAAGCGTTTCGATCTTGGCTTGGAGTTCTTCTAGGCTCTTGAATTGAAAGACTTCGTGACGACTCATTATTCTTCCTCTCTTACAGATGTGGGTGCTTAGCTATGTATGTATTGTGTTTAAAGAATGTATGCGACTCCCAAGGTGATCAGGAGTTGAGCAGCAGTGTACGTCGCCATCACGAGCGCATTGTTGTAGTTGGGTTCGCGATAAGCGGCAGGAGCCATTGCAGGTTCGAACTTGTGCCAGATGTTGATGATGTCCTTGCTCAAGACGAGGTCGGAGACGAGGAAGAGGGCAGAACCCAGGGCGATTGCGTAGTGCGAGGGATTCATCGCTTGCGTTATGAGCAGGAATGCCAAAGCCGCCATAGCTACGATAACAAGGCCGTATAGTGCGATGAGCGGGAAGTATTTACCGGCCTTACGACGGATGCTCCAAAGGAAGAAGCCGGCAACGAGCACCAAGGCAGCGACCGTGAGGATAATGTAGGTGATTGACGGAGTTGAAGGCATGAGCCTGATGAATAAAACGATGAGGATCACGTGTTCGAGGAGGAAGAACGGTACGCCGATTTCGGCTCTTTCCACCGTTAGATCGCCGATCCATCCGGCAGCCAGCGCGACGGGGAAGAGCCAGTGGAAGTCGACACCCTCACGTCTAAACAAAAAATACGCAATGATCAGTAGTGGCATGAGAAGCGGTTTGGTGCGTTTCATGACTGCAAGTCGCTCATTGGCATTGGCCCAAACATTGACCATGGCGACAAGGACGTAAAGAATGATGACGATAATTCCTAGAGTAAACATCGATGGCTCCTTAACAATTTTCTTTTAGATTAGCATAGCGAACGTTCGCATTTTGTCCCTTCGTGCTCATATTTATGAGGTTTTCATTAACCTCTAAACACAAGATTCGACCACATTTTCTGTGGCTTCGGACTATCGCTATTGTACCTGTGACGAGGTGAAAGCGTAGATCGTTCCTGCTGCAATAGACGGGTTTCCGGTGGAAGGGTTTTGTCGTCAAAGAATGAGGGGGCTTTTGTGCGAATAAATAATGGCCTTTGTGATTAAAGAGTGCATATTATTCTTGCAGCGTGCTATATTCATCTCTATTGCTTGAGGCTTAGCACTAATTGGAGGAGGTGAGGTTCGATGGAACGCTTCATCGCAAAGAGGCATCGTTCGTCACGCATGGGCCTATCGCTTGATACCGCAGCGCTTGCACGGTTCAACGATGTCATCGATTTAAGCATTGGTGATACCGACTATGTCACGGATCCAAGGATTATCGAGCGGGCTTTTCTTGATGCAAAAGCCGGCCATACTCACTATGGCGATCCAAAGGGTGACCCCGAGCTCATCGCGAAACTTACGCAAGCGTGGCAAGAGGATTGGGGCCAGGTTCTCCCTGAATCCGAAGTGATGGTGACCGCCTCGAGTTGTTTGGGGATGGCCTTGGTGATGCTCTCCATCATCGATCCGGGTGATGAAGTGATCGTGTTCTCACCGTACTTCACCCCGTACAGAGATCAAATCGAGCTTGCCGGTGGGGTCTGTGTCGATGTGGAGACACGTGCTGAGGATAACTATCGGATTAAGGAAGAGGCGCTTGACGCTGCGATCAATTCCCACACAAAAGCCATCATCTTCAATAACCCGAACAATCCCACAGGTATGGGCTATGAGGCGCAGGATTTAGATGCGCTGTTACGTCTTGCCATCAAGCATGATCTGTTGGTTATCGCCGATGAGATCTATACAACCTATATCTATGAGGGAAGGTTTAGACCGCTTCGCACCTATCCCGGGATGAAAGAACGAACGGTGACGCTCAACAGTTTCTCCAAGAATTTCCTGATGACCGGGTGGCGCATCGGCGCCTTGATGGCCGAGCCTGCCTTGCTGAAGGTTGTGGAAAGGGTGAATGGCTCCCTGATCTATACGGCGCCCGCCGTTTCGCAACGAGCCGCTATCGAGGCTCTCACGATTCGTGATTCTATTCGTGAGGTCTATATATCTGAATATAAGAAGCGGGTTCTCTATGCCGCAGACAGAGTCGAAGCGATTTCATACTTCGATCTGGTTAGACCAAAGGGGACGTTTTACCTGTTCCCCGACATTCAAAAGACCGGGATGACCGGACCGGAGTTCTGTGAATATGCATTGGAACATGCCGGTGTTCTACTGACGCCCGGTGACGTTTTCGGGATCGGTGGTGTAGGCCACGTGCGAATGGCTTGTACCGTTGGAGTTGAGCGCTTGGCGGAGGCTTTCAATCGGCTGGAGTTATTGGAAGATCGATTCTCATGACGTTTGATGATCCTCATTTATCTAAGAGGTTGGGCTTGATTAGTTTTCACCGGCATGTATAATTATCCGATGTTAACGATGGATATGCATTTGAGGGATACCACAGTGTTTGATGGATGAGGAGAGATTTCATGACGAAGAAACTCAAGACATGTGCGCTTATTTTGAGCCTGCTACTGGTCAGTGCGTTCCTTGTGTCCTGTGCTGAGACTGCTAAAGCTCCGACAGAGACAACGACGGTCGAGGAAACGACGACGGAAGCTGAAGAAACGACGGCTGAGGAAACGACGACGGAAGCTGAAGAAACGACGGCTGAAGAGACCACGACCGAAGCAGAAGATGAGACGGCAGACACCGACTCCGAAGATGCCGATGAATCTGAAGAAGATGCAGTAGCTCCCGCGCTCGACAAGAAAGTTCTCGAAGAGATCAAGTCCAAGGGTAAGCTTGTTGTCGGTACAGAAGCTCAGTATCCGCCCTACGAATTCAAAGATCTCGACGCCAACTTCGTCGGTGCCGATATATGGCTCGCGGAACAAATTGCTGCGGAACTCGATGTAGAGCTTGAGATTATAGATATGTCCTTCGCCGGGATCATTCCGGCTATCCAATCCGGTCAAGTTGATCTCGGGATCGCTGCCTTTACCAGAACAGACGAACGTGCCAAAGAAATCGACTTCTCCGATCTCTATGAAACTTCCAAGCAGTACCTGATCGTTGCTACGGACGATGCTGAAGTCTATAAGGACAAAGAATCTCTTGAGGGTAAGAAAATCGGCGCTCAGAAGGGCACCATCCAGTCTGCGCTCATTCTTTCCGCCCTACCGGACTCTGAGCTCTTCGAACTGGAGAAATATCCGGCTCTCGCCATGGAAGTTCAAAACGGTAATATCGCCGGGCTCGTCGTCGATGCTGCCGTCGGTGATTCTCTGGTCGAGACCAGCAAGGGAACGCTCTCCATCGCCGACTTCGAGTTCACCGATGAAGAAGCTAGTATCGGTAAGGCCATTGCCATCGCCAAAGGACAGCAAGATCTAGTGGACGTCGTCAACAAGGTCGTTGCTGAAGTCACCGAAAACGGTGGTTTCGAGAAGGCTTTTGAAGAAGCTGTAGAACTACAGAAGGAATTGGGTCTTGAATAGACCATAGGAATCATCTTTAACAAGACCTGCCGTTGATGAATCTTCGGCAGGCTTTTGTATGTCCTTGGCCAAGGAGGTTCAGGTGCCATTCATCAACACCATGATCCAACTGTTTGATCGCTATCACAAATTTTTCTTAGGGGGTCTAGGTGGTACCCTCATCACCGCTTTATTCTCGGTCGTCATCGGGACAATCCTGGGAACCTTGATTTCTCTTGTGCGACTCAGTCGGATCAAGGTCGTACGTGGTCTTGCCACCGCTTATGTCGAATTCGTCCGGGGGACCCCTCTGATGGTGCAGCTGATGTTTATTTTCTATGGTCTTCCGAAAATTGGCATCACGTTTCCGGAGATTTCTTGGATCCCCAATTTCTCTCGGTATGCTGCGGGAATCCTCGCGATGAGCTTAAATAGCGCAGCGTATGTGGCTGAGATTATCCGAGCCGGGATTCAAGCCATCGATAAGGGTCAGTCCGAAGCGGCTCGAAGCATTGGGCTTTCGTATGGTCAAACCATGCGCAAGGTCATCTTGCCCCAAGCGGTGTGGAACATTCTGCCTGCGCTGGGCAATGAATTCATTACGATCATTAAGGAGTCCTCAATTGTTTCCGTGATCGGAATTGCCGATTTGATGTTCAGGACGAATGACGTGATTTCATTGACCTATAACAACTTGGAGAGTTTGGCGGTCGCCGCAATCCTCTATTTCATCGTGACCTTCACACTAAGTCGCTTGTTGAGGGTGGCTGAGAAGAAGATGATGCCTGCGAAGAACTGACTTGTTTTTCCAAAATAAATAGGCTGCACCTGTGGGGTAAGCTCCTGATCCTTGTTGGGATTCGGGGAGCGACAACCTTTGGGCGCAGCCTATCTTTATGCTCAGAGTTCTCTAGGCGTAACTCTTCTTCCACTCTTCCCGGCTTGGTATAGACGTAATACCCCCCAACTTCTCCGTCGACAGACTTGCTATCTCATTGGCAAATTGGATCATGTCGCTCATTTCCTGAGGATTGACGTTGCTCAGATAGTGCGCAAGTTCTACTGTGGGACGGTCTTTGGTGCCCAAACGAGCAAGCAATTGACTCAAGAAGGCTCCGGTGAAGATATCGCCAGCTCCTGTTGTGTCGATGGGCCGCTTCGTGAGATCTGTCGGAGCATGGGCTTCCATGAAGGTGTCGCCATTGTGCCAATAAGCCTTGGCTCCATCTTGACCTAAGGTGAGGAGGAGAAGTTGTAGCGGACCATCGAAGATCCCCCTCAACGTTTGGTTTAAAGATGAAGGTTCCAGCCCACCTTCGAGCGAGGCAAAGTCCTCATCGCTGATCTTGAGGATCGTGGCGTGTCCCATCCCGTCACGATAGGCATCGTGGAGATCGTCGATGTCATCCCAAAGGTTAAGGCGCACATTCGGATCGAAACTGATGATTCCATCTTGCTTCTTGACCCTGTCAATGGCCTCAAGCGTAGCCTTACGCGAAGGTTCATCGGTGAAAGAAAGTGTGCCAAAGTGAAGTGCACGGGTAGAACCCAGGAGTGCATGATGCGTTTCGTTCAGGCTTAGCTGAGTATCTGCCGATCCTTTACGGGCAAACCTAAACTCTCGTTTGCCCTCATCCCCTAACGATACAAAAGCCAAGGTCGTCATCACATCATCCAGAACCTGCACGCCTCGTGTATCGACATCGTAGCTATCCAAGGCATCAATGAGGAGTTTGCCGAAAGCATCCTTCCCGACAGCGCCGATGAAAGCCGTTTGTAGACCAAAGGTTTGTGCTGTACAAGCAACGTTCCCGGGAGCCCCACCGGCATTCGCCTGATAGAGCGCAGTCAGTGCTTGACTCTCACCTTGTTCAACAAAATCGATCAGAAGTTCTCCGAGGCATAGCAGGTCGAATTCCATAGGATCCCCCTTATTCATAAGCGCTTTGATTTAGGAAAGGTTCATCCGACGGTATCTGCTCAAGGAATTTAAGTTGCTTAAGCTCTACTGTCGTACCTTCAACGTATACCTCATTATAAGGCTCTTGTGGATAAACGAGGAATGTAAAGGTAAGTGTGCCGTCATCAGCATAGACTTCAAGCACAGGACCATCGAGGAAGATGAGAGTTGTACCCGGTTTTGGTGAGAGTGGAGCTACCGTGCGTTTCTGATATAGATCCATTTCAAGCATCTCATGATAGTCCATCTTACCGGATGCACTTCTATCAACGGAAAATGCATCTGCCGTGCGATAGATCACAACTTTTTCGCCGAGTTCGTTACGGAGTTCTAGCTTAAAAGCATCAGCTGCATCTAGAATCAAAAATACGGATCCTTCGAAGGAGGCTCGTTCAGCGACTTCTTTTCTCTCATCCACATACTCTTCGGGTATATCAATGGGTTTAGATCCTACACGCAGATTATCGTCTGGATCGCGGAACAGGTAATGTTCTCTCGCCCCCGACATCTGACCACAGAAACCCTCCGTTGGTGTAGCTACCGCATACCCCCAGTTTATTGCCCAGCCAATGGTTGTAACCGGATCGCGATCGGCAAACGTTACGCCGGCGTAGTAATCCGGACCAAAATCCAAGTCATAGGCAATTCCATTACTGGTGAATTCCTTGCCATCAAAATCCCCGATAAAATAGCGAGTGATCGACCGTCCATCTTCAGTTGCGAGGCCGTAAGATACGATAAGTACCCAGGCCTGTTCTGAATTGTTCTTTAAAGAAAAGAGATCCGAGCATTCCCATAAGCCTTGAGCACTGGGATGATCGGATGTATATGAGCTAAGGTAGATCCAGTCTATAAGATTCTGCGATGTATAGAACTCTATACGATCAAACACGGCCAAGCACATCACCCATTGTTTGCTCTCCGAGTGATAAAACAGTTTCGGATCCCGGAAGTCTTTTGTTCCCTGGTTCTTCAGGACCGGATTGTTTTTATAGGGTTTGAAAGTAACCCCGTCTTCTGAATATGCAATGCTTTGTTCTTCTATATAATTTTGCGGATTGTTTGAATCAAGGATTCTGTGGGATGTATAAAATAGCAGTAAAGGCCCATTTCCTTCATCGCTACCCAGCCCCGATACATTTTCTTTATCATGGACGGCTGAGCCAGAGAAGGCATACCCGTTGCTGTCCGGGTAAATGGCTATCGGCTCGTGCTTCCAATGATATGAGTCTTTGCTGACAGCGTGTCCCCAGTGCATGGGACCCCAAATTGGATCCATTGGATAATGTTGGTAGAAAGCGTGGTATTTACCTTCATAGTAAATGAGTCCGTTAGGATCATTGCACCAGTTCTTCCAAGGCCGTAAGTGATAACCGTTGAGATGTGTCATATAGATACCTC
>CAYFSS010000035.1:0-11390 GCA_964345975.1 uncultured Oscillospiraceae bacterium
ATGATTAAGAACTAGATTGATCATAGAAGTCTATCGTGATGGACCGTTTCGATCCGAAACAAAGACCTCGCTCAAGAATGAGCGAGGTCTAAACCATTAACCGTTCGTTAGAAGCGGTTCGTGAGAAGCTAAGCTATCTTATTTTGCTTCTTCGTAACGCTTGGCGACGACATCCCAGTTGACGACGTCCCACCATGCCTTGAGATAATCAGCACGTGCATTCTTATACTTGAGGTAGTAAGCATGCTCCCAGACATCGTTCCCAAGAATTGGTGTTTTACCATCTGAGATGGGGTTGTCCTGGTTTGCCGAGCTGGTGATCTTGAGCTCACCATTATCTACGATAAGCCATGCCCAACCACTACCGAACTGACCGGTACCTGCTGTTTGGAACTTCTCTTTGAATTCATCAAAGCTTCCAAAGGTCTTGTCAATCTCTTCAGCCAATGCGCCTGTCGGAGTAGACGATCCACCGGGGGTCATAGATTCCCAGAATAGAGTGTGGTTATAATGGCCACCGCCATTGTTGATGACTGCTTGACGCTTATCTGAAGGAACTTGATCTAAGTTCTTGAGCAAATCACCGGGGCAATCAGACTTCAGATCGAGGCCTTCCACGGCTTTGTTAAGATTGTCTACATAGGTCTGATGGTGCTTACCATGATGGATCTTCATGGTCTCTTCATCGATTGTAGGCTCGAGTGCGTTGTGCTCATACGGTAAATCTTGTAATTTGAATTTCGTCATAAATAGTACCCTCTCTTCTTCGCAAATTTGTTGCGTGCATCGCGATCGTATAAAACCTTCTCTAATACAACGAGTCAGATCATCCTGTAGTCTCTAGGTTGTTAGCTGTATCTAACCTCGTAATAAAACTATAGGGGCAACGCGATTTCTTAGCTGTTACAGATGCAACATTTACTTTATTTGTTTTAGGACCTTGCTTATCTCGGGTTGAATCTATGCTTGCGGGACGTCCGGTAAGGCTTTTGGAAGTGTGTTGAGACTACATATTTGGGGAAATAAATGCAGAATCAATTTATACCTATTATCGTCCAGTGATAGCCCGTGATTTAGAACCTAATTCTTCCGCGAATAGGGAATTGACATGAACAGTGGATGTAGTCTAACCATTGATTTAGTCAAGTCGAACGAGAATATAGTCACTAAAAGTTGGTTATTCGACCCTTACAATGTTGAAAATTATAAATGAATGTAGCACTACGAAAGTGATTTAGGTATATTCTACCTTGGCATTAGTGCTATATATATCAAATATGATTCACGAGATTTAAGTTACTTGAGTCCCATAAGTAAGTGGATAAATCCGGAGGTCAAAATGGACAATATGAACAGATCACTCCTAACCGTACGCAACCTGAGCAAATCCTATGATGGGCATAAACTTGCCGTAGATAACATCAGTTTTGATGTGAAGCCCGGCGAAGTCTTTGGCTTTCTTGGTCCGAACGGAGCAGGCAAGTCGACCACGCTCAAACTGATCACCGGGATTCTTGAAGCCGATCAAGGGGAGATCTTTGTCAACGGTTTCAATCTTGCCGAACAAGCACTGGAAGCCAAGCAACAGTTTGCGTTTGTCCCTGATAATCCGGATGTCTTACTTCGTTTGACCGGCTTGGAATATCTGCGTTTTATGGGTGATATCTACGAAGTCCCGGAAGATCTTAGGCAAGAACGGGTAAGAGATTTAAGTGTGACCTTCGAAATGGACTCTGTTTTAGGGGACACGATGCAGACGTATTCCCATGGTATGCGTCAGAAAATGGTCGTAATGGGTGCTCTACTCCACGATCCGCCACTTTGGCTTCTAGATGAGCCGATGACAGGACTCGATCCTCGTTCGTCTTTCCTGCTGAAAGAAAGAATCGATTCGCATGCAGCGAAGGGGCATGCTGTGCTCTTTTCTACGCACGTTCTTGATGTTGCCGAACGCATGGTGGATCGCTTAGCCATCATCGACGACGGAATCATAAAGTTCATCGGTAGTTTGGAAGACTTGCGATCCAATCTGCAGTCGGATGGTTCTCTTGAGCAGCTCTTCTTACAACTTACAGAAGAGTCGCCGGAATTTACCGCGGCATTCAATAGGGAGGTGCGCGATGCTTAAACTTTGGCTCCTCGTCCGCGTCATGCTGAAAGGTGAGAAATTAGCTTCGAGCGGCTTTAATCTGAACACATCAAAGCGAAGGCGAGGATTATTCTCTCGGAAGGGCTTCGGGATTCAAGGCGATGGAGCCTCAACTCGGGGAGCCTCACGTAAAATTATGGCCGTCCTCATCTTCCTGATGATGATTGGAATATTTGCATTTTATGGTTATTCCTTGGGTAGACTACTGCTTCAAGTCGAGCCTTTCAAGATTCTCATTTTGAGGGTGGTTGCGTTTTTTGTCTCGGTATTCTCTATTTTTAATATCGTTACACTCCTTTATTACTCAGAAGAATTACCTTTTTATTTGAGCTTACCTTTGTCCAAGGGAACCTTGGTCGGAGCAAAGCTGATCCATGCGACGATATACAATGTCCTCATGATTCTCGGCATGATTGTTTGGCCGCTCTTTATTGGACTGGGCATAAAACTGAATTTGTCGTGGTCTTACTATCTATCAGCTATTCTACTGAGTCTACTTATAGCCTTATCTGCTCAAGCTATTATCAGCTCTCTGCTTGTCATCGTCATGCGATTCACCAAGTTTGCAAAGAACAAAGATCGATTTACGATGGTCTTCTCGGTCCTCATGATCCTCTTTATTCTTGGGTTTTCTATGGCTCCGTCTTTCATGAGCAGTTCAATGGAGAATCTCTCCATTGCTGACGAGCAAAGAGCCATGACAAATGTGATGCAAATGACACAGGACGCACAGGCCATCAACATTGTTTCGTCCTTGTTTGCGCCGCCCCTATTGCTCATCGGAAATCTAGAGCTTTGGCATAACGGGGTTTTACCGCTTACGACGTATTTGTTGGCCACCTTAATTACGCTTGCGCTTTGTCTTCTCCTCTTTGTTGTCGCTCGTCGTTTCTACACCGAAGGCGCAATGGCTGTCCAAGGCAGTGGTGGCAAAAAGAAGGGGAGGCTCAGTGAAGATAAAGTGTCGAAAGGTTTGCGGAAACGCTCTCCGTTCCTAGCCCTGGTCAAGAAAGATTGGCTCGTCCTTCGCCGCACTCCTTCTTATTTCACGAATTGCTTAATGCCAATCTTCATTGTTCCCGTATTAATGATCATCACGATTGCCGTACCGGTTCTCATGTCACAGAATCAGATGTATTTGTCGGATATCAAAACTTTGATCGAGCCGCTTGTAGAGTATTGGAGAGATCCTATCATCAGTTCTGAGATTACTCGCTTCTCATACATTATCCTAATGGGCATCATGGCGTTTATAATGTCGATGAATACCCTCAGTATTTCGATGATTTCCCGTGAGGGAAGGAGTGCATATCTCATGAAGATGATGCCTCAATCGTACATGCTACAAATCCGAAGCAAACTCTTCCTGGGGTCCTTGATCGGGATCATGGCTACCATTCTTTTCTTCATAGCGATCTTATTCTTGCTGAAAGCTCCTTGGTACATTTCTCTTACCTTCTGTCTCATCTATTTCAGCGAGACCTATCTTTCTCAGGTCTTGGACGGCCTCATGGATATCTCTTTCCCGCGTTTGGATTGGAGCCAAGATATTGAAATCGCTAAGCGTCAAGGTTTGACGTTTGCTTCCTTTGCCTTGGGGTTCTTGATCATCGCCGCGAAGATTGCAGCCGTTTACTTCTTCTCTCAATATGTCTCCAAAGACCCACCGATTGTTACAATCTTTGTCGTTGTCTTATATCTTGTAACTCTCTTCGCTGCTGAACTCCTCCTGCGGACGTATGCTCAGCGCAAAATGGAGTCCATGGTTATTTAAGAGAGGAGCAAACCATGTTGCCGTTTAAATTTTACAGTCCTACGAAGTTCGTCTTCAGTCCTAACGCTGAGACTGAGATCGGTTCTGCCTTCGAAAGTGAAGGTTACCGCAAGGTGCTCATCGTCACGGGTCAGGCTTCCGTCTTTCATTCCGGCCTCTACGATAGGGTCGTGCAAAGTTTAGAAGAACATAAGATCGAGCATGTTCTCCTACGCGGTGTACAAGCGAATCCTTTAGCAAGCATGGTTTATGAGGGAGCTGCTATGGGTCGCGAAGCGGCAATCGATGTAGTGCTTGGCTTGGGGGGTGGTAGTGCTATTGACACAGCAAAAGCCATCGCCCTCGCGATTCCCTATGATGGTGACTTCTGGGACTTCTATTCAGGTAAGGCGACACCTCAGACAGCACTCCCCATTGCCACCATCTTGACCTTGGCAGCAACGGGCTCTGAAGCATCTCCTTCATCGGTCATCACGAACGCTCCGTTAGGCTTGAAGCGAAGCGTGGGCTCGGATCTCGTCAGACCTACCATTAGCTTCATGAACCCCACCCTTGGCTACACTCTTCCTCCATACCAAATTGCTTGCGGCATCACGGATATTATGGCCCACATTTTGGAGCGCTACTTAACGAAGACTGAATCCGTGGAATTGACCGATGAGTTAGCAGAAGCAGTGCTGCGTGTTGTTTATCGAGAAGGCCCCAGAGCGCTCTTGGAACGCGAAAACTATGAAGTCTATGCCAATCTCTTCTGGGCCGGCACGCTGGCTCACAATAATCTCTTAGGTCTTGGCCGTGAGCAGGATTGGAGTAGTCATCAAATTGCTCATGAACTATCGACGAAGTATAACGTGGCCCATGGCGCAGCGCTTGCAATCGTGATGCCGAATTTCATGCGGTATACCGTCGCTGATATTCCGGCCAGATATGCCAGACTGGCGGTCAAAGTCTTTGGGATCGAGCCGTCAGCAAAGTCCTGTACTGCGACCGCTCAGGTAGGAATCAGGCGATTCTGTAAGTTTCTGAAGGAACTTGGCATGCCCCTGACCCTCCAGGAGATTGGCGGTAAGGAAGCGGATATAACCGAGCTTGCCGCTAATACTAAACTCACAAACGGGGAATACACGGGCTTCCTCAAGCCTTTAGATCAAGAGGCGAAAGAAGCAATCCTCCGACTTTGTATGGATGAGCCTGATCTCCTTTAGTTTTCGGACAGATAGGTTCAAATCAACTAAGACCGCCTCCTTCAAGATGCATAAGCTCTTGGCAGGGGGTATGTTATGCGCAAACATCGGCGAGCTGAGAAAGAACAGGTTTATCAAGCGTTCTTGGCTTACTATGTCCGGGTCAAGCGTAAGCGAAGACTTCGTTATCTTTTTTTACTTGGGCTAGGCATCATTTTGTTCCTCCTCTTGATTTTCTAAGTTCATGTAAAATATGAGAATCAACTCGAAGTTAAGGAAAGAGGATTCTTTGAAGAACTGGAATGAGCGCTGGCGCCGCTGCCGAGAACAAGATCAAGCTGAACTCCCCGGACTTCGTTCGGCGGGCTTGGACGAGCTCTTTGGTCCCATGACCCCCTTGGCACCGGCTCTTTATCGACTTGAAGCAGAGAAATTATCTCCTGATCGGCGTAAACACTCCCAGCACGTTGCAACGTATATGATTCATTTGGCGGTTCTCCATGATGAGGATCCCGTGCGCTTTGCTCAAGTAGGACTCCTCCATGATTTGGCAAAAGAAAGAGGAGCAAAGGAACTGGCTCGCTTGGCTAGGCGTGATCCCCAATGTCCACCGGCATTGACGGGGGGAACGCTCCATGCTCCTGCAGCGGTTACGCTATTGCGTGAAGGCGGACCGCAATTGGATGAAGACGCGCTGGAAGCCATCAGGCTTCACCCCATCGCTAAACCTAATCTTAGCAATATTGGCATGGCGCTATTCTTGTCGGATAAGATTGAATTGACGCGTCCCTTTAAAGACATAAAGAATATTCGCAATGCTGCGGATACGTCGCTTGAACTTGCGATGGGGCTATGTTTGAAGCGAGTCATAGCTGCCTTAGAACGCAATGACCAGACAGGTCATCCCTGGCAGTGGGCAGCGCTTGAATATTATGCTGATTAATGCCCACGACAATCCGTTATACGGCATACGACGGGCTCTATAGTTTCCTCAATTGATAGAAGAAGGTTATGAAGTGTTGCACAAACTCACAGACAATTTGGTGAATCGATTCGTGGCTGAACCGGATGATTATGAAAAGCCGAAGTCGAGGCTCCAATACGGACGATTGACCGGTTTCACGGGTCTTTTTATCAACGCGCTCTTGGCTGCGAGTAAATTTGTCGCCGGTTACTTCACCGGCTCAGTCGCTTTGATGGGTGACGCAGCAAACAATCTATCGGATTCAGGAAGCTCCGTGGTTACGCTCGTAGGTTTTCATTTGTCGAATCAGCCACCGGATAGGGAACATCCGTTTGGCCATGCCAGAAGTGAGTATATTTTCTCGGCTGCTGTTGCGGTTGCCGTTATTGTCGTTGCTGTCCAGCTCTGCTTAAACTCGATTCAGAGGATTATGTCTCCTGAAGTTGTGGCATTTACTCCCTTTGCGATCGCGGCGATGGTCTTAGCGATTATCTTTAAGCTCTGGCTCTATCTTTTCTATCGCCGTATCGGTGAACGGATCGACTCGGATATCTTACGGGCTCAAGCTGTCGATAGTATCGCCGATGTCGGGTCTACCGGAGCGGTCGTTGTAAGTCTCTTGCTATCGCCTGTTCTAGGGTTTGATCTTGATGGCTACATGGGGCTTGTCGTTTCTTTTCTTGTCATTAAGTCCGGCTTTGAGATTCTCATGGACAATTACAACAGCTTGCTTGGCGGTGCGCCCAGTCCGGAAGAGATAGAAAAGATCGGAAAATATATTCTAGCGTATGACCGTGTGATCGATATCCATGATCTCGTCATTCATAACTATGGTGGCATACAAAAGTTTGCAACGGTTCACGTTGAGGTCAATGCCGATGATAACTGGCTGGAAGCCCATGAAGAGATCGACAAGATGGAGCTCAAGGCCGTAGAAGAACTGGGTCTTAACCTGGTCGTCCATATGGACCCTGTCGTCCTGGATGATCCGAAGATCTATGGGCTCCAGGAAGATGTGCGAAAGATAGTTCAGGATTTCGACGAGGATTTCGATATTCACGACTTTCGGATGTTCCATCGGAGGACACGCCCCCAAATCTTCTTCGACGTCGATGTTCCCTCAATCTCTGCTGTGGAAGATGATGTGATTGAACAAGAGATCTATACCAAAGTGAAAGAACTGATACCCCATGCAGATGTCCGGGTGACCATCGATCGGCAAGTTATGCCACCGACACCACGGCGCAACTGGACTGAAGAGGAATACCAGGAAGCACGGGATGAGGAGGAGTGAGGACGGGCTTTTGTGGCTTAAAACCAAGAGCCTCACAGCACAGGTTTTGTTTAGGAGGAAGCCGATGAAGAAATCAGGACTCCGTTTGTTGTCTCGCATCATCGTCATCGTGATGCTCATCGCAATGCTCATCGTTTCGAGCCATGTGACGTTGCTCGCGGAAATGGGTGAAGCGATCCCTTCAGAGAGTGTACTTGAAGATGCGGCGGTCCCTTCAGAGGATATACTCGAAGATGAGGCAGTGGCTCCTGAAGAAGCTGAAGTTGCTGCGCCGGTGCTGTCACCCAACAAATCAAAACCTCTTCGGATTGGAATAGGCAATGTCCAAGGAAATTTTAGTTTCTTCTTCGGCGAGACCACGGAAGATAGGAAGATCGCTGAATTGACTGAACTCAATGTCCTGACCAATGACAGGAGCGGGGATATCGTCTATCAGGGGATTGATGGGGAAATAAGGTCATACAACGGTGCGGATTACAGCTACTTTGGTCCGGCCAATTTGGATGTAACGATTGATGAGACGAATAATTCGACGGCGTACACTTGGACCTTGCGCAATGATTTGAAATTTAGTGACGGGACGCCTTTGACCGTCGATGATCTCATCTTCACGTTTTATGTTTTGGCGGATCCTTCATATGACGGACCCAGCACATTTAATACTTTACCTATTAGAGGATTGAACGAGTATCGCACGCAAACCTCCAGCTTGGTCTATGAAAAATATGCCGCACTGTGGGATGCAATCATCGAGGCCGGGCAAAATCATGAACTTCCCGAGGTTTCATGGACGAAAGAAATGGAAGACAGGGTGTGGGGCGATCTGTCGGTTGCAGCTCGCGAAGGACTTGAGCTGGTCATTGCCTATGTCGATAGCAACTATGCCTCCCTCTATGCAGAGGATTTAACCGGTTTAGCACCCGATAAGCTTCGCGAGGATGACCTTGAAACAGCGCTCGCCATGTCCCTATGGGGTTTTGGGGCATTCGTCTACGATGAAGCGGATTTGATGACGCAAGATCCGGACGCCACAAATACAGAGGTCGAAGCGTCAGATGAGCAAGCGATAGACGAGCTTTCAAAGGATACGGCGGAGTCTGAGGAGTCGCCTGATGTGGCAATAGGCTATGTTTTAAATGACAAGCGATGGGACTTTAGAAAAGGGCAATCTCCTACGGTAGAAGACTTCCTCAGTGGAACTCTCGAACTCTACGACGGAGATTATGCCGCGCTGATGCGAGCGGAGACTGCGAATGTTGGTGGGAAGCAGGCAAGTAAGCTCAAAGAAGAATTTATCTTTGAATTTGGTGCACAGGACGAAGAACAGGCTGCAGGTGTGCCCAATATTGCAGGCATCTCCCGCTTAAGTGAGACCCAAGTAGAGATTGTTCTCAATGGCTACGATGCAACCGCTGTCTATAAACAGATGGTGCCTATCGCTCCGCTTCATATCTATGGCAATGAAGAAGCCTACGACTATGAGAATCAATCTTTTGGTTTTGAGCGAGGTGACTTGACGAGTGTACGCGATCAATCGGATCGTCCTGTCGGTGCCGGGCCTTACATCTTCCAAGGCTACAATGACGGGGTCATTTCTTTCGCAGCTAATCCCTATTATTACCGTGGTGAACCCAAGACGAAGCTTCTCCAGTTCATCGAGACCGACCCCGGAGATATGGTAGCAGCGGTTCAAGAAGACCGGCTGGATATCTCCGAACCCGTCTATTCCAAGACTATTGCGGCTGAGATTGAAAGCTACAACAGTGAAAGTTCTGCCACGTCAACCAACCTGAGTACCGTCGTCTTTGAAGATCCCGGGTATGGTTATATTGGTTTGAATGCTTCGACCATCAATGTTGCCGGCGATGCCGGTTCTGAAGCTTCGAAGAATCTGCGTCGTGCTCTTGCCATCGTTTTGGCGGCCGAACGTGCGCCTGCCATTGAGGAGTATTTTGGCGATGCAGCTCAAGTTATCGAATACCCTATTTCGAGCACGTCCTGGGCTGCTCCTCAATCATCAGATGAAGGTTACCGAGATGCTTTTGATATGAATCTTCAAGGTGAAGCCATCTTTATCCCGGGGATGGATGATATTGAACACTCAAAAGCCGCTCTCCAAGCTGCCACGGATTATCTCTTGGCGGCCGGATTTACCCAAGAAGACGGCGTCTTCACCGCAGCACCGGACGGAGCAAAGCTCGAGTACACCGTGCTCATCCCGGGCCATGGTGAAGGTGACCATCCTTCCTATGCCATTGTGCAGAAGGCCGCTGATCTTTTTGAGGAAATAGGCATTAAGCTCACGATAGTAGATCTCAAGAGCCACGGTGAATTGTGGAAGAAACTTCAAGACGGCACAGTCGAACTATGGTGTGCGGCATGGAAGGGCTCGATCGATCCTGACCCATATCAAATCTATCACTCCTCTAGCATAGAAGGTGCAGGGGGGGCCGGCACCAATTACTACCACATCGCTGACGATCACTTGGATGAACTCATCATGGCTTCAAGATCGCATTCAGATCGTGTTTTCCGGAAGGACACTTATCGTGATGTGCTCACCATGATCTTGGATTGGGCGGTTGAAGTACCGGTATATCAACGTCAACAAAGCTATATCTTCAGTGGAGAACGCATTGATATGGCGACAGTACCAACGAACCAGACGGGTTTCTATGATTGGTTGGATGAGATTGAGAATATTGATTTGAATTAGTGCCGAGATAGCGTTCAAGGTATCATAGAGGTGTGAATATAGCCCGACCCATAGCGATTAGAGCCGTCGGTCTGTGAGGAGCAAGAATATGTCTTCTAAGTTTAAACGTTTGGATTCTGAGCAGCGCCTGATTGCCCGAGAGAATCGTAAGCTGATCAAAGATTATGAGAAAGACCTAAAGCGTACAAACTATACGCGCTCCGAATTTGTTGCTCGAATGAAGAATGACGAGAATGTGCTTGAAGTCGAGAATCTCCATACCCACTTCATCAGTGATAATGGGACGGTTCGGGCCGTCAATGGTGTGAATTTCGACGTCCCTAAGGGAAAGATCGTAGGGATTATCGGGGAGAAGGGGAGCGGAAAGTCCGTCATGAGTCTCTCGATCATGCAGTTGTTGGATAGACCTGCGGGTGTCATCGTGAAGGGTGCTATTCGTTTGAAACTCCATGATGACCAAGTAGTTGATTTGGCACGTATGCCTTTACAAGAGTTAGCAGTCGTCCGCGGTACTGCTGTCACGATGGTCACCGATGAACCGGTCTCGAATCTCAATCCTGTCTTCACGATCGGGGATCAGTTGGAGGATGTCATTGGCTTCTATGATGCAGACTTGAGCCAAGAAGAAATCAAAGAACGTAGTATCCGGGCTCTGAAGCTAGTCAAAATTAGGAACGCAGACGAAGTCTACACCATGTATCCATCGCAGTTATCTGCCGGAATGCGTCAGAGAGTGAGCATCGCCATTGCTTTGACCTGCGAGCCTTCAGTCATTATCTTGGATGAGCCGACAAGATCTCTCGATGTCACGATCCAGGCTCAGATCAATGACCTGTTACTGGATCTCAATCGGGAAAATCGAACAACAATGATCCTTATTTCAAATGATCTGGGTGACGTTTCGGTTCTCTGTGACTACGTTATCGTCATGAAGGAAGGACGAGTCGTAGAGCGGGGGACAACCGAAGAGATCTTTCATACACCGGCTCACCCCTACACATTATCTCTTCTGGACCCACTCACAGATACCGGCCATAATGTGGACCTGTTATATCCTACGTCGCTTAGTTATGAGTTGGGTGGTCCACAAGATGAAACGTCTCTAGAGACAAGTGCGATGGAGCAATTGACGGAAACTCATTACGTAGTAAGTTTTAAAGCTTAGACCCGGAGCGAAATTCGATAGATTAATAATAGATTTAATAGAAGAAGAATTTAATGCTTCTTATTGAGCCGTATTATGCTAGAGCCGTATAGTCAAGTCCAGAATCTTGTGTAAAATGCGCTAGTACAATGTTGGTCCTCTAGA
>CAYFSS010000036.1:0-2745 GCA_964345975.1 uncultured Oscillospiraceae bacterium
GAAGCAATTCCTGAAACAGGAACGGTCGTAGCTAGATTCGTAGATGGCGAAGGCAACTCGATCAAAGACCAAGAGACGGTGGTTGAAGGTGACGTCGGAACCGAATACACATTCACTGCTCCGGAGATTGCCAACTATAGCTATGCCAGACTCGGTGAAGGCTCAGCACCTTTGACCGGTCAAGTCGAAGAAGGCGAACAGGTCATCACCCTAGTCTATGAAGCAATTCCTGAAACAGGAACGGTCGTAGCTAGATTCGTAGATGGCGAAGGCAACTCCATTAAAGATCAAGTAATTGTTGCAGATGGAGACGTCGGTACAGACTACGTGTACCAAGTTCCCGAAATTGAGAACTATCGCTATGACAAACTAGATGAAGGCTCAGCGCCTTTGACCGATGAGATCAAAGAAGACCAGCAAGTCATCACGATCATTTATGCGAAGAAGACAGGATCCGTTGTTGCTCGCTTTATTGATGCCGATGGCAATTCAGTTGCGGATCAAGAAACCGTTGCCCAAGGAGATGTCGGTACTGCGTATACATTTGATGCAAAAGCCATTGAAGGCTATATCTATGTTGGTATCGCCGATGATTCCGCTCCACTAAGTGGAGAGATATCTGAGGGCGAGAAGGTTATTACTCTCAGGTATGACGCTGTACCGGAGACTGGCTCAATTCTTGTAAAGTATGAGAATACTGAAGGTGAATCGATACGCGATGAAGAAATCACGGTCGAAAACGCTACGGTGGGAACAGCATATACTGTGGAACCTCCGACAATTGATGGCTATACCTACAGTAATCCCAAGTCCGGTTCTCGTCCTTTAAGCGGTGAGATCCAGCCCGGGCAAAATGTAGTCACGCTTGTCTACCGTTCTGAAGCAGATGAGCCAACCGCACCACGCAAGTTGGGCAAGATTATTCTTCGCTTTGAAGATACAGCCGGTGCATCTATCCGTGAAGGGCAAATTCATCGTGAAAACGTACCGGTAGGCGAGACCTATAAGGTTACCCAGCCTGAAATCGATGGTTATAAGTTTAAGTATCTGAAAAATGGTTCTCGTCCTGCTGAGGGCACAGTCATCGAAGGTGACAACATCGTGACCTTTGTTTATGAGCCCGCTGAAGAACCTAAGTTCGCAAATCTCATCCTTCGTTTTGAAGATGAAGATGGCTTACAAATTCAAGCTGCAACAACGCTCATGACAGATCAGATCGAAGGTACAGAGTACAAAGTTGAAGTACCAACGATTGATGGCTTTGAATTCCTTCGCCTAAAGAACGGTTCTGCACCGCTCGAAAGAACTTTCAGAGAAGGCAACAACATAATCACTGCTGTCTACAAGAAGATTGAAGCTGCAGAACTTGGTTCAGTCTATGTCCGTTATTACGATGAAGGCGGCCAAGAAATCCGTGATGCGGATGCACTTGTCTATGAAGCTGAGTACGGGACAGATTACCAAGCCGTTCCACCTGTCATCGAAAATTATGAGTACGTCGGTTTACGCAATGGATCCGCACCTGTTACCGGTACGATCAATCGCGAAGCTATCACAGTGTCCTTTGTCTATAAGAGAGCAGCACAGATTGGTTCAGTTCAAGTGTCATTCCTTGACCCGCAACAGAACAAGATCCGTGAAGATCTCATTACACATAAGGATCAGCCGGTAGGTTCAAGTTACGCGGTTCAGTTGCCACACGTAGCCGGTTACACGTTCTCAAGTCTAAGACAAGGTTCTGCTCCGTTAACCGGAACGATTCAAGAAGGTGTCACCGCTATAACGGCAATCTATCAGAAGGAAGCTCAGAACGAGCGAGGCGGACTCATTCTGCATTATCGTGACGATCAAGGGAATACAATCAAAGAGTCCCAAAGACTTCTTCAGAATGCACGAGTCGGAACGCCCTACTTAGTAACTATTCCCGCGATTCAGGGTCATACCTTCCAAGGGATGGCTCCGGGATCAGCACCAACGAGAGGTACCTTGAAAGAGGGCGAAAACGTCCTAACGTTCCTTTACAAGAAGAATGTAACAGGAGTCGATGCGTCAGCTCAGCGCGGAAGCGTGATAGTCCATTACGTTGATGAAATGGGTCGACCGATCATCGAAGATGTTATTCTTCTGAAAGATGCCAAAGTCGGAACTCGCTATACAGCTCAAGCTCCTGTGATCAATGGGTATGAGTATTTGCGAGTGAAGGTTGGAGGAGCCCCACCTGAGGGTCAGGTCAAAGAAGGCGACCAGCACGTTACTTTCGTTTATCGTCAATCCGGTACGGCTGCAAGTGGTAATGCACCAATCGTGGCAACCGGTGAAACATTAAGCCCGTTACTTTGGATCGGTATAGCACTGCTTGTCTTAGCCGTTGCCCTGTTCATAGTGCGACTGGTCTTGAAGAGACGTGAAGAAAGACAGTTTGAAGAGTCCACATTTGGCCGTGGAGATAACCCTTTTGATGGACCCGGTGGAGGACCGGTCGTAGGACCTACTGATTATTCGGCAGATTCCGGCGATGATTATCCTGCTGGTTCAGGTGATGACTATCCTGATGGTTCAAGTGATAACTATCCTATAAATTCCGACCCTGACGATTCAGCAGATACTAGTGACAGTTATCCTCTAGATTCTAGCGATGACTATCCGCTAGATCCTAGCGATGATTCTCCAATAGATTCAGATGATTCTCTCGATGAAACGACATTGCACTCATTCGATGAGCCTACGGTCCGTCCAATCGGAGAT
>CAYFSS010000036.1:2845-8517 GCA_964345975.1 uncultured Oscillospiraceae bacterium
GATCCGGTCGATGATCCAACCGTTGACCCGCTTGACGAGCCTCAAGTCGATCCGAGCGATGAAGCATCCTTGGAATCTAGCGAAGATTACTTTGAGGACTTCAGCGATGACAACCCTGAGGATCCACGCAATCCTTAATAACTAACGACTTCGAAAGATAAACACGAGGCTGCCCAATGGGCAGCCTCGTGTGCTTTAGTATGTATTTGAATTAACTGCGATAGGTTCTAGATCAGGACTAAACCGGCCCAATCATTCTCCTGTCGGATGAATCGACTATTGATACGCCAGTAACATCTCCCTAAGGAGTTTGCACGCCACGGCGGTCGATGCACCTGACGGATCGTAATGTGGGGAAAGCTCCATCAGATCAAAACCAACAATATTTAAATCTTTAAGTTCCATGAGTCCTGACAAGAGTTCGTGGAAAGTAACGCCGCCGGGTTCCGGTGTGCCGGTTCCCGGGAAGACCGATGGATCCAGGACATCGAGATCAAGGCTCACATAGACAGGAGTACCGGATGGTAATTCTTTGGCCAGCTCACGCATCCCGTTCAATTGGAAGGGAGTGATGCTGAGCTTCTCGCGTGAGAAGGTAAATTCATCGCGCTCACCTGAACGGATTCCGAACTGATGAATGCGACCATCACCGAGGATTTCCCAGGCACGTTTCATGACAGAAGCATGGGAATAACGATTCCCCAAGTACTCTTCGCGTAGGTCTGTGTGCGCATCGATATGGATGACCTGTAGATCAGCATATTTACGGGCGAAAGCACGGATCATGGCTAGGCTTAGCGAATGCTCACCGCCCAGCATGACAACTTGCTTATCCTGCTCTATTAAGGGAGTGGCCCAAGCTTCAATTTGATCTAGGACCATCGGAGTCTCACCAAAGGGTAATTCCATGTCGCCCGCATCGTGGATCAAATAATCCGTCAGATCCAGATCTAAATATGGTGAATAGCTTTCCAAGCCTTGGAAGTCACGCCGCATAGCTGAAGGTCCGAAGCGTGTTCCCGGTCGGAATGAACAGGTACTGTCATAGGGTGCACCGAAAACAACGGTGTTAGCATTCTCCAAGGTTGCATCAAAACCAAGAAAGCCCATGGGGGTAAATTGGACTGGACTCATATCAGACTCCTTTACCCAAGAGCTCTAGGACATAGTTGGGTAGTGCGAAGGCACCTTTGTGAAGATCCGTGTTGTAGTAACGGGTCTTGATGCCGTAAGCATTCCAACGATCGGCATCCAGGTCGGCGAGGGGGTCGTACTTTTTGGAGATGAAGCCGAAGAGCCAATGGCCTGAAGGGTAGGTCGGGATATGGACTTGGTAGAGTTCATTGATGGGGAAGCTGGCTTTTGTCCGTAAATGCGTGCGTTGGACCTCACGGGCATCGTTCCGATAATAAGGGGATTCGTGCTGGTTGATGAGGAGACCGTCTTCGCGTAATGCCTCGTAGCAATTACCGTAGAACTCTCGTGTAAAGAGTCCCTCGCCCGGTCCAAAAGGATCGGTCGAATCGACGATGATGATGTCATATTCTTCCTCGAAAGAACGGACGTAGGCTAAGCCGTCGTTAATGTGTACCGTGACCCGAGGATCGTCAAAACCGGAGCGAAGTTGAGGGAAGAACCGCTGAGAGACATAGATAACGTCTTCGTCAATTTCTACGAGATCGATGGTTTCGACCCCGGGATAACGACAAATCTCGCGCAACGTTCCGCCATCGCCTGCGCCGATGATCAGGATGTTCTTTGGATTAGGATGGATCGCCATCGCCGGGTGGGTGATCATCTCGTGATAGATGAACTCATCTTTCTCGGTCAACATCAGACAATTGTCGAGAACCAGGACGCGCCCGAACTCTACAGTATCGAGAACGGCAATCTCTTGGATTTCGCTTCGACCGTGGTAAAGCTCTTGCTTGACCCGAAACTCAAATCGCACATCATCCGTGTGATACTCGCTGAACCAAAGTTCCATTATTTTACCTCCAATTAAGTACTAGACGTAGTCTGACAGGCAGTCCCATCACTTGACTCGATCCTATGCAAAGGTTGAAACCGTAAACTTCAAAATCAAGCGATGGAGTAGAGTAAACGTTCTGAGCAAGTTCGCATGCCTATGCGGGCACCTTGCTTACTCTAAGCTTTCGGGGATGACGCCTAATGTTTGAAGCGTTGGATCCTCAGGGCCGGACATGGAAGCACCTCTGTCCTTCGCATAGTGGATGTAATCGAGGGCTTCTCGCGTCACGAGCTCACCGGGAGCCAAGATGGGGATGCCCGGCGGATAACACATGACAAATTCCGTCGAGATAGCACCAAGCGATTCATCCAAAGGTACTTGGATTTTCTCGGAATAGAAGGCTTCTTGGGGTGTCATTTGAACATGGGGTGTGATGTATTCGGAACTAAGCATGCCACGTGCACTGCCCTTATGGAGTCTACGAATATCTCTCAAAGCAGCAATTAAACGCTCAATGGCAGCTGCCCGATCGCCAACCGATAAGATCGCCAAGACGTTACTCAAATCACCGAATTCAATTTGAATATTGTAGTCATCTCGCAGGAGGTCATAGACTTCTAAACCGGATAAACCAACTTGTCGTGTATGGATGGAAAGTTTGGTCTTATCAAAGGCATAGAAGCTGTCCCCATTGGCATAGGTTTCGTCGATCGCTAAGTAATCGTGGAGCTTATTGATTTCTTCGCGTGCGTAGTCCGCATACTGGACCACATTGCCGTACGTCGTCTCACCTCGTAGAGCAAGACTCCGACGGGTGATATCGAGCGAGACCATGAGCAAATACGAAGAGCTGGTCGTTTGGGTCAGGTTGATGACTTGGCGGACGTAATTGGCATTGATATTAGGTCCCATGAGGAGCAAGGAACTTTGCGTCAGGGAACCACCGGTCTTATGGAGGCTAACGGCTGCCATATCGGCACCGGCTGCCATGGCATTGATCGGCAGATCCTTGCCAAAGTAGAAGTGAGTTCCGTGCGCTTCATCAACGAGAACTTTCATGTTTCGCTCATGCGCCAGTTCGGTTAGTTCCAAGAGTTTGGAACATACTCCATAGTAGGTAGGATTATTGACTAAGAGAGCTTTGGCATCCGGGTGGGCGTCCATCGCTTCTCGGACAGCATCGAGCTTCATTGCCAGGGGAATGCCCAGTTCATCATTGGTATCAGGATCGACATAGATAGGGACAGCCCCGGAGAGGATCAAGGCATTGATGGCTGACCGGTGGACGTTTCGAGGCATGATGATCTTCTCACCACGTCCGACCTGACTCATGATCATGGCTTGGACGGCACCGGAAGTCCCATTGACCATGAATGCAGCTTCGGATGCACCGAAGGCATCGGCTGCCAATTCTTGAGCGTCTTTGATGATCGACACAGGATTGATCAAGTTATCTAAGGGCTTCATAGAATTGACGTCGACGCTGAGACATTGTTGCCCGAGATAATCCGTCAGTTCTCGATTGCCGCGCCCTTGCTTATGACCCGGCACATCAAAGCTCACGACACGAGCCCTGCGATAGTCGGCTAAGGCATCTGCTAAAGGCGTTGCCGTCTGGTCCAATGCATATGCCTCGGCGTTCCAGGCTTCCATGAGCTTTCGATCTGCTGCAAGTTTTCTATCTTTAGCCCCTGATGTTGAGCCGGGAGGCGTAGGAGCATCGATTCCGAGGCCTTCATACTTTTCTCCGGTGAACGGTAGTTGAAAACGGCGCCTAGAGGCGTGCATGCCTGAGGAGCCGTTGAGGTTGTTAGATTGATCGGACGGGCTATTATTCATAGACATTCATCCCACTATAGATTTCGATCATTTCACGCTGAAGCTGCTCTTTGATGCTGAGACGTTCTTGCGGCGTGAGTTCATAGGGGTCGACGTTGAATAGATAGGTCGCAAGCTTAATCTCATTGATCATCATACGACTGTGGAAGATGTTTGCTTGGTACATGTTGAGATCCATGGCATCGTAACGGTGGAGGGTCTCATCGGAAATGTATTCCTGGATGCTCCGCATCGGGTGATCCATGAAATGTTTACGCCCATACTCATCGCGCGTAAAGCCTCGAACACGATAGTCAATCGTCATGACATCCGAATCGAAACTGCTGATAAGGTAATCGAGGGTATTGAGAGGCGAAATCTTGCCGCACGTTGCCACATCGATATCGACGCGGAAGGTCGAAATTAAACGATTTGGATGGTATTCAGGAAAAGAATGGACGGTGACATGACTCTTATCGAGGTGGGCATGGATCATGGTGTCGTCCAAGATGCCTGTACCGACCCCTCGGTTATTGCTTGGATCGATGAGACCTTCAGGCACAGGCTCTTCAGCAATCAGTAGGTTGACGGACGCACCTTGCGGTTCGTAGTCCTGTCTGGATAGGTTGAGAACTTGAGCACCGATCTGCTCCGTGACGTTCAAAAGAATCGAGGTCAGACGCTCAGAATTATATTGTTCGTCGATGTAGGCGATATAGTCTTTCTGGGCACGCTCGCCCTCCGTATAACATACATCGTAGATATTGAAGCTAAGTGTCTTCGTCAGATTGTTGAAGCCGTATAGGCGCAAAGTTTCTTCCAATCCCTCAATCCGTACCCTTTCCCAAAAAGTTCGCTGACTGAAGGCAATTTTAGCACGAGTTATGGTAATGTAGACGCGTTATTCTTGCCGATTGATTCTCAGCTATATGAGTCGCTAGTCGACGTGGAGGTATCATGTCACTTAATCAGGGTTTCCTTGAAAAAACGTTCAAACTCAGTGCTAACAAGACGGATGCGAAAACCGAAGTCATTGGTGGACTTACGACGTTCATGACCATGGCCTATATCTTGGCTGTCAACCCGCTAATCCTGTCATCGGCAGGTATGGACTTTAATGCTGTCTTCACCGCGACAGCGCTCTCCTCAGCGGTTGCTACGCTCCTCATGGCCTTCCTCGCAAACTATCCGTTTGCCCTGGCTCCCGGCATGGGACTCAACGCTTTCTTTGCCTTCACAGTAGTTCAACGCATGGGCTATAGTTGGCAGTTTGCCCTGACAGCGGTTCTTATCGAAGGATTATTCTTCATCCTCTTATCTGTTGTGGGCGTGCGCGAAGCGATTTTCAACTCCATACCGCAGAACTTGAAGAAAGGTGTTTCGGTCGGTATCGGTCTCTTCATCGCTTTCATCGGTTTGTCGAATGCCGGGATCATCAATAGTGAAGGTGACGTTCTCCTTCAGCTTGGGAATATTACCCAAGGTGCCCCGCTCCTTGCACTCATCGGTGTCGTCATCACAGGAATTCTTCTGGCTTTCAAAGTGAAAGGTGCTCTTCTTTTTGGAATCATCGCAACGACCATCATCGGGATCCCCATGGGTGTCACATCCGCGCCTACCGGAATTGCCTCACTGCCTCCTTCTTTGGCACCTACGTTCATGAAGTTTGATTTCTCACAGGTGCTCTCTTGGGACATGGCTGTCGTCGTCATTTCCTTCCTCTTCGTCGACCTCTTCGATACCCTTGGAACCCTCATCGGTGTCGCTTCGAAAACGGATATGCTCGATGAAGAAGGTCAACTCCCCAGAGGCAAGCAAGCCCTCTTGGCAGATGCTATTGGCACGACGTGTGGTGCCGTTACGGGGGCTTCGACCATAACCA
>CAYFSS010000036.1:8527-10344 GCA_964345975.1 uncultured Oscillospiraceae bacterium
TTAGCCTCCGTCGTCACCGCAATCTGCTTCTTCCTTGCGCTCTTCTTCTCTCCGATCATTGCCATCATCCCTTCAGCTGCAACCGCTCCTGCTCTCATCCTCGTGGGTCTCTTCATGCTCTCACCCATCCTCGAGATTGACCTCACAGATTACACGGAGTCTATCCCGGTCTTCCTGACCCTCCTCATGATGCCCGCAGCACAGTCCATTGCAGATGGTATCGCTTTCGGTATGATTTCTTATGTCCTCCTCAAACTCTTCTCAGGCCGCTATAAGGAAATATCCATCACCATGTACATCCTCACCCTGATCTTTGCTTTGAAATACGTCTTCCTCTAAACCTGAGAACAGCGTCATCGTTTGCAAACCCGATCTTGCTTATGTAGTGAACCCCAAAATCCGGACACCCGGATGGAGGGGTTTAACTTATGTCTAAATATAGTTTAGAAATTAAGCTACAAGTGGTGAAAGACTATCACAGTGGTGACCATGGAGGAGCTGACCGCTTAGCTGCTCGATATGGCATTCCTAAGAAAACCATACAGAACTGGATTCAATGGCATCGTTTTAATGGTATTGCTGGTCTTCGTAAGAAAGGAAAATACAACAAATACTCTGGCGAGTTCAAGCTTTCCGTCATAAGATACAAAGTAGATCATCAATGTTCTTTTCGCGAAGCAGCAGAACAATTCAACCTCCCCAATGCAAGCATGGTTTATCGATGGAGCAAACGTTATGGCGCTCACCGGCGGCGGACCTGTACGGGCGACGAAGTTCATTGTTCAGCTGATCTATGACACGGCGTTTGTCGACACACGCTTAGGTTATGCATCGGCCATTTCATTTTTGCTCTTCATCATCGTAGCGCTCATAACAACCGTACAATTTGCCCTTGGCGAAGGGGGGACCCAACATGATTAGTTCCACAAAAAAGCCCACACATCTCCTCGTCTATCTCGCCCTAGCTTTCTTCGCAGTGGTCTATCTATTTCCGGTTGCCTGGATCTTCTTATCCTCAATCAAGCCGGGTCGAGAGCTCTTTCTTTGGCCCCCAAGATTATTTCCCGAGAATCCAACCTGGGAAAACTATACGGAGGCCTTTGCCAGAGGTGACTTCACTCAATATATTTCCAACTCGTTATTTGTCGCGATCACCAGTACGATTCTCACCGTCATCATTAATTTGATGTGCGGCTATGCTTTTGCAAAGTATCGTTTTGTGGGGAGCAGAACCCTCTTTCTCTTCTTCATCTCCACGCTCATGTTGCCGCTCGAAGTCATCATGATCCCCATCTTCCGCGTGGTGAATATGTTAGGTCTCTATAACTCCTTCATTGGGGTCATCGTTCCCCCGGCTGCTACCCCTACCGGGGTCTTCATCGCAAGGCAGTTCTTCATGAGCGTTCCCAATGAATTGATGGAGGCAGCTCGCATCGACGGGGCGGGGGAAACCATGATCTTTACGAGGATTATGATCCCTATCGCAAAACCGATTATCTCGACGCTTGCCATATTCTCCTTTATGTGGCGCTGGAATGATTATCTTTGGCCACTGTTGGTGCTCCGTGATAATCAGAAATTCACGCTTCAGCTAGCACTACAGAATTTTAACGGTCAATACTCGGTTGACTGGTCAAGCCTACTGTCCATGTCCGTGATTTCCATGATCCCCGTGCTCATTATCTTCCTGATCTTCCAACGCCAGTTTGTGGAAGGTTTGGCGACCTCCGGTTTGAAGGACTAGATTGATATAAGGACTAGAATGATTAAGAACTAGATTGATCATAGAAGTCTATCGTGATGGACCGTTTCGATCC
>CAYFSS010000037.1:0-9045 GCA_964345975.1 uncultured Oscillospiraceae bacterium
TTGGAGGACTGTCCGTGGTAGAATTTCTTAAAGTAGTTTAGGCAGACGAACGTTGGAACATGAACATGCTTGGGATCTGTTTCACTTTAACTTGCATTCCACATCTAGTCTGCAGCAGCTCTACAAAAATTGACGGGATTTGCTACTCATGGTAGGATTTCGATTGGTTTTGGAGAGTTGGCTGAGCTGGCTGAAGGCGCACGATTGGAAATCGTGTTTGCGTTGATAGCGCAACGAGAGTTCAAATCTCTCACTCTCCGCCATAAGCCTGTAATTCGTTGTAATTACGGGCTTTTCTTTTGCTCATAACAATAGATTGGCAATAGAAACTCTTCAAGAACATTTTCTAGGGCTAAGTAACAGCTTTTCCCTCGTGTTCTTCAAATGCTTCTTATGCGCCTTGAAGATAGGCGTATACCTTCTTGAGTCGATGCGTTGTTCTACACCGTTTCTTAACTGATCTTACAGGATACTAAAGAGTCCACTAGTCCCTTTAATCTACAAACAAATGAATTTCTGTTTTTAAGACGAAAAGAATAATCTGTGATAGGCTTTTGGAATGAAAAAGAGAGCAAAAGTCAGTTTATTTCTTAGCTTGGTCATGCTGTTGCCCATTCTTTCGGCATGTCGTAGGGCGACCCTAAAGGTGCCGCGCGAAACCATACAGATGTGGCAAGAAACGGAAGTTGAGGCGGAGGAGATTTCCCGACCCGCTGAAGTTTTGAGTATCTTTGATCCGCAAGAGGCTCGCAGGGTTGAAGAGTATTTTGGCCCTCTTCCCGAACTGGGACATAGGAAAGAGATCTTCCATAAGCCGGTGAAAGCTGTCTATATTTCGTCCGGTCAAAACTTGGAAGAAATCACTCGTCTCGTGAGAGAAACTGAAGTCAACGCCGTCGTCTTGGATTTCAAAGAATCCTGGGGGCTCACTTATCCAAGCCAAACCTCTTTTGCTCAAGAATTGGCGATAGATACCGGCTCCACAGATATGCCATCGACGATTGCTCAACTGAAAGAAGCAGGCGCATATGTCATTGCGCGTATAACCTGCTTCAAAGATACGGTTCTCCCAAATATTAAACCTGAGTGGGCAATCCAAAGTAGTGAAGGCGATGTCCTCCACTGGTCATTGGAAGAAGGTAATGCCTGGCTATCCCCCTACAATACAGAGATATGGGATTTCTTGGTTACCACAGCACTTGAAGCGGTCGACTTAGGTGCCGATGAAATACAATTCGACTATGTCCGTTTCCCCAGTGGCGTATCGTCCGAAGGTCAACAAGCTTACTATGGCTCTGGCTATGTCCCTACGAAAGTTCAAGCCATTAATCGCTTCTTGGAATATGCTCGCGTTCGAATTAGCGATGAACGCGGCATCCCCATCAGTACTGACGTATTCCCCTCGATGATCCTAAGCCAGATTGATGCGGACACCATCGGTCAGGAATGGACCAGTATGGGACTTACCGGAATCACCGCAATCAGTCCGATGATTTATCCTTCTCACTTTGCAACGGCCGGTCAAAACGGACTGGGAAGTGAGATTCATGGGGTCTTATTCCCTGCACCTGACAAAGAACCTTATGATGTTGTTAAGCAGACCTTGTTGGCTGCGGAAGATCGTTTGGATAAAGAATTAACACTGAAGCAGCAAGAGGCTTTTGCGTATGTAAGACCATATTATCAGGCGTTCAATGGTCATGGCATGGTTGGAAATGCATATGCCATAGATTATGATGCACCGACGATCCGTAAGCAGATGGAGGCCGGGTATGATTTGGGTTATAACGAATGGATCTTATGGAATGCAGCGGTTCAATATGACCCGGATATCTTCTTACCGGCCTCGCAGTAGAATGTAGCGATTACTGTTTCCTGTATCAATCCATGGCTTTACAAGAAGGTCATTTAAGAGTAGTATTCATATTCGTTCCGGCCCTATGGTCAAGCGGTTAAGACGCCGCCCTCTCAAGGCGGAATCGGGGGTTCGATTCCCCCTAGGGTCACCAAGAGCCTGTAATTCGTTGTAATTACGGGCTTTTTTCATGTTTGTGGCATAGAACGGAACTAGAATCCTTTCGAGCAGGTCCACATCACTGAGGTTGAGCCTTTGCTTTTGATCAAATGTAGGCAAAAGAAAACCGGCACTTGCGTACCGGTTCAAGAATTTTACTAGGATGTAACCTAGGCTCTAATCTTACGCACCAACCAAAGGGTGATAACAGCTCCGATAAAGCAGACTAAGAGTGACCAGGGATTGAAACCTGAAACACCTTGTCCTCCAATGAGGTTCATGACGAAGCCTCCGACAAGACCACCAATAATACCGATCACGATGTTGCCAATCACGCCGATATCGCCATCAACGCCCATAACTTTCGTTGCGAGCCAACCGGCCAAACCGCCGATAATAATCCATGAAATCCAACCCATATAATTTCCTCCCACGCTAAGTGCGATCTTTCCAGAAATAGTTGGTAAAATACTTAGGTATTCTAGCATGACTTAAACCGATAGATACAACTTATCTATCATCTTCATCATCGTCATAGTCTACAAAGTCTTCATCGAAGTCATCTTCGTATTCATATGTATAATCTTCATCGTCATAGTCTTCATCGTAATCTTCATCGTATTCATACTCATCAGATTCTTCTTCGAAGGGAGGCTCTGCTTCTAAACGGGCATCCCGTTTCGCTGAACTATAGTCATCGCTATGATGATAATCATCTTTGTAGTCATCATCGTAGTCATCTTCTTGAGGTGGTCTATGATCATCTTCAGCGGGCATCTTGAAGACCGCATCTGCAGCTAGCCAGCCCCCTTCAGGACGAGAGATGAGACGAGCATCGAGATAAGCTTGTTCCAGCGTTAAGATCGTTTGACCTTGGTAGTGACCGGATGGCAGCTGCTCAACGACCAACGCCAGATCCGCCTCTTGACCGTCTGTGGTCAAAGCGAGAGGTAGGAGCAAACTCAGGGAGTTTCCTCGAGGATAGAAGATAGGCACAGCAGTTTTATAGTTCCATTCACAACGCTTCACTGCGAGGTTAATTCCTTCCTCCATACGGTGCTGGAGGCGCCTCAAAATAAGCGGATCGTTCAGGACATAACGGTGTACGGTTGACCACGCTTGTTTTTTTTCTCGATGATTCTCTGAATAACGAATAATTTCAAAAGCCTTCGCCAAATGGACCTCATCGGAATGACGCATTTGCTCACGCAAAAATAGGAGCGGTAAGCGCGGTAAGTTATCGCGCAAGATATGTTCTTGGTCGCAGTTTAATACCTTTGTTGTGTCGTAGATAAGTTCATCAGCGGTAGACCAATATTTAGCTCTTTCCGGAGGATCGATAAATCCTGCATAGAGAGACTTTCCTAATTGACCTTCGCCCCAGATCGTAAAACCTAGGAACTGCCAACGTCTATGATTGTTAAGCTCACTGGGTTCAACTCCGGCAAAAGCCATGATGATATCGCTAAAGAAAATATTGACCAAACCGGTATTCAGCACAGCCATCGAACCGTCATCGGATTCGACCACCTTTCCCTCATCACGTAGCCGGTAGAAGGTGAAATTAAGATACTGTTCAAGGATGAAATAATCTTGATCGGTCGGATCAAAACTCCATATATCGCCTGGAAGACACATCGCAGCAAGTTCTTCCAAAGCTGAATGCCAATCAGAGACATAAGCATATTGGTCTATCGTATTCTTGATATTTGCTGAATCGGTTCCAACAAAGTTCATGACCCAACGATCCGGATCCCGACGATCAGGGACAAAGCCGGCAGAGATCATCGCACCATTAGGCTTCCTCAGTCCTGTCTCATATGAGAAGCGACGTTTACTGGTTGAATGATTGAGTCGGAAGGCGGTCTTCTCTTCTTTATAGCTGGTGTCCAGCAATTCGATAGCTTCCTCAGGCGATAAATCAGCTTTCGTCATGCCCAAGAAAATGTCAATGACCGAGAGAGGTAGGCTTGCATCACGGATAGACTCCGGCAGAGGTGGCAATGCACTGTCATCGACACGCTCTATAGGGATAGGATCCCCCGGGTCACGCATGGCAGCGGCCGAAGGGGCTTGGTACATGCCATAACTTCGATCCGGCATACTTGAGAGCTGCGTGCCTTGACGCTCCCTCAACTCAGGATCTAAAAGGCGCGTTGTGATTCGCTCTTTCTCATCGTCAAATTCCAGAAACTCGATCCATTGAGCTGTTTGCTCCATCGATCTGGCTTCACTGGTTCCAAGGACGGGATTCTCAGCTCGGGTCATCGATGTTCTAAAACCGGGAAATACCTCTGTCCAAGCGCCCCAATTGGTCAATTCAGCAACCAGGCCACGCATGTAATCTCCCGGTAAATAGTTTTCTTTAAGATAGAGATATACATCATGAAAATAATTATCAGAGGTGAAGGCTACGCGCTCAAGATCAATTTGTTCTTCGGATTCTCGTAGCTCCAAGATCTGGCACCAGACATACTCGCCTCGCATATGTTTCTCCGGATCGAAGAAAGCATGGTAATTGTGCATATGTAAAAGGCCGGTAATTCCGGGCGTTATCTCTACAAAAAGGCCATAACGCTCAATTCCCGTAATCCTGCCGCAAAAGATATCATTTTCGTCAACCAATTCCCGTAGATTGGTCCAATTGATGCGATTTAATTTTTCAAGCATTTTTTCACCTTTTTCAAATTTTTTTAATGTACATGTATTCTCTGTCGTCTAACCTTAAAACACTTGAGGCGGAACACGCAAGCGTAGTCGCTCTTTTTCTACAGAAAGTTTCCAGATTTTCGCCTCTCCACCGAACTCACCATCCAGTGTGAAAGCTACGGGCTCGTCAAATTCAAACGTTGCCTCACTGGCATGTTCAAACACCAGTAGCTCATGATCAAAGTTCTGAGCCAGCATCTGCCTGGCTAACTCGGCATATTGAATCTGATGCTTAGGTCTACGGATAAGGACCAGTTCAAAGAATCCATCCGATAAGTTAACCATTCCGTCCCGGAACTCGATAATTCCACCAACAGAATGCGAATTGATCAAAGCGCCAAAGATAAATTCATCTTCGATCATTAGATCGTTTGTTTTAATCTTGACGTGGAGTGGTTCGATCGAAGGCATGAGGCGAATCCCCTCGATGAAATATGCTAACTGGCCTAGAACATTCTTAAGTTCTCGGCTCGTTCCATACGATGCTTCTACAAATGCCCCAAAAGCAGCGACATAGACAAAGGGCCTGTCGTCTTCACCGTCCTCTACTTCACCTTCAATCTTACCGATATCGAAATTTTTATTTACACCGGTAAAGCTGTCTTGGATTGCCATGATCGGATCCATGGAGAGGCCCAAAGAGCGGGCAAAATCGTTGGTTGAACCGGTCGGTATATAAATGAGGGGTGGGACAACAATTTTCGGATTGTCCTTCCGATATTTCTCTATCCCTCCTACGACAAGACTCAAAGTCCCATCCCCACCGTTGGTTGCGATGAGATCGAAATTCTCCAAGCACGTATCACTCAAATCTTTAAAGTCATTTCCATGACGACTTCGCCATATTGTTAGTGCATCATTCTCTTTCATTAGTGCTTCGACAATCAGCGCTTGCTCTCTCAATCCGGCATCTTTACCGGCGACGGGGTTATCGAAGTACAATATTTTGCGGCGAAGACTCATATGATGTCCTTTCTTTGCCTATATCTATTATCTAAGCTTTAACCATTAAGCTTCAAAAAATTCGGCTTGGGTCCTTACTTCTCGAGAGAAATCATCTCCACGTTCCGCAAAGTCCTTATACAGATGGTAGCTCGCAGCTGCCGGAGAAAAGAGAACCGTCTCTCCTACCATACTGCGCTCATAGGAAACACGAACGGCTTCGTGCATCGTTTGTACTTCATGTATCTCGAAACGTCCCGGGTAGGATGTTTCGAGAGCATTGGCTATTTGCGGTCCTGTTTCCGGCAGGACAATCAGTTCACGAATGCTTGTCTCCGGTAGCTCACGGATCAGTTCTTCATAATCAATCCCACGATCCATGCCCCCGACAATTAATGTAGTCACTTGATCTAAGGATTCCACCGCCAATAAAGTTGCATGGGGAATGGTAGCAATTGAGTCATTATAAAAGACTCGACCTGCAAAGGTTCCCAGCCTCTCACATCGATGAGGCAAGCCCTCAAAGGATTCACAAGCCGCTTGAATATCGGCAACTGAAATCCCGCAAGCCAAGGCTGCAATGCTTGCCATGCCTGCATTCAAGAGCAAATGCGAGCCTAACAATCCCGGACCTTGAGGAAGTTCAAAGGTCTTTCCATCCGGGCCATGGAGCACCTTCTCATCAAGCCACCAATGCTCTTGCTCTACATCAGGGTCAATATGATGCTGGCGCACCCGATCAAAATCGCTGGTATCACGACTGATCCATGCAACTTTGTGCCGGGTCGTCAACGTCTGAGAAACGCGCTCTACAACAAAAGGGTCTTCCGCTGTCGTGATGACAAGCATGCCCTCTTCTGTAGGATTCGCAATGAGGTTCAGCTTGCTTTCGATGTAATGGTCATAATCGCGATAATGATCCAAATGTTCAGGAAAGAGATTCGTCAAGATTGCAACCGGGGGAGACTGTCTTGTGAACTCCAATTGATGGCAAGAAAGTTCAAGGGCTACAAAGCTTTCATTCATCAAGGCAAAGTCCTGTAACGGGGGTACACCGATGTTGCCCCTTAGATAAGCTTCATTGGACTGAGAGAAAATTTCATAAAGTAAGGTCGTCGTTGTCGATTTGCCTTTTGTGCCACTGATGCCAACGATCTTTGCTCGACTAAATCTTAGAAGGAGGTCTGCTTGACCGGTGATCTCCAAATTGGGATATCGAACCAACCGCTGCATCTCATGTGGGAAACGAGTTTGATCGCGAAAGGTTATGCCGGGCGATTTAAGCACGAGGTCATAGTCATCATCCAACGAAAGTAGATAATCTTTACCGATGTAACGCGTTAGTTTCCCTTGCTTCTCTAGACGCGAAAGATCTTCCTCACGCAGATCCTCAAAACTCAAAGGATTCTGATCTGCGATTCCAAGGTGCGCGAAATCCACGGTCAAGACAAGATCCAAACTACTTCGGCCTTCCCGACCCAGTCCAAGAAGTAAAATTCTCTTTCCTGCAAGATAACTCTTTAGACTCATGGTTCACTCCTAGCACTCAACAAAGACTTCAAAGGCTCTTGCTCCGGGTTCGTCCTGATATGTTGCCAGAACCGTTCGGGGATCAGGTGCGCATAGCGTTCGTTCAAGAGATCCGGACCATGATATGAAATGCGCCATTTATCTGACGTTTCGCGCCATTCTATGTCCGGCCAAGTTCCTTCTTTCAGCTGTTGGACGAATCTCCTCAGTAAGTAAGGCAAGCGATCGACCGGTTGATTTTCATAGTGTGTCATCAGACATAGGATGGTTGCCAGACGAGTTTCTTCAGGCGTACCGACACACTCGAAAGGCTTCTCAGGGAGATAGCCTGTGAGCTCATCGAAGGTTTTCGTTAAATCTGAGGCATCCCACATATCGCGTTCAATGATCGAATTGAGCCGTTCGGGTTCTATCCATGGACTCAAGAGAATAAAGACAAAAAGACATTTGGGGCATTCACCACACCATACGTTTTGGCCCCCGCGACTCCCTAGATTGCAAGATCTGAAAGAATCAAAGTACTGCGGATGCTCACTGAAATCCCTGGCAATCTGCAGTTCACTAAAGGGCCTTAAGAGACTAAAATACTCAATCGTTCCGGGAAACGACGCACTATATTCACGAAAAGCCTTCTCAAACTCAGCACTCTTGGAATACTGATGATTGATGTGTGTACCGGGGATCGTCGCTTCATTGGCGGAGGCTTCATTGGACAAGATGATCCAGCGATGGCCTCCAAGGTACGCTGTCACATACGAATAAAAAGCCAAAACCGAACTAAACGGTGTATGTCCGTTTAGGAATCCTCGTGCATTGAGATCCAAGAGTTTCGGATCAATACGCCTCGACCACTGCCACCGTCTATCGCCAGAAATGCTTGCAATGCGCAAGGTGTCTAGTGTCGCCTGATTGGGATTGATACAAAAGACATGACGGAGGAGCTTTTCTTTGTCGAGACGTTCCAGACTAACGATCGAATCCTTGCCGCCCCCGATCGGGATAAGAAGTATTTCACGTTCGTTATAAGGATCTAATGATTCGGCCTCGTCAGCATCAGCGGTTTCACTCACCGGCAGTGTCTCAATTTGCATTAGACTTTCTTGCTCGAGAGAGAGGTCATTGAGGTAGATAAACTCACCCAAGCCATTCCAATAAAGATCCAGCCACCAGGCTCTTTCAGTCTCGCTCAATGGGCCGGCATCAATGCTCACGGTTTCACTTGCATACGCTTTCCAATAGGATGGTAGTTCAGCCATACCGATCAGAAAGACTAGACGGTCCAGGGCCCTTGCATAAGGACAGGAATGATCTTCTTGCAAGGTTTGAGAGTTGCCGGAATATCTACGAAGCTTTCGATAGAAATCCGTCTTCTGGAAATTTGCCGGAAGCTTGAGTTGGGACTTAGCTTGAAATTCTCCAAAACCGTCTTGCTCGAAGTAGATCGTCAGTCGGAAGATGAAGATGCCTTCTTCGCTTTGAAGAGACCAATCGAAGTCACGATATGAAAATAATTTACTCTTTGACCGTAGTTCAAGCAAACGCTCGGCTGCGCTCATAGAGTCTCGAAACTGTATTGTGACCAAGTCGGACGCCATGAATTCACCTCTGCAATTTGATTTGAATGTTTCGCAATGGGTATTGAATCATTCTTTCTTGGGAACATTCTAGCACAGCATTAGGCAGCCTATACCCAACCTCTTACCTGTCTTTATCCTTCTACATTACTGAGATCTTTAGAGTGATCCTAATTGTATCTTTTGTAGCTGATGCAAAGTTAAATGAAATTAGAAAGGCCCAAAGCCATCCCTTAGAATGTGAATGTTGAAACTGCACACGAGGGGAAAGCAATG
>CAYFSS010000038.1:0-5576 GCA_964345975.1 uncultured Oscillospiraceae bacterium
AAAAGCAACTTGTAGAATTATTCTATTTATAGTTGCTTTTTATTTGGGCAAATGGGACTGTAGAAACCAAATTAAACGGAATGTTTCCGGTTGAATACAGATTACATTCCGTTATGAGTAACTAGTGCATGTCCGGATTTAAGGGTTCACTACATGTGTCGGTGTTCAGAGTAATATCCCGAATAAAAAAGATGGAGCGAATCTTTTGAGTTTCACACGCACTAAACTAAGCGTCAATCAGCTGGAAATAGACTTACAATGTCCGACGAAGAACGGTGAGTATCCCGCCTTCTATCTCTTCGCCCATGAGAAGCATTCCGTTGAGCGCATGGAGCAGCTCCTAGACGACGAACAACTTATTCTAGCGTTCATCTCGGTCGAAGATTGGCATGATGCGATGACTCCTTGGCCGGGTGAAAGCCTATTCAAGAACCAGCCGGATTTCGGAGGTCAGGCTGATCAGTTCATTCCGGATGTCGACGAGATCGTCGATGCGGTCGATGCGAAGCTTCGGGAACATGGAGTGCACGTTAGGAGCCGACATCTTGTGGGCTTTTCATTGAGTGCGATCTTTTGTTTATACATCGCCAGTAAGCGACCAATCTTTCAAACGGTGATTGCTATTTCTCCCTCAGCTTGGTACGAAGGGATTGTGCGCTATTTCAAGGAGACGCCTATGCCCGATGCTGTGCAAGGGATTTATCTGAGCTTGGGTGATGACGAAGCGGATAATCAAAACGAGCGGATTTCTACCGTTGAAGAGAGGACCGAGGCTTTAGAGTCTATTTTCACAAAGCAAGGAATTAAGGTCACGAGCTCCAGCGATGAAGGCGATCACTTCGATCAAATGCACCTTCGTATGAGCGACGGCATTCGTTGGGCACTTGATCGCTTGAAGTCGTTCAACGAAGATTTGGATAATTCCGGCGCCGGCTAATTTAGGGTCTTAAAGAGACGCTTAAATGGATCACCCAAAAGCCCCTCCGTTTCTCCCTTCAAAACGAAGTGATGCGACGTCAAGAAATATGGCAAAATGACTTCTAGTCCTACATTGCTTATAAATAATCTAGAAAATTTATGGAAGTTTAGAAGTTGGAGTTTGCTACATGGAATATGACGTCATCGTTATCGGCGCAGGTTTGTCGGGCTTAACCGCGGCAAGTCTGTTAAGCAAGCGAGGTTTTCAAGTTGGGGTTATAGATCAGGCATATCAGCCCGGTGGATCTTGTGGGATCTTCAAACGCAATCATGTCACCTTTGATCAAGGATCTGCCATGCTCTATGGCTTTGGGGAAGCGGGTTTTAACTCACACCGTTTTGTCTTTAATTGTCTTGAAGAACCTATTGATATGATCAAGCACGACGTGCTTTATGCCGTTAACTTCGAAGGCAAGCGCATTCGCTTCTGGCCCGATGTGGCGCAATTTGTCGAAGAATTATCCCAAGTGTTTCCCGGCGAGAAAGAATCGATCCGCAGGTTTTACTCAGATATGCAGAAACTCTACGAAGACGTCATGGTGGGAAATCAAACGTACAATACTGCCGATGAGACGGACCCAAAGAATGCACTTAAGAGTTTGTTGAAGCATCCTTGGTCGTACATCAAATTTCTGAGTTATCTCAATATGAGTGCCAAGAGTTTGCTCCAAAACTATTTCAAAGATCCTACGATTTTCAACTTCTTTGACAAGATGACTTCAACCTATTGCTACGCTACGGTCGAAGAGGCTCCTGCGGTCATGGCAGCAGTGATGTTTATCGATAATCACGTTGGCGGTAGTTATTATCCGGCAGGATCAACGCTGTTCTTACCCGGCAAGCTTGAGAAGGTGATTGAAGAGCAGGGGGGGGAGATGCTTTTGGAAGAAGAGGTGGAAGAGCTCATCTTTCACGCCGGAGAACCGGTAGGAGTGCGATTGCTTGGAGGCAAAGAGATTTACGCCAAGGATATCGTCTATTCGGGGAATGTTTGGCAACTTTATGAGCGCTTGATTCCGCAGAAATATTCGACGAGAAAACAAAGGATGTGGGCTAAGACGCAAGAACCGACCTATCCCAGTGTTGTCCTATACGGTGTTGTTGAGAAAGACATTATTCCTGAGTCGTCTGCTGCGATTGAAATGCTCGTGGGTAATCCTAAGGAGCTGGATGAAAGCGAGGTCACGGTCTATCTGTTTAGTTTGGGTGATCGCACGTTGTGCGCTGAAGATGAACATACGGTTGTAGCCATAGGCCCCAGTTTTGTTGATTGGAACGCCCTCGATCGGGAAGAGTATCTCAAGCAGAAGGAAGCTGAAATTGATCGGCTGAAGGATGTGCTGGATCGCCGATACCCGGGGATCAAGCATCATTTTCGTTATGCAGAATTAGCAACCCCGCGAACCCTCGAGCGTTACAACCGAAAGTATCGCGGTGCCGTAGCCGGACCAAAACAAATGATCGGTCAGCACATGTTCAGGCGTTTAAAGACTCGAACGCAGTTTAAGAATCTATTTTGTTGCGGTGAATCGACGGTCATGGGGACAGGAACTCCGACCGTGACCGTTTCGGGCATCAGTGCAGCCAACGCAATTCTCAAGAAGTACAATCATGAGCCGTTTGTATATGAAGACGATAGACCGGACATGATCCGTATGCTGCCCTCGCCGGTCACAAGAGACAATCTTTACTCAGATTATTCGGAAGAGGAACGACGCGTAATGCATCAAGCCATGCGGTGTCGCTTCTGCGAATTCCCGACCTGTGCCCCGAGAAAGAACGTTGATGTTGGAGGCGTTATGCGACGTGTAGCGGTGGGAAATTTTAGGGGAGCTGTCAAACGTTGGAATGAAGGGACCTTCGCTGATGACCTTAGTTTCCGGGACTATGAAAACAGCTGTATTTATAAGCGAGAAGGAGAAGAACCGGTAGCCATCCGCGACGTGGTGAATTTTCTGGAGGGTTGGCAACCTTGAAGTCCTATGATGTCGTAGTTGTTGGAGGTGGCATGGCAGGTCTATGTGCTGCAGCCTATTGTGCACGGTCCGGCCATCAAACAGCCTTGATTGAGCGAAGATCCAAAGTGGGTGGTTTAGTCGATAGTTTCGAACGTGACGGTTTTACGTTCGATGGAGGGATTCGAGCTTTTGCTAATTCAGGGATCGTTTATCCGATGTTGAATGATCTCGTGATCGATCTTCCGTATGTCGATAACGCTGTGTCTATGGGGTTTGCTGACGAGATCGTTCGGCTTAAATCCTTTGAAAGTTTAGAAGATTACATCTCGATGTTAAAGAAATTATTCCCTTCGGAAATCGTTGAACTCAATCAAATCCAACGGGAGATTATGCGTGTTTCTCGTTATATGGATGTGATCTATGGGATCGATAACCCGCTCTTCAAGGGTGAAATGGATCCGAAGTATTTGCTTGGTACGCTGCTCCCTTGGTTTATGAAGTACCAGGTGAATATTCGTAAGGCTGCCAAGCTGAATGCACCGATACGGGAACATCTCCGTCGTTTCACCCGGAATGAATCCTTGATCGACATGATCAGTCAACACTTCTTTCAGGAGACTCCCGCGTTCTTTGCCCTCAGCTACTTTCGTCTTTATCTTGACTATCGCTATCCCTTGGGTGGAACCGGTATGTTGCCCCTGAAGGTGCAACAGTTGCTGGAGGATTTGGCGGCTGACTTGCACCTGAAAACTGAGGTCGTAGAAGTTCAAGCGGACAAACATCAAATGATCTTATCGAACGGTGAAACGATCCGATACCGACGTTTAATTTGGGCTGCTGATCTACGAAACCTTTACCAAATTACAACGGGCGTGACGGGAAAGACGTTCGAGCATCAGAAGAATCTCACTGCTACAAGTCAAGGGAGCGATTCAATCTTAAGTTTCTACGTCGCACTTGATATGGAACCCGAGAAACTTCGATCTGTGCCGGGACATCACATGTTCTATACCCCAAACCTCGAAGGCTTGAATTCGCTTGAGCCTTGGGATCGCACAAAAGATACAGAGGATTGGTTGGAGCGCTTCTTTGCGCAAACGACGTATGAAATTTCCTGCCCTGTCCTACGGGATCCGGCCCTTGCTCCGTCAGGTCACTCGGGCCTGGTCATAAGTTGCTTGTTTGATTATCCACTGATGAAGGAATTGGAAACCCGCGGAGAGTATGCTTGGTTTAAAGCATTTGCGACTCGGTCCATGCTTGAGACACTTGATGCTCACTTAATACCCGGATTGAAGGAAGCTGTACTATTTACCGATTGTGCGACGCCACTGACCATTGAGCGTGAAACCGGCAACACCCATGGTTCGATCACGGGCTGGTCATTTGTTAATGAGGAGTCACCGGCGATCGATCAGTTTCGGAAAATGACTGAATCGATTCAAACGGCGATTCCTGATGTCTATCAAGCGGGCCAATGGACGTTCAGTCCTGCCGGACTGCCGGTTGCAATCTTGACAGGGAAAATTGCTGCGGATCAAGCCGCAAAAGACCTCCGGAAATCTAAATGAATATCTCGCGTTGGTAAGTGAAAAAGCCAATCCGGCACATCATGGAACCGAAGCATCCATGGGTCGTGACCATGAAGTCAGTGAAAGTGCACGAAGAATCCTATTCACTGGCTCTATCGAACACGTTGACTTTCGAATATAAAGGCCTATTATAGATATGTAGTTATCAAAAACAATTGAATTATGAAGTGTGGTGCACGATGGATTTTGAAGATAAGACAGTCATTGTAACCGGAGCAAGTTCCGGAATCGGTTATAGAATTGCATTAGATTTTGCAGAGAAAGGTGCTAAGGTCATTGTCGTAGCTAGGCGCAAAGAACGTCTCGAGGCTTTGGCGGAAGATGCTAAATCTATGGCAGGGGAAATCCTTCCGTATGCCGGGGATGTTTCGGATAAGACGGTTTGTGAAGGCATGATTGATTTTGCCGTTGAGAAGACCGGTAAGCTCGATGTGTTGGTCAATAACGCAGGCATCATGGACGAATTCAGACCCATCGATGAAGTGTCGGATGACCTATGGAAGAAGATTATGGCTGTCAACCTTGAAGGCCCCATGTATTCCATGCGCAAGGCAATCCAAGTCATGAAGAAGCAGTCGGAAGGTGGAAACATCGTGAACGTCGCCTCCATCGGTGGTATTTGCGGTGCTCGCGCCGGTGCAGCATACACAGCGTCCAAGCATGCCATTGTTGGATTGACTCAAAACACAGCCTATATGTATGTAAGTGACGGTATTCGCTGTAATGTTATTTGTCCCGGTGGTGTCGAGACAGAAGTTATGGATAGCCAGACCAATATCAGCGAGAAGGGTATAGGACGTATTATGGCAGGCCTGGATACGAGCATTCAAAGCGGTAAGCCCGAGGATATTTCGGCAGCCGTTCTCTTCGTTGCTTCCGATTCAGCTCGTTTCGTCAACGGCTCGGTCTTTGTGGTGGATGGTGGCGTTTCCTGCAACTAAGACAAACCCTAGTGAACACTGATCTCATGACCCGGGTTCGAATGAATCGAATCCGGGTTTTCTATTGCTTCATCACCTTAGTCGTACAAAACCTTGAACAATCCGAT
>CAYFSS010000038.1:5586-8977 GCA_964345975.1 uncultured Oscillospiraceae bacterium
CACAGGGTGATATAATCGAAGAGCATTTTCGCTCAAATAGGGCATGAATTGCGCAGCACGGAGAACCATCGATTGAGGGGGAGACATCGCCGGATGAAGACTTTATACGAAGGAAAAACCAAGGATGTTCTGCTGGATGAAACAGACGATCGCGTCTACTTGCTATTCAAGGACAGTGCGACCGGTGAAGACGGGGTCTTTGATCCGGGATCAAACACCGTCGGTGGCAGTGTCGAAGGCAAGGGTAAGACGGGTCTTAAGATCTCGGCATACTTCTTCGAACGGATGGAGAAACATGGTATCCCTACGCATTATTTGGGTGCAGATTACGACAAGGATCTCATGGAAGTTCGTAAGCTCACGATACCGCCTCTCGAATTTGTCCTCCGCTATTTCACTGCAGGCAGTATGTGTCGTCGTTTTGACATCGAAGAGGGTCTGCCTTTTGATCCACCCTATCACGAGGTCACGCTCAAGTCCGATGCTCAGGGCGACCCCCTCATCAGTGAGCGATTATGCTTGATGAAGAATCTGCTTAAGCCCGGCCAATATGATGAGGCTTTGGATCTCTTGGTTAAAGTTGGCGCTGCTCTTCGCCTTGAATTGGCTGAGATGGGTTATCAGCTCATGGATTTCAAGATTGAATTTGGTTTCGACGATGACGGCAAGATCTACGTAGCCGATGAGATTTCCCCTGATATCTGGCGGATTCAGGACGAAGATGGGCAAATTTCGGATCAGATCGAGACGGCGAAGATGCTCCTCAACAAAATTGGCTAGGGCTAATTTCATACACAAAAGCCAACTCATCATCCATAGCTTGCCAAATCACTTCAATGGCTTCTTGTTGGATGGTGAGTTTTCCCTTCAGGATGGTTTTTGTCCATCGAAGGTGTAGTGCCAAAACCCTCCCGGACATTTCTTGCTGCTGTTTGGAAATCTGAAGGGTTGCGGAGGGTTTGCACGATAAGCTCGTGAAAGATGCTATTAACCCAAGGTCAACGAAAGAATCTACCGATTAAGGTATAAAGCTTAGTATTAACAAATCAAAATCTTATGGTTCATCATATCTTGACTATGCAGTTGAAGGAAGGCAGTTTGCTATTCCCTCGTTGTTCTTACCTTTGATTGCTCGAATGGAGCTCATCAATGAATTACAAGAGATCAAGATCCTTCGTCAGTTTTCTCCTTACCTTTCTGCTCATCTTTAATCTGTATGGAGATTTCTCTCTAGCGACGGAAGGGGAATTATCCCCTGTCCCTTCAACCGTTGAAGTCCCTGCTCCGGTTGACGCCATTATTTCGGATGCATCGTCTATAAATGTTGATGAGACTGTGTTTCCGGTTTCGGAAACGTCTAGGATTGAAAGCACTGGAGATCCTGCATCTGAATCATCCATGGAAGATGCTACTTCTTTCGCTTAGAATACTTTAAGTCAAGATTCTACGACTGAGGTCGCGACTTCATCAGAAAGTGCATCCTCTGCTGAATCGACATCAAAGGAAGAGATCACGAGTGAGCAGACGACATCGGATGCATTATACAGTGAAGATGCGTCCACCCTTGAGACTTCAACCGATGGGACAGCGACCGAGATCACGAGCAGTGAACAAGTTTCAGAAGAACATACGACTCAGCCAAGAACTGAAGAGGGTGAATTCTCTTATACTGCCCAAGAATTAAGCCAAATCGAATATCTTGAAATTCAAACGCAACCGGATCTTAGGACCAAGATCCTAAGCTCAATTGAGTTCGCAAATCATCCCGCCTTTGGCGAAGTTCAAGAAGTTGAGGAACATGGTCTCCGTATCCTTCGGATTCCTTTGAACCCTGACTACATCAATTCGGCCCCGAAAGAAGAAGTCATTAAGCTTAGTTACAAGCTAGTCTATGTTGAAGATTATGAAGGTACAGTGGCCATAGACGTTAGATTACACGCTGCGGAAACAAGACAGCAGTTTTAGCTGCAGCCGACATCACACCCTATCAAGACATTATTCTGAGCCATCAAAATGAGAATGCGTTTGAACCCGTTCAAACGCATGAATCCATGATCATGATGGTGTCTGTGAACGGTGCTCCGATGTCGCAGCAATTGAATAACGCATATATAGAAGTCAGCGTACCTCTAAAGAATGTAGATCTTTCTACCGTTCCAACGGCACCTTCTATCAGATCATCACGCGATATCAAAGATGCCGAGAATAATCTTTGGACAAAACGCATTTACCTTCAGGATATAACGGTTGCAACAAAATTCGACTTCCCGGTGAACTTAAGCTTTGCGAACTCGATGGTGCGCGAAGGCACAGTCCTTAAGCCGAGGGTTGAAATCTTTACCGCTGAAGATCCTATGACCGGTGAAGGATGGAGACGTTCTATAGCCCGTTCCATGCTGCTGCCAGAGATCGCTTCGGTGTGACCTGGCATGTGATCGTCGACGACGCGCAATATCAATCTCAGTGACGTTAGATTTTCTCTTAGCCCAGATTGTTGGATAAGAAAGAAGTCCTGACGATTCCGGTTCGTATCGAGAACACAAGAATGGTTGGGGCTTTTGATTGGAAAAATGTGAGCTTAGAAAGCTTGGAGAATATGGGAGATGCCCGAGCTCACGAAATAGAAGCCAACGAGCATTGAGATCGTGAGCAATGCGGATAGCGGATTGGATAACAGCATAAGACCCGTGATGATACCGAGGGTTGAAAGAATGATTACGGTCATGTATCTGGAATGGCCATGGGTACGAATTCTACCGGCGGAAAATAGTGACATGATGGAGCTGACGATGAACCAGATGGAGAAAACGATGGGTAAGGCGATGATGCTACCACGCATGTTCACCAGCAGAAGGATACCTGCAATGATGTCGATAATCCCGAGAACGATGAAGATCCTATCAGCGACGCCGGTGTGGTTCTGCGCTACATAATAACTCACGAGATAGGTGATCCCACGATAAAGTGCCGAGAAAGCCAAGAGGTACGCGATAAGTCCAACGCCATTGATGGGATCTCTAAATGCCATGATTCCAACAATAATGTAAAGGATACCGACGAGCAGCGACCGGAGATCAAAGCCCTTTCTCGTGTTTTGAGTTGGCTGATTTGATTGACTTGATGGATTCATGAGTCTGTCCTTTCAACACGCAATATGCAGCGGTTAGGTACCATAATTGGCTATTACACCGGTTGCAAATCTATGATTCTCATTGAGGTATGGCATAGGATAATACAATTCTTGGAATAATGAAGAACATTCACTCCTGTCGCTTTAAATCGTTTAGTAAATCTCAGGGGTACCTGTATGACCCATGATGTAGCATGAAGCAGCCGTAGCTTTCGTCCGAGACATTGCTTAGTTCTAAAAAACTCCAAGCTTTCAACGTAG
>CAYFSS010000039.1:0-8108 GCA_964345975.1 uncultured Oscillospiraceae bacterium
GCTTGATTATGTTATAGACGCTTACCTGGGTTACCAGCATGATCAGTCACTACAAAAAAGAGGCACGTGCATCTTAACGCATCATGCCTCTTATTAAAAACAAACCTGATCTAACCTTTCACAGCACCTTCTGTCACGCCCTCCATGATCTGCTTCTGCAAGAACATAAAAGCAATGATGACAGCGAGAATGGTGATGAGAACTGCCGGGAAAACGAGCTCAAACGGGGAACCATATTGTCCGGACGTCAACTGGGCAAAGTACAGCGAAAGCGTCAAGGTCTTGCGAGGCTGATTTGCAACCACCAAGAATGGCAAGAGGTAATCGTTCCATATCCAGATACCATTCAAGATGATAACGGTCACAGTCGTCGATCGCACTAGAGGCATAACAACATTCACATAAACTTGAAGGACAGAAGCTCCATCAATAAAAGCCGCTTCCTCCAGTGATCTCGGAACACCCTTCATGAATCCATTGTACAAGAATAGATAGATCCTCCAGCTACAAAGAAGAAAGAGGATCTATACATTAATACGCAAAGAATACTTCAGTATCTATATCCAAAAGGCTAAAGCGATGCTTCGTAAATGCTCTTAGAAACAGTACTCAGAGCTTGATTGAAATCATCTGCGGTTTGATTGGCATTTAGGTCAGCGAGCAAAGCTCTGGAAAAGCTTGCAATGAGCCCTTCATTTTTGGCCAAGAGTTCATTGGCTTCCTCAAGCGAATAACCACCGGAAAGAGCTACAACTCTAACAACCCGAGGATCGTCCATGATGTCGCGGTAGAGATTGACCTTCGTGGGGATAGAAACCTTGAACATGATCGGCTTATCATCCCAATCCTTGAGACCTTCCAGGATAGCAGCGTGAAGCATTTCTTCCGCCTCTTCCTTCGTCTCACTCTTGATGTTGACTTCAGGCTCCAGGATTGGCACCAAGCCCTTAGCAGCGATCTGCTTACCAATCGCAAACTGCTGATCAACTATAGCCTGGATGCCTTCTTTATTCGCTTCATGGATGACAGAGCGCATCTTCGTACCAAAGATATTTCTTTCAACTGCACGATCCAGGAGTGCATCGAGTTGAGGCATATCTTTCATCAGTTGGACACTGTTTGACTCGTCCGCTAAGCCCTTATCAGTTTTGAGAAATGGCACGATGCCCTTCTCTTCCCAAAGATAATCGCCCGAATATTTACCATCAATCTTACGGTCCATGGTTTGCTCAAATAGGATGGCACCCAGGATTTGATCCTTACTGAAAGCCGGGCTCATAATAATACGAGCTCTCATTTCCTGAACAAGATCAAACATTTGTTCTTCGGAACTATACTCATCAGCACCAATGCCATAGTTTTCCAGGGCTCGTGGTGTAGATCCTCCGGATTGGTCAAGTGCAGCAATGAAACCCTTATCATTCTTCATACGATTCAATTGTTTCTCATTCATAAACATACCTCCTAAGATGGACTAAAACGGTTAGCTTTATGCAACTCTATAACACTCGAATCTCACCATTTCGATAAAGAAGTCCCAATGGGAGCACAGCGCTAAAGTGTACTTACATATAAGAAGAACCCTAAGTTCTTCTTAGTTAAAGCAAGTATAATCACCTTGTCTAAAACAATCCAGAAGATCGTGTATGCAAAGGGATGGAACATCTAACAACAGTTCATACGCGAATTGGAGATGGATAACGACGCATGGATACGAATTTGGGGTTGTTAGGCAGGCTTAAGAGTGATGTCCTAGTCTAGGGTCTGCAAGGGCTGATACGATGGTATGCACATCGAATGGAGGTTTGATCATGAGCTATAAATTTTACTGTTACCCGAAATGTTCAACATGCGCTAAGGCAAGGAAGAAACTAGATGAGTTGGGTCTTCCTTATAAAGAGTATGACATCACGACGGAAACCCCATCTGCTGAAGAACTTAAAGGATTCTTTGAGATGACAGATCTCGGCATTCGTCGCTTCTTCAATACGAGTGGAATGAAATATAGAGAAATGGGTCTTTCAAAGAAGCTTGACGAAATGAGCGAGGATCGGTGTTTTGAAACCCTTGCTTCAGATGGCATGCTTATCAAGCGCCCGCTTTTGGTTGGAGAAGACACAGTCTTGGTAGGGTACAAAGAAGCAGACTACGAGAACCTTGCTTAATTACTGATATTGAAGCATTCTGCCTTGTCTATAAGCCACATCAATGACGGCTCCACCTAAGCATCGTTCGCCATCGTAGAAGACCACGGATTGCCCCGGAGTCACCGCCCTTACCGGTTCCGGAAAATAGACTCTGCATTCATTCCCGGTAAATTCGACGCGACATGGAACGTCTTGCTGTCGATATCGAGTTTTACAGGTGCACGATTCAGGGAGCGAAGCATTGATGAGGTTGAGGTCTGAGGCTTCAAGCTGATCGGCATAGAGCAGGGGGTGCTCGAATCCTTGACCGACATACAAAGTGTTCTTCGATTGGTCTTTCCCAATCACAAACCATGGTTCGGGGCTCTTCCCTCTTCCACCTATTCCCAGACCATGCCTTTGACCGATCGTGTAATACATCAATCCTCGATGCTTGGCGAGTTCCTCACCATCCATGGTTATCATCGGACCGGGCTTTGCAGGTAAGTAGTTGGCAAGAAAGGCATCAAAATCGCGTTCCCCGATGAAACATATTCCGGTAGAGTCTTTCTTCTGCCACGTTGGAAGTTGCTTTTCTTGTGCATAGGTTCGCACCTGATTCTTCGTTAGACAGCCCACAGGGAAAACCACCTTCGCAATTTGCTCTTGACTCAACTGATTCAGGAAATAACTTTGATCTTTGCTCTTATCGGCTCCACGATAAAGGGTATGGATGCTATCACGATGGGTCACACGAGCATAGTGACCTGTTGCAACATAGTCCGCGCCAAGCTCAAGAGCATAATTTAAGAAGGCTTTGAATTTAATTTCCTTATTGCATAGCACGTCAGGATTAGGCGTGCGGTTGGCTCGATACTCATCCAAGAAATAATCAAAGACCCTATCTTTGTACTCTTCTTCGAAATTAATCGCATAGTACGGGATACCCAAGTGCTCACATACAGCAGCGACATCACGATAGTCTTCTTCTGCCGTACAATGGCCGTCTTCATCCGTATCATCCCAATTCTTCATGAAGATCCCAAGGACATCGTACCCATAGTCTTTGAGGAGGGATAATGTGACCGACGAGTCGACGCCACCACTCATCCCAACCACGATCCTTGCACCTTTGGGGGCTGCATCGTTGAATTCATCTGAAATTGGGTAATGGTCTAGCATCATAAGCCTTTCGTAATCTGCGTCATCTCATGGACGAAACGCAGTAAATCATCATCTTCAGTTTCCATACCAAAGGAGATTCGAAGACTCTCACGGACAGCGGAGCTCTTTTCTCCTCGCATCGAGGTGAGAACGCGAGAGGGCTCTAAGCTGCCTGCTGCGCAAGCAGAGCCGGCAGAAAGTGAAATGCCCAATAAGTCCAAACGGATCAGAGCTTTCATTGCTGACTGTCCTTTGAACCAAAGGTTCAAGATCCCCGGATAATTGACGTCAGCTTCATTGATCTCAAACGCAATGTTGTTTTGTCTAAAGCCTTCGATCAAGAGTTGCCGTTTCGCCGCTAGTGATTCCAAATTTTCAGTGTGATGCTCAGAAACTAATTTGACTGCAGCAGCAAAACCAACGATCCCCAAGAGGTTCTCCGTCCCGGGCCTTGCTCCTTGTTCTTGATGACCTCCCAGAAAGATCGGAGCGGGTTTAGGTATTTGATAATAAGCTCCTATACCTTTGGGACCCCCTAGCTTATGGGCTGTCAGGGTAAAACTATCAGGATGAATTCCCTGCCCGTTCAATGGCAAGCGTACGATCCCTTGGACAGCATCTGAATGAAAGAAGACGCCACGTTCTCTCAAGTAAGCTCCTATCTCCTTGATAGGCGAAACCGCACCCGTCTCATTATTGACATAAGCCAAAGATACCAAGCCGGTATCCGGCCTTAAGGCCTTTGATAGGTCATCCAAATCGACATAACCTTTGCTGCCGGGGTCGATGAAGGTTACTTGGGATTCAGACTCAAGGGACTTGAACACCTCATAGACAGAGGGGTGCTCAAGAACGGAGGTAATTAAATGAAGTTTACCGTGATCCCTTGCTCGCTCAGCCGCAGATCGCAGGACTTGATTATTGGATTCTGTTGCCCCCGAAGTGAAGAAAAGACCTCGAGGATCAACACCCAAAACTTCAGCGATGGCTCGCCTTGATTCTTCAACCAAAGCCCGAGCTGCTCTCCCCATATTATGCTGAGACGAAGGGTTTCCATAGACATCGGCAGAGGCAAGCATCGCCTCCAACACCTTGGGGTGTAGAGGCGAACTTGCAGCATGATCCAAATAGATCCTAGGCATTATCTGATGAATGAAGTTCATCCAAGTATTCTACGAGATCTTCTCGTGAGATACCAATACCACCTTCAGCGTCGAGATCTCTCATGTCGTTCATACGGAACGCCGGAAGGAACCATACACCGTTACCTTCGTAAGCCGTTACATTGGCGGCTTCCTGTGGCTCTTTATAGATCTTTTGATCGAGAACCTCTTTGAAACGGGCCGGATCAATGAGATCTTTCACGTAATCGGCGAGGGTTGACGCATCTTCAACATCAATCCTATCATCATGGACTGCTTCAAACATTCTACTGTGGTAGATCTGAGGCTGAATCCCTAAATCCTTTGCAAAGAAATAGCCTTGAATCGCTAGATCTGTATGAGGAGGATGTTCTTCGGGACGTGGATGTGCTTCACACAAATTCCAGTTAATTTCCAGTTCAGGATAGTCTTGAATAACCTCTAAAACATGTTTGTAGGTCCGATAACAATGGGGACATTCATAATCAAAGAAAAAATCAAGAATTTTCATCATAGACTCCTCGTATACTCATCAAGGTTTCAACGTCAAGGGTTTGCATAAAGATCTACTAGGGCTGAGGTTATGAGTTGAACATAAGCTCTGGCACCCGGAATCGTGAGATGCGTCAGATCCGCAATGAAGATCTCAGGTATTCCCTTTGCTTGATCGTACCAGTCTACGAGCTTCACGTCAGGTCGATCGTTGACAAAAGTCTTGATGACATTGTTACGACGAGCTTCTGTCGTACCGTCCGGCAAGACAATTGTGCAGATCATGAGTTGCCGATCGCCAACCAGCTCATAGATGGTTTCCAAATCCGCCCGGTCAATTTCACCATTTGACCCTAGCATTAGGAGGACAGGATCATTCAGAGCACCCAGATTAATAAGTTCTTGAATGATTCCCGGACCTTCGCTTAAGAAGCGATTGGATTTGGCATAAACGGTAGAATTCGGCAGGAACACATCTGTTGCATAACTGATCCCTACCCCTAAAGAATCTCCAATAATCGTCAGGGGGATATCTCGCACCGCATTATAGTCAGCTTGCGACATCAAGTAATCCCCACCCAAATAGAACCATTCCTTGAAATACTGGTACGCATCCGTCTGAGCCGGGTCGGCCAAATATGTCTCAATGAGCGTAGCCTCATCGGTCGTGGCCGGATCTAAGGAAGGCGTCGTTTCTGTTTCTGACGTGTGCTCTGACTCAGGTTCAGATTGAGAAATAGATTCGGAACTAGTTTCAGATTCAGAAGACGAGGTGGAATCATTCTCAGACGTAGATTCGTCACCGGTAGGTTCTTCACTATTTGCAACAAGACCTTGCCCATTAGCACCATCTGTAGGGACTGAGCTATCGGTTATGTTCGCCTCTCCGCTAATGGCCGGATTGCCGTTCTCACCATCGCCTCCTACCGTAAGAAGTGCTTCCTGTGCTTCAATACGGCGTTGCAATTCCATCAATTCGGTGTCTTCCGGCTGGAAGATGAATAAGGTGACGGAAGAAACAAAGAGCACAATAAAAACGGCTAGATACGCCATTGAGGATGCAACGAGAGAACGAGACTGAGGATGACGCTTGTGGAAAGCACGGATAGCCTGTGGAATCCGATAGAAAATCTCTGCGACGATAAAACTTAAAACCAAACAAACGATGGACCGTAAGAAAAGAGGGATCCGTGTCTTCCCCATTTCATACATGAGAAATACGATGATCGGAGTATGCCAAAGAAAGATTTCATAACTCCGCGAAGCGATCCAGGGAAAAGGCTTAAAGCGTAAAAAGAGCGCAACTCGCCCTCTATCTTCTTGAACCACAACGACAAGCAATGTGAAAAGGAATGCTGATATCGGAAGTCCATAGGTAACACCAACTTCGAACTCCATCGGGATGAACATTGAAACGACTAACACAAACAACAAAACTGCCCCGAGCAGTTCTGAAAATGAACCTCTCTGCCCCAGTACCCGGCGATTTTGTGGTTGCGGGACGGACTCCACATTTAGACCGGTCCATTGTTTGGATGCTTCTGCAGAAGTCTTATCAACTTTAGGTCGATAGACAGTAGCCAGGGCAGCCAAGCCACCTAAACTAAAGGCATGGAATCTTGCGACTAAACTGTAGTAAGCCGTATCGACTTGACCGGTCAATGCCAGAACAATAAAAACAACGAGTGAAACAGCGGTAGCCACAAGACAGATCAGAGACCATTTAAGCCGGTCTCGCTCTTGATAGAGTTTGTGAAAGGTTAACGCAAACACAATATAGAACTGGAGCTCTAGTGAAAGCGCCCACATATGCAACAACGGCCTGATATAGCCATGCGTCTCAAAGTAGGACACATTCATTGCGATCTGTACCTGGTGATTTACCCCAAAGAGACTACTCAGGAGCGCCGAAGGATATCGCGTCAGAAATGATGTATAACCGGGGTTTAAGATCATGATCAAGGTCACGGTTAATAACATCAGGAGCAGAGGTGGCAGTAAACGAGCGAGACGACGCACGATCCAAGGTAAAGGCATTCGTGACCGTAGTTGATCATCCTTCATTAAAACTTGACGTACATTAAGGAAACCGGCCAGCACGAAGAAAAACACAACGCCGAAATAACCTTGCGGAAGAAAGCCGGGATTCAAATGATAAAAGAGCACGGCTAAGCTTCCAATAGCTCGAAGCCCATCAAAAGATTTGATATGACGTCGCTGTTGCATATCCCTCCGCCCTCAGGATTTAACCCGGAATAACACTATATATAAAGTCATACCGACATATCTTTAGACAGTCACCGCAGTTAACAATAGATTTCTCTACACAATTGTTGTGATGTGTTAACCCGGTTCTATCTTGGAATTTAGGTCTTTGAATCGATGCCTTAGAAATTCCATGGATCCGATTATCTCACATTAAAGCCATGATGTGCCTTCTATTCTTCATTCATTCTGCATATTACTAAGAATGAATTTCTCCAAAGCAAATTTTCCAATTCTTCAGCGATTAAGTTAAATCTACCTTGTTAGCGTTCTTTGTTGATGGCCATAGTATGAACCACATTGCAGAAGAAACCTATTACACCCCATCAGCAGTTCATAAGCGAATTCATAGAGGTTTAGCCTATCTTCAAGGCGCACTAGAGGCTTATGAAGAACACGAAGAAAAACTGTTATTTAGTCCTAAAAAACATTCTTGAAGAGTTTCTAGTTCCGTTTTAGTTCCACAAACATTAGAAAAGCCCGTAATTACAACGAATTACGAGCTTATGGTGCCCTGAGTCGGAATCGAACCAACGACACGCGGATTTTCAATCCGCTGCTCTACCAACTGAGCTATCGGGGCAAAAAAGCAGTGCTACCACTGCTTCTTATGGCGACGCAGAAGGGACTCGAACCCTCGACCTCCAGCGTGACAGGCTGGCATTCTAACCAACTGAACTACTGCGCCGTAACTATTCATGTGTTGCTCTCAAGCTACGCCGACTTATACTAACACAAAACGTATTGATGTCAAGCAAAGTTCGGCTGCCCGAAGGGCGTATCAGCTTCGTTCTCAATCGCTTGGAAACTAACTGAATTGGTATTATAAAGCATTTCATGAATCATGCAAGCGGTGTCAGATAATTCTCATTAATCCAAAGTGCATACAGTCAATGTGTATCCCAAACAGACAAGTCCA
>CAYFSS010000040.1:0-7933 GCA_964345975.1 uncultured Oscillospiraceae bacterium
ACGGTAACGTCGTCTATGTTGCAACCGATGAACGCTTCTTTGAAGGCATCAAGATCATCGCTCGTTACTACGAGGAAGGTCTCATCGATCCCGAAGCTTTCATCATGGATGACAGTCAGTGGGTCGGTAAGTTGAACCTTGAACCCAGCATCATGGGTGCCAATGTTTCGTGGGACTTAAGTGACTTCATCACCTCGCCTGAACTCAGAGCAGATTACGATTATATGCCAGCTTTGAGATCGGACGACGGTGCAGATCCTGTGCTCGTGGCTCCGCCTGCTTACGGTTTCTTCCGTGGCGCAGGGGTCATCACCAGTGCCTGTGAGAATCCCGAAGTAGCCATGCGCTACATCGACTACTGGTATGAACCCATCAATTCCTATGAATCGATGGAAGGCAAGATCGGTGAACGTCTCTTCGAACAAGAAGACGGCTCCTTGCAAGTTGCTACGGGCGATGACGCCAATCTCATTGGTGGCATGGAAATTCGCAGATTAGCCTCCAGCCTAGGTTTCGATGGCATCTGGTACGTAGACGCCGAACAATACACAACGGACTTGAGATTGCCTTCAACCGACTTGAAAGTTGCTCACATCAACGAAGAGCTTCTACCTTACGCCGATGCAGAACCTTGGCCACCGGTCTTCTATACAGCTGAAGAAAGCGAATCCATCGCCATTATGCAAACGGACGTCCAGAACTTGATCAACCGTCGAGCTGCCGAATGGATTACTTCCGGTGTCAACGATGGCAACTGGGAAGCCTTCCAAGAAGAACTGCAAGCTGCAGGGATCAACGAAGTCGTTGAAACCATGCAAACCGCTTACGATCGCTATATGAGACAATAGATCTACAACATAAAATAGAACTACAGGGTGCTACACATCTACGGATGTGTGGCACCTCAATACGAAAGAAGGAGAACCATTATGAGTATTCCACGTCCTGAGCATCCACGGCCCCAATGGAAGAGAGACTCCTGGCAGAATCTAAACGGCACATGGGATTTTGCCTTCGACTGGGGGGTCAGCGGTGAAGAACGCCACATGTACGAAGAGGGTGACTATCCTCTGAAGATTAATGTCCCCTTCTGCCCCGAAAGCAAGCTCTCCGGAATAGAACACACAGATTTCATTCCGGCCGTGTGGTACCGCCGATCCATCAATCTATCGCTACAGGCAGACAAGCGCTACCTCCTCCATTTTGGGGCGGTAGATTACGAGATGAAGCTATGGGTCAACGGTTCTTTGGCGGGGAGTCACAGGGGAGGTTATGCATCGTTCTCGTTTGATATCACAGACCAACTTAACGATGGCGAAAACACTTTGGTCGTCTTCGCAAAGGATGATGTGCGTTCCCCTCTTCAAGCAACGGGCAAGCAATCCGATACGTTCGCCTCACGGTCAACCTCCTATACGAGGACTACAGGAATTTGGCAAACGGTTTGGCTAGAAACGGTGCCTCAGCACCATCTCAAATACGCTCGCATGACGCCACAAGCAAAAGACTCAAAAATCTTTATCGAACTTGAAACGTCGCAGGGTACAGACCATGAACATGTCCGCATCATTGCGTACTATAACGAGGAGAACATGGGAGAAGTCAAGGCTTCTCTAAACAATCATTCCGCCTTATGCTGCTTGGATTTAAGCGAACAACATCTATGGCAGCCCGGAGATCCTCACTTATACGACCTCACCTTCGAACTGCTCGGCAAAAACGATGAGATCCTCGATTCGGTCGAAAGCTACGTAGCCCTGCGGGACATCAGCTGGGATCCGCTGGGCTTACGGATCAACGGCGAAGCCGTCTTTATGCGCCTGATACTGGATCAAGGCTTCTTCCCTGAGGGTATTTATACCGCTCCAAGCGATGAAGACCTGAAGCGTGACATTGAACTATCGATGTCGCTCGGCTTCAACGGCGCAAGATTTCATCAGCGTGTGTTTGAGGAACGGTCCTTATATTGGGCCGATAAGCTTGGCTATATGGTGTGGGGAGAATATGCCAACACCTTTGAACTGGGTGACTTTGAAGCGGTGAAACAGTTTATCCCCGAGTGGTTGGAGGTCATGAAGCGTGACTACAATCATCCTTCAATCATTGGTTGGTGCCCCTTAAACGAAACCTATCACGCAGATGCCCTCGATCCTGAAACGCATACGCTACTCTATCAAGTGACAAAACTGGCGGATCCTCATCGTCCTGTCATCGATGCCAGCGGGGGGATGCACTACCGGACAGATTTCTACGATGTCCACGACTACGAGCAACAGGCAGACCGTCTCAAGGCTTCTTTGGAGCCTATGTTGAACGATGCGATGAACTTCCACTCCCCCATCGAGCGCTACTTGGGCAATGCCCCGAGAAGAAGCTTGTACTACAACGGTGAGCCTTATTGGGTCAGCGAGTACGGTGGAACCTTCTGGAGCACGGATGACAACAAAGCCGGTTGGGGCTATGGCGATGCCCCGCAAACGGAGGAGGCTTTTGTAAAACGATATGTGGACTTAACCCGCGTATTGCTCGAGCATCCTCGGGTCTGTGGCTTCTGCTACACCCAGTTGACCGATATAGAACAAGAACAAAATGGTCTCTTTGCTTATGATCGGTCAAGGAAATTTGCGCCGGATGTCTACGAACAGATTCGAGCGGTGAACGAAGAACAAGCAAGTTATGAGAAAAATTCTGCTGCGCATGATTAGTTTTCTCTAGATCAAGTCCATAAACTTAGGACACCACAGGAGTCGAGAAAGCATCTTGACTCCTGTACTTCTGTAACCGGTTTCTGTAACCAGATGATGAGGAAGTTTGGGCTTTTGTGCATCGATGTTTATTCCTCAGATAGAAAGATAGGTACAATAAATGTAAAACGATGAAAGGAGCTAATTGTGAATATTGAAAAGATCTCACCTTATATCCGAGTCGCTTTAGATTACACCGTGCCGCCTGAATGGTACCTGAGAGAAAGAATTATCTTCGACTATGAACTCTTGTTTGTGCGTGAAGGTGAAGTCCTCGTCACGATAGAAGACAAATCCTTTAGTGCCAGGCCTGGAGAATTTGTCCTTATTCGACCGGGTCAGACCCATTCCATGCGTCAAATTGGCAATACGCCCTTCCGTCATCCTCATATTCATTTCGATTTCTACCAAGACGTGAAGAGTGAAGATATCAAGGTCAACTTCAGGCCACTTTCCGAACTCAATCACAACGAGCGTCATCTCGTGCGGAAAGACTGTCTTTCGTCCTATGCTATTCCCATCCCCAATTTGATTCGCGTCAATAATCCCAGCGTCGTCCTCGAGAACATGGACGAAATCATCCGGCTCCAGACGAATCGCCCCTACCTCTATGAGCTTGCGTCGAAGGGACTGTTCATCATCTTGTGGGGAGAATTGATCAAGGCTTTCATGTCATCCAATGCTAAGAACGCCGATATCAACGAGTCGATGAACTATATCTACGATTACATCGACAAGCATTGGCGAGAGCGTTTGACGAATAAGGAGCTGGCAGATCTGGTCAATTACAGCGAGTCGTATTTTACGGCGATCTTTAAGCAAATGTTTGGTACGACACCCCATCGTCATCGCACGGAGCGGTGTATTGCGTATGCCTGCGATCTCTTGGAGTATACGGCGGATTCCATCTCCGATATTGCGGACAAATGCGCCTATCACTCGATCCAAGCATTCAGCAATGCCTTCAAACAAAACATGGGGATCACCCCTTCCGAGTATCGGAAGCAAGCACGTCGTAATGAGCGGAAGGCTAATTAAACTTCATTCGTTCCCTTCGATGCCCTTGACACACAAAAGCCCCCACCGTTCTTACACGATGGAGGCCTAGCGTTTTCAACCGATCTGCTTAATTCGGAAGTTCGTCCATGGCTTCGCCCGTTGCTTCATCAGCGGGGTCGATATCGGAGGCTTTGAGTTCGGAGGCTTCGGGTTCTGAGGCTTCGGGTTCGGAGAGGCCCATGAGTTCTTCCATAGCTTCTCCGGAGGCTTCGTCTGCCGGAGCGACCTCGGTGTCAAGACCGGCTTCGTCAGAAGGTTCTGGGGTGGGCTTTTGTAAGATATCCATAAATTGTGCTCCATTGATCGTTTCCTCTTCATAGAGGTATTTTGCTAACTCATCAAGTTTAGCACGATTCTCCCGGAGCGTTGTCTTCGCACGATCATACTGAGTTTTAATAATTGCGACGACTTCACGATCGATCTGACTTTGCGTTTCTGCCGAGCAAGTGGAGTAGCCGGGCGACCCGAGGTAGCGATTGCCCTCGTCCTCGAGCTGGACCATCCCGAAGTTATCGCTCATGCCGTAGCGAGTGACCATGGCGCGTGCAATATTCGTTGCACGTTCAATATCATTGGCAGCACCGGTTGAGATCTTGCCGATCGCAACGTCCTCTGCGGCTCTACCACCTGTCAGCACAGCGATCATATCTTCCAGGGTTTCTTTGGTCATGAGGTAAGTGTCGCCTTCCTCTTGAACCTGAAGGGTATAACCTAGGGCGCCGGATGTTCTTGGGATAATGGTGATCTTTTCGACCGGAGCAGACCCCGTTTGCATCGCGGCGATGAGCGCGTGCCCCACTTCGTGATAGGCAACCGTCTTCTTCTCTTCGTTGGAGAGGATGGCATTCTTCTTCTGCTGACCTGCAATGACGATTTCTATGCTCTCTTCGATGTCGACTTGAGTTGCCATACTGCGACCTTCGCGGACAGCTCTGAGGGCTGCTTCGTTGATGATGTTTGCAAGTTCGGCACCCGAAGCACCGGGGGTCATCCTGGCGATACGGTGGAAGTCGATCCCTCGTTCGAGGACCACGTCTTTTGCATGCACCTTGAGGATCGCCTCGCGGCCATAGAGGTCAGGGAGTTCAACGGGGACACGGCGGTCAAAACGGCCGGGTCTAGTGAGTGCCGGATCCAAGGAGTCGGGTCTATTCGTAGCTGCTAAGAGCACAACGCCGGTATTGTCTTCGAAGCCGTCCATCTCGGTGAGGAGCTGGTTCAAAGTCTGCTCACGCTCATCGTTGGATTGGATACGACCGTCACGCTTCTGGCCGATGGCATCGATTTCATCGATGAAGACGATACAGGGAGCTTTCTTCTTGGCTTGCTCGAAGAGGTCTCTGACTTTTGAAGCACCCAGTCCGGCAAACATCTCGACAAACTCGGAGCCTGCAATGGAAAAGAACGGTACATCGGACTCACCTGCAATGGCTCTTGCCAGTAAAGTCTTACCGGTTCCGGGAGGGCCGATGAGGAGAACACCCTTGGGCATCTTTGCACCAATCTTGGCGTACTTCCCGGGATTGTTGAGGTAATCAACGATTTCGTAGAGGCTCTCCTTGGCTTCTTCAACGCCTGCAACATCGTTGAAGGTCACACCCCCTTCGTCCGATTTGACATAGACTCTAGCCTTGGAATTACCGCCAAACGAAAGACCTCCGCTAGCCCCCATCCGTTCTGACATCTTCTTGGTGAGGAAACGGCCGACTAAGAACAAAATACCAAAAGGAATGACCCAGGTAAGGAGGATCGTGAGGAAAGGTGACGTCGGTTCGATGATGCTGCCTTTGAAGTCGACATCCTGATCGTATAGACGCGCGGTCAGCATAGGATCTTCGACCATTGCGGTTCGATAGATTCGCTGCTCGTCTTCGACTACAAACATCAAGGAATTCTCTTGGGGTTTAAGTTCAACTTGAGTGACTTCTTCCGCCTCAAGTCGATCCAGGAATTCCGTGTAGCTTACTTCCCGGACCTGACGTCCCACCATCCAGGGTAGGACCAAGAAGTTAAAGACAAAGAGAAACCCGAGTAGGATCAGGGTGTAGGTCATTAGGGTTTTGCGCGAATCTGTGGGTTCTTGTTTAGGCATCAATCAGTCTCCTTCCGCGAGGTTCGGCATATGGGCACATGTTGGCACATGTTAGGCATAGGGTATGTCTAGTTATGTTGGATCCTTTGGCTAGACAACAATAAAAACGTCTAGAATAGAATACATCTTTGAAAGTCAAAGATAGATCATTTTTCTTAGAATTCACGGATAATTCTTAATTTTCCCGGGTTGGACAAAGTTCGTTCACAAGTGAGAGCGAGTTGGGGAGATGTCAGATGAGTCCCGGTCGGGTCGGGCACAGTTAGGATTTATTGCGTGTGCTTCTTAACTCAGCGGTCATCATGGCGACCGCAACAACTTAAGCGCCTCGTACCCCACCGACCACCATGGCGATCGCAACAACTTAAGCCGTCTCTTGATCCTCTAAATGCTTGAGCCACGCATGGAGAGCAGCTTCATGCACGGTGTAGTTCGTCTCTTCATGGAAGATCATCACCCCCGGCTTAGACGTGCCGTGGTAATCGCTGCCACCGGTTGGCAGTAAGTTCAAATCACGAGAGATTTCACTGAGGAGCGCTGAATACGCTAGAGGGGTTTCACCGTGAATGAGCTCTACCCCGATTAAGCCTGCAGCTTGGAGCCTAACAAGATGCTCCTGCAGCTCATCTTTTTCTGTCCAGTCATAGAGATAAGGGTGGGATAGAACCGGGATCCCTTGATAGTCCAGGATGAGTTGGATCACAGCTTCGGTCTCAGGTAGTTCTCTCGGAACATAACCCGGCTTACCTTTGGAGAGAAGTTCATCAAAGGCGGCGGGGACATCGAGGAAGTACTCTTTCTCAACTAAGAGACGGGCAATATGAGGACGCCCCAGGACACCGCTAGCAAAACGTTTCTGTAGATCCCCGAGGCTGATCTTGTACCCTAGCGTTTGGAGCCGGTCGCAGATTTGTTCATTGCGGCGCTCTCTCGCAGCACGCTGATCATCGAGGAAGTCCTGCATGACCTCATGCCCACCGTCGGGGAAATAGGCGATGAGGTGGACTTCGGTCCAATCGTCTTGACCGTTTGCATCAACATAGCGCGTGGAGATTTCGACGCCGGGAATAACATAAGGGACATCGAGCCCTATCATGCCGATCTTTTGGTAGACATCGAGGAGGCTTTGCATCCCATCGATGGTATCGTGATCTGTGAGGGCTATTGATTTGAGCTTATGTCCTATCGCTAGCTGGAAGAGTTCCGCAGGCGAGTTGGAGCCGTCTGAATAATAAGAATGAAGATGTAAGTCGAAGCTCCCTTCAGCCATGGCTTTTGCAAGCTTCATTAGCCCACTTTGAATCTCCATACTCTTGCCCCACCTTCGTCTAAATCGTTTCTCTGCCTGAGTTCGTGCATAGATATGCGAAAGCTATCTTATATCAATTTGAGATTTTGTTTGCGCATATATGCTTTATGTAAGCATTTTGCGGTCCACGATAGAGTTACATCATAAAAGCCTCCGGTCTTTTAAACTGTAGGACACTTCAGTCTGCGATTAAGTGCGTAGATCCGTCAAACAAGCAAAGGATGTTCCAAGGAGACTCTCATATGCCAAAACACAAACTCTACAGCATGGCTGTTTCCAAGGTCTACCCTCTCTACATCGCCAAGGTGGAGCGCAAGGGTCGGACGAAAGCAGAAGTCGACGAAATCTTCCACTGGCTCACCGGCTATTCCGACGATCAAATGGCGGCGATCCTGGAGAGCGGCACGGATTTCGAGACGTTCTTCCGGGAAGCTCCCGCCTTGAATCCCAATCGTCACCTCATCACAGGCGTCATTTGCGGTGTGCGCGTCGAGACCATCGAAGAACCGCTCATGCAGGAAATCCGTTACCTCGATAAACTCATCGATGAACTTGCGAAGGGTAAGACGATGGAGAAGATTCTGCGGAGCCATTAATGCACTCAAAAGCCCCTCCGTTTTTCCACTAAAAAATGCTCCCCTCTCCGTAAAGAAGAAGGGAGCATTAAAATGCTTAAAAAAGAAGTAGAGACTATTCAGCCCTACGCTTCTCAGCTTCTTGAATAACACG
>CAYFSS010000041.1:0-6657 GCA_964345975.1 uncultured Oscillospiraceae bacterium
TGGTCTTCATGGTCTTCATGGTTTTCATGACTTATGTTTTGTTCATCATAGTCCTGAGACTCATGATTCTTATTCGTTTGCCTGCCTCGATCATTACTCATATATAGCCTCCTATCCTTGCAGAATTAGTTTCACTTTGTATCAGTTGAGGAAAACTCGAAGACGATCAATATCACAAATTAATTTTTAATACCTCAATTTTGCCTCTAAGAAGGTGTTCTCGTCTGTCCATAGCCCTAAGGCAGGACTAAAGGTATAGAAAATCTCTTCATCATCGACGATATTGTGCTCATCAACGAGCTGGTTCGGATCATACGTTGCGATCGCATCCTCGTACGCTATCTAGTGGAATCCAACGGACTCCAAGCTGTCGCCGGCGTCGGTGTGCTCTGTCCTTACGGCTATCATGTGGCTGAGGTTGGCAACATTCGTTGGTGGCGAAGACTGGCTCATGCCGGGCATCATCGGCAAACAAACAGGTCTGGCGGAGGACTGGATCAAAGTCGGGAGCTTCGGTTAGCTCTCTTCTTACCTTTGGGATTACGCCGGAAGAGGATTTCTCTGCTTTACCTTTGACCGGACATCGAACGTCATCCCATCAGGAGCCAAGCCAGGGTCTTGTTTTTGCTGTAATACTAAATGACCCCCATCAGACGATTCGGACGGGGGTCATGGAGTCTGGAGGGCTTTTGTGAATCTAGCCCTTAGTAGCACCGAAGGTTAGTCCCTCGATCAGATAGTTTTGTACGAGAAAGTAAAGAGCAATGAGAGGTAGGACTGTGATCACGACCGCCGCCATTTGTGCATTGGGTGCGATGAAGTCAATCCCTGACGTGGACTCCGTGCTGAAAGTCACGAGCTTCAAGAGCATGGGGAGAGTATAGAGCTCCTGGCGACTAATGATGGAGACGGGGATCATGAGCGCATTCCACTTCCCAACGAACTCAAGGAAACCGATCGAGGCAAGACCCGGTATAGACAGAGGGAGGTATACCCCGAAGAAGAGCCGAAGTTCCGTTGCACCGTCGATGCGTGCCGACTCGGCTAAGGATTCGGGGACTTGTTGAAAATAGTTACGCAAAAGCATGATCGCAAAGCCTGAGATCAGCCCGTTCACGATAAGTCCCGTATAGGAATTCAAAAGATTAAGCTGCCGGTTGAGCAAGTACGTCGAGATGAGGGTGAGGTCACCCGGGATCATGAGCGTGAGAAGAATGATGGACGTGAGCAAGCGACGACCCGGAAGATCTCGTTGGATCAGGACATAAGCCGCAAGCGATGAGAGCAGAACCTGGAGCACGACTGAGACAGATGAGACAAAGAGCGAATTGAAGAAGGCTCGATCGAGAGAGATACGATTCCAGATGGTGGAATAGCCTTCGATGGTCGGGGTTGTTGGCAAGAGCTTGATGCCCGGCTCCATAGATTCAGCCCGCTCCGAGAAGGATACGGCCAAGACATTGAGTAAGGGGATGAGTGTCAGGATGAAGAAGGTAAAGAGCAGGATGCCGAAGAGAAGACGCCACCCCGAAGAGAGCCGATTAACGTTGCTGATGGATTGAAGTGAATTGCGTGACATATGGACTCCCTTCTATAGTGCTTGGTCGAAGCGAAGCAGGCGACGGGACGCTTGCGTCAAGACAAAGGTAATGACCAAGACGACGCTGGCTGCGGCCGTTGCAAGACCAACATCAAACTGGGTGATACCTTTCTCGAAGATGTAGACCATGAGGGATCTGACGCGGTCGTTGATGGCCGGATTTCCCATGACGAAGACCTGGTCGAAATTACGGAGCATCCCTGTGACGCCCAAGAGGAGCAGGGTGCGGAACGTTGGCCAGAGGGACGGAAGGGTTAGGTGACGGATCTGTTGCATCCTTGTCGCCCCGTCGATCCGAGCAGCTTCGTAGATTTCAGGTGGAATGTTCATCATGGCAGCGATGAGGATCAGAGCGTTATAGCCGGCGTTCTTCCAGGCCGCAGTGAACGCAAAGATGGAGATCGCCCAGCCGGGCCGCGCCATGAAGGATAGGCGTTCTTGCCCCAAGAGGTTGAGGAATGAGTTGACGAGTCCGCGGTGGGAGAGGAGGTAGATCCAGATTCCACCGACCACCGTCCAGGAGAAGAGGAAGGGTAAGAAGGTCGTTGTTTGGATGACTTTCCGGAGCGTTTTGCTGCGTACTTCGTAGAGTAGAATCGCGAGGATCAGGGCACTGGACAACGTTGCTACCGTCGAGACAAAGCCCAGCCAAACGGAGTTTCTCAAGGCCTGGATGAAGGCTTTGTCTTGGAGTGCAGCTTTGTAGTTATCCAAGCCAACGAACGTGGCTCCGCCTAAGAGTTTGGTTTTTTGAAAACTACTCACGATCCCTAATACCAGCGGATAAAAAGAAAAGACGGCGAAGTAGATGAGAACGGGCATGATCAGGAGGTAGATGCTGCTGTAGCGCCGGAAGAGTTGACGGCGGCGAGTAGATTGAACCAAGGGAGGCTCCTTTCGGCAGAAGATAAGTCAAGGTTTTATATCTGAAGATCTGAAGAGCTGAAAAGCTGAAGGTTAGGGCTGAAGGGGCTTTTGTGTGTGATTTGTCGTCACATCATGAAACAAAAAGGGCAGCCTCCTCAACCGCAGACTGCCCCATGAATTTGACCGTTAGAGGTCAATTCTAAACATCACTTACTGCAAGATGCCTGCATCTGTCAGCTCTTGGCGCATGGCTTCGAGGCCTTCGTTGACCGCAATCTCACCTGTGACGATCTGGATGGAGTACTTACCCGCGATCTCCTTATAGGTATCGGTGAGCTCGTTGCTCGTCTCAGGCACAGCATACTGGATGTATTCCATCGCCTCTTCGACGTAGCTGTTCATATCCGTGTAGCCTTCGTTATCCGGTGAAGGACGCTCAAACTTCTCATAGATCGGGACCGGAGCACCATGGTCGAGACCGTGGCTGACACCTACTTCGGTGAGGGTGTAGACGCCGTCTTCAACAGTGTAGTCATGATCCTTGATACCGAGCGAGAGGAGGACACCGCCGGGCTGAGTCGCGAAGTACTCGAGCACGCGGAAAGCACCGTCAGGATTCTCGGCGTTGACAGGGATGCCCCAGAGCGATGCGTCACCACGGTTTAAGAGATGACCACCGTCAGGTGTCTGAGGACCGGGCACTGCGATAGCTTCGAATTCTTCAGGGAACTGATCGCCGGCGTTAGAGTTATAGAGACCTGTCCATGCAGCCCAATCTGTAACGACAGCTGTCTGGCCGCTCTGGAACTTCGAACGCATCTCACCTGAACCGTCCGTTGCACTGTCAGGATCGAGGAGGCCTTCGTTATAGAGCATGTTGAGCCACTCCCATACAGGAGCTGCTTCATCCTGGCTGATCGGGACCGAGAAAGTCCCGTCATCGTTCGTCACGATACCGGTCTTGATGCCTTCAGCAGCAAACCAGGGCTGCATATCCCAAGCATCCTTCAGAACCATGCTGACACCGTAGAAGTCGTCACCATACTCATCTTTCATGGCTCTCATGAATTCATAGTAACCGTCGAGGGTCGGATCGATGGCACGTCCGTCGAGACCGGCAGCTTCAGCCTTGGCCTGATTGACATTGACGAGACGGTGGACTTCTTTCTTATTGAAAGAGGCATAGATCTTGTCGTCGATCTTGATGGCTTCCCATTCTTCTTCGAGAACATTCTCGGGATCGCCGAGGATGGCGGAGTTCTCAACCCGATCAGTGATGTCGGTCAGGACTTCCTGCTCGTGGAGGTTATGCATTACGGGTGTGTTGAAGTAGATGAGGTCATAAGCTTCACCTGCACTCAGTTTCTGGAGAAGGACCTGACTATAGTCGGAAGCAGGCTTTTCCATGATAATTTCAAGGCCGAGTGTTGCGCCGAGTTCAGCTGCAAAGAGGTCCATTTCTTCTTCGTCTTTACCACCTGTGACGCTGGTGAAGATCTTCACGGTGCCTTCTGCGGGTGTGAGTTGTGCGATGATATCTTCGTTGCTTGACGGCTCTGCGGTTTCATCAGCAACATCTGTGTCGTCTGCGGCATCTTCTGCCATGACAACCGGCACGAATGAAATCATGGCGAGCATGAGAATCATTGCTAGTATTCTTGTGAGGGGCTTGTGTTTCATTGGAGAACCTCCTTCATCGTATTATCTTACTGAAACTACTTTTTTCTTTTGCTAGGCAACCATTTGTTCTTGCCCATGTATCGACATCATACACCTAGCTCCTATCCTTAGACTGTTCATATGTGACAAGCTTCAACACTTAAACAAATTCTAAGCAACCCATTGAAGGCCCTCACTCTTAAGATACTTAAACTGCACTTCGATTTCGGTAAATCTGTCGGAGCAATGCATTAATCTTCAAAAGCCCACGACCGCTTTCTCTTTCATTTCACAATGTTCTATGAGCTCCGCGAGATTGGGCGATTGAGTTTTGTTATGATGAGCATCATTAACATCTTTGAAGTCATGAAAGAGCTGATGACCCATGTCGAATGAAGCGACCAGACCCAATATTCTGTTTTTGTTCTCAGACCAACAAAGAGCTGATACCGTTAGTGCTTATGGCCAAATTCCCGGTGCCCCGTTAAATTTGACCCCGGAACTCGATAAGCTCGCCGCTCGCGGCACCTTGTTCGAGCGACAAATGACCTGTCAGCCGGTCTGTGGGCCGGCTCGTGCCGTTCTGCAAACAGGGCGTTATGCTTCGCAAATTCCGGTACAGATCAACGATGTCCGCCTGCCGGATAACGTCCCCACGATTGCTAACTATCTGAACGATGCCGGCTATGAGACGGCTTACGTTGGTAAGTGGCACTTGGCATCGCAGAAGACCGGCAAACCTGAGGCAAAGGATCATCAGGACTATCGTGTAAAACCGATCCCGGAAGCCTATCGTGGCGGTTATAAGGACTGGTGGATCGCCTCGGATGTATTGGAATTTACGTCCCACGGTTATGGGGGCGAGATGTTCGACGCTGAAATGCAAAGTCGCAGTTTCGAGCATTATCGAGCGGATGCGACCACGGATTTCGCCTTGGAATATTTAGCGGACCGCAAGCTTCGTCAAAGTGAAGATCCGTTTTTCCTCTTTGTATCCTATATTGAGCCACATCATCAAAATGATAGGAATAGGTATGAAGGTCCCGAGGGCTCCAAGGAACGTTTTGCGGAATATGAAGCCCCCTTGGATCTCGTCAAGGCTAAAGAGTTGGGGATTGAAGGGGACTGGGAGAAGGAATTTCCGGACTACCTTGGTCAGATCGCTTCGATCGATGAAAATATCGCGCGTTATATTCAAGCTTTGGAAGATGCCGGAGAACTCGACAATACTGTGATCTTCTATACCTCGGATCATGGCAGTCACTTCAAGACCCGAAATTCTGAGTACAAGCGCTCCTGTCATGATGCAAGCATCCATGTTCCCCTAATCATTGCAGGACCCGGTTTCGATACAGGGCGTCGTGTCGAGTCTGTTACATCACTGGTCGACCTGCCTGCGACCATCCTTGAGGCGGCCGGCATTGAAGTGCCTGAAGATATGCAGGGTTTCCCCCTCCAGGCTTTAGTCAAAGATCCTAAGGTAGATCAGTCCGAGGAGAAACTCACAGCGCATCCTCGCCGAGCAGCCTATGTCGAGATCACAGAGCATGGCCTTGGCCGTGCGATTCGAACGGATCGCTATACATATTGCGTTCAACTCGATGTCCCTGAAGACCGGATGCGTCAAGAAGTGTATGCAATGTTTGCCGGAGATTGGGACGAAAACCTCGCCTTCCAGGCTTCGCCGACGAACTACTTCGAGATGGAACTCTATGACAATGAGCAAGATCCCGAGCAATGGAATAATCTCATTGCCGACCCGTCGTACAAGAGCATCAAAGCTGAGCTGCGCGACACCTTCATTCAATTAGCCAAACTCAACGAAGGCGTTGAGGTGACGGTGCGCGGAGGGTGTTGAACTGACACGAGGCGATGAGATCACGCTGAATCACACGGACGACGCCGGTAACACGAGTGATAAGGTCGTTGTACTTGTAACTGCACAAGCGAGCAACTATAAGCTCACGATCAGGAAGCGGTTGTTTGATCAGAACGGGGCGCCAATCGAAGAGGCTCAAAACTTTAGGGGCCGCGTAAATGGACCGAGCTACCCTGAGGGTCTGGAACTATCGATTCATACGTACGAAGACACTATTCTGAGGGGCCTTCTAGCCGGTACCTATGACGTGACAGTCCTAGAATTTACAGGTTACACAGTGAACGTATCTGATCCGGTGACGCTAAGTTCGGCTAATGCTGAGGGCGTAATCACGGTTAGTGGTTATTTCTTGGATCCAACGGAGAAGCCGACGGACTCCATCAACAATGCAATTGCAAAGACCGGTGAATCGTATAACCCTCTAATGGCTTTAAGTTTCCTCACTGCAGGCGCAGCTCTTGTCTTGTTCAAGCGGAAATTGAGAAGTGCTGGTGACAACGAGGAGGCATAGCTGAATCTTGAAGCAATCTGACGCAAGAGCGTACAAGAATTTGCCATGATTAATTAGGTTGCGAAGCCAATAGGATCAGGCCACCTACAAGCGATAGGTTATTCGGACGGTATCAGTGTTTTAGCTGATGCCGTCCTCTTT
>CAYFSS010000042.1:0-6452 GCA_964345975.1 uncultured Oscillospiraceae bacterium
GCATGCTCAATTACTCAAAGTAATAACCATGAATGAGACGACTCTAAGACGAGATATTCTGAATACGTAAAGCTCTGCTTCGTTAGATCATTTGCTTATTTATTTAGGAATTACGATGGTACACCCTAGATTCTTACATAATTCTACATACAGTAAATCCGTCTCCATATCTAAATAGAATTTTCTTCTTCCAAGTATATTCATTAAGAATAATTCTGAGCATACGAAGGGCTCAACGCGGTAACGCTGAGCCCTTGTTTCTCTATTACGAATTCCAGTTCATCTAAAGGCAAAGCCCAAGCCATCGAACTCACTCAGCTAAACCGTATCGTGCATAAACTTCAAACGGAGCACGATGCTTCTTCAACTGAACCTTCAGCTTCGCTTCCAAGTCAGCGGCAAGATCCGGATCCTCCAATGGAACCTGCTGCGAAGGATCCTCGAGCACGTCATACACAAGATCGTCCATCTCACTGAAGTGTGGCATGGGAGTTGCAGGTATCTTGAGCATCTTCCAAGCGCCTTGATCCTTCAGTTCAATCTCAACAAGTTCGGCTCGACTCAACTCCTCACGAGAGAAGCTGTCCCGCATGTGGTGAGGCGAGAGCGTGTAGTCATAGATTTCTTTGTCAGGGAGAGGAGCTTTGTAGAGTACATGTCTTCCATCCGCCAAACCGATTGGACCACCAAATACTCCGAAAATCACTGCCTCGTGTAAGGTCTCACCGTCAGCATAGATGCAACTCAAGCTCTCTTCTTCGCATAGACTTGGCGGCGCAATGCCAAAGAGATCCGCCACCGTCGGCGTGACATTTAAGGTATACGCGAGTTCTTCGCAAACCTCACCTTGTCTCGGATGACGTGGATCGTAGAGATAGAACGGCACATGGGTGATCTCTTCGTAGGGTGCACAGAAGTTTTTCCCCATATAACCTTGCTCACCCAACATGAAACCATGATCTGTCATTACAATAAGGGCAGTATCTTTCCAAAGCCCATACTTATCAAAAGCATCCAGCACTTTCCCTAGATATGTATCGACCATGCTCACCATGGCTCGATATCTGCGTATCATCTCGAGACGCTCTGCTTCTGACAAATGATCCTCACCGTAGTCCGGCCAGTCGACCAGAGGGCCATCATAGTCCGTCGGATATAACTCTAGGAATTCGTCCGTGGTGAAGAAAGGTTCATGAGGGCTGAACGACTCGATCATCAAGAGCCAATCATCCTCACCATGGACTCGATCTATGAAATCCAAGCCATGGCGGAAAACTTGAGCCGTTGGGAGATCCTCCGTCGACTTAACATAACTCCGATTGATGTAGTCATGCTTAAAGTTCTGGGATCCTACACGTCGTGTTACTACATCCTCGTATTCGATCTCACCAACATGTGGGTGCCAGAGATCACCCTGTTGTCCTCGGATCATCTCGAAGCTATCGTATTGATTTAGATAACCGGTGCCACCGACTTCCCAATAATGAAAATGGTCATTCACGAGGTGCGTGTAAACCCCATTTTCTTGTAAACGTGCAAACACCGAATCATCAAACGGTTCCAAGGGTGACCAGCCTCTATGGAGAAAATTGGAGCGACCGGTATGGAGCTCACGACGTGCCGGCATGCAAGGTAGCGAGCAGGTGTAGAACTGATCGAAGACCAATGTGTTGCGAGCCAGACGGTCGAAGTTCGGGGCATGCGTCACCTTATCGCCGAAACCGGGCAAGTATTTCTTAATCAGGGTATCGAAGAGCAGCAGAACCGCTTTCATGAGCATCTCCTTTTAAAATAGGGAGAAACGATCGAAACCGATTCTCCCCTTGATACGTTTAGCCGAAGCTACGTTAATCTTATTGTTCTTTATCGATGATGAGTTGTCCGTTAGCCAGCATATTCTCGATCGTGGTTTCAAGATCCTGGTCGCCTAGGAGATACATCTCGAGCTCTTCATAGAGTACGGTATCGACTTCCTTCTGATACGTTGGGATGAACTCAGCAACGTTAGCTTTGAGATCCGGATTGTTCAGAACATTTGAAAGAGCTTCAGCATCGACGAGTTCTGGGAAATCCTCGATCATCGGCTCAACGAAATCCATTCTATCCGTCCCGGCTTCAGACGAAATAAACATCTTCTTAATCCGGACACCCTCCGTCGTGAGGAAGCGCAAGAACGTGAAAGCTTCTTCAGGATGGCTTGCCGTTTTGGAAATCGAGTAGACTAGGGGTGCTGAATTCGTAAGACCGGGCGTACCGTCATCCCAGACAGGGATTGGGGCAAACGTCGTCACGAAGTCGTGCGGATACTTCTCATTTCCGATCTCAGGAATCATGTAGGAAGCCATCGGGAGCATTGCAATCTTGCCGTTGAAGAACTGATCGCGATAGTTCATGTTGAGTGACTTAATGTCCATGAGAGGTGTGGCGACCTGTTTATTGTTCTCCAAGTCATAGACGTATTCAAACCATTTTGCGTAGGACGGGTCATCAATGCGCAGATCCGTTTCCGATTCAAAGAGAAGATTGCCCTCGAATTTCGTCTGCAAACCAAGGGACATCGTGCCGGACCAATTGTGGAAATAAGCTCCATAAACTTTGTTTGGCCCTTCACCGTGAGTCAACTTCTCAGCATATTCAGCGAAGTCTTCCCATGTCCAATCGAGAGGCGGTACTTCAAGACCTGCTTCTTCGAGCATATCTTTATTGATGAGCACCATTTCATACTTCAGATCACTGGCGATTCCATAGTACTTTCCATCAATAGCCATTTGAGCATTGTAGAGCTCATCGATCGAGGTGCCTTCCGCTTCGAAGAACGGACCAAGATCCATATAAGATCCTGAAGATGCACGGCTTGCATAGTCGATGTAGGAAGGCGTCATCACAATATCGAGGGCTTCATTCCCCATGACCATGATATCGACCTTTTGTAGGTAATCTTGAGAACTCATGTCTCCCACGTATTCTACTTCCAATTTGATGTTGGGATATTCCTCTTCAAAAGCATCGAAGATTCTCTGATTCGCTTCACTATGGTTCGTCTGCCAGTTCATGAACCGCAGCGTCACGGGCTCTTCCTCCGCCTTGATCACTCCGGACAAAGGCATGATGATCGCCTGCAATAGTACAAAAGCAAGCAACAGGGTCAGCATTTTTCTTGTTTTCTTCATTATTCTCTCCTAGTTCAATATGTGCTGGAGCGGTTTATCTCTATGCAACGAAGCAGCCATTACCATCAATGCAATGAAGCGGGAAATTCTATACGAAACCGATCTACCACTAACCTTTAACTGCACCGGCCGTAATGCCTTCGACGACATACTTTTGACCAATCAAGAAGACGATGACCAAAGGAAGTGTAGCCGATACAGCCGCAGCCATGATTAACGAGTAGTAACTGCCGGACTCATCAGCGAACTGCTTCATCCCGAGTGGGATCGTAAACAGATCTCGCTTATTGAGGAAGATCAATGGGGTCTGGAAGTCATTCCAGGTCCAAGAAAACTTGATGATCGATAGTGTAGCAATCGAGGGCTTTAGAAGTGGAAAGATAACCCGAGTGAAGATCTGCCAATGATTCGCACCGTCGATGAGCGCCGACTCGGACAAGCTAAGAGGGATCCCCAGCAAGGCCTGACGTAGCAAGAACACACCGTAAGTACTAAGCATCGTCATGAGGATGATACCTTCATGCGTGTTATACAAGCCCGTGAAGTTTAGAATCATGAAGCGGCTGACCAAGGTAACCTGAGGCGGAATCATCATCGTCGCCAGATAAAGGATAAAGATCGCGTCCCGGCCTTTCCACTGGATCTTGGTGAAAGAATAGGCCCCCAACGCTGAGATGATGACTTGGAAGATAGTGGAAACCACCGTCACTTTGATGGAGTTCCAATAGTAGAGGCCAAAGTTATATCTCTCGCCCCATACCTCGGAATAGTTCTCCACTGCATTCCAGCGCTTAGGGATCCAACGAATCGGGAACTCGAAGACATCCGCTTCCAACTTGAAGGACGTGCTGATCATCCAGAAGAGTGGGATCAACATCGACAATCCGATGAGGATGAACAAGGGCGTGAAGATCCATTCGGGTAGGGTGAGACGTTTCTTGTTGATAGTTCTTGTAGTCATGTCAACCTCACTCGATTGTGAAACTCTTTTGAGTGTTCCATTGGATTACCGTGACGATGAAGATCATGATGAAGAGCGCCCATGCAAGCGTGTTGGAGTACCCCATCTCGTAGTTTTGGAAGGCTGTTCTATAAATGTGAAAAGCCATAACAGAGCTTGAGTTTCCCGGACCGCCTTGTGTAAGCACCTCGATGTGGTCAAAGACCTTGAACGATCCAATGATACCCATGGTCGTGAGGAAGAAGGTCGTGGGTGAAACGAGCGGGACCGTGATTCTGAGGAACTTATTTAGACCATTAGCACCATCAATGTCAGCAGCCTCGTACACTTCACAGTCAATGTTCTTAAGACCGGCAATGAAGACCACCACGTAGTAACCGATGTTTTGCCACACATAGATGATCATGACGCTGATGAGGGACGTTTGCTTAGACGTAAGCCAGTTCGGAGGATTCTCTATTCCAATTGTCCGCAGAAAATTATTCAAAGGTCCATAGTTCGGCTGGAGAAGAACCATCCAGACGGTACAGATCGCGACCGTGCTACATATATAAGGTATAAACATAGTCGTCCTTACACCCACAGCACCACGAACATAATTATTGATGATAAAGGCAAAAATAAGGCTTACCACAATCAGAACAGGGATTGTACCAAGCGTGAATAACAGGTTGTTCTTAAAGGATTGGATAAACCAAGGATCCTTAAACAAACGCTGATAATTGGCGAGGCCATTGAATTCAACTGCCCCCCAACCTTTGAGGAAGTTCCATTGGGTGAAACTTAAGACCAACGAGGCGATGACAGGAATCAGCGTAAAGATAACAAACCCGATGAAACTTGGAAGCACAAATAACATCCCACTGATTTGTTCTTTCGCATGACGCGAGAGACCTTCATTTACTGCTCTTGTTTGCACTTCAATCTCCTTTTCAGTGACGGATTGAAATCCGTACGCTACACTTATCATTCACTGTTCGATGATTCAAACGGTTTATCTTGCTTGTACGATTCACTAGGTATTACTTGATTGTTTGACTTGATATTATGGAAATCCATTCGGGAAACAACTTGAAATCCGTGCTAAGAGCTTGAATTTTGTATGGAATCGGCTCAATCGGCTCAATCGACTCATAAGATACAAAACCGTTCACTTAGATTCTACTAAGACAATGCATACATTTTGAAAAGCCATACTCATAAGCTTACCTAGGGGAGAGAACGTGGAACGGAAAATCATGACCAAGAAAGTCAAAGGCGGGGCGCTGATGCTAGCCGGCCTACTCGTACTTGTCTTGAGTCTAGTTCCAACTCATCTCAAAGAAAGAGAGATTCAGAAGTATGTTCTGGAGACTGAACAAGCAGCTCGCTCCTTACAACCGGAGGAACTCCGAGATCGGTATTCCCCTGTCGCTACGCTTCTTGCGGACAATACTTACGTCACCAATATAAGAACTAAGAGTGGGAGTAGCCGAATTTATTATGCAGGGCTCCTCCGAGATCAAATCCGCGAGTTCTTCGAAACCCACACACTCCTTGAGAACATCTCGGTCTATCTGGACGATGTACCCGTGATCATCGATAAGAATTACATTCTCTTGGACCCTGCCCCTGAGGAAATGATGAGCTACATCGGCTACGATCCGTACTTCGAGGATCAGCCGGAGGTTTCACTGGGTCGTAATTGCAACCTGGTTCTACCGGAGAACGCCATACGTGAGATTCAGACTCAAAATGCAAACAACATTTATCTGCGTTTCGTTTTTCCCCGTTACGTCGCAGATCCTGCCGATGCTGAAGTTCAATTTGTTATCGATTATGAACAGATCGTACGTCAAACCTTAGGGTCCAATTACAACCAATTAATGTCTCTTTATCTTTTCCAACAAGAAAACAACAAGATTTATCCATTGGCTATAAACTCTGAGAAGTTTGAAGCAAACGGTTTACGCATCGAAGATTATTTGGGCAAAGAATGGATCAACCTATTAGAAGAGAATATCGTTCATGAGGAAGTTGGAAGTCTCTCGCATCAAGGACAGCGTCATCGTGTCAATATAACTCCGGCAGGCTTAGGGCTACTCTTAGTTTCACTTTGGGATCCGGTGCCGGCCGAGTCACCTCTACAAGTTCTATCTTATGTAATCTATGGAGTGGCTATTCTATCGATGCTCTTTATCTTAGGGATACTCCTTAGAATTTCAGTCCAAAGTAAGCGAAAGCAAGCACGGCCTTCGGCCTCCTCCATAGAGCTTACAGGTGCAACAGAAACAGTGGAACCGTTGTTAGATCAGCAATCTGCCGTAGTTAATGATGATGTC
>CAYFSS010000043.1:0-6417 GCA_964345975.1 uncultured Oscillospiraceae bacterium
AGTGACATCTTTGACCAGCCAAGAGCAAACCGCCAAACGAGAGTCGCTGAACGAAGATCCATGGCTCCAAGAGATGGTCGCCTCGGGACGCAAGGTCGACGACTCCATTCAATCAAACGGTTATATACTGCCCATCAGCTACTATTATTCTGAGGAAAGTCAATTATCCCGAGATAACAACACCGTGATTTTGGTCCATGGTTTGGGAGGCAATCGCCATGGGCTCGATGCCTACGTGAAATATTTCTTGGACCTTGGATTCAATGCTTTGACCTACGACCAAAGAGCATCCAATGACCACCCCCAAAATGGCAATGCATACGGCATCTTAGAACGCTTGGATCTGGAAGCTGCCGTACAACACGTCCACATGCATGCACCGGATAAAGTCCTGGGACTATGGGGTGAATCTTTCGGAGGAGCAACCGTGGGCTTAGGGCTTGCCATGAATTCTATCGACGAACGAGTGGATTTTGCGATCCTGGATTCTCCTATGAGCGAAGCCAGAAGCATGATCATGGCAGAGCTCGACAAGATGGACGTCCCCTTGAGCGGTTATTTCTATCGTTGGGCTTCCTTGATGACAAAATTACGCATGGGATTCTGGCTAGGCGAAACGGACGTCACGCAGCATATCGGAGCGTCCAAGCCCCCCCTCTTGGTGATCTATATCGAAGCCGATACGGTCACGCCGGCTTGGATGGCCGAAGGCATCTACGATGCCGCAACAGCAACCAAAGAACGACTGGTCTTTGAAGAAACTGCGCATGTCTTCAGCTTCTACACGTATCCGGAGAAATATAAGGCAGCTGTTGAGAGCTTCCTCGGGAAGATCGGTGTGTTGGGGTAGGCTTTTGAGTATTAGTGCTCGAGGACCATTTGCCCGTCCTTGATCCAGCCTTGTTTGCGCATGATCCCATAGACGATGTAGCTAAGAACTGCAGGTAAGATAATCTGAAGCAAAAGAATAGTGCCGATGAGGGGCAAGGTCTGAGTTTGACCACGCATTGCCTCAAGCGTGCCGATTTGACCTACGAGGCCACTCGTTCCCATCCCTGCACCATAGGGTGTGTTTTCCATCTTAAAGACGATCGTAGAAAGCGGACCGAGTATTGCGCTTGATATGATCGCGGGCAACCAGATCCTGGGGTTTCGCATGATGTTGGGCATCTGGAGCATGCTCGTGCCGAGACCTTGCGCAGCGAGTCCACCCAAACCGTTGTCTCTATACGAAATAACTGCAAAGCCAACCATGTTCGCACAGCAACCGACGGTGGCAGCACCGGCCGCAAGACCCGAGAGGCCAAGCATCATGGAGATGGCCGCTGAAGAGATAGGGAGTGTAAGAGCCACACCCATCGTGACGGATACGAGAATGCCCATGATGAAGGGTTGTTGAGCGGTTGCAAACGTGATGAATTCCCCCAGAGAGGTCATGAGAGCTTGTACCCCGGGACCCACGAGCTTCGCGATGAACAATCCGGAAAGGATCGTGATGCTGGGAGTGATCAGGATGTCGAGTTTCGTGGTCTTGGAGACAAGCTTCCCCAACTCGGTCGCAACGATGGTTGCCAAGAAAACACCGACAGGACCACCTAACTGATAGGAGGCATAGCCCACAACGGTCATCGAGAAGAGGACTAAATCGGTCGCCTTAAGCTTGTAGGCAATGGCGACCGCAATCGCCGGTCCTACCGCCATTTGAACAGCCGGCCATACTTCATCCGTGAGGAAAGTCCACCCTGTCTCTTGACCGATGGTATTGAGGATAGTTCCGATGAGAAGCGATGCAAAGAGACCATAGGCCATAGCACCTAAGGCGTCGATCCCGTAAGTTTTAAACGATGGATGAATTTGCTGCTTCTCTAGAAATGACTTTACCTTTGACACGAATGATTTTCTCCCACCTTGTGTATACGGGAAATATGCTGCGTTGTATTCTATCCATTCTTGCGGGAAGTTCAACGATCCAACGTTTGAAAGGCGTAATCAGCAGGTCGTTTGAAGGGCGTAATCTATGAATCGTTTGAAGACGTAATCAATACATTGTGACAATGCCTTCACGCTAAATGCACACAAAGCACACTCGCTGAAAGAGCATTTCGTACCGAGAAGAAGTCTAATGCGTCTGTCTGATGCGGACACTTTCAAGCTACGGGAAATCCAAGTGAATCAGGAAGCTTCCACCCTCAGCGGATGCCGGGTCAACGATGAGTTCAATGCCTAGTCGGTCAGCATAGAATTTCGCTAGATAGAGCCCCAGTCCGGATTGGACTGCAGTCAGGAGTGAAATCGCTTCGGTGAGGAAGAAGGCAATCGGGAGACCGATGAGGAAGGCGATCGCCCCGTTCCACAGCGCCTCGAGCGAAAATATCGCGAAGAGACGGCTACGTCGCATCCCCATGACTAAGTAAAGCCCGATCTCCCGCTGCCGGCTGTCCAGTTGGTACTTGTAAGCGAGGTGTACGAGGATGTACACGAAGAAAATCGAGACCCCGAAGAGCACGGGAATGAGGTTCAAGAGACTCTCCACGGCGGCGCTCTCCAGTGTGTTGAGGAAACGCAGCACATCGAGATCACGGAAGGTAAGGAGCGCATAAAAGGCGACGACCGCGGTGACCAGAGCGGCATAGAAGAGGCCCTGTTCCCGGCGACGACGACGACCGCTGCGGCGAAGGATCTTAAAGAACATCGCGTTTCCCCCCCGTCCAGCTGCGGCGTCATGTAGATGATGCGTTCGTAGAAAGCCTGTTGAGACTCCTGTTCGCCGAGTCGCAGTTCATGGAAAACTTCACCGTCGGAGAGGCGCAGGATGCGGGAGCAATACGCCGCAGCCTCGGGGTCGTGCGTCACCATGATCGTGGTGCGCCCTTCATCCCTGGTTGAGCCGCGAAGGCGTTCGAGGAGCGTCGCAGCATTGCGCGAGTCCAGCGCACCCGTCGGCTCATCGGCGAAGAGGATCTCGGGATAGCTGATAATGGCACGGACGGCGGCGACACGCTGACGTTGACCACCGGACATCTCGTTGGGGAACTTTTCGAGCACATCCGCGATCCCGAAGATGCGTGCCTGTTGGGCAAGGCGGTCCGTCCAGTCTTGGGGATGTGAGCCGTGGATGGAAGGGCACAGTAGAATATTCTCAGCGCCCGTCATATGGTCTAATAGCTCAAAGTTCTGAAACAAATAGCCCATGCTCTTCGCACGATAGCCCGCCAATTCATCGCCTGACATATTGACCAGCGAACGGCCTTTGAAGAGGATTTCACCATCGGTCGGGCGCAACAATGTGGACAAACAATTTAGCAGGGTCGACTTGCCGGAACCGGAAGCGCCCATGATGCCGAGGAATTCCCCGGATAAACGTCGAAGCTGAGGTTGCGAAGTGCATGGACAGCACTGTCACCGTTCCCATACTGTTTGGACAAGTCTATGATTTCAAGTATCTTCTGCATGAAGACCTCCCTTCGTTTGAGATCACTTTAGACCTGAGGCTTCAGCTTGTGTACTTACAGTGCGTGTCAGCTTTGATATAATCTGAAGAATCTATACATTCCTTTGTCCTAAGCGATTCTTTGCCCGGTGAGGAGAAACTCTATGCTCACAGCTGAGCTTAAAACATCCCCAACAAAACTCATGATCTACACCTTCACCAATCCTTTTTGCATCTGGTGCTGGGCCAGTGAACCGATGCTTCGTAAGATTGAGGTCGAGTTTGGCGAACACGTTGAGATCTACCCCTACATCGGGTCCCTGATCCCTGATCTGCGGGTCATCCAAGATCCCGAGTCCGGTCTCTATGCCTATGACATCGAGCGGTCCAACAAGAACTTCATCGAACGTTGGCAACGTCACGCGTCTGAGATAGGCATGCCCATCGATGTCGTGGGCCTTGAACTCTTCAACGAGAGGCGTTATTCCACGATGCCTACGGAAGTTGCCCTTGAAGCCGCTCGCTTGGCGAATGAAACGCTCTTCCCAATGTATTTAAGACGGATTCGTGAAGCCCTCTTTACGGAGCAAGTTCCCGTCAACGAACAAGACGAATATCTCCGCTTGGCTGAAGAGGTAGGCTATGACTTAGATTCTTTCACGGAGCCTCTCATCAACGGTCGGGCTCGCTCCTACTTCTACGAAGGCCTTCAAACCGCTGAGAAGTATGGCGTTGATACGTATCCAACCTCGATTCTGGTTTGGCAGGATGATGAGCGCGAAGAAGCTATCTTTCTCAAGAGCTTCGTCACCTTTAGTGTGTATGCCGATGCGATCGATAAGCTTAGCCACGGACAAACAAAAGCCCATCCCCTCCCGCCCACCGTCCAATCAGTGCATGAACTGAGCAAGAGATATTCATGCCTTGCGACTCGCGAAATTGCCGAAATTCTCAACCTCGAGGATTCCGAGGCGGAAACGTTAGCCCTTGAAGCTCGTTTAAAAAGAAAAGCCATTCATACTTCAGCCTTCTTTTATCGGTAACTTTCAATCTTTACGACAACGAGTTGCGCGAGAGGGCTTTTTACCACTTAAGATTTCATAACTATTCTCTTGTTCCACTATACGTCGCATATTTACCGTATATTCTCAAGATTTGACTTTGAGATCAGTTTAAGTTATTCTTTTATCAATATTTATTGATAATTTTTGATCTTTTGGGTTTGACCCATTGGTCTTTGTTTCGAAAGGAGAAACACTATATGTCCAAGATGAAAGGCTATGCCATGCTCAGCATCGACAAGACCGGCTGGATCGAGAAAGATCGTCCCGTTTGTGGTCCAAACGATGCCATTATCAAACCTCTCGCCGTCTCCCCTTGTACTTCAGACATCCACACTGTTTGGGAAGGTGCATTAGGTGAGCGTCATAACATGATCCTCGGCCACGAAGGCTGTGGAGTTGTTGTCGAGGTTGGCGAAGCCGTCAAACACTTCAAAGTTGGCGACCGCATTATGGTTGCCGCAATCACCCCTGATTGGATGGATGTCCAGGCTCAAGCCGGTTACCCCATGCACTCCGGTGAAATGCTCGGTGGCTGGAAATTCTCCAACACGAAAGACGGTATGTTCGCCGAGTACTTCCACGTCAACGATGCTGACGGCAACCTCGCTCACCTGCCCGACTCCATCAGCCCTGCGGAAGCCTGCATGCTCTCCGATATGGTCCCTACCGGCTTCCACGGCGCCGAACTTGCAGAGGTAACCTTCGGTGATACAGTTCTCGTTATCGGGATCGGTCCTGTCGGACTCATGGCTGTTGCTGCAGCTAACCTGTCCGGTGCCAGCCGCATTTTCTGTGTCGGCACACGTGAAGTCTGTGTCGAAGCTGCAAGAGGCTACGGCGGAACCGACTTCATTTCTTACAACGACGGTCCGATCGATAAGCAGGTTCTCGAATTGACCGACGGCGTGGGCGTCGACAAGATCATCATCGCCGGTGGCGATAACGATACGTTTGCTGAAGCTGTGCGCTGTCTTCGTCCGGGCGGTAGAATCGGCAACGTGAACTACTTAGGTTCAGGTGAATTCATCCAGATTCCTCGCCTCGAGTGGGGTGTCGGTATGGGACACAAGACCATCACCGGCGGTCTCATGCCGGGCGGTCGCTATCGCATCGAGAAGCTCGCTCGTCTAATCGAAGTCGGCAAGCTAGATGTCAAACCTCTCTTAACCCACTATTTCGACAAGTTCGAGGACATTGAAGAAGCTCTGTACCTTATGAAAGACAAGCCCCGTGATCTGATCAAGCCGGTGGTCGTCTTAGGGGAGTAAGGCTTTACAGAATACCTTGTCTATCCGACGTAAATCGTTAGGGGGAACTTCGGTTCCCTCTTTTTTGTGTGGGGATGAAAGATAAACAGAATTCCCGGTACTGTCTAAGTACCGAGAATTCTTTACTCAGGAACTAAGTGTGAGGATTTGTGAACCCCTACTCATCTAGATTCCTAGCGATTGGATAGGAATCGATCATAAGCTGTTTGCCAGATTTCCAAGAATTCGGGCAAGCCGGCATTATCTAACTCTGACAGATAACTATCCCATGCATCATCAGCAGTACCGTCAAGAATGAATTCCATCTTGTAACGGTTGATGACACTCTTCAGCTGAGGCTGAATTTGGTTCAAACGGGTTTGTTCCTCATGAGATAGCATGATTTTAGGTACAGGAGTGTATTCAGCGAGAATTTCTTCTTTACCGTTCTCTCTTTGGTATTCAAGTAGATCAACGGCGTCCCATGTATAGTCAGCGTATTCACCATAATGCTCATTAAGAACAGCAAGAGATCCACGCGTAGGCGTTGAGTTACTTCTCAAATCACCAAAGATCTGATAATTTTCTTTTAGGACGATATTATCGTTTTCATCGAGGTCAAATTCCAAATACCCTTCATCCGTCTCCTTATATATCATGCCGACGGAACCCCAGT
>CAYFSS010000044.1:0-6232 GCA_964345975.1 uncultured Oscillospiraceae bacterium
ATATTCCTAATACAGAAAGCAAAACGGCATAGCCGATATATAAACCGACCATGCCAATTTTTTTAGAATTATAAATCCCTATGGTAAAGCACCATTAAGGGGCCCCTTAAGGCTAAGTTATCAGTCCTTTCAATATCTATAGTAGACAATATAAAATCCGGATAGGAACCATACACCTTCAGGCGAGAGATGAAAATTTCTTGACTGAAGGTGTAAATAATTTGCTATCCTAGTTTCATAAAGTAAAAAAGCCCGGGATGTTGCAAGAAGGACTCTTGAAAACACGATTCGGACGAAGGGTCGTCAATACCGCCGAGAAAGGATCACGCAATGACCAAATTTGATCTCTCTAGCCTTCGAGGCAAGCTCATTGTCTCCTGCCAAGCTCTCCCTGAAGAACCGCTTCATTCATCGTTCATCATGGGCAAAATGGCTCTGGCTGCAACCCTTGGTGGTGCTTCAGCCATTCGCTGTAACACCCAAGAAGATATAGCAGAGATTCGCAAGAATACAGATTTGCCACTGCTTGGCATTGTCAAGCGCGATTACGAAGACAGTGAAATCTACATCACTGCGACCTTGAAAGAAGTCCAAGAGTTGGTCGACGCCGGGGCTGAAATTATTGCGATGGATGCCACTGATCGCCTACGGCCGAACGGACTGACGTTGGAAGCGTTCTTCAAAGAGGTCAAGCAGGTCTTCCCGGACCAACGCTTCATGGCCGATTGCGCAACCTACGAAGACGGTATCAAGGCCGCTTCCCTTGGCTTTGACCTCATCGGCAGTACCATGGCCGGCTATACGCCGGACACCAAAGGTCGTCCCCTCCCCGCCCTCGACTTGATCCGACAATGGAGTAGCGAACTCGATGTAGCGGTCATTGCAGAAGGTGGTATCGGCACTCCGGAAGATCTCGCGGCAGCCTTCGAAGCAGGTGCCTTTGCCGTTGTTGTGGGCGGTGCAATCAGTCGTCCTCTGCAAATTACTCAGCGCTTTGCCGCAGCACTTCCTGCTGCGGAGTGATTGTGGCTCGGTTATCTATCATTTCGGACCCGTGGTAAGAAGCAAAACACGTAGCTGCAAAATTTAACGTCACGACCCAAGGAGCGGATTATGAATCTTCTAGTCATAGATATCGGTGGAACGGAAATCAAGGGAGCCCTCATTGAGAGGGAGACCATGACCATGGAGAAGATTCCTACGCTCGCAACTCAAGCAATGGACGGCGCACAAAGAATCGTCCAAAGAATTATGGATCACATCGAAGGTTATGACTTCGACGCCATCGGCATCGCAACGGCCGGGCAAGTCGACATCCGAGACGGCAGTATCCGATATGCAAATCCCAACATCCCGGAATACACGGGAACACCCCTGAAGCAAATCTTCGAATCCCGCTTTCAAGTCCCCGTAGCCGTAGAAAATGATGTCAATGCTGCAGCCATCGGAGAACTTCACTTCGGTGCCGGCAAAGACGGTCAAGCAAGGGACTTCCTTTGCATCACAGTAGGAACCGGGATCGGCGGGGCGGTGATTCACCAAGGAAAGCTCCACCGTGGTTACTATGGTGGAGCCGGTGAATTCGGACATCTCATCACTCATGCTGAAGAGCGCCTAATGGCCGACGACTCGGATGAAATGGCCGGGTGTTATGAAGTCTATGCGTCCACCACAGCTCTCGTACGTCAATCTATGGCCGTAGACCCGAGTCTTACAGACGGTCGCAAAGTGTTTGCGAAATTCAACGATCCAAACATCAAACAGGTCATCGATGAATGGATCGGGGAGCTTGCCATGGGACTGGTTTCCTTAATCCATGCCTGGGGACCCGAGATGATTCTCTTCGGAGGCGGTATCATGCGCGAGCCTTACATCATGGAGCACATGAAGGAGCTGCTCGATCGACACGTTTTCCCCTCGTTCATGCCGGTAAAACTACGCCAAGCGGAACTGGGGAGTGACGCCAATCTTTGGGGCGCAGCGGTTCCCTTCTTAATCTAAACAATCAGACAGGCCGGAAGATTCGAACACGCAAGGCAACTGCAGATTCGAACACGCAAGCTTCGAGTTAAACCAAGAAGCAGTCTTTACGACAAAAAAGCCGCGCCCCCATCCGGAGAGCTCGGCTCACGTATTCCGTCAAAGATAATTCAAGCTATGCATCATCTTCGGCCAAGAGTTCAGCGACGAAGCGACGCATCTGGAGCGGTACGTTTGTGATGATCGCAGCAGGTCGAGCTTGAATAATCCGCCTCAAATCGGCCTGTCGATCTAGGGTCCAAACATGCATCTTCAAACCTGCACTGTGAGCTCTTTGCACGTAATCGTCATCACGCAAAACCTGCCATTGCGGGTGGAGAGCCTTCATCCCTATCCCCGCCATGACGAAGGGATCCGCTTCTTCGACCTTGGAATACAGGGGAGCAACTTCCAGCGAAGCGTCGAGGTCGAGCAGCGTAGCCATCGACTGATGATTAAACGAGGAGAAGATCACGCGATGATTCTTGGCAAACTCACGCGTCAACTCATAGGCCTTCCGCTCGATCGCGGGCATGGGGAGAACTGAATTCTTCAGCTCAATGTTGAGGGCTAGAGAAGTCGGCGCTAGAAGATCCAGTAGATCGACGAGGCGCGGCATGGCCATGAGCGGAAATTCCGGACGATGATTGGCAATGTCGATGACCTTCAACTCATCCCAAGGCGTTTGAAGGACCAGACCGGGAAAGCCGGCTAGGCGGTCGAGGGACTCGTCGTGGCAAATCACAAGTTCACCGTCCGATGAGACTTGAACATCGATCTCGATCGCATCGGCACCTTCCTTGATGGCAAGCTCAAACGCCGCCATCGTATTTTCCGGTGCATCAGCACTTGCTCCTCGATGAGCCCAGATTTGAGGCTGATAGGACATATAAAGATCCTTTCAGAGATTTTCTTAGAGGTTTATTGCTACGGCTATCTTAGCATTAAATGACCAAACCTCCCATAATATAGGGAGGTTCGGGTGGCTTTTGAATATAAAAGCTAAGGCGAATTGGTGTGTATAGTGACTAGATGAGTTCTTCGAGGAACTGGCGCCCGATGTTGAGACCTTCGTAGATCTTCTCAGCGCTACCTTCATAGTCGGGATCTTCATGCTCGATGGAAATGACGCCTTCGTAGCCAACGTCCTTCAAGGCATCGATCATGGCCTTGAAATCAACCTGACCTAAACCGGGCATACGGAAGCCCCAATAACCGGTCTGGAATAGACGATCATCTTCGGAAGCAAAGAAATTGTTGAAGACACCGTAATACTTGAACTTCTCTTCATCGACGAAAGAATCCTTTGCGTGGACGTGGAAAATTCGATCTTTGAATTCCTTAATCGGCGCAACATAGTCGATGAACTGGAAGAGGAGGTGGGACGGGTCGTAATTGAGACCGAAATTAGGGCTCGGAACACGACGGAACATCTCTTTCCATAGTTCAGGCGTAAAGGAGATCGTGCCCGGACGATTCGGCTCCTGCCAGCCCACCATGGGGCAATTCTCGATCATGATCTTGACACCATGCTCTTCGGCATAGCCTACGATATCGGTGAAAACTTCTTCAAACTCGTCAAAATTATCCTGGATTGACTTATCGATATTACGACCGATAAAGAGACCAACAAGCTCAACACCCAATTTCTGGGCAGCTTCGATGACGCGCTTCGAGTGCTCGTTAACTTCTTTGCGTTTTTCGAGATCACGGTCAAGGTTATTGTCGTAATAGCCCAGGGAAGAGATGACCATATCTTTCTCTTCAAAAGCCTTCAACACGGCATCGGCATCTTCTTGTGTGAAATTGGCGACATCGATATCACTCGCTTGGTAATCACGTTTGCTGGCCCGTGGCCAGACAGCAACTTCGAGAGCTTTGAAGCCATTCTTGGAGGCCCATTCCAGTTTCTCTTCGAGCGAGAGTTGAGGTAAGCAGGCTGTTAGAAATCCTAAATACATAGCCATTCCTTTCTTATACAAAAGCCTGTAGGATTTTCGTCCCCAGGCTTGTCCGGTTATTTCCTAGTCGATCGCACGGCCGTTTTCAAAGTGGATCGGCTTGCCGGATTCGGCTGAGCGATAGATCGCTTCGAGAACTTCAGTGACGACAAGAGCCTGTTCAGGCAGAACCGTTGGTTCCTTACCTTCTTCGAGGGCCTTGTAGAACTGCCACATTTCGCGATCTTCAGGCTTCATCTTGGCACCGTCAAAGAATGCAACACCACCGACAGCGAGATCGGGTTCCATAACCCACATCTTGCCGTTCTTCTCGCCGTTGATGCGGAGTTGACCATTCTCGCCCTTCATGTCGGCACCGGCTTTGGTCCCGGCAAGGGTCGTTTGTGACTCACCGACGTCGAGGGTATTGAGTGCCCAGGAAGACTCGAGGATAACCGTTGCACCATTCTTCATCTTAATGAAGCCGAAGGCTGAATCTTCAACGGTAAACTCCTTCGGATCCCAAGGACCGAAGATATTTGCTGAATTCTCGTTATCGCCGAGTTTACGATAGCTGGAGCCAACGACGTAATCGATGTCGTAGTTGTCCATTTCCCAGAGCGTGAGGTCGAGAGCGTGGGTACCGATATCGATGAGAGGACCACCACCCTGTTGCTCAGCATCGAGGAAGACGCCCCAGGTAGGAACGCCACGACGGCGGATTGCGTGAGCTTTTGCAAAATAGATATCACCCAGATCACCATCTTCGACGATTTGCTTCAGGTAGAGGGAATCTTCGCGTTGACGACCCTGGTAACCAACGGTTAGCGTACGGCCCGTTTCTTTAGCAACTTCGACCATCTTACGGGCATCTTCTGCCGTCTTGGCCATCGGTTTCTCACACATGACGTCTTTGCCGTTTTCCATCGCCAAGATGCTGATGGGGGCGTGGCTTGCGTTCGGGGTACAAACGTGGATGACATCAATGTCAGGGTTGATGCAGAGTTCTTTGTAGTCTTCCGTGACGATTGCATCTTCCGTGCCGAACTTCTTCGCTAATTTCTTAGCGCGTTCAGGGATGATGTCACAGAATGCCACAACTTCGACATTCTTGAGATTGCTGAGTGCAGGAAGATGTTTCTGCGTTGCAATTCCACCACAACCAACGACTCCGACTTTGAATTTCTTACTCATTCAAGACTCCTGTTCTTGTTTTGACGATCCAATGGCCTCTGCCCGATCGTCTTTATAAATGCTCTTACAGTAGCAAGCGTACACTTGCCGACGTTCCAAATTTACTCGGATTTATTCGGGTTTGTGCTCAACGATCCATTGAACCGCCGATGCTAATTCTTCCCAAGGATCTCCGACAAATCCTTCTTGCTCCACGATGACACCATTCTGCAGTGTACCGTGTTTCTCCATGGTGTCAAAGACTGCTTCGAAGTCGACAATCCCTTGTCCAACAACGGCATTGATCGCATGAGGATCGATCTCTTTGTAATTCTCATTGAGGTCCTTGAAATGCACCGGACCCATGCTTTGACCTAAGTCATTCAGATACTCTGCGGGTTTGACATTGGCATATTGTGCCCAGCAACAATCGATCTCAAAGAAGATGCGACGATCTTTCGTAGCTTCCCGGAGATGATCCAAGGCATATTTGCCGTCAATCTCATTAAATTCATGGGAGTGATTATGGTAACCGACCTTGATGCCATAGGGCTCGAGAGCCTCTTGGGCTGTGATGAGAACCTTTGCAAGTTCTTCGATTTGCTCCACTGTTTCAGTTCTTGCAAACGGACAAATCACCCAGCTAAGACCAATGTCTTTTGAATACTCGACGACTTCGTCGAGTTTGTCTTTCAAGTGCTCATAAGGAACGTGTGAACTATAAGGTTCAAGTCCGAGTTCCTCGAGTTTTGCTTTGAACTCTTTCGCAGGCACATCGTAGTAGCCGGCAAATTCTACTGCGTTAAATCCTGCAGCTTGAACTTTGCCTAAAACGTCCCAAAGATTGTCTTCCGTGATGAGTTCTCTAATCGAATACAGTTGTAGTCCAATGACCATAATTTTCTCCTCGTTCTTCTTTTTCGTATTAGTTTAGTATGATAAATAATCATGTGGCATATCAATGATAAAGGATAGGCACACGAATACAAGCCTCCGCCAAATAAAAGTTGCTTTTAGACAAATATATTAGAAATGAGCATGAAGAATTAGTCAAGTCCAGAATCTTGTGTAAAATGCGCTAGTACAATGTTGGTCCTCTA
>CAYFSS010000045.1:0-4548 GCA_964345975.1 uncultured Oscillospiraceae bacterium
AGTTTACAAATCACGTTTAGCCCGTGTTAGCGGGCTTTTTTGTTGTCTTGAAATGACTTGAAATTGTCATCTTCGAGATGTTTACTTTATGGTGTTCTGGTGCTATAGTGGTCTATATCTCTTAGGAGGTGCTCTATGGCCTACTTTTTAAAGAAAACAAACAAGAACAAAGGTATTTATTTACAGATTTACCTTAGTTACCACGACCCTAAAACTCAGCAGTCTCGGCACAAAAGTTATCGGCCAGTCGGCTACGTCCACGAGCTTGAAGAACAAGGGATCGACGACCCCATCGCCTACTTCCAAAAAGAAGTTGACGAGCTCAACAAGGAGTATCGGGGCGACCGGAAGAAGGAAAAGGAACAGCTCATTTCTGACGAATCTCCGGACAAGTATCTGGGCTATAGTCTTGTGAAGAATTTGAATGACGGTTTGGGCATCAGGCCTCATCTTGACCTTATGCAAAGAGCTTATGGCCTACGCTATAACGCCTATGACCTTCTGGCTTCCCTGGTTTACGCAAGACTCTCCGAGCCATGCTCCAAATCTAAAACGTTTCACGACGTTCTGCCTCAGCTCTTTGAGACTGTCGACGTTTCCTTAGACCAGCTCTATGCCTCGCTGGACTTCTTTGGTGCGGAATACGAGAAAATTATCGAAGCTTATAACCATGCCATTGACCGTCAATATCCCTTCCAGATGGACCAGAGCTATTTTGACGGAACGAATTTCTACTTTGAGATTGACCAGGAAGATGACTGGCGTCGGAAGGGACCCTCCAAAGAGAACCGACGCGAACCTATTCTAGGGATGGGGCTACTTTTAGATGCCCGGCAAGTCCCGATGGGGATGACTCTTTATCCAGGGAACCAGTCCGAGCGTCCCCAGCAAGGCAAACTCATTCGAAGTATCCAAAAGCGCATGGGTTTTGAAGGTCGGACCGTTCGGGTGGCGGACAAGGGGCTTAACTGCGCCAAGAACATCCACGAATCCTTAAAAGAAGGGGATGGTTACCTCTATTCCAAGTCGGTGAAAGGTCTCCCAGAAGAAGAGATCGCTTGGATTCTCAATGACCAGGATTACCGAGAGGTGTATGACCGGGAAGGAAAGGTTCTCTACGCTTACAAAGCGTGTGTGGATACCTTCACCTACCGTTACCAAGACGAGTCAGGCAAGACTCAAATTTTCTCCATCGATGAAAAACGACTGGTGACCTTTAATCCGAGTTTGGCGAGGAAGCAACGCGAAGAGATTCGTCGCCAGATAGAAAAAGCGCAAGGCCTGGAACATTCCCAGGCCAAGCGGAAGAGCTTCGGAGACCAAGCGAAGTATGTGGTTTTTGAAGGCACCGACGAAAATGGCGAACTCAGCTCTAAGAATGTTGCGGTTTCCTTAAACCAAGCGCTCATCCAGAAGAACCTTCAGCTGGCAGGCTTCAATCTTCTCGTCACGTCCGAACTCAAGATGGAGGCCCAAGAGATCTACCAGACCTACCACAACCTTTGGAGGATTGAGGAATCCTTCCGGATGATGAAGTCTGAGCTGGAAGCCAGGCCCGTTTTTCTTCAGAAACCTGAAAGAATTCACGCCCACTTCCTCATCTGTTATTTAGCGGTGGTCCTGCTAAGGCTCCTCCAAATTGAGATCTTAGAGGATAACTATGCTTACCAAGACTTGATTGGTTTTATGAGGAACTTTAAGGTCGCTCAACTCGCTCCACGAAAGTTTCTGAACCTAGCTAAGAGTAGTCAGTTTATTAACGATTTAGTCGACAAGACCGACCTGCCGTTTAACCAGCTCTACCTCAATAACACCATGGTTAAAAAGATCCTTAACTACCGATGGTAGCACTAGTTTTGAGAGTCAAATCCGAAAGTCAGGTAGCAGAAGGGGTCTGTTGCGGAACTTAAACTTGTCTGAAGAATCAAAGAATAGCTAACCAATCAAACTAGTTGTTTAATCGAATGAGTTCCCCGTTTGGAGGAGAAATCTCCAGGATGTCTCTGACTTCCAAGATGGACTGCGTGCTCTCACCAAATCGTGCAGACAGAGGTCCATCGAGACGAGCATGAAGTTTAGTGGTGCTGAGTGAGGTCGAGTCATACTCCATCGAACCGCTCAGGTCGATCGACGCATAATTAGCGTTCCCGGCAAGTTTAAATGTGCCATAGCCGGTTGCCTGAATCTTTAGCTCATCCAATTGGATGTTTGCCAGATCCAGCTGATAATCGCCTTGAAGTTTGAGGTCCAAACGTTGACCTTGGAAGTTCTCGAGTTTCAAAGGAAGGGAAGCCTTAGCCACAACGGCATCGATGGGGGCTTCAATCGTCACGATGAATTGGGGTGCATGCATGAGTTGTGTCGTTCCGGAATTGATCTTCACTTGCGGGGGATAACTGTAGGGGTCGACCGTGATACCGCCACCCTGATCGATGAAGCCGCTGGGCGTAGTGACATCGATACTGCCTTCCCCTGAGGGCTTATCGATGATGACGACTTGGACTAAGTCCGGATCTGAAGGGTCGATGTTCACGTCTTCAATATGGACTAGCCAGGGCGTATCCGTAGCAGGCAGATCTAAGTGGTGCTCTTTGATGTCACCCTCTAGATGGATCGGGGAAGAAGCAGCTTCTGTAACTTGGAGGGCTGCGGGATAGTCCTCGCGACTACGCCACTCTGCATAGATATCCGCTCGTTCGTTATCATCAAGTAAATATAATTCAGACCAAACTTCATCGAAGGCTATCGGATCGTGGGTCAACGCCAGTGTGGAATTCGTGAGCGTAATAAGGATGATTAGGGTCGCAAAGAATAGGCGGTTACGCATGAGTTTCATGATGATTAATTCCTCCTTTGTTAAGAATTATATCAAAGGTGGCAATCGGCATTAGTCAAGTACATAACAAATCTACAACTTGACGATGAAAATTGGATGTTACCGAGAGATACAACTTTATCTTATGTGCTGTTTGCTGAAAGATCAGAGCTTGTTATTCCTTGTCGATGTCATTGGGGTCTTCGTAGCCGCCCTACGGTTGTAGAGATACAAGACGAAGAAAGCCAAAAAGATGATCGTAATTCCTATGTAGGTGCTGGTTGTTGGGAATTGGTTTAGAACAAAGATGCCCAAGAGCGTTGAGAAGAGAACGCTGGAGTAATCGAAGATCGAAAGACGATTTGGCGCAGCAAAATGATAGGCATAGGTGATGCCATATTGACCGGCTAAGGCACTGACACCCACCATCAAGGTATAGAACCACTGCATCCCTGTCATCGGGTGGTAGTCGAGGATCAGCTGTGGCGCGGTAACGATACATGAGAAGGCTGCAAAGAAACCTATGATGAAGGTTCCGTTCATCCGCCTGATGGCTAGATACCTTAAAACGGTATAAGCGGCACCTGCGGAAATCCCACCAAGAATTGCTATGAGCACAGGAAACATAAGGTCCCAGGTGAACGACATACCTACCGGTTGCGTCAAAGCAATAACGCCCATGAAAGCCAGTGCAATCCCTGCAACCTGAGCCTTGCTCACGCGCTCTTTGAGGAAGATTGCAGCAAAGATCACGGTGAAAAATGGACTTAGTTTGTTTAGGACGGAAGCATTGGCAAGCGGCAAATGGTCGACAGCATAGAAGTTTGCGATGAGGCCAATCGTTCCCAAAATGGAGCGAATGATGAGCATGCGCAGATCACGCTTGTCCAGAAAGAGGGGTTCAGCGTTGGCTTTTCGTTGTTGATGGATGAGTGTGACCAACGCCACCAGAAAGACCAAGAGATTACGGAAAAAGACTTTCTGCATTGAGGGAATAGATCCGGTGAGACGGATAAAAAGGTTGACCAAGGCGAAACCCAGCCCGGAAAAGAGCATCAAAGCGACTCCGAAGATGAAACTGTTATCTTTCTTGGCGATTCTTGGACTGTCTTGGGGCATAGATGTTCTCCTCTCCATCCGGTGTAAGCAATCGGTAGTAGATCATAGCACTCGTAGTTACCTTAAGCTAATAGTTAGGGAATTGTGAGGGCTTTTTGGTAATGAGATTGCAATGAGGGTAGTCATGTTTATTGTTCTTAGATCGGGCAAAAGTTCTTGAGGGCTCTCTCAGGTATAGACTAGAATGTAATGAGTACTTAATTTGTTAAAGAAATTTGGCAAACTGTATCTAAGAAAAGGAGCAAATTCATGAAACGAAGCATTTGGGGCTTACTGATACTCGTTATGGCGTTTGTATTGGTGTCATGTACCGTAACGGACGATGAACCTGAAGCGACGACTACGGTTCCCGCAGCAACAACATCTGAAGCTGAAGAAACAACGGCAGAGCCGGAAGAAACGACGGAAGAAGCCACTGAGGAAGCTGAGGAAACTACGACCGAAGAAACTTCCGAGGAAACTTCCGAGGAAACTGAAGAAACGACAGAAGAGTCTGAAGAAACCGATGAGACCGACGAAGCTGATGGAGATGATCCTGCTTTGGTAGCTCCGACCGATGAAGATGATACTGATGAAACGGAAGAAGTAACCGAAGAATCTGAAGAAGTAACCGA
>CAYFSS010000046.1:0-4090 GCA_964345975.1 uncultured Oscillospiraceae bacterium
CACGGGATTGGATCGGATCCACCATCTGTCTTGTGCGCTCGAAGTGAAACGCACACAATCCTTCAAGGAGGAAAAACACTATGAAAAAGTTCCTATCCCTCATGCTGACCTTGGCCTTGGTCCTTGGCATCTTCTTGGGCGCTGCCCCGGTAGCAGCTGAGAACGAAGTCACAGAGCTGAACATCGCCTACATGCCGAACTATGGCAGCTTGTGGGCCGTAACCACCGCCATCAATAAGGGCTATATGGAAGACGAGAACATCAAGCTGAACCTCGTCGAATTCGCCGACGGCCCCACGATCATCGCCGCCATGGAAAACGGCTCCATCGATATGGGTTACATCGGCCAAGGCGCTCATAGACTCGCCATGCAGGGCAGAGTTGATATCTTTGCGTTCTCGCACGTTGCTAACGGTGATGCCGTGATCGGCAGCCCCGATGTGAAGTCCGCCGAAGATCTCGAAGGCAAGAAGGTCGGTTATGCTTCCGGTACATCCAGCGAGCAGATCCTGGCTCAGACCCTCGCCTCCGTCGATCTCACGATGGATGATATCCAGGCCGTCGAGATGGATCCATCCGCTCTCGTCACCGCCATGATCTCCGGCAGCCTCGATGCTGTCGCTGCTTGGTCCCCCGGCACCTTCACCATCCTCGAAGAGATGCCCGATGCCACCAAGATCTCTGACAATCTCACCTTCTCCGATACCGCCGTCTCACTTTCCAGCTGGATCGTGATGCCTACCTTCGCCGAAGAGCGAAGCGAAGACCTAGAAGCTTTCATGCGTGCTCTCTACAAGGGCATGGACTATGCCGCTCAGGAAGATAACTACGAAGAAGTCGCCGAGTTCGTCGCCGACCAGACCAAGACAGACTTCGACACGGTCTATCAACAACGCGGCGATGCTGAGTGGTACACCGGTCAAGACGTCCTCGCAGGCGTCAAGGACGGCTCCATCGAAGGCTTCTATGCCCTCCAGCGCCAGACCATGATCGATGCCGAGCAGATCACCGAAGAAGAAGCTCTCCCGGTCGAAGACTACGTCATGCTCGACCTCATGGGCAGCGTCGAGTACGAAACGGAACTCGAACTTGATGACGAAGCCGAAGCGACGCTGACGACCGATGAAGAAGAGGCTGAAGACGTCGAAGACGTCGAAGAAGTTGAAGACGTTAAAGACGACGAAGTCGAAGATACTGAAGAGTAATATACTTACTTTAAACAAAAGCCGCCCCGCTCTATCTTTCGCGATAGCTGCCGGGCGGTTTTTGTTATGATTGATCAAACCTTCTAAGCATAGATAAGCATAGAAAGGAGGTGCCGGTGCTCTTAGTGCTCGTATCCATTCAACTCATCATCACCGTCGTCCTCCTCTTGTTGCGTAAGTCGAAGGAGAGTTTCTTATACGTCGGTCTGACCCTTTCACTCTTCTTAAAACTCTTTGGCGTCATGATCTTCATTGCTAAGAAGGGCGGTTATTCGCCCGAGATCATGACGTTTTTCTTCTTCTCCCTGGACATACGGCGCTATTTCCAGTACATCGTTATTTCACTGGACCATCTCGGGTATATCATCGCCCTGGGACGCTACCTCTTTCCCTATTTCTACTTGCGCCTTGCGATGTATTACGCCATCGACTCAAACACTAAGATGTATCGAAGGCTTGAGATAGGAAGCACCGTCTTACCGGCCTTGTCACTGATCGCCTATTATCCTCAGATCTTCCGCAATCTCATTGAGATTACAGCAAAGATGCAGGACGTCCTCGTGAACCTCTCATACTTCTGGATTCTTATCTATGTCGTTCTTGGTTCTGCGCTCTTAATAAAAGAATGGATTGCAGTCCGCATTCCATACTTGAGATTCCGTTTTCTCCTAATTGTCTTAGCGTTGTTCTCACAAACAGGCTTGTTTACGTTGTTTTCCGGACAAGATCCCAGCCAGGTCTATCGTTTCTATAGCTTCGACTATATCTGGAGCAAAGGCATAGGCTATTTGCAGTATGCACCGAGTTTTCAGGGCTTCTTAGTGATTGTTATCGTGACGGCCGTGAGTCTCATCTTGGGAATGACCGTTATCGTGAAATATACACAATCGAACATTAAAGAGAGTAGGGATGAGTGGGTCTTGAACCGCAAGTTTTCCGTTGCTCAAACCGGCGCTTCTATTTTTTCACACGCGATGAAGAATCAATTATTGGCAAACAATATCTTGTTGAAGCGGATGGATCAGCTCTTGGAAGATGAGGAGCTGACGGGCTCCGGTCGTGACAAACTCTCGGACTATATCGCGCAGATGAGGGTCAATCATGCTTACCTTCTCGATCGTTCAAACGAGCTCTATCATGCGACAAAGACCAAGCAGATGACCTTGGAAGTGCAGTCGCCGAAACCGATCCTTGCTGAGGCTGAGGGGCTTTTGATGAGTAAATACCCTGAAGCGAAACTCAAGGTTACTTGTGAAGCAGGCATCCGAATCTTGGCCGATAAGACGTATCTCACAGAAGCACTCTATAATCTCTTGATCAATGCTTGGGAATCTCAAATCTTGAAGGGATCCACTGACCGAACCCTACGCATGGATGTGTATTCTGAACGACGCATCACCGTCATTGTTGTACAGGACCATGGTGTAGGTCTAAGTGCAGCGGAACAAAAGCAAGTCTTCGATCCTTTCTACAGTCAGAAGAACAGTGTCATGAATTGGGGTCTGGGGCTATATCACGTGCGTAGCATTGTCCGTCGTCATATGGGCCGAATTCAGATCGATAGTACAGTGGGAGAAGGCACGAGCTTCCTCTTGATGCTTCCACGCATCGATGCTTAACGGGAGGAATTTATGACCGGAACAGGACCGATTCGTATCCTAGTTGCTGAAGATATAGATATCTTGCGCGAAGCTCTCGTCGAAGCTTTGAACGAAGAGGAAGACTTCCTGGTTGTAGGTCATAGTGCGACCGGGGTGGGCATCCTGGAATTAGCTCATGCTGAGCCATTTGATCTCATCCTCATGGATGTTGAGATGGAAACGTCCCGTGCCGGCATAGACGCAAGTGCTAAGATTCTTGAAGACTTCCCCAACGCGAAGATTATCTTTCTCACGGCCTATGAAACCGAAACCACCATCCTTGCCTCCATGGCCGTTGGGCCGGTCGACTATGTCGTGAAGAGTGAAACGTATGACGAGCTCTTCCAGCACATACGAAATGCCTATCAAGGCAAGCCGGTTCTCTCTCAAGAGATTCAGCAAGTGCTACTCCAGGAGTACTCACGCCTACGTGATTCGGAGAAGAGTCTGTTGTTCTTCATTCATAATGTCTCGAATTTGACCCCTGCTGAACTTGATCTGATTCGCTGGCTCCTGAGAGGGAAGACCGTGCGCGAAATTGCTAAGGAGCGCTTTGTGACCCATGCAACTGTGAAGTCGCAGATCACTGTCTTGCTGAGGAAATTCGGTTGTACGAGGACCAAGCAGATCGTGAAGATGATACGGGATCATAATCTGGAGAGCTTATTCGAATGATTCCTTTCAGTTCGTGATGATGGACGGCTCTCTATTGTGCGATGTGGCGGACGAAGCAGACAAATCTAACTCATCGTCTCTTTCATGTCTTGGCTAGCCTTGATCTTATGATCCAGCCGAAGGGTCATGGCATTCACTGCGACAATGACGGTAGACAAAGACATCAAAATAGCTCCAACAGCAGGGGAGAGTATGAAGCCTATCGGTGCCAAGATTCCAGCTGCTAAGGGGATAGCGATGAAGTTATATCCGGCTCCCCACACGAGATTCTCGCGCATTTTACGCGTTGTCTTATTGGCCAATTCGATGAAGGATGCGATATCAGCCGGATCGGATTGCGTCAAGACGATATCCGCAGAATCCAAGGCAACCTGAGTGCCCGCCCCGATCGCAATTCCTACATCAGCTAAGGCCAAAGAAGGGGCATCATTGATTCCATCACCCACCATGATGACGGTCTTATCTTGGCTCTTTAATTCTTCGACCAAGTCGTATTTATCTTGCGGTGTTCGTGCTGCTCGTGGCCTTCATGATCTTCGTGGTTTTCGTGGTCTTCATGGTCTTCATGGT
>CAYFSS010000047.1:0-3624 GCA_964345975.1 uncultured Oscillospiraceae bacterium
ACGACTACTCGCAAACGTATTCTGAATACGATGCGGAAAGTGGAGAGTATGACGAAGATGGTGGGCAGCTCGTAGCAAACCCAGAAAGCAACGGACGCTTTCACTCCGACTGGTGCTCAATGATGTATTCCCGTCTTCTGCTTGCGCGTGATTTGCTAACTGATGATGGGGCGCTCTTTATCAGCATTGATGATAATGAAGAAACAAATCTTATGAAAATATGCACTGATGTATTCGGCGCAAGCAACTATGTTGCTAAGCTGTATGTGCAGGTTAATCCTCGCGGACGTAATTTAGATAGATATCTAGCAAAAACGATAGAACCAGTACTAGTCTGGGTTAAAGATTACGAAAACCCTAACTGTCTCAATCTAATTCCTAAGAGCGAAAAGATGCTCGCTGAATATAATCGCGAAGACGAGAAGGGGAAGTATCGAGCAATCGGGTTAAGGAACCGCAACCAAAGCTTCAATCCTAGTACTAGACCAAATCTGTATTTTCCCTTATGGATTGATGCGAGCAATGGAAGTGTCTCTGTTGCAAAAGACTCCTTACATACAATTGAGCGCCTGCCCTTGGCTGGGGATGGAACCCCTACTTGCTGGACCTGGTCCAAAGAAAAAATAACTGCTGAAAACGAGTACATATTTGGCGAAGAGACGAACGAAGGATGGCGTATTTTTCGTAAAGATTATCTAGAAGAAGGAAATGCCTCATTTACAATGGCCAAAACGCTCCAAAACGACAATCAATTCAATAACGACTGGGGAAAGAAGCGCATCAAACAATTATTTGGATCAAACGTTATGAGCTTTCCTAAGCCACCAAAACTCATGGATTTGATCCTTGAAATTGGATCACATAAAGACAGTTTGATTATGGATTTCTTCTCGGGTTCTGCAACCATGGCAGATTCAATTCTTGTTAAAAATGCTGAAGACTCAGGGCGCAGGCGATTCATCATGGTGCAGATGCCATCAGAAATCGAATTATCGTCTGAAGCAGGAAATGCAGGCTATGGAACAATTGTCGATATTGGGGAAGAGCGCATTCGCCGTGCCGGAAGTGAAATCATAGAGCAGGTAGAACAAGAAAATGCCCAACTCAAACTCGGCGAAAACCCGAAACCCGTACCCGATATTGGCTTCCGTGTGCTTCGCATTGATTCCTCTAATTTCAAAGATACGTATGCTAATCCTGAAGCAACTGAGCAGGCGTCACTTATGGATATGATCGACAATGTCAAAGAAGGGCGAACAGCTGAGGACATTCTGTTTCAGGTACTTCCTGCGTTTCGCATCCCTTATTCAGCCCATATAGACACGCTGGATATAAACGGAAAGAAGGTCTTCGATGTCAATCACGGGCAATTGCTTGCTTGTTTCGATGCTGATGTGTCCAATGATGTGATCGAACAGATCGCACGCCGCAAACCATCATATGCCGTCATGCGTGATCTGTCGTTCAAGAACGACTCTGCATCCGCGAACTTCGAGGAGCTATTCAAGACCTTCAGTCCCGACACGATTCGCCGGGTGATCTAAATGGAAGAAACCATTATTGACATCTCGGATAATTCATTTATCGACCCAAATGAGACAAACGTCGCCGCTATTGAAAGACTGAAATTCCCCCGTTTTTGTTGACGCCTGATTCTGGGGTAGCATATAGCTACTCAAGAAAGGAAAGGCGATGGCAAGATATACCGAGGAGTTCAAGAGAGAAGCCGTACGTCTCTACAAGTCCAGTGATGTCGGCGTATTGAAGACAGCAAAGGGCATCGGGGTTGCTCCCGAGAGTCTGAGGTCTTGGATCAAGAGATATGATGATGACACGCGTGTCCTCGATATCTCAGAGCGCGAAAGACTCAGACAGGCCGAGATTGAGATCAAGCGCCTCAAAGAGGAGAACGAGATACTGATAAAAGCCGCCGCATTCTTCGCCAGGGAGACAGACAGAAGAAAGTGATATTCGCTTTCATCGACGAAGAATGCGGCAACCACTCCGTCTCCATCCTCTGTAAAGTGATGAAGGTCACTCGGGCAGGTTATTACGCATGGAAGAGCAGGTCTTTATCTGACCATGATGTGCAAGACCTCGAACTCGCAAAGCACATAGTAGAGATCCATGACGAGTCACGTGGCATCTATGGCGCGCCGCGGGTTCTGGCGATGCTCAAGCGTCAAGGCTTCAAGACATCCAAGAAACGGGTCGAGCGTATCATGCGCGAGTATGGCATCAAGGGGGTGTCGAAATCGAAGAGGAGGCACAGGAAACCGGCTATCGAGCAAAGAGATGGGATCAACGTCGATCTTGTGAAGCGTGATTTCTCGGCAAGCAGACCAAACCAACTCTGGTTTGCAGACATCACGTACGTGAAGACCTATGAGGGATGGCTTTATCTGGCAGTCGTGTTCGATGTGTTCTCTCGGATGATCGTCGGCTGGTCGATGGGCAATAACATGGGCGCCGAATTAGTCGATGATGCGCTGGAGATGGGAGTTACCAGGAGGAAACCATTACCCGGCCTCATACATCACAGCGATCATGGAAGTCAGTACAAATCTTTGCTATTGGGCAGAACGATGAGAAGATATGGGATCACGCCATCGATGGGATCGATATCAGCTCCTTGGGACAACGCGATCACTGAAAGTCTCATGTCCACGATCAAAGTAGAGTGCGTGCACCGTCAGACGTTCAGGACCAGAGATGATGCGAGGCTTGATATCTTCGACTATATCGAGGTCTTCTATAACAGGATGAGGATACATTCATCGCTTGGGAACTTGAGCCCGATGGAGTATGAAGCTATGATGCTGGAAGAAGCGATTCCCGCTTAAGGCGACGCGTCAACGAAACTGGGGGAAGTCCAGACTGAAACGTATTTTGGGTTCATGCTCCATTAACTTTCTATTCGGGGCGGGAGTAAATGGATCTGCCTTTCCTCAATTCGCAGAATTTAAAGAAACCAAGTCTGCTCTAGTTAAGGATTGTTGAACATGGATCAGATACTGCTAAATGACCTTCTACTGCTGGATGGAGAAGAGTTCGATAACGCCAAAGTCAAATTCAACCAATACAACGGTTGGGAAGACCCGATGGAGATCTATCAAGCTGATCCTGAGGTCATCAACAGCCAGTGGTTTTTGTGGCACAAGAAAAGCCACTACTTCAAGGTCGGCCAGATTGGCATTTGCTTCCTCAAACTTCGCGAAGACATATGGCTGCTGACCACAATCAAAAGGATCACAAAACGCCTTGGCGTCACTGATGGCATCAGCTACGAAGCTGAGGAGCTTACGGAATACTCGAAGTATTTCGGTCGTGTGATAGTTAAGTACCACAAGAAAAGGTCCCAGGGTTATTGGTACAAAAGCATCTATGATGAACTGATCGTCAATCAAGTGCTACCTGACACATTCGATGGAGACGACTTCCCGGGGTATGACCAAGTCAGGCTCACATTCAGGCAGCTTGAGACCATAATCAAGAACAACAAGAAGGACTGGATTGCAGCACTTGGCAATCAGAAGGCCGTATACCTCATCACCGATACCTTGACCGGCAAGCGATATGTCGGCTCTGCTACAAGCGAAGGCGAGATGCTACTCGATAGGTGGA
>CAYFSS010000048.1:0-3166 GCA_964345975.1 uncultured Oscillospiraceae bacterium
GCTGTTGCCCTGGGAAGGCAATTTAAAGAACTGCTTTCTGTATTGTGGATGAAGGCAGGCTCGATCGGCATGTGTCCACAGATTGAAGGTGAGACGATTCCGAAAATGTTAATTTTGCCGGATAATCGCTTTGCTGTTTTGACAGATGAGAGGGACTTCCCGAAATACCTACAGCAGATTAAAAAGACACCTGAGATTGAAACCGTTTTTATTGTAACGGACTCGGAACCGGGATATCGAGAGATGGCAGCCAAACTCCAAGTAAAAACAAGTTATCAGCTCTATCGGGATTACTTGGATAATTTTAGAATTAATACGGGGAGGAAATAATCATGTTAGTTGAACTATTTCCCTTTCAAAGAAAGGCTTTGCAAAATCTCCGTATGAACACGGCGGAAGCATTAGGGAGTTATCGCAGAACACATACACCGCAAGTTGTCTCTTTTACAGCACCGACAGGTTCCGGCAAGACGATTATCATGGCTGCACTTTTTGAAACGATATTCTTTGGTGATGAGCGCTATGCTGAGCAACCGGAAGCAATCATTATCTGGCTTTCTGATTCACCGGAACTCAATCAACAATCAAAAGATAAGATTGATGGTAAGGCCGATAAGATTGCCCTTTCACAATGCGTCACCATCACGGACGAATCCTTCGATCAGGAGATTTTAGATGACGGTCACATATATTTTCTAAACACGCAAAAACTTGGCAAGAGTTCTAATCTTACAAAACACGGTGACAATAGACAGTACACAATTTGGGAAACACTTAGAAATACTGCCAGAGAAAAATCAGATCGTCTTTACTTCGTAATCGATGAAGCTCATCGCGGTATGCTTGGAAGAGAAGCTGGTAAAGCAACCACCATCATGCAGAAATTTCTAAAAGGCAGTCCGGAAGATGGGCTTGAACCGATGCCTGTTGTTATCGGTATGTCGGCTACTACGGAGCGATTTAATAGTCTGGTACAAGGGACAACATCCACCATTCATAAGGTCATCGTTACGCCGGATGAGGTGAGAGCTTCGGGTCTTCTGAAAGACCGCATCGTCATCACCTATCCCGAGGAAACAGCGGTCAGAAAAGACATGGCTATTCTGCAGGCGGCAACAGATGAGTGGAGAAAGAAGTGGCGACATTGGCAGCAATATTGCTATGAACAACATTATGCTTATATCAATCCGATTTTTGTCGTTCAGGTCGAAAATGCTGCCGCCGGTAAAATTTCCAAGACCGATCTTGATGAAGCTCTGCGCACGATTGAAAACAGAGCCGGCTATCACTTTGAAAAAGGTGAAGTCGTTCATGCCTTTGGTGAGATGCAAACCATCGATATTAATGGTCTAGACGTTCCCTATGCCGAACCTTCAGGCATCAATGACAATAGAAAAATCAAACTTGTCTTCTTCAAAGAGAGTCTTTCCACAGGTTGGGATTGCCCTAGAGCGGAAACGATGATGTCTTTTCGTCGTGCTAAGGATGCAACATATATCGCCCAGCTTCTGGGACGCATGGTTAGAACACCGATGCAGATGCGCATTAAAGTGGATGAAAGTCTTAACAATGTACATCTCTTCTTGCCTTACTTTGAGCGTAATACCGTAGAAGAAATTGTGACAGCTTTACAAGCAAGTGAAGGTGGAGAAATTCCAACGGATATTTATGGTGAGCAGATTGGTGAAAAGACATTCGAAACCTGGTCAGCAAAACCGGCAAGATTCTTTAAGAGAAAAGCAGTTCCTCAAGCAGATGGTCAGATGAGTTTGGAAGATCTGGCTACGGGAGATGATGCCGTTACTCCATCTGCGAAGGCGGGTGAAGGGCTTACTATTAGTCATGGTGCTGATTATGTTCCTGCAGAAGGCATAACAGTAAGACTTAAAGACGCAGCTGCAGATGAGCTTGATACAACTGATGGAAGAAAATCAGTTCCTTTACCGGACGATGCCTCACTTGAATCTACTGAAGAAGCTATTGCTTCATCTGACAAAAATCTTTCTCCCAGCAAACAAGTAGCTGACCAAGAAGAAATCTTGCCGGAGGATACACTCGACCGAGAAGCAATCATCAAATTTATTAACGATGCGGGACTTCTTACTTATCATGTGCGCCAAACTCGTATCAATGATTATTTGACATCGCTTTTTAAACTGACAAGGCTCCTAGTACAATCCGGTCTTAATCCTGATGCTAAAGAAGTAGTTGTCAGTGAAATTATTATTAAAATTCGTGAATACATTCATACGTTGCGGGAGCAGGGTAAATATAACGATTTAGTCGAGAAGGCAAAAGAGTTTAAACTATCCATGCAGGTTTTTGATGTGTTTGGGGAGAGCGTGAAAGATTTTCCCATTCAACAAGCCTTTTTCTCGACGAATGCCGATATTGAGCGTCAATTTCGTCAAGCAGAGGTGAAGCTTGGTGGAGAAGGTGTCGGTCATGCCTATGGAAACAAGTACTTTGATGCCCTTGATCCTGACGCATATCAGCTTGATGTTATCCTCTTTGCCGCCGATCAGGAAAACTTAAATCAACTACAGATCTACGCTAGAGACAAGTTTCATCAATTGAATGACGAGTATAGGCGTTATATGATCACAGTTGATGAGAGTTTTCGCCTGCAGTATGGCCGGATTGTTTCTGATGGCGATCAGGTGAGCAAACACAACTTCCGGTTACCGGAACGCATTCAGGCTGAATACATCAGTGGAGGAGAAAAGTATAGCGACCATTTGTTTGTCAATGATGAGGGTTTTGCAAAAATTAAACTTAATGAATGGGAAGCTGGTGTTCTAAAAGAAGAACAACAGCGTGAGGATTATGTCTGTTGGCTCAGAAATCCGCCTCGCAAGTCATGGGCGCTTTGCATCCCTTATGAGATGAACAATGAATGGAAGTCTGCCTATCCTGATTTTCTCATTATTCGAAGAGACGAACGTCTAGGGTATATCGTAGATGTCTTGGAACCTCATAGTCCGGATTTTGCTGATAATTTAGGTAAGGCAAAGGGTTTTGCTGAGTATGCCCGTCAAAATCCCGGTGTTGGGCGTATTGAGCTTATTCGTATGGATAGAGATGTTGCCGGGAACAAACGTTTTAAGCGGCTGGATATGTCAAGGAGTGCGATTCGTGATAAAGCCCTCAAGGCTATGACAAATGA
>CAYFSS010000049.1:0-2636 GCA_964345975.1 uncultured Oscillospiraceae bacterium
AGCGTGTTCTTGACCAGGCGAGGGGCATCGTAACTGTTAAAGAAGGTCCTGAAGTAGTCGAAGCCGATCCAATCGGAACCGAAGATTCCTTTACGAATCGAATAGTTCTTGAAGGCGAGCGTTAAACCTGCCATGGGGTAATAACAGATAAGCAAATAATAGATGAGCGCCGGAAGGATCATGAGGTACAAAACTTTGTATTTACTGAGTTTTGCAAATCGTTTAGATTGTCCCGGTTTGCGTAGAACTTCTACCCCATTAGTCATCTGAATATCCTCCAAACGAATTTAATCTCACAGCCTCATTTATGCGATTATCTTACCATAGCAGGATTGATGTTCAATAAAATTTAGATAACTTAAGTTGGCTTATTCAAATTGCAATGTCTGATTGATTTCGTCGCAAGACGGCTGAGCTTTCATCCATTCCATGAAGATTAACGTAAACTTTGCTGAATTTATGAAGCTGAACTTAATAAGGTAGAGCCCAATAAGACACGATAGCGCCGTAAAGACGACGCTATGTTCTGTTGTTGAAGGTAAGGGTTGTGGGCTTTTGTGTGATCTAAGGCTTGAGTCTTGCAACCGCCTCGGTATAGCGTTCGAGCGCCGCTTCAAGGGCGGACGTTGGCATCGCAAGATTCCACCGTTGGAACCCGTCCCCTTCATCGCCGAAAGCATGACCTTGGTGCGCGAAGATCCCGGCCTCCGCCATGAACTTCGCCAGTCCCTTATTGCTCAGCTTCAAAGCATTGAAATCGAGCCACAACAAATAGGTACCCTCGAGCGGGTAGACTTTGATGGGCGTGTCCTTAAAGAAATCCACCACGAGGTCACGATTGTGCTGAATGACCTTGAGGACCTCATCGAACCATGCCTCGGATTCGTTATAGGCGAGTTCAACCGTCTTGTAAGCCAGTCCGTTTGAAACATGCGTCCCACTCTCCTCGAGCGCAGCTTGGAAACGCTTACGAATCTTCTTATCCGGGATGAACGTGGTAGCAATCCCTGCTCCGGCAATATTGAAGGTCTTACTTGCCGATGTCATGACGATGAGTTGTTCGCGAATGGGGTGATCCAGTTCAAGGAAAGAGTGGAACTTGTGACCGTCCATGACGATATCTCCGTGGATCTCATCTGCAATAAGGAGAATGTCGTGCTTGTAGCAAATATCGGCGACCCGAGTGAGCTCTTCCTTCGTCCAGACTCGTCCCACGGGATTGTGCGGCGAACAAAAGAGCATGACCTTATTTTCCTTGCTGGTCGCTTGCGACTCCAAGAGCTTAAAGTCGATCTCATAGCGACCGTGCTTGATCTTCAAAGGACAATTCTCAATCTTCCGACCTTGTTGCTTCACGGAATTAAAGAAGGGCGGATAGACAGGACGCATGATCATGATCCTATCCTTGGGCCGAGTAAAGGCACGGATCGCATGGAAGATTGCATGCACCACCCCCGGCGTATGGACGATCCACTTCTTCTTGACCTCTACCCCTTGACGGCGCTTAAACCAATCGATGACGGCATCATAGTAGCTCTCGGTCGGCCCCGTGTACCCAAAGATGTACGTATCGAGGTGCTCCTTGAGCCCTTCGATAATCTCCGGCGCATTGTAGAACTCCATATCGGCGACGGACATGGGAAGAACCCCTTCGCTGACCTCCGGATCCATACTCAACATTTGCATCCACTTATACGAACCGCTCTTGCTGCGATCCGGAAGCGTCGTGAAATCATACTCAGGCATCGGTCACTCCTTAACTCAGTCGCTCTTTAACTAAGAAACTATTAACTCTCATACAACACAAAAAAGCCACCTTCATTTCTTTCTTGTCCAGTTTAACAAAAGAAAGTCTATAAAAGCGCTTCCATCAAGGGAACGATGATAAGAATTGTAGGCATAAAGAGCAGGGTCGTCTGGGTCACAGCTCTTGCAGCCCAAAGCGGTGCAACCTCCGTCTCCTCCGCCAGCATCGCATTGTTTGCTGCAGACGGCATTGCCGAGAGAACGACCATGGCACGGATGAGGTCCGGATCCAGATTCAGTGGGAGAATTTTGAGGATTAAGAGCACGACGAGGGGGACGATTAGGCACCTTAGGAGTGTGACAAGATAGAGATTCTTATCGGTGAAGACTTCTCTTAGATTGCTGATGGCAAGCGATGAGCCGATGACGAAGAGCGACAAGGGCGTATTGATCGAGGACATGTAGTCAAGGCTCTCTTGAATCGGCTGAGGCCAGCCAAGCCCTGTGTAGAGAAAAACAATGAGGATAGCCGTTGCGATATTAAACGGCGTGATGATCTTCTTCCACAGGGGTGTCTTGACCTCTGTTTTATCTTGAAGGCTCCCTAACCCCACGCTGTATAACGCCAAATTGAAACTCACAACAATGGCTCCGCCATAGAGCAGGATCTCCGTACCGTAAAGACCTTGGAGAATAGGAAAGCCAAGAAACATTGAATTTGAAAAGGTCACCAAAAGGACGGCAATCTTGGACTGGGCAGGGTCTTTGAAGAGCTTGGGACTCAGGTAGTTCATGACATAGAAAAGTCCCACGTGATAGACAAGCGACATAAGGACCCCGATGAAGTACATGTTCCGCTGGTATGCTTCCGGCTCGTAACTCACCATGCC
>CAYFSS010000050.1:0-2503 GCA_964345975.1 uncultured Oscillospiraceae bacterium
TTCTCATTAATCCAAAGTGCATACAGTCAATGTGTATCCCAAACAGACAAGTCCAGACGAGCTAGACCATGCTTAACGGGGCTATACCCGGCACTAACAACACGCTTCATTCGATTTCACAATCTCACGTGAGATCATTGACGGCGATTACCGAAGGTAGTTTCTCAATTTCATGAAAGATCTCATCATGAGAAATACGTCTTCCGTTACGGATGGAGATGGTAAACGAGTAGGTTCCGTCGCGCCAAATCGTTTCACGCAATTTACTATTAGCTTGCAATTGAATGCCTGCTGTATTGAAGTAATCTCGTAAAGGAATCAAGAATTCACGATCACGAGCGATGATCTCACAGCGAATGTCCCGCGACCGTTCAGAAATCTTCTTATCGACGATACGATAGAAACTGGACAATACGGTCACTAAGATCATCGTCGATAGACCCCCAAAGTAGAAACCTGCACCTATCGCGATGCCCACAGCTGCAGTCACCCATAAGCTGGCAGCCGTCGTCAGACCTTTGATTTCGTTCGAGCCCGTGACAAGAATCGTGCCAGCACCGAGGAAGCCAATGCCGCTGATGACCTGAGCGGCCAGGCGCATCGTATCCCCACCACCGATGGTTTTATAGATGTACTCATTTGCAGTCATCACAAGAGCGGAGCCGATAGCAACCAGCGTGAACGTCTTCAAGCCGGCCGGTCTCCCTCTCATCTCCCTCTCGAAACCCAAAGCACCGCCACATAAACCGGCAATGATGAGTCGAAGCAGAACCATCATGTTGAAATCCGTAAATATTTCCATGGAAGGATCCCCTTTCGTACATTAATTTAACACGGATTTTACATCAAGCGTATGATCATTGATCGATGGATAAGGGAGGTTGGCTTTTGAGTGTTAAGGCATAGCTTATCGTGACGAAATCGAAGAATAAATACACCAAAAAGCCCTCAGGTTTTGCTCTTCCAATATAGATGCCAATACTTACGGCGAAAGAAGATAAGGATAGGTACAAGGAAGAATGCAACGAAGCCGGATGAGAAACCGTTGTTATGGAGATTAACCCCTGAATGGGTGGGCAGAACTTGGGTCACGAGAGCGGTATGGAGAAAACCGGTTAAGATTCCGGCCACAACTCCGAACTCCCCGGCAATAGGTGCGAGAGCCATCCCGAACAGAGCTGTTGCAATCTGAGAGGTGTCTGAAGGATTGAGATCGGGAGATATCAACGAGGTTAAATAAACTCCCAGCATGATAGGGACACTGTTGATCGGGTGTTTACCGATGGCGGCAAAACCGGCCACGGATAAGATGCCTCCGATCACCGGACCATTAAACGAACCACCGATTAATTCAACATAAACGATAGCCACCAGACCCATGATCCCCATATTGACGATAGTGATCCCGACCCCGTAGTGTTTGACAAAGTCCGGAGATAATCGCCCATTATCTTCCAATAATTCAGAGTAATGAGCCAGTTTCTTGCCATTTAAAACAAAGCCATAGATGAGCATTGTCGAGAAGACCACAATTAACATAAGTTCAATCGATCGGTGGTTCTCTTGACTGAGAATATCTGCAGGTTTTATGTGCATGCCAAACATGCGAAACAGAGCAATCCAGATCATACCGATCATGCCACTGACAAAACCTACATTGTATAGTGAGAACCCTTTATGAAAATCCAACGCCCAGGGCGCAAGGATGGGAACAATAAAACCAATGGCAATGCCGATCGCCAACGCCGCCGGGATAGAAAACCATAATGGGAAGTCGAATAAGAGCGCAACTGAGCTAACCAAAGGACCTAAGGCTGAGCCTAAGAAGGCAAAACCTGCCACTTCGCCAAAGTTCATTTGTTTAGTCCGTGCGTACAACATCGTGCCCAACATGATGGGCGATGAATTGACTAAGTCGGTACCAAAGAATGAGAACCCCGAAACCAAGATAATCACTGCTAGAAGAAAACCTGATAACTTAACTTTAGTTATTCGAAGGATGAAGCCTAAAACTAAGATGACAACTGCCGAGTTCCAGAGGGTTGCTCCATCTCCACCGACCACAAGGTAATCGGTCGTTAAGACGGAAGGACTGATCTGTATACGCCAGAAGCCGGCAAGAACTTCAGGTAGAGGATCGATGAGTACACCCGTCAACAGAAACACACTGCTGATAAAGAAAAGCAATAGCCACTTTGCTTGCGTAGAGGCATCTGTCTTATTCACTTGCTCCATGCTCATACTCCTACTAATTTACATGGTGACTAGGAGACTTGCTCCAAAGCTTATATGACAAAGCCGTTCATATAAAGTCTTTTAAACTCCTTTCGCTGGCCCGGCTCAAGGTGGGTATCGTTCGATATTCTTGAAGCGAAAGATGAATATAAATCTTTCAGTTCATTTGCAAGCCGCTTAGGTATTGTTGTATACTACTTTCGCTCTTGGGAGCATAGCTCAGCTGGGAGAGCACCTGCCTTACAAGCAGGGGGTCACAGGTTCGAGC
>CAYFSS010000051.1:0-2319 GCA_964345975.1 uncultured Oscillospiraceae bacterium
GGCTATGGGCAAAGAATCGTAAGGTTTTCTTTCATGCTTTTATTGACCTCTCCCATGAGACTTCAACGTCTAATGTGAGGGGTTTTCTGTTTAAGACCAATCCCGATGGTTTTGTAGTTATCGTAAAGGCGATAAGCGTGTGGCGATATAATCTCTTTGAAGAAAAGCAATCAACACAAAAGGAGATTTGCATGTCCATCATGCCGAAGAGAGGCAAGGTGCATCAGATCTGACGTTTTGTGCCGATTTCAGCCGGTTTACCATGCTTAGACCTTGTTTTCTATCGACTAGAGAACAGGGTTTCCTAAGGGGTGGAAGAAATTTCAGACTTATCCGCCCGGGAGCTCCTATCTATAATGAAAACAGAGAAAACTCATATAGGGCACAGAAATGGATAGGTGAAATACGCATGAGAATCTTCGGCTTGAGTGTCGGCACAGCCCGACGAACCCAACCAACAGCCGGTTTAAACTTCGGCAGAGACCGGAGAATCCAATGGACTTGGAGCATCATCTCCTTTGCTGTGGCTATGGGATTTTGGTATCTCCTTTCCAGACTCCCCCAGACGCAGCGAGCCTTTCCCTTCATCGATGTGACCTTCAAGGCTCTCCTCACCATGATCGAGCGCGAAGTTCTTTGGCTCGATATCTCCAGCAGTTTAATCTCTGTCTCCGCAGGCTTCGCTCTCGGTTTCGCCATCGCGCTCCCGGTCGCCATCCTCATGGCTTGGTACAAACCCGTGCGCAACGTCATCGAACCATGGATCCAATTCATCCGTAACATCCCGCCCCTTGCTTACGTCCCTCTCATCGTCATTGTCGCCGGCGTCGGCCGTAAGCCCCAGATCATCGTCATCACGATTGCCTGCTTCTTGACGATGTGTATTACCATCTACCAAGGTGTACGCAATATCGATGCAACGCTCATCAAAGCGGCCCGAGTCCTCGGTGCTAAAGATAAAGATATCTTTATTCGCGTCATCGCTCCCGCATCCCTTCCGTTTATCTTGACGGCCATAAGGCTGGGCGCATCGGTTGCCTTAACCACGCTCATCGCAGCAGAATCTACGGGAGCCATCGCCGGTCTCGGCATGCGTATCCGCTCCTTAAACAATAACTTCGAGTCCGCCCCCATGCTTGCCTATGTCATCATCATCGGCATCATCGGCATTAGTCTCGAGAAAGGCATTAAGTTTCTAGAGAAGAGGTTGACCGGATGGCAAGAGAAACGCGAGATATAAAAGTTAGGATCGACAAGGTCCGTAAAGTCTTTCGAGGTCGCACCGGGGATGTCGTTGCCCTCGACGGCGTGAGCCTCGACATCAAAGAGAACGAATTCATCACGGTCGTAGGTCCTTCAGGCTGCGGCAAGTCCACGCTCCTCAATATTATCGCCGGCTTGGAGCACTCAACCTCAGGAGACGTCTACTGCAATGAACAGCTCGTCACCGGAACCGGCACGGAGCGCGGCGTCGTCTTTCAACAATATGCCCTCTTTCCTTGGCTCACCGTTAGGAAGAATGTCCTCTTCGCCCTGGAACTTCGAGGGAAGAAAGGGAAGGAAGCCGAAGACATCGCCAATCACTATTTGGAAATGGTGGATCTGGTGGCTTTTAAAGATAGTTATCCTAAGGAGCTCTCAGGAGGAATGAAGCAGAGGGTAGCGATTGCCCGCGCCTATGCCGCAAATCCCGAAGTGCTCCTCATGGATGAACCGTTTGGTGCGCTCGATGCGCAGACGAGGACGCAGTTACAGTCCGAGCTCTTGGAGACTTGGGAGCGCGAGCAGAAGACTTGTTTCTTCATCACGCACGATGTGGATGAAGCAATCCTTCTGGGACAGCGTTGCGTCATCATGAGTGCTCGCCCGGGTCGTATCAAAGACATTATCGATATCGATATCCCATACCCAAGGACGCAGGAGACGAAGATGTCCCCGGAGTTCTTGAAACTCAAGAATGAAGTTTGGAGTCAGGTTTACCAGGAGTATTTGGCTGTTCGCAAGTAGCGAACCGGAAGTATCCGATTGAATCCACGGGATTGGATCGGGTCCACCATCTGTCTTGTGCGATCCAAGTGAAACGCACACAATCCTTCAAGGAGGAAAAATATCATGAAAAAGTTCCTATCTCTCATGCTGACCTTAGCCTTGGTCCTCGGCCTCTTCCTGGGCGCTGCCCCGGTCGCTGCTGAAGACGAAGTCACCGAGCTGAACATCGCCTATATGCCGAACTACGGTAGCTTGTGGGCCGTGACCACCGCCATCAACAAAGGCTATATGGAAGAAGAGAACATCAAGCTGAACCTCGTCGAATTCGCC
>CAYFSS010000052.1:0-2228 GCA_964345975.1 uncultured Oscillospiraceae bacterium
CCATCTTGTACATCGCCGCGTTGACCGGGATTGATCCTCAACTCCATGAAGCGGCCATCGTCGACGGAGCCAGCAAAATAAAGCGAATCAGGCACATCGATCTGCCGGGCATCTTGCCGACCATCATCATTGTCCTCATCTTAAACGCAGGATCCTTGATGAGCGTTGGCTTTGAAAAAGCCTATCTACTGCAGAACAATCTCAATCTCCAAAGCTCTGAAATCCTCTCAACCTACGTCTACAAAGTCGGTCTGATCAACAACCAATTCTCCTTCTCCACTGCGATCGGCTTGGTCAATTCTCTCGTTAATTTCGGGATGCTGGTCCTAGTGAATACGATCTCGAAACGTCTGACCCAGAACAGTTTGTGGTAACGGAATAGGAGTCACATCATGCTACGGAATCCGAAAACCATTAGGCAGACCAATTCAGATACGATCTTCGATCTCTTCAATGTGATCCTTATGACGGTTATTTTCTTGGTCATCGCCTATCCCTTATACTTCATCGTGATCGCATCCATCAGCGATCCAAACCTCGTCAATACAGGCAAAGTTATCTTCACACCCAAGGGCCTCATGTTCGACGGCTATGATCGCATCTTCAAGATGCCGCGCATTTGGATGGGTTATCGCAATACCATCGTCTACACCATCGTCGGGACATCCATCAGCGTGGTCTGTACGATCACCGGCGGTTATGCCCTCTCACAAGATAGTTTACCCGGGAAGAACATCTTCATCGCCCTCATTACCTTCAGCATGTTCTTCAGTGGCGGTCTCATCCCCACATATCTCTTGATCCAAAAACTTGGCATATTGGATTCCATCTGGGCCATGACCTTGCCCGGAGCCGTTAGCGTCTGGAACTTGCTCATTGCTCGAACCTTCTTCCGCAGCAACCTCCCCGATGAACTCCACGAAGCGGCAAAGATCGACGGCGCAAGTCAATTGGGGTTCTTCTTCACCATTGCATTACCCCTCACAAAAGCCCTCACCGCCATCATGGTTTTGTTTTACTTCGTTGGCTACTGGAACGAATTCTTCCGCGCGATCGTCTTCCTCAAGAGCCCTGAAAAAGATCCTCTCCAGATGGTCTTAAGGGACATCCTGATCATTGGTACCAGCAATGAAATGACCGCTGATATCAGGGATCGAATTCTGCAACAAAAGACCGCTGAATTGGTCAAATACGGCGTCATTATCGTATCGACCTTACCTCTCATCCTCATCTATCCGTTTGTTCAAAAGTTCTTCATTCAAGGTGTATTAGTTGGTTCAATCAAGAGTTAGCGCATGAAATATAGCTGGTTAGCGTCATCAAAAAGGAGGATGGTCCCATGATCTAAATTCTCGACTCAACGCTCAACTTGGAATCTCAAAACAAAAAAGGGGAATATACATGAAAAGAAAAATGACATTCATTCTGGCTCTGCTCGTATTATTCACGGGTCTCTCGGGATACATGATCGCCGAAGGCGAGACAACGACCGAAGATACAACCGTAGCTGAAGAAGAAACAGAAGCCGCAGAACCCGGCGAAAAAGTCACCCTCACAGCTCTTGTCGCCACGGGTCCTGACAGTCCGGCTGAACTAAACGACATCACCATCCTGAAGGATGCTGAAGAAGCCTTGAACATTCACATCGAGTGGATCGGTGTCAGTGCGGGAACGGCATTTGATGAGCGCAAGGGAATCATGCTTGCGACCAATGACCTCCCTGACATTATGTATTCACGCATCACGGACGCTGAACTTGCAAAATATGGTGCTGAAGGTGCCTTCATTCCTATGCAGGATCTCATCGCTGAGCATGCCCCGAATCTAACCGCAATCCTCGAAAAAAGACCTGAACTTAAGGCTTTTGTAACGGCACCGGATGGCAATATCTATGGCGTCCCAAAGGTCAGTGAAGGCCCTTGGAGTGCTGTGAATCAGGTTTACGGTATCAACATTGCTTGGCTCGAAGCCCTTGATCTTGAGATGCCCACAACACTCTCAGAGTTTGAAGAAGTGCTGGTTGCTTTTAGAGACAACGACCCCAACGGTAACGGTGAGCAAGATGAGATTCCTTTCAGCTTTGCTTCCGGCGATCAATTTACTATCTCGAAGTTTGAGTACATCTTCTCAGCTCTTGGCTTACCGGTAGGTCCCAACCTCCTTGACGTGCAAGACGGTAACGTCGTCTATGTTGCAACCGATGAACGCTTCTTTGAAGGCATCAAGAT